>NZ_JBHYGW010000002.1:0-614676 GCF_042738015.1 Lentzea sp. NPDC059081
CCAGAGGTGGAAGACCGGTAACGGTTGGAGCTGACTGGTACTAATAGGCCGAGGACTTGTTACAAAGACGCTACGCATCCACTGTGCGGTTCTGGAAGAACCGAGCGGCAACCGATCGCCGCAGGTACAACTCCACAGAGTTTCGGTGGTTATAGCGTTGGGGAAACACCCGGTCCCATTCCGAACCCGGTAGTTAAGCCCTTCTGCGCCGATGGTACTGCACTGGTTACGGTGTGGGAGAGTAGGTCGCCGCCGGACAATCTTTCAGAAGGCCCCTGAGGGTCGAGCACTCCGGTGCTCCCCTCAGGGGTCTTCTGCATGTCCGGGTCAGGAATTCCGCTTGCCCGCCCTGATCTCATGGAGGTCATGGACGCGGTCGTGCACACAAGCCTGGAGTCGTTCGACGCCGCCACCCACGATCGGCTCGCCGCCGATCCGGTGCGCAACACGGTGGCCATCACCTCACTGGACCGCATCCGCCGCCTGCCGGCCGAACACCCGCCGGTCCTGATCACCTTCCACGACCACGGCGAAGTCGTCGGCTCCCTGATCCGCACCCCGCCCTGGCCGTACCAGACCGCCGACCTTCCCCTGGCCGCGGTCGACCTGGCGGTGCAGATCGCCACCGAACTGGATCCGGACGCTCCGGGAGTCACCGGTCCGCGCACTACATCAGAGGCGTTCGCCACAGCGACCGGCAAGTCCTGCACGGAGTCCCTGGCCACCAGGCTCTACCGCCTGAACGAGCTCGCACCGCCCATCGTCGACGGCATCGGCCGCCTGGCCACCGAGGACGACGTCGAGCTGCTGGCCGGCTGGCGCCAGGAGTTCCTCGACGAGGCAGTCCCCGAAGCACCGGCCGAGTCCACGATCGACCACGTCCGAGGCTCCCTGCGCCTGGGCAACGGCCACGTCGTGTGGGAGATGGACAACACCCCGGTCGCCTGGGCCGCCGGCAGCCTGCCGCAGGCGGGCATGACCAGAGTCGGCCCGGTCTACACCCCACCCGAACGCCGTCGGCACGGCTACGGCGCCGCGGCCAGCGCGATGATCAGCCAGTGGGCCCTCGACCAGGGTGCCGACGAGGTCCTCCTCTTCGCCGACCTGACCAACCCGGTCTCGAACTCCATCTACCAGCGCATCGGCTACGAGCCGGTGGAGGACTGGGCGGAGTTCTGGTGGAAGCCCTGAGCGGGAGCGACGAACTAGTCGAACAGCTCCTGCGACAACGGCCGGTTGCGGACGTGCGACGAGAACACGAGCGACGTGGTCGTGTCCCCGTACCGCTGCATCACCTCGACGAGCTCCTCCAGCTCACCCATCGACCGGCACACGACCCGCAGCAGCCAGCAGTCGTCGCCCGTCACGTGGTCGGCGTCGAGGATCTGCGGCAGCACCAGCACCTGCGACCGGAACCGCGGCGTGTCCAGCGACCGGACCCGCACCCGCACGATCGACTCGATCGGCAGGCCCAGCCGTGCCGGCGACACCACGGCCGTGAAGCCGGTGATCACGCCCAGCGTCTCCAGGCGTCGTACCCGTTCGGTCACGGCCGGCGCCGACAGGGACACCTCGCGGCCGAGCGCGGTGAACGACATGCGTCCGTCGTCCTGCAGCAACGACAGGATCTTCCAGTCCACGGCGTCGAGTTCCACCTGGAAATCATAAGGAGAACGTCGGGAACGCCTGGACTTCCGCATGTCCGAACGGGGAGAACCCAAGCAACATCGAGGGCATGACGAACGCACTGCGCTTCCCCGCCGCCGCCCCGCACACCGCGGCCGCCTTCTTCGCCGCCGAGCTCGCGTTCGAGGCTGACCCCGACGACGTCCACCGCGATCTCGAAGCGGGCAACCAGGAGGGGTACGTGCTCGTGGAGACGCGCGCACCCGAGGCGTTCGAACAGGCGCGCATCCCCGGCGCGATCAACCTCCCGTACCGCGACCTGCCAGAGCGGCTGGACCTCGACCCCGAGCTGGTCTACATCTGCTACTGCGAGAGCTTCCAGTGCAACGCCGCGACCAAGGGCGCGCTCGCCCTCGCACAACGGGGTTACCGGGTGAAGCGGCTCGCCGGCGGCATCACGGCCTGGCGGGACGCGGGCTACCCGATCGAGGGAGACGTCACCCGGCAGGACACCACCCAGCGAGACGTCGCGCCGCAGGACATCACCGGATCGGACGTTTCCAAGGTCGCGTGTCACTGCTGACCTCCCCCGACATAGGCTCAAGTGCGTGAACGCACCGCGCCTGCTCGTCCTGCAGCCCTCGGAGTCCGACCCGCTCGCCAAGCTGGGTGACTGGCTCGAAGCCGAGGGCGTCGAGCTCCACCTCGTGCCGTTGAAGGACGAGCCCGCGCCGGAGAACCTCGACGGCTACCAGGGCGTCGTCTGCCTCGGCGGTGAGATGGGGGCGCTCGACGACCTCGAGCACCCGTGGCTCGCCGACGCGCGCCGGCTGCTGTCCAACGCGGTCGCGCAGCGAGTGCCGACGCTCGCCATCTGCCTCGGCGCGCAGCTCCTCGCCGCCGCCACCGGTGGCCAGGTGCGCAAGGGTCCACAAGGGCCGGAGGTCGGTGTGCTGCTGGTGGCGAAGCGCGACGCGGCGGGCAGGGACCCGTTGTTCGCCGACCTGCCCTTCACACCCGACGTGCTGCAGTTCCACAACGACGAGGTGCACCTGTTGCCGCCGGGTGCCGAACATCTCGCCGCGTCGCCGAAATACGCGAACCAGGCGTTTCGGGTGGGCGAGAGCGCTTACGGACTTCAGTTCCACATCGAGACGACGCCGGAAATCGTCTTGAACTGGGCCGCGAAGGATCCTGATTCGGCGGCGTGCGCGCGAGGCCACCACTTCGACCAGGAGTTCCTCGAGGAAGCGCACCGCGACTTCGAGGAGGTGTGGCGGCCGTTCGTCGCCCGGTTCGCGAAGCTCGTACGGGGAGAACTGTCGCCGGCAGGACGTTTGGGCACACAACTTCCGTTGGTGTGACGTTACTTTCGTAGGTTTTAAGACATCCTCCGTTGGCGGTACCGTAACCTCCTGGACAGCTTGTTCGATCCAGCCGGAGGATCAGTGTGGATCCCGCACTTGTAGTGATCATCGTCGTTGTCACTGCTCTCATCTTCGATTTCACGAACGGGTTCCACGACACGGCCAACGCCATGGCCACCTCCATCGCCACGGGCGCGCTCAAGCCCCGCACGGCGGTCGCGTTGTCGGCGGTGCTCAACCTCGTGGGGGCGTTCCTCTCGGTCGAGGTGGCCAAGACCATCTCCGGCGGGATCGTCGACGACGCCCAGATCACGCCCGCGGTCATCTTCGGCGGGCTGGTCGGCGCGATCATGTGGAACCTCGTCACCTGGTACGTCGGCCTCCCGTCGAGCTCGTCGCACGCGTTGTTCGGCGGCCTGATCGGTGCCGCGTGGGTCGCGTCCGGTGTGGACGCCATCCACTTCGCGAAGGTCGTCGACAAGGTCCTGGTGCCCGCGGTCGTGGCGCCGCTCGTCGCCGGACTGGTCGCGGCCATCGCCACGATCGTCGTCTACCGCTTCAAGAAGGCGGCCGACCCGCGCGTCGCGCACACCGGCTTCAAGGTCGGCCAGGTCGCGTCCGCCTCGCTCGTCTCCCTCGCGCACGGCACGAACGACGCCCAGAAGACGATGGGCATCATCACGCTCGCGCTGATCACGTCCGGCTCGCTCGCGCCCGGTTCCGGCCCGCCCACCTGGGTGATCATCAGCGCCGGTCTCGCGATCGCGCTCGGCACGTACCTCGGCGGCTGGCGCATCACGCACACGCTGGGCCGCGGCCTCACCACCATCGAGCCCGCGCAGGGCTTCGCGGCGCAGACCTCGACCGCCACCGCGATCCTCGCGTCGTCGCACCTCGGCTTCGCGCTGTCCACCACGCACGTCGCGTCCGGCGGCATCATGGGCTCCGGCCTCGGCCGGGACCGCCGCGGCGTCAAGTGGGGGACCATGGGCAAGATGGCCGCGGGCTGGCTGCTCACGCTGCCCGCCGCCGGCATCGTCGGCGCGCTCGCGGGCAAGTGGGCGTCCACCGGCACCGTCGGCATCATCGGCGTCGCCGTCATCGGTCTCGCGGTGTCGATCGGCATCTGGATCCTGGCGCGGCGCGAGCCCGTCAAGCCCGAGCACATCGTCGACGAGGTGGCGGCCCAGGCCGAACTGCACAAGGTGGCGGCATGAAGGTCGACTGGATGGCGCTGCTCCAGGTCTTCGGCGCCACGCTGCTGGCCACCGTGCTGGTCGTGACGTTGTTCGTGGTCGGCATCCGCGCGTTGTCGGGCGACAGGAAGGTGCCCGCCTACGCGAGCTTCGCCGGCTGCGTCGTGGTCGTGCTCTACGGGCTCTCCCTGATCGTCTTCTGATCCGGTGAGGACTAAGTTCTCTCCTTGATGAGCGAACCAGTCCGCCACGCGTCACCAGCAAGGTTCGGGCTCACCGAGGCGCGCAGCGAGGAAGTGCTGCGCGGGCTCGGTCTGTGGGCTGACCGCCGTCCCGCCGACGGCGCGGAGCCGGTGCTGGCCGCGCTGTCCCGCAGCCCCGACCCGGACCTCGCGCTCCGCGGCTTGGAGCGCCTCCACGCCGCCGCCGACTGGGAGGCGTTGTCGGCCGCGCTGCACGACGACGTGGTGGTGCGCGGCCGCCTGCTCGCCGTGCTCGGCTCGTCGACCGCCCTGTCGGACTTCCTGGTCGTGAACACCGAACGCTGGCGTTCGCTGACCGACGACGTCGACGTGTCGCTGGAGCTCGCCGACGGGGACGTGCTGCGCACCGAGTACCGGGCGAAGCTCCTGCTCGTCGCGGCCAACGACCTCGCGCACGTCGTCGAGCCCGAGCTGCCGTTCGTCCCGTACGACACGGTGGCGGCGCAGCTGTCCGATCTGGCCGTGTCCGCGTTGCGGGCGTCGTTGAAGCTGGCCGCGGACAAGGTGAACGGCGCCGACCGCTGCAAGCTCGCGGTGATCGCGATGGGCAAGTGCGGCGCGAACGAGCTGAACTACGTGAGCGACGTCGACGTCGTGTTCGTCGCCGAGGGCGACCTGGGCGTGGCGACCCGGCTGGCCAGCACGATGATGCAGATCGCCGGCCAGTCGTGCTTCGAGGTCGACGCGGCGCTGCGGCCGGAGGGCAAGGCGGGCGCGCTGGTCCGCACCGTGGAGGGCCACGCCTCCTACTACAAGAAGTGGGCGCGGACCTGGGAGTTCCAGGCGCTGCTCAAGGCGCGGCCGGTCGCGGGCGACGAGGAGCTGGGCCAGTCCTACCTCGACGTCGTGCGGCCCTACGTGTGGACGGCGGCCGAGCGCGAGAACTTCGTCGAGGACGTTCAAGCGATGCGCCGCCGCGTCGAGGACCACGTGCCGTCCGGGCTGGCGGACCGCGAGCTGAAGCTGGGCCGCGGCGGACTGCGCGACGTCGAGTTCGCCGTGCAGCTGTTGCAGCTCGTGCACGGCCGGTCCGACGAGGACCTGCGGATCCAGGCGACGACGGCCGCGTTGGCCGCGCTGGGCACCGGTGGGTACGTCGGACGCGAGGACGCTGCGGACTTCGGGCGCTCCTACCGGTTCCTGCGCACGTTGGAGCACCGGCTGCAGTTGCAGCGTTTACTGCGCACGCACCTCTTCCCGGCTGACGACGACGTGACGGCGTTGCGCTGGCTGGCGCGGTCGGTCGGGCTGCACGCCGACGGTCGCAAGTCGGAGGGACAGGTGCTGCTCGCGGAGTTCCGCAAGCACGCCAACCAGGTCCGGCGGCTGCACGAGAAGCTGTTCTACCGGCCGCTGCTGCAGTCCGTGGCGGGCGTGCCGACGGAGGCGTTGCGCCTCACCACCAAGGAGGCCGTCGCACGACTGGCGGCTCTCGGCTACACCTCGCCCGACGGCGCGTTGCGGCACATCCAGGCGTTGACGCACGGCATGTCACGGCGTGCTCGCATCCAGGGCGCGCTGCTGCCGGTGCTGCTGGACCTGTTCGCCGGCACCCCGGACCCCGACGGCGGGCTGCTGGCGTACCGGAAGGTGTCCGAGGCGCTCGCCGAAACCCCCTGGTACCTGAGGCTGTTGAGGGACGAGGGCGCGGTCGTCGAACGGCTCGCGTGCCTGCTGGGCACCTCCCGTCTCGTGCCCGATCTGCTGACGCGGGCACCGGAGGTGCTGCGGCTGCTCGCGGACACCGAGGCGTTGGTCGGCGGCGACCCGCACTCGATCGGGAACCCGTTGCGCAGCGCGGTGTCCCGGTACCCGGGAGCGGCGCGGGCGATCGCGGCGGCGAGGTCGTTGCGGCGCCACGAGCTGCTGCGCATCGCGGCGGCGGACCTGCTGGGGTTCATGCCGTTGGAGACGGTGTGCGTCTCGCTGTCCGAGGTGTGGAGCGCGGTGCTGGAGAGCGCGCTCGACGCGGCTGTGCGGTCGGCGGGCGAGCCGGTGGCCGCGCTCGCGGTGATCGGCATGGGGCGGCTCGGCGGGCACGAGCTCGGCTACGGGTCGGACGCGGACGTGATGTTCGTGTGCAGACCGTTCGACGGGGTGTCCGACGCCGAGGCCGCGAAGTGGGCCGGCGGCGTCGTGGAGAACATCCGGAAGCTGCTCGGCGCACCGTCGCAGGACCCGCCGCTGCAGGTCGACGCGGACCTGAGGCCGGAGGGGCGGCAGGGACCGCTGGTGCGGACCCTCGAGTCGTACCGCGCCTACTACCGGCAGTGGGCGGAGATCTGGGAGAAGCAGGCGCTGCTGCGGGCCCGGTTCATCGCGGGCGACGCGGAACTGGGCGCCGACTTCGAGGCGTTGATCAACCCGTTGCGGTACCCGGCCGAGGGACTGGACGCGGCGTCGGTGCGGGAGATCCGGCGGATCAAGGCGCGGGTCGACGCGGAACGACTGCCGCGCGGTGCCGACCCGAGCACGCACACCAAGCTCGGCCGCGGCGGGCTCGCGGACGTGGAGTGGACCGTGCAGTTGTTGCAGCTGCAGCACTCGGGTGAGGTCCCCGGGCTGCGCACACCGTCCACAATGGCCGCGATGGAGGCCGCCGTCGCCGCCGGTCTGCTGGACGAGGACGACGCCGCGGCGCTGAAGACCGCGTGGAACCTCGCGACCCAGGCCCGCAACGCCGTGACGCTGGTGCGGGGCAAGGCGTCGGACCAGCTGCCCACGTCCGGGCGCGATCTCGTGGCCGTCGCCTCGGTGATGGGGCACCCGCCCGACGGCGATCCGGGGGAGTTCCTCGAGGAGTACCGCAGGACCACTCGCCGTGCACGTGCGGTGGCGGAGCGTGTCTTCTACGGTGAGGGACTGTGAAAGCCATCGCGTTGACCCGGTTCGGCGATGCCGACGTCCTCTCGCTGCAGGAGCTGCCCGACCCGCTGCTCGGTCCAGACCAGGTGCTGGTGGAGGTGCGGGCGGCCGGGGTGAACCCGGTGGACACCAAGATCAGAGCCGGGTACCTGCAGGGTCTGCTGCCGCACCACACGCCGTTGGTCCCCGGCTGGGACGTCGCCGGGGTCGTGCGGGCGGTCGGCATCGGCGTGCGGGACTGGCAGCCGGGCGACGAGGTGCTCGCGTACGCGAGCAAGGACCACGTGCAGTTCGGCACCCACGCCGAGCTGGTCGCGCTGCCGGACCGGATGGTGGCGCGCAAACCGTCCACCGTGGACTTCGTGACCGCCGCCGCGCTGCCACTGGCCGGCCTGACCGCGTTGCAGTCGCTGAAGGCGGTCGGCACCGGTCCCGGCGACGTGGTGCTGGTGCACGCCGCGGCCGGCGGCGTCGGCCACCTCCAGGTGCAGATCGCGCGTGAGCTCGGTGCCGCGCGGGTGCTCGGCACGGCGTCACCGCGCAACCACGAGTTCGTCCGGTCTCTGGGCGCCGAACCGGTGGCCTACGGCGACGCCCTGGTCGACGCCGTGGCGGAGCTGGCCGGCGGTGACGGCCAGGTCGACGTGGTGGTCGACAACGTCGGCGGGCTCGCGTTCGAGCAGTCGCTGCGGCTGGTGCGCGACCGGGCGCGGATGACGTCCATTGTGGAAGGTCCGCGCGCTGGAGCACGGCGTGGCGAACACCTGGGCGCGACCGAACGCGGAACAGACCCAGTGGCTCGTCGATCTCGTGGCGGCCGGGTCCCTGCACGTCGAGGTGCAGCAGACATTTCCGTTGGCGGAAGCCGTAAAGGCGCACAAACTGCTCGAAGGTGGGCACGTGCGCGGAAAAGTCGTGCTCACCGTCTGAAATCTTCAGCTATTTCTTCAGGTTTGGGGGCACTCCGCTGTGGAGTGCCCCGCTTTCCTGAACTGCTCAGTCCTCGTCCGCGTCGGGGTCGACAGCGGGGGCGCTGGTGTAGACCTCGACCACCCACTCCTCTTCCAACGACTCGGCGTCGTCGGCGTCGGGAACGAGGCGGTTGTAAGCGCGGACACCGAGGTCGAGCACGTCAGCGGCCTGAACCGCTTCGAGCGCCTCGGCTGCCGAGCCGACGATGTGGGTGGTGAGCAGCTGCGGAGCCGTGAATTCGGCGACTTCTTGGGACACGGGCGGACCCTAGCGCATTGACGTTTCACCCAATCGAGATGAGACTAGGCGGCGCTCATGGGGGAGTTGGGTTTTGTCGCGGGGGTCGAACAGAGGAAGTCATGCAGCATCGCAGGGTCACGCGCCGAGGTAAGACCGTGATCGCCATCGCGGGCGTGGCTGTCGGAGTGCTCGCGTTACTGGGTGTGATCCAATTTGCACTGAGCGGCAGCAACTCCGCCGCCCAGCCTAACGCCACCACCACGACGACTACGTCGAATGGCGTCGAAACGCCTGACGCCGCACTGGAAACGACCGAGCCGTCGGCGGACGTGAAGGTCCAGACAGGATCTTTCAAGCAGCAGCGCGGCATGCTGACCATAGAGGTCAACCGCGTGGAAGCGGCCAACGGCCGCGTGAAGCTCTTCGTCACGGCCACGAACGCCTCCCAGGCCAGAATGACCCTCCCCGTGGACGGCATCGCGGTCCTGGACGATCTGAAGCGCACCTACGCGGCCTCCAGCAGCAAGTGGGAGAGCCTCGTCACCCAGGGCACCACGACATCCGGCACCGTCGTGCTCGACGAGAGAGTCGGCGAGGGCGTGAACTCCCTCACCCTGACGTTCAGCTCGATCTCCGGTCAGTTCGCGCCGACCGGCGCGGCGATCACCGTGACGGGCATTCCACTGCCGAAGTGATAACCCGCGCCACCGTGGGTACGCCTTGATGCATGACGCAACGCGGAAGTGACACGCACGGCTTCGCGAAGGACGACCACCTGAAGAAGGAGGTCGAGAACGAGCTGCGCGCCAACGGCCCGACGCGATCCGAGGCGTGGCGCGAGCCGGAGATGCCGGAACCGGACGAAAACCCGGAGGAATCGCGCGACTAAGTCGCTTACTGTGCGGGCGTGAAGTTCCTGTTCTTCTGGGGCCATCAGCCCGAACGCGACGGCAGCACCGGCAAGGGCTGCCTCTCGCAGTGGTGGCCGTGCGCTTTCGTCGTGGACGGCCAGGAGTTCGCGTCCGCCGAGCACTACATGATGTGGCGCAAGGCGTTGCTGTTCGGCGACACCGCCGTGGCCGAGCAGGTGCTCGCGGCGCGCACTCCGGCCGAGGCCAAGTCGTTGGGCCGAGTGGTCACCGGTTTTTCCGACGAGGCGTGGGAATCCGCGCGTCTCGGCGTGGTCGTCGAGGGCAACCTGGCCAAGTTCGGCCAGGACCCCGCGCTGCGCTCCTACTTGCTGAGCACCGGATCCCGCGTCCTGGTCGAAGCCAGTCCGCAGGACCGCGTGTGGGGAATCGGCCTGGCAGCGTCGGATCCGCGTGCGTCGGACCCCGCGACGTGGCTCGGCCTCAACCTGCTCGGTGAGGCGCTGATGGAGGTTCGTTCGCGGCTGTCAGCGTGAGGTAGGTGGTGAGTGCCGCCAGCGTGATGCCGCAGGGGACGAGTCCTTTGCGGATCATCGCCGGGATGTCCCGCAACGGCACCCATTCGATCCTCGCGGCCTCCGCCGGGTCGTGCTCACCGGTCTTCTCGGCGTTGCTGCCGAGGAAGATGTGAGTGGTGTGCGAGCTGATGCCGTTCATGGGGTTGATGCTCACCAACGGCTCGACGCGCACCTTGTACCCGGTTTCCTCTTCGGTCTCACGAACCGCGGCGTCCTCAGCCGTCTCACCTTCCTCGAGCCGGCCGGCCGGAACCTCCCAGCCCCAGGCGCCGGTGGCGAACCGATGCCGCCACATCAGCAGAACCCGGTCGTCCTCGACGACCACCACAGCCGTCGACGGGTACGGCAGGCGCAGCACGTGGTGCTCGAAACGAGCGCCGTCAGGGATCTCGACGTCGTCCAGGTCGACGCTCATCCACTCCGACTCGTACATCCTGCGGGTGCCGTGCACCGTCCATTGCGTCACCGGCAACCAGTACCACGTGAACCTCGCGCCCGCGCCGCGCGTGTGTCATGCGTAGCCGAAGCAGGGGAGAAACGATGTTCAGCTACTCAGGCCCGGCGCGACTCGTCTACGCGGACGGCAACGCGGCCGACCTGGACCGCGTGGACCTGATCGAGACGGAGACGGGCGGCTTCTGGCAGCTGTCCGGCGCGGGCACGGCCGCCGAGGCCCTCGACGCCGGCACGGCCCGCATCAAGCTGCCGACCGGTGGCGAGGCCGACGTGGTGGTGTCGAACGTGCGGGTGAGCGAGGGCGCGCGCGGGGTGTCGTGCAGCGTGACGCTGATCAGCACGTCCTGAGCTCGGAACGCCGGAAGGCCCGGCGGGACGAGTCCCACCGGGCCTTCCTGACCTGCCAGGCAGCCTCTCCTGAAGGCGGCCTGACCACCGATCACACGTCGTAGTACAGCGCGAACTCGTAGGGGTTCGGGCGCAGACGCAGCGGGTCGATCTCCTGCTCGCGCTTGAACGAGATCCAGGTGTCGATCACGTCCGGCGTGAACACGCCGCCCTCGAGCAGGAAGTCGTGGTCCGCCTCGAGGCTGTCCAGCACCGCGTCGAGCGTGGCCGGGACCTGCTTGACGTCGCGGGCCTCCTCGGGCGGGAGCTCGTAGAGGTCCTTGTCGATCGGGGCCGGCGGCTCGATCTTGTTCTTCACGCCGTCGAGGCCCGCCATGACCATCGCCGAGAAGGCGAGGTACGGGTTGCCGGAGGAATCGGGGCAGCGGAACTCGATGCGCTTGGCCTTCGGGTTGTTGCCCGTGATCGGGATGCGGACGCACGCCGAGCGGTTGCGCTGGGAGTACACGAGCGAGACCGGGGCCTCGTAGCCGGGGACCAGGCGGTGGTAGGAGTTCACCGTCGGGTTGGTGAAGGCCAGCAGCGACGGCGCGTGGTGCAGGATGCCGCCGATGTAGTGGCGGGCGGTGTCGGACAGGCCCGCGTAGCCGCTCTCGTCGTGGAACAGCGGCGAGCCGTCCTTCCACAGCGACTGGTGGGTGTGCATGCCCGAGCCGTTGTCGCCGAAGAGGGGTTTCGGCATGAAGGTGACGGTCTTGCCGGCCTGCCACGCGGTGTTCTTGATGATGTACTTGAACAGCATCAGGTCGTCCGCGGCGTGCAGCAGCGTGTTGAAGCGGTAGTTGATCTCCGCCTGGCCCGCCGTGCCGACCTCGTGGTGGGCGCGCTCGACCGCGAAGCCGTTCGCCTCCATGTTGAGGACCATCTGGTCGCGGAGGTCCGCGTAGTGGTCGGTCGGCGTGACGGGGAAGTAGCCGCCCTTGTACTTCACCTTGTAGCCGAGGTTGCCGCCCTCCTCGTCACGACCGGTGTTCCACCAGCCGGACTCGGAGTCGATCTTGTGGAACGCCCCGTTCGCCGTCGTGTCGAACTGGATCGAGTCGAAGATGTAGAACTCGGCCTCGGCGCCGAAGTAGGCGGTGTCGGCGATGCCGGAGTCGGTGATGTACTGCTCGGCCTTGCGCGCGATGTTGCGCGGGTCGCGGCTGTAGGCCTCACGCGTGAACGGGTCGTGCACGAAGAAGTTGACGATCAGCGTCTTCTCGATGCGGAACGGGTCCAGGCGCGCGGTGTACAGGTCGGGCAGCAGCAGCATGTCCGACTCGTGGATGGACTGGAAGCCGCGCACGGAGGAGCCGTCGAAGGCGAGTCCCTCTTCGATCGCGTCGGCGTCGAACGCCTTCGCCGGGAGCGTGAAGTGCTGCATCACGCCGGGCAGGTCGCTGAACCGCACGTCGACGAACTTGACGCCCTCGTCGGTGATGAACTTCAGCACCTCGTCGGAATTCTTGAACACCCTCGTCGACTCCTTGACTATGGACAACGGCTTGTCATCGCGAGCGACGGTATGTCGGCGGTGTTGCCCGTCCGTCACTCCGATGTTTCGCCAGTGTTAACGGGCCGGTCGGAGGGGGCAAGCGGACCTGCTGGTCCTCACCCCGCGTTCACCCGCTTACTCTGGAGGAGTGAGCAGGTGGACCGGATCGTGGCTGTCAGGACCTGATTCTGTGCTGTCGCCGGGTGGAGACGCGGCGGACGGCACCCAGCAGCGCTGGCGCGGCGAGCGCCACGGGTTCCCCAAGGACGGTCCCGGCTCGATCGCCTCGATCGGACGGCGGACGTTCGCCATCCTCGTCGACTTCCTGCTCGCCGCGGGCGTCGCGGGATTGTTCACGAGGCCGGAACTGCCGCGCAACTGGAGCCTGCTGGCCTGGTTCGTCATCACCGTCGTCGCGGTCGCGTACTTCGGGTTCACGCCCGGCCACGCCCTGCTCGGGCTGCGGGTGGCGCGCATCGACGGCAAGGCGTTCGTGCACCTGCCCCGCGCGCTGCTGCGCACGATCCTCATCTTCCCGCTGATCCCGGCGCTGGTCTGGGACGCGGACGGGCGGTGCCTGCACGACAAGGCCGCCGGCACCGTCGTCATCAAGGTGCGGTAGCCCCGCGCCGGAACCGGCCGGGCGCCATCCCGAACTCCCTCTTGAACGCCGTCGCGAACGCGAACTCCGACGTGTAGCCGACCTGGCGCGCCACCGCGGCCAGCGTCTCGTCGCCGTCGCGCAGCAGCCGTGCGCCCGTGCTCAGCCGCCACCAGGTCAGGTACGCCATCGGCGGCTGCCCGACCAGTGCGGTGAACCGTCGTGCGAAGGCCGTCTTGGACATGCCCGCCCGGCCGGCGAGCTCGGGCACGGTCCACGGGTGGGCGGGCTCGCGGTGCACGTGGCGCAGGGTGGCGGCGATGACGGGGTCGGTGAACGCGGCGCACCAGCCCGTGCCGGGACTGCGTTCGGACTCCTCCTCCAGCCACGCGCGCAGCAGGTACACGAGCAGCAGGTCCAGCAACGCGGGCAGCGCGGCCCCCGCACCCGGCTCCGACTCCACGACGTCCGCGCCGAGCAGGTCCACGGCGGCGCGCAGGGCGGGATGCCTGCCGGGCCGGGCGCGCAGGTGCAGCACGTCCGGCAGGGTGCGCAGGAACGGGTGCGCTTGCCCGCGGTCCAAGCGGTAGGCGCCGCACACCAGGTGCGTGGGCGCGTCGGGATCGTCGGGCGCGTGGTCCGTGTCGCGGGCGGGTGGCAGTTCGGCCGCGGTGCGGTCCGGGCGGTCGCTCAGGCCGTGCAGCGCGCCGTGCGGCAGGAAGACGACGTCACCGGCGTCGAGGCGCACCGGCTCGCCGGACGGCGGGATCAGCCAGCACGACCCGCGCAGCACGACGTGGAAGCCGGCGCCGGGGTACGGGCCGAACCGCAGACCCCACGGCTCGCCGAAGCGGGAGCGGGTGAACTTGGCGCGACCCACGCGCATGGTGGCGATGACATCGGTGAAGACGTCCACCGCTTCACCCTAGCCGCAGTCTGATCGCGTATTTCCGAGACCTTCTCGGACATGGGAAAGACCGATGCGCGGTACTTACGGTGAGACCATGACCGCTTACGTAGTGATCGACTCGGACATCGCCGACGAGGAAGGCTTCCAGCAGTACGTGGACGCCGTGTTCCCGCTCCTGGAGAAGGCGGGCGCGCGCAACGTCCTCGACGACGCCACCCCGCTCGTGCTCGAGGGCGACTGGTCGTGGCGCAGGCTCGTGATCCACGAGTTCGAGAGCAGGCAGGCCGTGGAGGACTTCTGGAACTCGCCGGAGTACGCGCCGCTCAAGGAGCTCCGCCGCCGGTACTCGACGGTGAAGGTCGCCGTCGGCGGCGCCTGACGTGGAGAGGCCCGCCGCACATGTCGTGCGACGGGCCTCTTCCTGCTGGTGGCGGTGGGTGTCAGCCGCGACGGCGGAGCGTGCGCTGGACGTTGCGCATCTTGGCGCCGGCCGGCATCGGGCCCTTCGGCAGCGCGGCGCCGCGGCTGGCCAGCGCGGACAGGCGGGTCTCCAGCGTGTCGACCTGGGCGGCCGTGATGTTGCGCGGCAGCTTCATCAGCGTCGACTGCAGCTTCTTCAGCGGGACCTGGCCGTCGCCCGTGCCGATGATGAAGTCGTAGATCGGGGTCTCGCCGACGACGCGCGAGATGCGCTTCTTCTCCTGCGCGAGGAGCGGCTTCACCCGCTGCGGCGCGCCCTCGGCGACCAGGACCACGCCAGGACGGCCGAGCACGCGGTGCACGGCGTCGAGCTGCGTGGTGCCCGCGACGGCGGGGGTGACGCGCCAGCGGCCGCGCAGGTTCTCGAGTGCCCAGGCACCGGCGCCGGGCTGGCCGTCCGCCTTGCGGAAGACGTTGCTCTGCACGCGGCGGCCGAAGATGATCACGGCCAGCAGCGCGCCGATGGCGACGCCCAGCGGCACGAACAGCCAGAGCTGGCCGAAGACCAGGCCCAGGACCACGGCGATCGCGGTGGCGCCGAGCACCGCGCCCAGCATCAGCGGGATGAGCGCCTTGTCCTCGCGGCGTTGCATCTTGAACGCCTCGAAGATCTGCTTGCGCCGCTCGCGTGATGCCGCGCGGCGAGCCTTCGACGCTTCCTTGGCAGCCGCCTTGTCCTGCTTACCAGCCATGTGGACAGGATACGGCGCGGTGGTATCAGTCTCGCATCGGCCGTCTGCGAGACTGCCGGGCATGGACGCGTTGCTGGAGGGTCTCGATCCGGAACAGCGCGCAGCGGTCGAGGCTCCGCGCGGCCCGGTGTGCGTGCTGGCGGGTGCCGGCACCGGCAAGACGCGCACCATCACGCACCGCATCGCGTACCTCTGCCAGCGCGGCCACGTCGCTCCGTCGCAGGTCCTGGCCGTGACGTTCACCAAGCGCGCCGCGGGGGAGATGCGCACGCGGCTGCGCTCGCTCGACGTGCACGGCGCGCAGGCCGTCACGTTCCACGCCGCCGCGTCGCGCCAGCTCCGCTACTTCTGGCCGCGCGTCATCGGCGGCCCGCGCTGGGAGCTCGTCGACCAGAAGATCCGCGTCGTCGCCCGCGCCGCGAACCGGCTGGGCATGCCGACCGAGTCGGACGCGCTGCGCGACCTGACCAGTGAGATCGAGTGGGCGAAGGCGTCGCTGCTGACGCCGGAGGACTATCCGGTCGCCGCTGCGCGCGCCGCGCGGGACATCCCGGCGCCCGCCGAGCAGATCATGAAGCTCTACGCGACCTACGAGCAGCTCAAGACCGAGGCGCAGCTGCTCGACTTCGACGACCTGCTGCTCTACACGGCGGGCGCGCTGGAGGACAACGCCGAGGTCGCGCAGGAGTTCCGCGACCGCTACCGCTGCTTCGTCGTCGACGAGTACCAGGACGTGACGCCACTTCAGCAGCGCGTGCTCGACTCGTGGCTCGGCGGCCGCGACGACCTGACGGTGGTCGGCGACGCGAACCAGACCATCTACTCGTTCGCGGGCGCCTCGCCGCAGCCGCTGCTCAACTTCGGGCGCCGGTTCCCCGAGGCGGTCGTCGTGCGGCTGGAGCGCGACTACCGGTCGACCCCCCAGGTCGTGGCGCTGGCCAACGACGTCATCAAGTGGGCGCGCGGACGCCCGGCCGGCTCGCGGCTCAACCTGGTCGGGCAACGGCCGGAGGGCCCGCTGCCGCGGTTCCACGAGTTCGACGACGAGCCCGGCGAGGCCGACGCGGTCGCCGGTCGCGTCAAGGCGCTGCTCGACGAGGGCGTCGCGGCGTCCGAGATCGCGATCCTCTACCGGGTGAACGCGCAGTCCGAGGTGTACGAGCAGGCGCTTGCCTCGCTCGGCATCCCGTACCTGGTGCGCGGCGGCGAGCGGTTCTTCGAGCGCGCCGAGGTGCGCCAGGCGATGATCGCGTTGCGCACGGCGGGAGAGGCGGACGGCAGCCTGCCCGAGGTCGTCCGCTCGGTGCTGGGCCGCGTCGGCCTGACCGACGAGCCGCCCACCGGTGGCTCCGCGCGGGAGCGCTGGGAGTCGTTGCTCGCACTGGTCGAGCTGGCCGAGGAGTTCGCCGCCGCCACACCCGAGGCCGACCTGCCGCGGTTCTGCGTCGAGCTGGACGTGCGCGCCGAGGCGCAGCACCCGCCGACCGTCGAGGGCGTGACGCTCGCGTCGTTGCACGCGTCGAAAGGCCTCGAGTGGGACGCCGTGTTCCTCGTGGGCCTCGTTGAGGGAACGATGCCGATCCAGTACGCCGACGGCGACGAGGCGAAGGTCGAAGAAGAACGCCGCCTTCTGTACGTGGGCGTGACACGAGCGCGTGAGCACCTCTGGCTGTCGTGGGCCTTGGCGCGCGCCGCCGGCGGTCGCAAGTACCGCCGCCGTTCGCGCTTCCTCTACAGCCTCGTTCCGGAGAACCACCCGGCCGCGCGTGTATCCGGCGGCGCCCAGCGCCCTCCTCTGATGAAGAAGGAGAAGCCGACCTGCAGGGTGTGCACCGCGACCCTGGTCGACGCGCAGGCCGTCAAGCTCGGTCGTTGCCGGACCTGTCCGTCCGATGTGGACGAAGAACTGCTCGAGTCGCTGCGTCAGTGGCGTTCGGTGCGGGCGCGGGAGCTGAAGGTTCCCGCGTACGTGGTCTTCACCGACGCGACGCTCATGGCGATCGCCGAGCAGCGCCCCACGGACACGGCGGGACTCGTGGCGATCTCGGGCATCGGGGCCTCGAAGCTCGACAAGTTCGGCGACGACGTGTTGGGCCTGGTCCGAGCCGGTGTCGGGTACCCCGCCACCTGATCGGGACAAGTTTCGTTAAATAGGTTGCGAGCCCGTGGGACGGGGTCATAACCTGCTCATGCCGGGTCCGGAGGACCCGTCTGGGGAAGAAGAACTACTACTACACAGCTCTCGATCGCAGAGCTCTCTTGTTCGGAGGAGGTGGCCCGTTGTGAAGATCTTCAGCATCTCGCGCGCGCTCGGCCTCCCGTTGACCGAGGGCATCTGCACGTCCGCATCCGCTCAGGCCATGTGGCAGAAGTCTGCCCACAAGCCAGTGGCACTGCTGGGCCGTGAGCGCGGCACCGGACTGCTCATCGAGCAGCCGATCGTCCTGCCCGCCGTCGATGACGTTGACAACTACACGAATGCGCCGTCCGCGCATCAAGTGAGAAGGCTCCTGCCGACCCCATAGGGGTCGAAGGACCACCAGGCTCACGAAAGCCGCGGACTCGCACAGAGTCCGCGGCTTTCGTGTTTTTGCAGTACCCCACACAAGGAGAAAACCCTGATGTTGACCGCGACTGTCCCGCTCACCGGCGAGACACTTCCGGACCTCGCGGAGGGGCTCGACATCCCCTGCCGCACCCACAACCCCGACCTCTGGTTCGCGGACGCGCCGGCCGACCTGGAGAAGGCCAAGTCCTTCTGCGGGACCTGCCCGGTCCTGGCGGAGTGCCTCGCCGGTGCTCTCGCCCGTCACGAGCCGTGGGGCGTCTGGGGTGGAGAGATCTTCGAGCGCGGTGTCGTCATCGCGCGGAAGCGGCCCCGTGGCCGTCCGCGCAAGGACGCGGCAGTTGTTCCGGCCAGCAGGACGGAGTCGGCGGCATGAGCACCGTGCAGCTCACCCACAACGCGATCACCGCCTACCGGAACGAGGGCCTGACTCCCATGTCTCTGAACGAAGAGCTCGTGCGAATACGAATACAAGAAGCCCAGAGGTTCGCTGAAGAGCAACGCCTGGCGAACCGCCTCGCGTCAGCGCAACGTTGGCGCAGGTTGTCGCGATGGGCGGGACGCAGAGCGGCTCGCTTCGACCTCTGACAGTCTCGAGCTGAGGCCGTCATCCACGAGAAGGTGGATGGCGGCCTCGGCCGTTCCTCCGTACCGTCCCCCTTGTGCCGCACCACACTCACGACGGAATCGACTGGTCAGCCAGGCTGCACGCCATGAGGCGCTACGGCTCGCTGCAGGCGGAGGCGCTGACTGCCGTCGCACGCAGACTCGTCGCACCCCTGCCCGACTCGCCCGTCGTCATGGACGTCGGCTGCGGCGCCGGCTCCATGAGCGTGCCCCTGGCCGCGGCGCTGCGCGACCACGGCGGCGGCGTCCTGGTGCTGGTCGACGCCACACCCGAACTCCTCGACGCGGCCTGCACCGCGGCGCGCGCCGAAACCGACGGCGCCGTCTCGGTCAAGCCGGTCCTAGCCGACCTGTCCGCGGAAGACCCGCTGTCCTTCACCGGCCCGGTCGAGCTCATCTGGGGCTCCCGGGTCGTGCACCACCTCCCTGATCAGCTGCGCGGCATGAAACGCCTGGTCTCCGCTCTGGCCCCCGGCGGCTGGCTGGCCCTGGCCGAGGGAGGCCTGGAAACCCGCTTCCTCCCCTGGGACCTCGGCGTGGGCGAACCGGGCCTGCAGGACCGCATGGCCGCGGCCCGCGCGTCGTGGCTCGTGTCGATGCGCGAGAACATGACCGGCACGGTCCGCCTCCCGGTCGGCTGGAACGTCGCCCTCGCCGACGCCGGCCTGGGCGAGATCAGCGCCTTCAGCTTCGTCGTCGACCACCCGGCCCCCGCCAAGCAACTCGTCCGCGACTGGGCAGTCGACCGCCTGACCTGGCTGACCGAGGTCACCGGCCCGTCGCTGCACCCGGCCGACCGCGCCGCGCTGAAGCGACTGCTCAACCCCTCCGACTCCGAGTACGTCGGAGCGCGCGAGGACGTGTTCCTGCTGGAAACCGACACCGTGCACGTGGGACGGCGCCGATGACCTCCTGCCACAGATGCGGGCGGTCGCGGTCCTCCGTTTCCGACCTGGAGTTGCTGGCCTGGTCTTCCGAGCGGACCGGTGGGACGGTCCGGTGGTTGTGCCACGTGTGCGCCAAGACCCACGTGCGGGACATCGAGGGGAAGCTGCCGGACGAGTACTGGCGCTGACCTCGGGGTTGGGTTGAGGGTGGCCGGGCCGGATTCGACCGGGTCGATGGGCTCGGTGAGCTGGGTTGGCTCGGGTTGGCTGGGCAGGGTGATGGCTTGGCTGGGCGGTGTCGGGCTGGGCTGGACAGGGTCAGCTGGGTTGAGCGGGCCGCGTCGGGTTGACCGGGCTGGGGCTCGATGGATTGGCGGGTCGGGCGCGGCGGGAAGGCCGGGCCGGATTGGACTGGGTTGATGGGCCCGGTGAGCCGGGTTGGCTCGGGTTGGTTGGGCAGGGTGACGGCCTGGCTGGACAGGGTCGGCCGGGTTGAGCGGGCAGCGTCGGGTTGACTGGCAGTGGCACGCAAGGTCGGGTCGGTTGGGCAGGGCTCGATGGACTGGCTCGGGTCGGGTCGGTCGGGCCCGGCGGGAAGGCCGGACTGGGCTCCGCTGGCCGAGCTGCCAGCGGTCTCGAGACCGGGCTCTGGCCGGTTTCAGGAAGGTCGGCGTCGAACTCGGGACGGCCTCAGACGAGGCTCGGCGCGACCCTGTCAGCGCGCGCTGTCAGCGCCCTCGGGCGTGCTGGCTCAAGGCTCGTCCCGGGTCGGGTACAGGTGCCGTAAGACCTTCCTGACCAGTGCCGTTCCCCGTCGGCTGCACAAGCGCAGCTCCTCCTGCAGATCGCCCGGTGTACACAGCCGGGCGTCGACCACCGCGTCCAGCAGCGCCACGATCGCGTGCGGGTTCTGCTCTCGGCGGGCCAGGTCCATCGTGGCTCTGGCCGGCGGGGCGAGTCGCAGGCCGTCGCGATGGACTGCCGGGGGCAGGCGGGTGGTGCGTTCCAGCAGGAGCCACGGGTGGGAGCGGCGGGCGTTGCTGCCTGCCAGCACGTGGACGTGGCGGGGGAGCGGCAGCCGCGCGCCTTGGCGGGCCAGGGCGTCGGCGCCCGTGATGATTGACGACGGGCCCGCGAAGGACTGGACCGCTCGGAGCCGGTCCAGGCGGGTCGGTGGGGACGGCTTGGTCAGGACCACGCCGGGGAGCAGGTGCTGCCAGGGGCCGGCGGGCGTGCAGGCGCGGTGGATCTCGCGCGAGGAGAGTCCGGATTCGCGCAGGTCAGCTGTGGTTGCGATGTGGGCCATGGGGTAATCGTGGCCCAGCGGTGAGGGGTGAGAAGAGGGCTGAGGGCAACCTGTGGACAACTTCGGCGACGTTCACCCGGACGTGTCTCCCGCCGCATCCGGGCAGCCGAAGTCCGCCCGGTCGTGTCGCTCGTCGAGCCCGTGCTGCAGGGGTTCGCCCGGTCGTGTCGGCCGTCGAGCCTGTATTGCCGAAGTCCGCCCGGTCGTGTCGCTCGGCGAGCCTGTGCTGCAGGGGTCGGTCCGGTCGTGTGGGCCGTCGAGCCCGTACTGCCGAGGTTGGTCCGGTCGCGTCAGCCGTCGAGCCCCTACTGCCGAGGTCGGTCCGGACGTGCCGGCCGCCGAACCCAAGGCGGCCGATGTCCGACTGAGTCAGTCGTCGAACCCCGGCTGCCAGCGCGCCACGATCTCGCGAGCCGTCACGTGGGCGTCCAGCTGGCACAGGATGCCGGTCGCGCCCAGCGTCACGCGGTGGATCAGCAGGTACTGCGGCGGCAGGTTCAGGGACCTGCCCGTCTGCGAGTCCGGGCTGCGCAGGTCGCCGACCCGCTCCGCCTGCGACTGCAGCCAGCGCCGCGTGAAGTGGAACGACTCGGTGCGCAGCGGCTCGACGAAGGGCGCCAGGTAGCCGAGGACGTCCTCGCCGTGCAGTTCCATGCCCTCGCGGATGAAGTTCTCGGTGCGCAGGAGCTCGACCAGGTCGGCGGAGCGGCCGTCGAGGGCGAGCCTCGTCATCAGGCCCAGCGTCTTGGGCAGGCCGTCCGGGAGGCGGGCGACGGCGCCGAAGTCGATCACGCGCAGCCGGCCGTCCTCGCCCAGCATGAAGTTGCCGGGGTGCGGGTCGGCGTGCAGCAGGCCGGAGCGCGACGGGGCCGAGAAGTGGAACTCGGCGAGCAGCTGGCCCGCGCGGTCGCGGTCCTCCACCGCGCCTTCGCGGATGATCTTCGACAGGCCGACGCCGGAGGTCCACTCCGTCACCATGACCTTGGGGGCCGAGGCGATGACGCGGGGCACCACGACGTGCGGGTCGTCCTCGAAGGCCTTGGCGAACGTGCGCTGGTTCGCGGCCTCGTCGCGGTAGTCGAGCTCCTCCAGGTACCGGTCGCGCAGCTCCTCCAGCAGGGGGCGCACCTCGGCTCCCGGCATGATCGCCTGCAGCAGCCGCGAGAACCTCAGCAGCTGCTTCAGATCGGCGCGCAGGGCCTCGTCGGCACCGGGGTACTGGACCTTCACCGCCACGTCGCGGCCGTCGTGCCACACCGCGCGGTGCACCTGGCCGATGGAGGCCGAGGCGGCGGGGTCGTCGTCGAACGCCTGGAAGCGCTTGGTCCAGGACGCGCCGAGCTGCTCGGCCAGCACGCGGTGGGTGGTGCGGGCGGGCATCGGCGGGGCCGCGGTCTGCAGCTTGGTGAGCGCCTCGCGGTACGGGGCGGCGAGCTCGTCGGGAACGGCGGCCTCGAACACGCTCAGCGCCTGGCCGAACTTCATCGCTCCGCCCTTGAGCTGGCCGAGCACCGCGAAGACCTGTTCCGCCGTTTTGGCCGTGACCTCGGCGTTGACCTCGTCGGCGGCGCGTCCGGTCAGTCGCTTCCCCCAGCCGCCCACCACCCGGCCGGCCACCCCGAGCGGGAGGCTCGCCAGCTTGGCGGTGCGCTGCACTGCCTTGCGCGGAATCTCGGTCACTCGGCCATGTTATGTGCGGAGCACTGACAGTCCGGGTGCGGATACCAGCTTCGCCTCTCAGCAACGCCTGCCACCAGGTCGAGCTCGAGCGTGGCGTTGACCACGGGCGGCGGGGCCGGGTCGCGGCCGCGGAGGTAGACGAGCGACTCCAGCACCTGCACCACGGCGAGCGCCGCCGTTCCCGTCGCGAACAGCACGTCCGAGGACGCCGGCTTGGCCACGAGCTGCACCGCGATGGCGGGCCAGGCGGGGTCGTGGTCGGTGCGGTGCAGGTCCGCGCAGTTCAGGCAGCTCGTCCGGCCGGGCAGGACCAGCGGTCCGACGATGCCCACACCCTCGCGGACGCGCACGGCCAGGTGCGGGGTGCGGGAGGCCATGAGGGCGCTCACGGCGGTCGGATCGGGCACGAGAGTGGCCGCGAGGACGACCAGATCGGCGTGGTGGGCCAGCCGGACGCTCGATTCCGCTAGAAGCGAAGTAATTGAAAGTGCAAGGTGTCCGGCGCCCTGGACGGCGACCGACGAGCCCGCCGCGGGGAAGCCCGTGTCGAGCAGTCCGGCGTCTTGAAGTGAGGTGAGAACTTCACCCAGCTGGGTGGGGTCCTCGCCTCGGGATTTCAGTCTTTCACCCAGTTCAGCGACGGTGTGGCGGCCGTCGAGGGTGATCAGTTCGTCGACCAGCGCCTCGGGCAGCGAGTCGATCACCACGGCGTGCTTCGGGTCGGTTCCGACCTGCACGGCGCCGGGGCCGCGGCGCACCACGGCGAGTCCTGGACGAACGCGGGGTCTGGGGTCCACAGAGGAGAGACTGGCAGGGGGCGAGGCCCCCTGCCAGCGGAAACGTCAGACCTTGGCCTTGCCGAGGATCCGCGTCATCTTCGTCCCGCAGACTGGGCAGGTGCCCTTCGCCATGCGCCGGCCGTTGGTTTCCTCGACCTGTCCGTCGAAGTCGCGCTTCTCCCGACACTTGACGCAGTAGCCGTTGTAGGTCTCGGCCACAGCCCCTCCCTTGCAGTTGTGAGTGCGGACACACTCGGGGACCTTGGCGCGACCGTACCTCCGCGAGGTGCGGATCCCGCGCATGTCGTTCCCGCGCGTGTCCAGCCGCCGTTCGGTGGAACTTCACCCGCCGGGTGCCCGCCTGCGGCCGGTTGGGGGCGGAAAATTGTCGGTGCCGACGTTTACGGTGACTGCATGGCCGAACCGCGGGTGGAGGTGCGGCGGAGCTCCCGGCGCCGTCGCATGGTCAGCGCGTACCGGGAGGGCGACACAGTCGTCGTCCTTCTGCCGGCACGGATGACCAAGGGGGAAGAGAAGCACTGGGTGGCGGAGATGTTGAGCCGCCTCCAGCGCAGTGAGACGCGCAGGAAGTCCCCTGCGCGCACGTCGGACGAGGCGCTCATGTCGCGCTGTGCCGAGCTGTCGGCGCGCTACCTGGACTCCCTCGCCGACCCGGTGAGCGTGCGCTGGGTGCCGCCCATGCGCACGCGCTGGGCGTCGTGCACGCCGACCGAGGGCACCATCAGGGTGTCCGAGCGGCTGCGCGACGTGCCGCCGTGGGTGCTCGACTACGTGCTGGTGCACGAGCTCGCGCACCTGCTCGTGCCAGGGCACGGCAAGGACTTCTGGGAGTGGGTCCACCGCTACCAGAAGACCGAGCGGGCCATGGGTTACCTGGAGGGTCTCTCGGCCGCCGCAGGCTGGGGGATCTCCGAGGACTGACGGAACCACGACGCGAAGAGCCCAGGCGAGGGTGTGCTCGCCGGGCTCTTCGCATGTCCGCCAGCGGGAGGAGTCAGCCCGCGTGGGGCTTGCCGCCGTCCTCGGGCTCGTCGTTCTCGGGCTTGTCCGTCTCGGCGGGCTTCTCGCCGCTCTCGCGCATGGTGCGCTCCAGCTCGGCGATCGGGTCCTCGAGCGCCTTGCGCGTGTTGGTCAGGCGCTCGGCGAACTCCAGCGGGTCGTCGAGGTCCTCGGCGGTCGGGACGAGCTCGGCGTGCTCCCAGATGCCGTCGCGCACCTCGACGCCGTGCTGGTCGCCGACGAGCTTCCACAGGGCCGAGGCCGCCCGCAGCTTGCGCGGCCGCAGCTCCAGGCCCACGAGCGTCGCGAACGTCTGCTCGGCCGGGCCACCGGAGGCACGGCGGCGGCGCAGCGTCTCGCGCAGGGCGGGGGCGCCGGGCAGGCGTTCGGCCACGGCGGCGTCGACTACGACGTCCACCCAGCCCTCGACCAGGGCGAGCAGGGTCTCGAGGCGGGTCAGCGCCGCCTTCTGCTCCGGCGTGGTCTGCGGTTCGAGCAGGCCGGAACCCATGGCCTCCTCGATCGAGGCGGGGTTCGACGGGTCGATCTGGCCGGCGAGCTGCTCGAGGGCGGAGGTGTCGACCTTGATGCCCTTCGCGAACTCCTCGACGGTGTCGAGCAGGCGCTGCCGCAGCCACGGCACGTGCGTGAAGAGGCGCTGGTGAGCGGCTTCGCGGGCGGCGAGGAACACCATCACCTCGGACGCCGGGCGCTCCAGGCCCTCGGTGAACTTCTCGATGTTCGCGGGCAGCAGCGCCGCGGTGCCCTCGGGACCGAGCGGCAGGCCGACGTCGGTGGAGGTGAGCACCTCGGAGCCGAGCTGCGCCAGTGCGTTGCCGAGCTGCGAGCCGAACGCCATGCCGCCCATCTGGCCGAGCATCGCGAGCAGCGGGCCGGCCGCCTGCTTGGCCTCGGCGGGCATCGCTTCGACCCACGCGCCGGACATGCGCTGCGCGACCGGGTCGCAGAGGCGCTGCCACGTCGGGATGGTGCGCTCGATCCAGTCGCGCGCGGTCCACGCCTGCGTCGTGCGGCTGCCGGCGGGCAGTGAGGTGACCGGGTCGAGCCACATCTCGGCCAGGTGCACGGCGTCGGTGACCGCGCTCGACTGGTCGGCCGCGAACCCGATGGTCGTCGAGGTCGAGGACAGCTGCTGGAACGCGATCTGCTTGGCGAGGTCGTAGTTGACCGGCCCGCTCGACGTCCCGGCGCTGCTCAGCATCGAGCCCAGCTGGCTCAGCATGTTGCCGAGCTGGCTGAAGTCGAACGGGTTGTCTCCCGGCTTCCCGCTCTTGTCATCGGGGTCGTGCGGGCTGAACCCGAACGGCACGTCACTCATGCCTCTACCGTACGCGGATCGACATGGTCGTACGCTGTTCAGCCGTGAGTGAAACCGTCACGACCGCACCCGCGCCAGCGCCCCCGCCGAGGGAGCGCGGACTCACCCGCCGGACGTGGACGCTGGTCATCAGCTTCCTCGTGGTGGCGGCACTCGGACTGCTCGGCGGTTTCGCCAGAGTCCCGTACGTCGCGCTGGGCCCCGGCCCGACCTACGACGTGCTCGGCAAGGTCAAGGACACCGACGTGGTGGCGGTGGACGGCCAGAACACGTTCCCCACCAACGGAACCCTGCGCATGACGACGGTCTCGCTCACCGACGACGTGTCGTTGTTCGGCGCCCTCGGCCTGTGGCTGTCCGGCCGCTACGCCCTGGCGCCGCGCGAGGAGTTCTTCAAGCCCGGCGAGTCGGAGGAGGAGGTGCAGAAGAACAACGAGATCGCGTTCAGCGAGTCCCAGACCTCCGCCGAGGTCGCCGCGTTGCACTTCCTCGGCTATCCGGGCAAGGTGATCGCGAACCAGGTCACCAAGGGCAGCCCGGCCGACAACGTCATCCCGCTCGGCGCGCGGATGATCTCGGTCAACGGCAAGCAGGTGCAGAGCGCCGCCGACGTGAGCGCGGCCCTGGAGAACACCAAGCCCGGTGACCGGATCGAGGTCGCGTTCGAGAAGGACGGCACCTCGAAGTCGACCCAGCTCACCCTCGGCACCCGCGACGACGGCCGCCCCGCCGGCTTCATCGGCATCTCGCCCGTCGACCGCGCCGACGTGCCGTTCAAGATCAAGATCAGCCTGTCCGACGTCGGCGGCCCCTCGGCCGGCCTGATCTTCGCGCTGGCGATCGTCGACAAGCTGACGCCGGGCGAGCTGAACGGCGGCAAGGCCATCGCGGGCACCGGCGAGATCGCGGGCGACGGCACGGTGAAGCCCATCGGCGGCATCGCGTTCAAGATGGTCGCCGCCAAGGAGGCGGGCGCGACCGCGTTCCTCGTGCCGGCGGCCAACTGCCAGGACGCGAAGCAGCAGGCGCCCTCGGACCTCAAGCTGATCAAGGTCGAGAACCTCAAGGACGCGGTGTCGTCGCTGGAGGCGCTGAACGCGGGCAAGGAGACGCCGGGCTGCTGACCGGCTCGGACCTCGGGGACCCCGCGTGCCACTCGACGGGGTCCCCGATTGCGTTCGGCTTCATCGGCGGGGGCGGGTGCGCCCGGCTCGGCCAGCGGGCGGGTCCGGCCGGCCGGCGAGGCGGCATCGCCGACGGCGAGACGGGCGCGGGTCAACCGGTCGGCTTGGTCGACGACCGCTTGCGGACCGCTCGGCTGGGGTCCGGACGCGGCTGTTCAGCGAGGCGAACGGCACCGCTGGCCGGCCTGCTGACGCCTGCGCGCGGGGGTCCGGGCGCGCTTTCGCAGGGGTACCCCCGAGCTGGGAACCCCTGCGTTTCAACGTACTCAGCGGGTCCGACAAGATCGGGAACGTGCGGTTGCGCGGGTGGTCGGGCGCGGTCCCGCGGTCCGGGTGGAGCCGTCCACTCAGGCCGTTCGGTCACGGGTGCGCGGCGCGCCGGCACGTCGTGCGCGGCCGGCCGGTGTCCGCTCGCCGCGAACAGTGCGCAACAAGATGACAACCCCGGCACGGTCGCGTGCCGGGGTTGTGCCAGCCTGGGGACGTGACGACTAGGGCCGCAGCGTGGCGAGCAGGGCGTCGGTGAGGTTGGGCGCCAGCTCGGGGTGCTCGACGACCTCCTCTGGCACCTCGACCGTTCCGCGCAGCCTCAGCACGCAGGAGACGGAGCCGTCGCGCAGCACGGCGGCCACCAGGCGCGCCTCGCGGCGTGAGGGGTGCTCCGCGGCGAACCTGCGGGCGGCCTCGTCGTCCAGCTCGCCGTGGCTCAGCTCGGTCTCCGCCTCCGGGGGCAGGACCACGATCTCCTGGGCCAGGGCGCACCCCGTCACGGCCGGGGGCCACTCGATGCCCGCCAGCGCGTCGCCGAGGTCGCCCTCCAGGGCGTCCTGGGCTATCGGGGTCAGCGGGCTCGACTCCGGGTCGAGCTGGTCGGCCAGCTCCGGTTGCTGGGTGAGCAGGTCCGAGGTGGCCACTAGGGCGAACAGTTGCGGTGGCTGCTCCCAGCCGCCGGACGCTACGAACTGCTCAACCTCACGGGCGACCGTGGGGAGGATGACCGCTGGCGTTTCACTCGCTGACACGCGTGTCATCGTAAGACTGCGGACTTCACGGGAACCCAGGGCGTCGTCCGTAGAGTTGGACTAAACGTACGTATCGATTTACCGCGATCCAGGAGCGTGCCACGTGGCCACACGGCCTCCGGTCGGACTGCCGAAACTGTCCCGGCGCAGCCGAATACTGCTCATCGTCGGTGTCGTGCTCCTGTTCGGTCTCATCACAGGATCGCGGCTGCTCGACACCTATGTGAACTGGCTGTGGTTCGGCGAGGTGAAGTTCCGCGACGTCTACAGCACCGTGCTGCTCACGCGGCTGGGGCTGTTCGTGGCCGTCGGGGCCGTCGTCGGCGGCATCGTCGCGCTGAACCTGTACCTCGCGTACCGGTCGCGGCCGGTCTTCGTGCCGGTCTCGGGTCCCGACGACCCGGTGGCGCGCTACCGCACGGTCGTGATGCGGCGGATGCGGTTGTTCGCGATCGGCATCCCCGTGTTCGTCGGGCTGATCGCGGGCGCGTCGGCGCAGGCGAACTGGCAGGAGATCCAGCTCTTCCTCAACTCGCAGCCGTTCGGCGTGACCGACCCGCAGTTCGGGCACGACATCGGCTTCTACGCGTTCAAGCTGCCGTTCTACGAGTGGCTGCTGTCGTGGCTGTTCATCGCGACCGCGGTGTCGTTCATCGGCGCGGTGATCGCCCACTACCTGTTCGGCGGCATCCGGCTGGCCGGTCGCGGCGGCCAGCTCTCCGGGCCCGCGCGCCTGCACCTGGCGCTCGTCGCCGGCACGTTCGTGCTGCTGAAGGCGGTCGCGTACTTCTTCGACCGGTACGAGCTGCTGCTGCACGAGAACGAGAAGTTCGTCGGCGCGAGCTACACCGACCTCAACGCGGTGCTGCCGGCCAAGCTGATCCTGCTGTGCATCGCGGTGTTCTGCGCCGTGGCGTTCTTCGCGGGCGCGTTCATGCGCAACGTGCAGCTGCCCGCCATCGCGACCGTGCTGCTGGTGCTGTCGAGCGTGCTCGTCGGCGCCGCGTGGCCCGCGGTGCTGGAGCAGTTCTCGGTCAAGCCGAACGCCATCCAGAAGGAAGCCGAGTCGATCAAACGCAACATCGCGGCGACACGGCAGTCGTTCGGGCTGACCGAGGACAAGGTCGAGACGAAGCCCTACGACGGCAAGCAGAACGTCAGCAACGACCAGATCAAGACCAACGACGCGGCGACCCTGGGCAACATCCGCCTGCTCGACCCGGCCGTGCTGTCGCGGACCTTCACGCAGTTCCAGCAGCTGAGGCCGTTCTACGGGTTCCCGAACAAGCTCGACGTCGACCGGTACACAGTGGACGGAAAGCTGCGCGACTACATCGTCGCGGTGCGCGAGCTGAAGCTCGACAGCCTGCCGCAGGGCCAGCGGGACTGGATCAACCAGCACCTCATCTACACCCACGGCAACGGCTTCGTCTACGCCGAGGCGAACAAGGTCAACGCGGTCGCCGACGAGACCAACGGCGGCTACCCGGACTTCAAGACCGGTGAGGTCAAGTCCAACGGCGAGGTCGGCAACGACCAGAAGGGCATCAAGGTCGACCAGCCCCGCACGTACTTCGGCGAGCTGTTCGGCACCAACGACTACTCGATCGTCGGCGGCAGGCCCGAGGGCGCGGCGGCCGAGTACGACACCGACGCCAAGTCCTACACCTACACCGGCAGCGGTGGCGTCCCGATCGGCAGCCTGGTCGACAAGCTGGCGTTCGCGGCGTACTACGGCGAGCGGAACATCCTCTTCAACCAGTCGATCGCCGACGACTCGAAGATCCTGTTCAAGCGCACCCCGCGCGACCGCGTGCAGGCCGTGGCGCCGTGGCTGACCGTGGACAGCGACCCGTACCCCGCCGTCGTCAACGGCCGCATCACGTGGATCGTCGACGGCTACACGACGCTGGAGAACTACCCGTACGCGCAGCGCACGCAGCTCGGTGACGCGACGAACGACTCGCTCACCGCGGACGGCGTGGTGATCTCGCAGGCCAACAAGCCCGTCAACTACATCCGCAACTCTGTCAAGGCCACTGTGGACGCCTACGACGGCACGGTCAGCCTGTACCAGATCGACGACAAGGACCCGGTCCTCAAGGCGTGGATGGGCGTCTTCCCCGGCACGGTGAAGCCGGGCAGCGAGATCTCCGACGAGCTGCGCGAGCACTTCCGCTACCCCGAGGACCTGTTCAAGGTGCAGCGGCAGATCCTGTCGAAGTACCACGTGTCGTCGCCGTCGGACTTCTACTCCGGTGTCGCCTACTGGGCACCGCCGCAGGACCCGACGATCGACAACGTGACGACGGCCGACGCCCAGCGCGACGCGGCGAGCAAGCGCCGCGACGCCCAGCCGCCGTTCTACGTCCTCGCCGGCGACCCGAGCGACCCGAGCAAGGTCCGCTTCCAGCTGACCAGCCCGCTCGTGCGCGAGAACCGGGAGTTCATGGCGGCGCACGTCTCGGTCGGATCCGATCCGGACAACTACGGGAAGATCAGCGTTCTGCAGCTCAACCAGGACGCGAAGGGTCCGCAGCAGATCCAGACGCAGTTCCTCACGTCCGACAACGTCAGCCGTGAGCTCAACCTGCTGACCCAGCAGAAGACGACCGTCGTCTACGGCAACCTGCTCACGCTCCCGCTGGGCGGCGCGCTGCTGTACGTCGAACCCGTCTACATCGAACGCGCGTCGAACAACACGTCGTACCCGCAGCTGTCCAAGGTCCTCGTCTGGTACGGCGACCGGGTCGGCTACGCGTCCACGTTGAACGAGGCGCTCGACCAGGTGCTCAGCGGTGCCGGCTCGGTCGTGCCGCCGCCGAGCGACAACAACGGCAACGGCAACACCAGCCAGCCGTCCACGCCGCCGTCGACGCCTCCCGCCGGCGGGACGCTCAGCCCCGAGCTGCAGAAGGCGATCAACGACATCGACGCGGCGCTGGCCGACATCAAGCGGGCGCAGGCGAGCAGCAACTTCACCGAGCTCGGCCAGGCGTACGCGAAGCTGGACGAGGCGTCGAAGCGGTTCAAGCAGTACAACACCGGTGCGGGAGCGGCGCCGGCGACGAGCCAGTCGTCGGTTGTGCCGAGCCCCACACCGTCGGGCTGACCTCCCGATTTGCATTAGTCGCTCCGCCCCGCGTAAGGTTCTAATTACCGACGCGGGGTGGAGCAGCTCGGTAGCTCGCTGGGCTCATAACCCAGAGGTCGCAGGTTCAAATCCTGTCCCCGCTACAAGGCAGAAGCCCGGAATCATCAGGTTCCGGGCTTCTTGCTTTTCGGCAACTGAGTTCGGTCATCGCGACACCGGTGACCTCGCCTCGGCTGCGATGGTCGTCGGGTGGCGTTCGTATGGCCTTCCAGCTGCGGGAACACGGTTAAGAGGGGGTGGTGAAAAAGCGGTTTTCGGCGCGTGTATAGTTCTACCTACAACAGCAAGACAAGCTAGAAGCGGCGCGGGGTGGAGCAGCTCGGTAGCTCGCTGGGCTCATAACCCAGAGGTCGCAGGTTCAAATCCTGTCCCCGCTACTAGACAGAAGGCCGGAGCCATCAGGCTCCGGCCTTCTGCTTTTTCCCGGTGCTCCCGGTTTCAGGTCATGTTCTCCGCCCAGTACTGGGCGCACAGCATGCTCGAGCAGATGCGGCCCTCTCCGTTGACCGTGCGGTGCTTGCGGATCTGCTTGCCGCACACCATGCACTCGTCCTTGCCGGCCTGTTCCGGGATGCCTCCGGTCATCCACGCCCTCGTGTGCGCGGCCACCTTCTTGTGGTCCAGCCACTTGATGTTCTTCAACGTCCCCGACCTCCGAGTCTCGCTCCGCCTGGCAGTGATCATTTTCCTCGTTCGCCAGGCGTGGGAAAGGGGTCCGCGCGGACATCACCGGGTCGTGCGACGGGAGGCCCCGTCCGTCCATTCGGGTGGCTCCGGCCGGTGAGAGCCGTACCGCCGATCGAGTGAGGGCGGGGGACTTTCGTTTCTGCGAAAGGCTTTTTCCATCCGGGATGGACACGGACGGTCAAGCGGCCAAACGCGTGAGCTGAGAAAACTGCCGCTTACTCAGCGAGACTTTTCGTTGCTCCGCATGGCCCATCAGACTAGCCCGGTGATCAGCCACAGTGGACAGAACGGCTGACCATTGTGGACAGCTTCCCCCAGACGTGGGAACGTTGTCGTTGTGTCAGACCTGAATGCGACCGCAGCCGCCCTGCTCGGGCTGCTGCACGACGGACCCAAGACCGGTGGCCAGTTGGTGGCGGAGGCCGGAGACCGCTTCGGCGCGTTCTTCAGCGTGACCCGCTCCCAGGTGTACCGCGAACTTCCCGCGCTGGCTGACCAAGGCCTGCTGCGCCTCGGCAAGCAGGGACCGCGGTCCAGCCAGCAGTACGTGCTGACGGCGGCGGGCAAGAAGGCCTTCAAGAACTGGCTGCTGTCCGAGCCCGGCCCGGACCACCTGCGCAGCCCGCTCATCCTGCGCCTCGTGCACGCCGGCTCGTTGACCGCGAAGCAGCGCGAGTCCCTGATCACGACCGCACGCACGACGTACGGTCAGGAGCAGGAGAGCGCGAAGAGCGCGGCCAAGACGGCGGAGGACCCCTACGCCAAGGCGGTGGCCGAGTTCGGTCTCGCCCACGCGAAGGCCGTTCTCAAGCTGCTCGACGCCATCCCCACGGCTTAAAGGGGACGCCAGCGAAGCACCGGTCGGCGACGACGACCGGTGCTGGCGTAATCTTTTTGCGTGAACCCGGACGTCGAAGCAGACATCAAGGACCTCTCCGCCACTCTTTCGAGTATCGAGGCGGTGCTGGACCTCGATGCGTTGCGCGCCGCTGTCGCGGACCTGGAGGAGCAGGCGGCCCGCCCCGACCTCTGGGACGACCAGGAGAAGGCGCAGAAGGTCACCAGCCAGCTGTCCCACAAGCAGGGTGAGCTGCGCCGCGTGACCGGTCTTCGCGAGCGCCTCGACGACCTGCCGCTGCTCTACGAGCTCGCGGAGGAGGCCGAGGACGCGGACGCGGCGGCCGATGCGGACAACGACCGCGCCAAGCTGCGCGAGGAGATCGCGTCGCTGGAAGTGCGCACGCTGCTGTCCGGCGAGTACGACGAGCGCAACGCCCTCATCACCATCCGCGCCGAGGCCGGTGGCGTCGACGCCGCGGACTTCGCCGAGATGCTGCTGCGCATGTACTCGCGCTGGGCCGAGCGCCACAACTACGGCGTCGACGTGTTCGACACGTCCTACGCCGAAGAGGCGGGCATCAAGTCCGCGACCTTCCGCGTCAGCGCCCCCTACGCCTACGGCACGCTGAGCGTCGAGCAGGGCACGCACCGGCTCGTGCGCATTTCGCCGTTCGACAACCAGGGCCGCCGCCAGACGTCGTTCGCCGGTGTCGAGGTCGTGCCCGTCGTCGAGCAGACCGACCACGTCGAGATCGACGAGAAGGACCTGCGCGTCGACGTCTACCGCTCGTCCGGTCCCGGCGGCCAGGGCGTCAACACGACCGACTCGGCGGTGCGCCTCACGCACATCCCGACCGGCATCGTGGTGTCCTGCCAGAACGAGCGCTCGCAGCTGCAGAACAAGGCCACGGCCATGAACGTCCTGCAGGCGAAGCTGCTCGAGCGCCGCCGGCAGGAGGAGCAGGCGAAGATGGACGCGCTCAAGGACTCCGGTTCGAGCTGGGGCAACCAGATGCGCTCCTACGTGCTGCACCCGTACCAGATGGTCAAGGACCTGCGGAACAACCACGAGGTCGGCAACCCGTCGGCGGTGCTCGACGGCGAGATCGACGACTTCCTCGAGGCCGGCATCCGGTGGCGCAAGCAGTCCCAGCAGGGCTAGGGACCTGATCTGAGGCGAAGGGCACGTTCGGCGGTCAGATGGCCCCGAACGTGCCCTTTTCTTCTCCCCGTCGTGGTGCTCCGGCCACGCCCCGTGGAGCTCGAAGACCGCCCTTCCGGTGCGCGAAGTAACCGGAACGGGGGCTTTACCCCGGCCATGAGTAGACTCGCGCCTCGTGATTCGTCTCGAACACGTTTCCAAGGTCTACAAGACCTCCACGCGTCCCGCGCTCGACGACGTGTCCGTCGAGATGGAGAAGGGCGAGTTCGTCTTCCTGATCGGGCCCTCCGGGTCCGGCAAGTCGACGTTCCTGCGCCTGCTGCTGCGCGAAGAGGTGCCGACCAGGGGACGCGTCTACGTCTCCAACTTCGACGTCGCGAAGATGTCGCGGCGCAGGGTCCCCCGCCTGCGTCAGTCCATCGGCTGCGTGTTCCAGGACTTCCGTCTTCTGCCCACGAAGACGGTCGCCGAGAACGTCGCCTTCGCGCTCGAGGTCATCGGCAAGCCCCGCAACACCATCGTCAAGGTGGTGCCGGAGGTGCTGCAGCTCGTCGGCCTCGACGGCAAGGAGGACCGGTTCCCCACCGAGCTGTCCGGTGGTGAGCAGCAGCGCGTCGCGATCGCCCGTGCGTTCGTGAACCGGCCGCTGGTGCTGATCGCCGACGAGCCGACCGGAAACCTGGACCCCGACACGAGCCAGGACATCATGTTGCTGCTGGAGCGGATCAACCGCACCGGCACGACCGTCATCATGGCCACCCACGACCACGGCATCGTCGACTCGATGCGCCGACGCGTCGTAGAGCTGGCGTACGGCAAGGTCGTCCGTGATGACGCGCGCGGCGTTTACGGCGTTGGCCGCTAAGCGCTCCTAGATCCCCGACCCCCAAGGAAACCCCGCCCCCGATGCGTACCAGCTTCGTGTTCAGCGAGGTCGTCACCGGACTTCGCCGGAACGTCACGATGACGATCGCGATGATCCTCACGACCGCCATCTCGCTCGCGCTGCTCGGCGGTGGCCTGCTCGTCGTCCGCATGGTCGACAAGATGCAGGCCAACTACGCGGGCAAGCTCGAGGTCTCGGTGTTGCTGACGAACGACGTCAGCGCGAACGACAAGGACTGCACGCAGCAGCCGTGCTCCGGCCTGCGCTCCGCGCTGGAGCAGACCTCCGGCGTCGAGTCCGTGGTCTTCCAGAACCGCGACGACGGCTTCGAGCGCTTCAAGCGCATCTTCGAGGCCCAGCCCGAGCTGCTCAAGCTCGCGCGCCCCGAGGCGATCCCCGCCACGTTCCGCGTGAAGCTGGAGGACCCCGAGCGCACCGACGTCATCCGGCAGGCCTTCGAGGGCAAGCCCGGCGTGAAGGCGGTCGACGACCAGGGCAAGTTCCTCGAGCGGTTCTTCGACGGCCTGAACGGCATGCGCGACGTCGCCCTGATCCTCGCGCTCATCCAGGCGTTCGCCGCACTGCTGCTGATCTCGAACACCATCCAGGTGTCGGCGTTCACGCGCCGCGTCGAGGTCGGCATCATGCGCCTGGTCGGCGCGACCCGGTGGTACACGCAGCTGCCGTTCCTCATCGAGGCGGTCGTCGCGGGCATCATCGGCTCGGTCACCGCGGTCGCCGGTCTGGTGCTGTTCAAGGCGTTCTTCCTCGACCGGATCACCAGGAACCTCACGGAGTCGGGCATCATCCCGCCGACGGGGTACCTGGACATCCTGATCGTGTCGCCGTGGCTGTTCCTCGTCGCCATCGTCATCTCGGCGACCACCGGCTACGTGACACTTCGCCTCTACGTGCGGCTTTAACGGTTTTGACGACCACGTAAGGTTGTCGCCATGGTCAAGGAACGCGGGCAGAAGGTCATCGCGTCGAACCGCAAGGCTCGGCACGACTGGGCCATTCTCGACACCTACGAGGCGGGCATTCAGCTCGTCGGCACCGAGGTGAAGAGCCTGCGCATGGGACGGGCGTCCCTGGTGGACGCCTTCGCCCAGGTCGACGACGGTGAGATCTGGTTGCACGCGCTGCACATCCCGGAGTACGTCGCGGGCACCTGGACGAACCACGAGGTCCGGCGCAAGCGCAAGCTCCTGCTGCACAAGGCGGAGATCGAACGGCTGATCGGCAAGACCAAGGAGTCCGGTCTGTCGCTCGTCCCGCTGCAGATGTACTTCAAGGACGGCTACGTCAAGGTCGAGATCGCCCTCGCGAAGGGCAAGAAGGCCTACGACAAGCGCCAGGACATCGCGAAGCGCGACGCCAACCGCGAGATCGCCCGAGCGCACGGACGGGCCCTCAAGGGTCGCTACTGATGGGCCGCTGCTGATGGCACTGGTGGACGTCCACGTCCACTTCATGCCGCAGAACGTCCTGGACAAGGTCTGGGCGTTCTTCGACCGCGTGCGCGAGTCCGGTGTCGACTGGAGCATCCGGTACCGCACCGACGAGAACGCCCGGCTCACCGCACTGCGGGAGCTGGGCGTCGTCGCGTTCGCGCCCCTCGTCTACCCGCACAAGCCCGGCATGGCGCGGTGGCTGAACGACTGGGCGGCCGACTTCGCGGCACGGGTGCCGGAGGCGGTTCCGACGGGCACGTTCTACGCGGAACCGGGTGCCGAGGCGTACGTGCGCAAGGCGGTCGAGGCCGGCGCGCGCTTCTTCAAGTCGCACGTCCAGGTCGGCGGCTACGACCCGCGCGACCCGGTGCTGGACGGGGTCTGGGGCCTGCTCGCGGAGGCCGGCGTGCCGGTGGTCGTGCACTGCGGCGACGGGCCGATGCCGGGGGAGTTCACCGGGCTCGGCGTCTTCGAGGGAGTCCTGAAGAGGCATCCGGCGCTGACCGCGGTGATCGCGCACGCCGGGATGCCCGACTACGCCGGGGCGTTGGACCTGGTCGAGCGCTACCCGAACGTGCACGTCGACACCACGATGGTGGGTACGCCGTTCACGGAACGGATGGCGCCGTTGCCGTCCGGCTGGCGGTCGCGGATCGCGGGGATGGCCGACCGGGTCGTGCTGGGCAGCGACTTCCCGAACATCCCGTACCCCTACGAGGCGCAGATCGACGCGATCCGCTCGTGGGGTCTCGGCGCCGCGGCCGAACAGGCCGTGCTGCACGACAACGGCGCCCGCCTGCTTCAGCTGTCGAGGTAGGCGAGGACCGCGCGGACGCGGCGGTGCTCGGAGTTCGACGGCTCCAGGCCGAGCTTCGCGAAGATGTTGCCGACGTGCTTCTCGACGGCGCCGTCGGACACCACGAGCGTGCCGGCGATGGCCGTGTTGGACAGTCCCTGTGCCATCAGCCCGAGCACCTCGCGTTCGCGGGGCGTCAACGAGTCGACGGGGCTCTTCTTGCTGCGCACCATGAGCTGCGTGATCACCTCGTGGTCGATGCTCGTGCCGCCGTCGGCGACCCTGCGCACCGCGTCGACGAACTCCCTCACGTCGGCTACCCGTTCCTTGAGCAGGTAACCGACGCCACTCGCACCACCCGCGAGGAGCTCGACGGCGTAGCGCTCCTCGACGTACTGCGACAGCACCAGGACCGGCAGGCCGGGGAAGCGGCGGCGGCACTCGATCGCCGCCCGCAGGCCCTCGTCGGTGAACGTCGGCGGCATCCGCACGTCCACCACGCACAGGTCCGGCTTGTGCTCGATCACGGCGTCCAGCAACCCGTCGCCGTTCTCCACCGCCGCGACGGTCTCGATGCCCTCGTCGGCGAGCAACCGCTGCACGCCCTCCCTCAGCAGCACCGAGTCCTCGGCGATCACCACGCGCACGGCAACTCCGCTCGAATCACGGTCGGCCCACCCACGGGGCTGACGACGACAACCACACCGTCGATCGTGGCAGCCCGGTCCGCGAGGCCGGCGAGCCCGCCGCCCGGCCGCAGCTCGGCGCCACCCTGACCGTTGTCGGTGACCTCCACCAGCACACCCGTCTCCACCCGCTTGACCCGCACGGTCGCCCTGGTGCCGTTGGAGTGCTTGGTGATGTTCGTGAGCGCCTCGCCGACGGTGAAGTAGGCGGCGCTCTCCACCGCCGTCGGCGGCCTCGGGTCCACGTCGACCTGCAGGTCCACCTCGATCGGCAGACGGGCCGCCAGCGCGGACAGCGCGGCGTCGAGCCCGCGGTCACCCAGCACGGACGGGTAGATGCCGCGCGCGAGGTCGCGCAGCTCCTTGATGGCGAGCTTCGCGTCCGCGTGCGCCTCGGCGATCAGCTCGGCGGCACCGGCGGGGTCGGAGTCCATTTTGGACTTCGCCCGGCCCAGCCCCATGGCCACGGCCACGAGCCGCTGCTGCGCGCCGTCGTGCAGGTCGCGTTCGATGCGCCGGCGCTCCGCCTCGGCCGCCTCGACGCCGCGGGCCCTGCTCGACTGCAGCCGTTCCGCCTCGACCGCCAGCGCGTCGGCCCGCGTCGGCCCGAGCATGGCGCGGGCGAACCTGCCGTGCAGCAGGCCCAGCGCCTGCGTGCCCATCATCGCGACGGGGATCAGCGCGAGCCCGATCAGCGAGATCGGCCACGCCGTGGAGAACGAGTCGATGGTCCAGAAGTCGCCCACGACGATCGCGAACGGCGCGGAGCCGATCCAGAACGGCACCGCGACGAACGCCGCCGCGACCGACCACATCGCGATGACGGAGGAGAACTCGAGGACGCCGACGGGCAGCAGCAGGAGCAGGTATCCGTAGTCGCGCCAGGTCGCCGGATCCGCGAACTGGGCCTTCCACCGCTGCCACAGCGTGCCGTCGGTCCGGTCGCGGTACGGCCGGGGGATTTCCGTGCGCAGCGCCGTCCTGACCCACGCGCGCTCCATCGTCGCGCCGCCGCGCACGACGTTCATCGCGAGCCACAGCAGCGGCAGACCGACCCAGACGATCGCTGTCGCGAACCCGACCACGGTGAGCACCACGGCGAGGGTGAACCAGAAGATGCCTGTTGCCAGGTTGGTCAGCAGGTAGAAGCCGGCTGCGAGCGCGTTCGGTTTCCTCATGGTGTCCATGTTGTCGTTACCGCTGGTCAGAGACCATGTGGCTAGCCAGGAGGTCAGGGGTGGGGACAGCCCTACCCCGCCTCGGGAAGAACTCGTTCGCCCCAGTCGTTATGCTAGGCGTACCACTACAAGGGGGTGAACGGTTTCGACTGTGGACGTTGATTCAGGGGAAGCGTGCCGGTGCAGGCGAGAGACCACCGCAAGCGTCATCGCAAACCAATAAGCGCCGAGTCCAACGACCAGCGCGCGTTCGCTCTCGCCGCCTGAGGCGAGTAGCAACGCTGTCGGCCTAGGAGTGCCTTCGTCCTAGAGTCCGGCATCAGCTAGAAGGCTTACCTGCAGTCCCGGTCGCGGGGGCTGTTCGGGAAACTCACAGCGACTGGGCCCGTCACACCAGCTCGTCCGCATGACTGGTGGGGTCAAGCAGAGGCCTAGCGGACTGCGCACGGAGAAGCCCTGATGAGCCGCCACAGGACCCGGGTTCGATTCCCGGCACCTCCACTCGATGGGCGAGTGCTGTTCGCGGACAGCGCTCGCCCTTTCTCGTTCCGGGTGTCTTCTGGGGGCCGAGCCCCCAGACCCCCAGCCGGCGGGCTCCGCCCCCGGACCCCCGCCGGGGCTGCGCCCCTGGACCCCGGGCGCCTCGCTGCTTCGCAGCCTCGGGCGCCCCTATCCCCTGGCGGTCCTGATTACGTGTGACAGCTTCAGCAGGAAGTCGGTTGCGTCGAACATTGCGCCTGCTGAAGCCACTCCTGTTGCCTTGAAGCGGCCCGTGAGCAGGCGTTCTGCCGCCTCTGCGGCCAGTGGGGCGCTGACGGCGTAGATGTCTCGGCCGGTGGCGGTCAGGCGGCGTTCCTCGTTGCCTCGGCGTACTCGGACGTCCACCTCGAACGTCTCCGGCTCTTGGCGCTCGGCGCCTTTGGTCAGGCCTTGGGCTGCGGTTGTCGACATGTACGAGGTCACCGACGGGATGTTCAGGTGGCTGGGGATCGTGACGATGTCCGCCATCGAGAACTCGCCGATCACCTCGCGTGGGCCGGTGGGGAAGTCCCACTGCAGCGTCGGCGGGGTGTCGGAGTGGTACTGCAGAGCGCCGTTGTGGAAGCGGACTCGTCGGCCGTTGCGGCGGTTGTGGGAGACGGCGCCTGCGGCGAGCGTGCCCGGAGTGGGTTGCCAGTCGCTCAGGCCGTAGGCGACGTGGGCCTCGTCCGCCGTGGTCCAGTCGGCCATCGCGGCGGTGACCAGGAGGTCGGCCAGGCCGCCGAAGAACGCCATCGCGGGCACGGCCGGGATCGTGGCGCCGCGGGCGATCGTGTCGGCGTTTGCCTCGATCTCGGCGGCCACATCGACGTACGGGATGCCTGCGCGTTCGGCGGCGGCGAGCAGCGGGAGGGCGGTGACCGCGAACGGGCCCGCCGTGTTGATCACCGCGGCCGCGCCCGTCAGTGCCCGATCCAGGGCAGTCGGGTCGTCCGCGGGTGCTTGGGCGCGGCCGAACGGGAGTGCCGTGAAGCCGCGCCTTTCCAGCTCTGCCAGTACAAAGCGCCCGGTGTGGCCCGAGGCGCCGTAGACCGCGATCTTGTGTCCCATGTGGACCAGTCAACGGGGGAACCGGGAGGCGAGCCAGTGTCTGGAACGACGTGATGCGTACACTTTCGGACATGCTCGCGTTCGCCGTGACCGACGGGATGCTCCACTTCGAGCTGACCGCCACCTACGAGGTCTTCACCGCCCCGCAGCTCGACTACGACGTCCGGATCTGCGGCAACGCGCCGGTGCGCGTCGGCAGGTTCACGCTGGAGCCCGACCTGCCGCTCGACCGGCTCGCCGAGGCGGACACCGTGGTCGTGCCGTCGATCGCGGACGTGCACGCACCGATCGATCCGGAGCTGGTCGACGCTGTGCGGACGGCTCACGGCACAGGCGCGCGGATCGTCTCGTTGTGCACGGGCGCGTTCGTGCTCGCGGAGGCGGGACTGCTCGACGGGCTGCGGGCCACCACGCACTGGGCGCACGCCGACGAGATGCGGCGGCGGTTTCCGCGGGTCGAGGTCGACCCGGACGTGCTCTACGTCGACAACGGGCAGGTGCTGACGAGCGCGGGCAAGGCGGCGGCGATCGACCTGAGCCTACATCTGATCCGCAGCGACCACGGCACGGCGACGGCGAACACGGCGGCGCGGCGGCTCGTGGTGCCACCGCATCGCGACGGCGGCCAGGCGCAGTTCGTGCTGGCGCCGGTGCCGTCCGGGGAGGGCCATCCGCTCACGGAGCTGTTCGGCTGGGTGTCGGCGCGGCTCGACCAGATGATCACCGTCGAGGACCTGGCTCGGCAGGCGGGCATGAGCTCACGGCACCTCGCCCGGTTGTTCAAGGCGGTCACCGGCACGACACCGTTGCAGTGGCTGCACTCCCAACGGATCCGGCGCGCGCAGGAGCTGCTGGAGATGACGGACGACAGCGTCGACCGGATCGCCGAGTCGTCCGGCATGGGCACCGCCACGACGTTGCGCCGGCACTTCCACCGAGCGGTCGGTGTGCCACCGGACACGTACCGCCGCACGTTCCGCCCGGTGGCTGGCAGATAGATCAATCCGAAGCCGTTATGTTGACCTGATGAGCAACGGACAGCGCATCGGGGCGCGGGTGTTGCGGCGCAAGCCCATCGACCAGCTGATCCACCCCGGTGGCGAACTCAAGCGCACCATGGGTGTCGGCCACCTCACGATGATCAGCATCGGCGCCACGCTCGGCACCGGCATCTTCGTGGTGCTGGGGGAGGCGGTGCCGCTCGCCGGGCCCGCGGTCGTGCTGTCTTTCGTGCTGGCCGGCATCACCGCGTTGTTCTCCGCGCTGTCCTACGCCGAGCTCGCGGGTCTCATCCCGGCGTCCGGCTCCTCGTACTCCTACACCTACGCGACCCTCGGCGAGATCGTGGCGTGGGTCTGCGGCTGGTGTCTCGTGCTGGAGTACGGCGTCTCCGTCGCGGCGGTCGCGGTGGGGTGGGGCCAGTACGTCAACGAGCTGCTGCACCTGGTGACGGGGCTGCGGATTCCCGACGTGCTGAGCCAGCCGCCGGGTGCGGGCGGGATCGTCAACGTCCCCGCCGTGCTGGTCGTGGTCGTCTCGATGCTGGTGCTGCTCGGCGGTGCCAAGGGAAGCGCGCGCACGAACACGATCCTGGTGTGGGTGAAGATCGGCGCGCTGGTCATGTTCTGCGCGGTGGCGTTCACCGCGCTCAAGGCGGGCAACCTGCAGCCGTTGTTCCCGCTGGGGCTCGCGGGCATGAGCGCCGGCGCGGCCACGTTGTTCTTCTCCTACATCGGGTTCGACGCCGCGTCGACCGCCGGCGAGGAGGCCGAGAACCCGCAGCGCGACCTGCCGCGCGCGATCATCATCTCGCTGGTCGTGATCACCGCGCTGTACTGCGCGGTGGCGCTGGCTGCCGTCGGGGCGATGCCGTGGCAGACGTTCGAGGGCACCGAGGCGGCGTTGAGCCGGGTGCTGACGGACAACGTGAGCGGCTCGATCTGGCCGATCCTGCTGTCGATCGGTGCGGTGGTGGCGACGACGTCGGTCGTGCTGACCGTCCTCTACGGACAGACCCGCATCCTGTACGCCATGTCCCGCGACGGGCTCGTGCCATCGATCTTCGCGAAGCTCAGCCCGCGCACCGGTGTGCCGTTCGTGAACACGGTCGTCGTCGGGTTGTTCATCGCCGTGCTCGCCGCGCTGGTGCCGTTGGGGTCGCTGGCCGACGCGACCAGCATCGGCACGCTGTTCGCGTTCGCGCTGGTCAACATCGCGGTGATCATCCTGCGCCGCACCGAACCCGACCGCGAGCGCAGCTTCCGTGTGCCGTTCTCACCGGTGACGCCGGTGGTGGGGCTGGCGTTCTGCGTCTACATGATGTTCAGCCTCGGGCTGGACACGTGGGTCGCGTTCCTCGGCTGGATGGCGGTCGGGTTCGTCATCTACTTCACCTACGGCGTGCGGAAGGCGCGCCTGGAGGCTCAGGTCAGCGACTGAAGCTCGCGGGCGAGGTTGGCCCGCGCGGTGTCGTCCCACAGCTGACGCGCGGGCTCGGTCACGTAGAGGTCCTCGCGGTCGAGCAGGGTCCTGAGGACCTTCGCCCGGCCCGCGCGCCACGTCGGGGCGTCGTACTGCGAGTACTCCTGGCGCACGGCCGCGCTGTAGCGGTCGTAGTGGTCGGGCTCCGAGCCGAGGATGGCCAGGTCGGCGTCGAGCAGCACGTGCGCCAGCGGGTCGTCGGACGAGTGCGTGATCGTGGCCAGCACCAACGACTCGACGCGCGCGATGTGCGCCTCGTCCAGGCCCGTCAGGCGGTCGCGGGCCCACGCGGCGGACGCCCGTTCGTCGTCGCCCGGCTTGCTGTCGTAGACCACGTCGTGCGCGCAGGCCGCCAGGGCGAGGATCGCGCGTTCCTCCGTGGTGAACGCGAACGCGTCGGCCAGCGCTGACGAGTCGCGCACGACGCAGACCACGTGGAACGTGTTGTGGTAGGCCCGGTGCGGTTCGGCGTAGCGCTCCATCAGATCGCCCGCGTCGGGGGTGCCCCCGAGCGTGCGGACCGCATCGTCCCAGGTCCGTCTCACCGCGCCAGCTCCTCCTCGACGACGTCCGCGGCGAACGCGCTGCCGCCCGCCCGGTGAATCATCCGCTGCATGTCCCTCACCCGCGCGGAAATCGCGGAATCCGACGACAGCTGATCCACCAACGAGCGCACGCCCTCCACGGTCACCGTGTCGAGCAGCACACCGAGCCCGAGCTCCTCGACGCGCCGGCCGTGGAACCGCTGGTCGGTCATGTGCGGCAGGACGATCATCGGAACGCCGTGGTGCAGCGCCTCCATCACGCCGGCCATGCCGCCTCGGGTGATGAACACGCTCGCGTGCCGCAACACCTCCGGCTGCGGCACGAGCTCGTGCGTCTCGACGTTGTGCGCGGGGCTCAGGACTCCGCCCTTCGTGACGAGGCGCCACGGCATCCCGCGCGCCGCGTCGGCGCACACCTGCGTGGCCGTCGTCGCGAGCACCACCGGCCTGTCGTCAGCGGGTTTCCACGTGCCTTGGAACGCACGCTCGGCCAGGCACGGGCCGGTGAAGACGTAGCGGTCGTCGAACGTGCGGCCCTCCGGCTGGAACTCCCTGGGGAACAGGGCGATCCGGCACCGCGCGCCCGCGGTGAACTCCGGCAGCGCGCTGCCGACGAACCGGTGCACGTCGGTGAAGAACCGGATCGCCTCGGGGCCGAACTCCCGCGCGGGCACCACCTCTGCGGCGAGCGACCAGTGTGCGTTGCTGACCAGGAACGGTTCCAGCACCACGTTCGGCACGCCGAGCCGGTGCGCGATGACACCACCGGCCCACGCCGCGACGTCCCACAGCACGAGGTCCGGCCGGTCGCCGCGGAAGACCGCCTCGAGCTGCGGCACCGCCGACTCGGCCTCGGCGAGCGCCAGCTTCGCGGCCTCGAACAGCGACGCGGGCAGGTCGCGGGGAAGTGTTGTGGCGCAGGGGATCGCGGTCGCGCCGCACTCGGTGACCGCGGCGGTGAACGCGGCCGTGGCGGGCACGCTCACCCGGTGGCCGCGGCGCACCAGCTCGGCGACCAGCCCGAGTGCCGGCAGGACGTGTCCGCGCTCGGGCATCAGGAAGATCGCGATGTGCCCCACAGAAAGGGTCAACGTCGGCGGCTCACCGGCGGTTCACCTGCTCCTGTCCCAGGGGCGCTCCGGCCAGTGGTGCTTCGGGTAGCGGCCCTTCAGCTCGCTGCGCACCCGCAGGTACCCGTTGCGCCAGAACGACCTGAGATCGCTGGTCACGGCGGTGGGACGGCCGGCGGGCGAGAGCAGGTGCACCACCACCGGCACGCCCGCGATCTGCGGGGTGTCCGCCCACTTCATGGCGTCCTGGATGCGGACCGAGAGGACGGGCTGGTCCTGCGTGTAGTCGACCTTGCCCTGGCCGATGCGCTCCGGGGCGAGCTTGTCGAACTCCGCCGCCTCCGGCCACGGCAGCATGCTCCGCAGCAGCGCGGTCGTGTCGATCTTGGCCAGGTCGGAGCGCTTCTTCGCCTTGCCGAGGTCGATCGCGCGGATCACGTTTTCGTCGTCGACGCTCGGCCAGTCGCGGGTCCGGTGCAGGAACGCCATCCGCTCGCGCAGCCGCACCGCGCTGTCGGGCCACTTGAGCAGGCCCAGGCCCTCGGTCTCCAGGCCGAGGCGGAGTGCCTGCTGCGACTTGGCGAGGTCGTTGAGCGGGCGTTCGTCGAGGGTGATCGCGCCGAGCTTGCGGACCTCGTTCGCGATGACGTCGCCGCCCCAGCGGATGTCGTCCTCGGTGTGCACGAGGGCCCTGGCGGCGGTGACCGCGAGCTCCTCGTCGGCGGGGGCGGCGAGGCGGACGCGGCCGTGCTTGCTGCCCGGTTCGCGGTCGGCGATTGCGATCGCCAGCCACTTGTGGTGCGAGTCGGTGTGCTCGACGGCCGTGCCGTTGGCCATCAGGTAGACGCTGCTGTTCTTGGACCGGCGCTTCGCGAGCCGTTCCGGGTAGGCGAGGGCGACGACGAGTGCCGGGTCGCCGTTGCCGGCCGGGTTCGTGCCCAGCTTCTCGAGCTTCTTGGCTTCCTGCCGCCACTTGCCGGGCGACTTCAGCGCGGTCGCGAGGTCGCTCGTGGCGGGGTGGGTGCTGTCGTCCAGCAGAGCCACCACCTCCGCGGCGGTCCGGTTGCCGGCGAGCGCGCTGCCGTCGATGAGCGCGCGGCCGAGGCGCGGGTGCAGGCCGACGTTCGCGATGCGGTCGCGGCGGTCGGGTTCGAGCGCGCCGATGGCGTCCAACGTCTCCTGCGCCGCCTTGAGCGCGCCCTCCGGCGGGGCGTCCCACCAGTTCAGGCCGCTGCCGTCCGGCGTGCCCCAGACCGCGAGCTCCAGGGCGAGCCGGGTGAGGTCGGCGGTCTTGATCTCGGGTTCCGGGTAGCGGGGGAGCGTCGAGTGCTCGTGCTCGGGCCAGCAGCGGTAGACGCGGCCCGGTGCCTCGCGGCCCGCTCGTCCGGCGCGCTGCTCGGCAACGGCCTGGGAGACGCGGATCGTGGCGAGGCCCGCGAGGCCCCGGCGGTGGTCGACGCGCGGAACCCTGGCCAGTCCCGCGTCGACGACCGCGCGGACGCCCGGGACGGTGAGGCTGGACTCGGCGATGCTCGTGGCGAGCACGACCCGTTGCCGGTCGCCGCGCTTCAGGGCGTCGTCCTGGACCTGCGACTTGAGCTGGCCGTGCAGGACCGCGGTCTCCGCGGTCAGCAGGCTCCGGACGCGGTTGATCTCCCGGACACCCGGCAGGAACGCGAGGACGTCGCCGTCCACTTCGGACAACGCTTTGTTGATGGCCCTCGCGACCGTGTTCTCGACGTGCTCGTTGCGCGTCGGCGGGACGTAGGTGATCTCCGTCGGGTACATCCGCGACTCGGAGTGCAGGACCGGTCCGCCGAGCAGGTCGGAGAGCCGTTGCGCGGCAACGGTCGCGCTGGTCGCGAGGAGCCGGAGGTCGGGACGCAGGCCCGCCTTGGCGTCCAGGAGCAGCGTGAGGAGCAGGTCGGCGTCGAGGTGGCGTTCGTGGCACTCGTCGAGCAGGACCGTGCCGACGCCCCTGAGCTCCTGGTCGTGCTGGAGCCTGCGGACGAGCAGACCGCTGGTCACCACCTCGATGCGGGTGTGCCTGCTGGTCTTGCGGTCGCCGCGGACCGAGTAGCCCACCGTGTGGCCGACGGGTTCGCCGAGCAGGCTCGCCATGCGCGCGGCGGCGGCACGGGCGGCGATCCGGCGCGGCTCGGCGACGACGACCCTGCCCTCCAGCGCCAGCGGGACCAGCGTGGTCTTGCCGGTTCCCGGCGGGGCGACCAGCACCGCGGCGCCGTGCTCCTGGAGCTGCTCCAGGAGCTGCGGGAGGACGGACTTCACCGGAAGATCGGGCAGCTGCACGTGGTTGAGTGTGTCAGGGTCGTCCGGAGGGGACGTTCCCGCGCGCACCCGGTGCGCCGTGCCCAGTGGAAGGACCGCCGCGTTGGTTGACCCGTTGCGCGACCCGGACGACCCGGAGCTGCTCGATCCCTACCAGTCCCGGTCGCTCGCGATCCTGGTCGAGGGAGCGCGGCTCGCGTCCGGCGCGGTGCGGTACGGCAAGGTCGGCAAGGTGGGGTCCGCCGCGGTGGTGGTCAACCGGGAGAACCCGTTGCCGTCCGGCAACTTCGCCTGCGCCCTGGACGGGTCGTCGGTCGAGGTCGCGTCGACGCTGCTGCGGCTCGAGCAGACGTTCGCGGACGTGGGGCGCGCCGAGGCCGTCGTGTACGCGTCGCCGACGACCGTGGACGAGATCGAGGGGATCGCCGACGACTCCGGCTGGTACGCCGTCGAGGAGCTGCAGACCGTCGTGCACCGCGGGTCCGCTGCGATGTCCGCCGAGGTCAGGCGGGCTGTCGATGCGGACGTGCCCGGCATCGTCGAGCTGCTGTCGGACGAATTGGTCGGCAACCGGGAGCGGCTGTCGAGGTGGCTCGGGCACCGGCTGGACGACCCGCGCTGCTCGGTGCTGGTGGTGGACGACGGTGACCGGATCGGCGGGTTCGTGTCGTCGTTCGGGGAACGCGGCGTGGGCCTGGTCGAGCAGTGCGTGGTGCGTCCGGCGCGGCGGCGTCGGGGCGTGGGGCGGTCGTTGGTGGTGTCCGCCGTCTCGGTCTTGCGTGCGTCCGGCTCGATGTTGGTCGCGTCGCAGGTGGACGAGGGTCCGGGGGAGAAGTTCGCCGAGGCGTGCGGGTTCGTCGCGGCGTATCCCGTGACTGCTTATGTACGCAGAGTGGATGAGCTGCTCGACTGAGTTACTTAGTTGCCGCGTGACATATCCTTAGCAGGGCTAAGGGAGGCTGTGTGCGCGAGCGGTTGCCGGTCGAGGTGTGGGTTCTGGTCGCGGCGAGCTTCATCATCGCCGTGGGGTTCGGGATCGTGGCACCCGTTCTGCCGGTGTACGCGTCGTCGTTCGGGGTGGGTCACACCGCGGTGGCGGCTCTGATCAGTGCTTTCGCGTTCGTCCGGCTGGCGTTCGCGCCGATGAGCGGCAGGCTGGTCAACCGGTTCGGAGAGCCCCGCGTGTACATCGTGGGCATCCTGATCGTCGCTCTCGGTACGGCGATGTGCGGGTTCTCGTCGAGCTACGCCGAGATGCTGTCGTGGCGCGCGTTGGCCGGTGTCGGGTCGACGATGTTCACGGTGGCCGCGCTCGGGCTGTTGATCCGGATCACCCCGGCGCCGATGCGCGGGCGTGCGTCCGGGATGTGGGCCGCGGGCTTCCTCGTGGGCAACATCGCCGGTCCGATCGTGGGTGCCGGCCTGGTGCCGTTCGGGCTGTGGGTGCCGTTCGTGTCGTACGGCCTGTTGCTGTGCATCGCGGCGTTCGTCGTCTGGTACTTCCTCCGCCGGTCCACGTTGACGGCGATCGACAAGACCAACACCGACGTGCCGATGTCGGTGCGTGAGGCCGTGCGGCACGGTGCGTACCGCGCGGCGCTGGCGTCAGGGTTCGCGAACGGCTGGGCCGTGTTCGGGGTGCGGATCTCGCTGGTGCCCGTGTTCGTCATCGAGGCGCTGGAGCACAGCGCGGCCGTGGCGGGCATCTCGATGTCGGTCTTCGCCGCCGGCAACGCCGCGATGCTGTTCCTGTCCGGCCGGATCGCCGACACCCGCGGCCGCAAGCCGGTCGCCATCGCCGGCCTGGCCATCAGCGGTCTCGCGACGGTCGGGATGGGCTTCACCGGCGACCTGTGGACGTTCATGGTCGCGTCGCTGGTCGCGGGCATGGGCGCCGGACTGCTGAACCCGCCGCAGAACGCGGTCGTCGCCGACGTCATCGGCCCGCGCGGCAAGGGCGGCCCCGTGCTCGCGGGGTTCCAGATGGTGACGGACCTGGGCGCGATCATCGGTCCGATGTGCACGGGCCTGCTGGCCGACTCGTTCGGCTTCGAGGCGTCGTTCGCCATCACCGGCGCCGCGCTGCTGCTGTCGCTGGGCTTCTGGTTCGTCGCGCCCGAGACCCTGCCCACACATGAGGAAGAGCACACGGCCGTCGCCGTCGCGCCGGAGTGCGGCCGCCTCGACGAGAGCGCCGAGGTCCCGACCGGCGAACGGGTCGGCGGCAAGCCTCGCCACCCGGAAGCGTGATCGTCCGCTCAGCTTTCTTTTAGTTTGTGTCGCTACCCTCGTCGCCGTGGGTGGAGCAGAGCGCAGTGCGCGGAAGAAGAAGCAGGCCGCGCTCGCGGTGGCCCAGGCTCGTGGCACGAGCGGTGGTTCCGACCGGACCAAGGTCATCGCGGGCATCGCCGTCGTCGCTGTGCTGGCCATCGCGGTGATCGGCTACGTCGTGTTCCAGTCGAAGTCGTCGTCGTCCACGTCGGACGCCATCCCCCTGGCCCCGGCCGACCACACGATCTCGGCGCCCGCCGTCCGCGACGGCAGCACCGTCGTGGTGGGCAAGGACACCGCCACCGCGACCGTCGACGTGTACGAGGACTTCCTCTGCCCGATCTGCGGCACGTTCGAGAAGACCTACGGCACCGACATCAAGAACGCGGTCGAGAGCGGCAAGGTCAAGATCCGCTACCACATCCTGCCGATGCTGAACCGCATGTCGTCGCCGGAGGGCTACTCGACCGAGTCCGCCAACGCCGCCCTGTGCGTGGCCGACGACGGCAAGTTCAACGCCTTCCACGCGGCGCTGTTCGCCAAGCAGCCCGAGGAGGGCGACGCCGGCTACACCAAGGACCAGCTCATCAAGCTGGGCAAGGAAGTCGGCGTCACGTCCTCGTCGTTCGAGTCGTGCGTGCAGAACCAGACCTACAAGTCGCAGCTGGACGAGCTGATGACCAAGACCAGCAACGACCCGGTGCTGCGCGACGCCGAGACCGGTCGCTTCCGCGGCACGCCGAGCGTGGCCTCGAACGGCAAGCTCGTCGACCTGGACAACAAGAACTGGCTTTCCGACCTGGCTAAGTGAGCCCGTCGATCGGCGCCTGGCCCTGGGTCCACCGGGCCAGGCGTTGTGCTTTCCCCACTTCGGTGCGCGGGAGCTTGCCCGGTTCGAGGACGTGCACCTGGCACGTGATGCCGAGGCGTTCCCTGAGCTTCCCGGTGAGCTGCTGCTCGATGTCCTGAGTGGACTCGACCGCCACGTGCAGGTGCGCCGTGGTGGTGCGGCGGTCCTCGACGATCAGGTAGTGCGGGCTTGCGTGTTCCAGCACGACGGCCTCGATCTCCGTCGGGAACACGTTGACACCCCGGATGACGAGCATGTCGTCCTTGCGCCCCTTGAGCTTGCTCATCCTGGTGAGGGTCCGCCGGCCCGCCGGTCCGTGCAGCGTCGCCACATCGCCCGTGCGGTACCGCAGGAGCGGCATGCCGGTCTTGGTGAGCGTGGTGAAGATGAGCTCGCCATCCTGGGTCTCGGGGTAGAAGTGGTCCTCGGCGATGTTGAGCAGCCCTTCGGAGTCGAGCGACTCGCACGCCACACCCGGCCCGATGATCTCGGACAGCCCGTAGATGTCCAGGGCCCTGATGCCGAGGCGCCGCTCGATCTCCTGCCGCATCTCCTCGGTCCACGGCTCGGCGCCGAAGACACCGACCTTGATGCTGGTCTCCTGGAGGTCGTCCGCGAGCCTCAGCGCGTAGGACGGCGTGCAGCACAACACGTCCGGCTTCAGGTCGTTGATGAGCCGCACCTGCCGCTCGGTCATGCCGCCCGACATGGGGATGACGGTCGCCTTGAGCTTGAGGCCGCCGTGGTGCACCCCGAGCCCGCCCGTGAAAAGCCCGTAGCCGTAAGCGTTGTGGATGATCGACTGCTCGGTCGCCCCCGCGCCTCTGAGCGCCCTGGCCATCACCTCGGACCAGATCTCCACGTCGTGGGCGGTGTAGGGGATGAGCGTCGGCCGCCCACCCGTGCCCGACGAGCCGTGGACGCAGACGACGTCCTCCCGCGCCGCGAGCTGCAGGCCGAACGGGTAGTGGTCCCACAGGTCCTGCTTGGTGATCGTGGGCAGCAGGTGGATCTCGTCGAGACGCACGTCTGTGCCGCGCGTCACGCCGATCTCCTTGAGTCGAGCGCCCTGGAGGTTGTCGGTCTGCAGGAGGCGGTCGACGAGGCTCCGGAGACGCTGTTCCTGCAGCTCGCGACGGGCCTCGGGGTCCATGCACTCGATCTTGGGGTCGAACGGCTCTGCGGCGGTCATCACCCGGTCCTACCAGGCCGAATGCGGTTTGGATACCCCCGATTTTCATCTGGTGGCCGGGGTGATGTACGGTATTGCCACACGAGAACGAGAGGGAAACCTCCCAGGAACGTGGACCTTCAAGGGGCTGTGGCGCAGCTGGTAGCGCATCACACTGGCAGTGTGAGGGTCAGGGGTTCGAGTCCCCTCAGCTCCACCAGCAAAAAGGCCGTCTACCGATCATGGTAGGCGGCCTTTTTGCCGCAACGAGTACCGCAACGTTCGCCTACGCCGTGCTCTTATTCTCAGAGTCGCCGCCGGGGTCGATGAATGCATTCATCCCGTCCAAGGCGTTCCGTTGAACCCGCTCGATCACCTCGATGTAGGTACCGGTCGTGACCGTGATCGAGCTGTGCCGCAGGATGCGCTGAACCGTAGCTCCTCAAATATGCAGTGGTCGTTGCATAAACGTGTCGTTTTTTTGAAGGCACTCGTCCACAAGGCGCCAAGGGGAGGCGCTAGCCAGGATTCGAAGCGTAGCCCCATGCTCGCTCACTGGCCTCCCCCTCTACCGCGACCCTCGACGGGGCTTGCTGCGACGTCTACCTAGATAGTACGAGGCGTGGGGCACCCCTTGAACCTGACCGCAACCGCGACCGCAACGACCGCTACAAGCACCATGCCTGAGCATCGCGTTAGAGGACCTATGAGCTGGGTGAACGCGAGCGAGAGTCGACCCGCTCGTTGCTGGCAGTGTGAGGGTCAGGGGTTCGAGTCCCCTCAGCTCCACAATTTCATGCAGAACGCGGAATCGCCCGCCGACCTGATCAGGTCGGAGGCGAGAGGGGTGGGGGGGAGGGAGGGGAATTCGCGCGGGTCGGGGGGGGGGGGGTGGGCGATTCCGCGTTCTGTCTGTTGTGGACTTCCGCGCTTCGAGGTCGAGCGGAACCGGCACTACCACAAGGGTTGCAACTAGTCAGGCCAGCACGGTGTCGAGCCAGTCGAAGGTGCGCTGGTGCAGAAGGAACAGCGCACCTTCTTGGCAGTGCTCGCCCGCGCCCTCGTCCTCCCGGAACACGACCAGCTCCTTGGAACAGGTCAGCTCGTCGAACACGCGTTGCGGCTGGCCGGCGAAGAACTGGTCGTTCTCGGCCTCCAGCACCAGCGTCGGGCAGGTGATCCGGTCCGCGATGCCGGCCAAGGTGTAGGCCTCGCAGGCCTTCAGCAGTTCGTCGAAGCTCGACACGCCGAAGGTCCAGAGGCCGTTGCGCACGACCCAGCGGGCTGAGGTGCTGTGTGCCATCAGGGCTTCCAGGCCTCCTGGGGTGGCGGCGGCCTGGGCGGCTACCTCGGCCAGGGTTTCGTGGAGGTCGTAGACGCCGTCGTACAGGATGCAGGCGGCCAGGCGGTGTTCGAAGGCCGCGGCGCGGGCTGCCAGGTAGCCGCCGAGGCTCATGCCCATCAGAGCCAGTCGTTCGCCGTCCACCTCGGGCAGGGTGAGGGCGAGGTCTGCGGCGGGGGTCACCACTGCTTCCCAGTCCGGGCGGAAGTGCAGGTTCTGGCCTCGGACCGTGCTGCCCTGGCCCGGGCCGTCGAACGCGATCACGTTGTAGCCGCGGCGCAGTGCGGCCGGGACGATGACGAGGTAGTCCTCTTCCAGCGTGGAGTCGTAGCCGCCGTGGAAGAGCACGGTCGGGCGGGGTGCGCCTGAGTCGTCGACGAGGAACAGGTAGCCGGGCAGAGTGGTGTCCTCGTACGGGATGCGCAGGGCGCGGACCGGTGTGTCCAGGAGGGCGGCTGCGTCGGCGAAGGAGCGCCGGGACGCCTTGGCCAGCCTTGCTGACTCGGGGTCGGCTGCGGGGTTTTCGCGGCGGTAGAAGTCGGCGGTCCGGTAGTAGTTGGACGCGCGCAGCAGGGCTTCTCGTGCGCTCACGTGGTGGCCGCCCGCCAGTGCGTCCCTGCCGATGCGCTCGACTCGTGCGGCCGTCGCTGCCCACCGTGCCGACCAGGCGTCCTCGTCGCCTTCCGGGATGTCCCGGCAGGTGACCAGGACCTCGCCGAGGTCGGCTCCCGCGTACGCGGTGTAGCCCGCCGACCGCAGTGCCTCGAAGGAGAAGGACTCGTCTTCGAACAGGAACCTCATCGCTCTTCCCTTCACTGGTGGAACGAGACGGCACCGTTCCGTCCGTTCGAGCGTAGCAGAAGGAACGGGTCCGTTCCGTTCGCTAGGATCGGGCGGGTGAAGGACGAGCGAACGGCGACCGGTGGAGCGGTTCTGCGGCAGCGGGTGACCGAGGCGATCACGGAGGCCGCGTTCGCCGAGCTCGCCGAGGTCGGGTATGCGCGGACGTCGATGGAACGGGTGGCCAAGCGCGCGGGGGTGGGCAAGGCCGCGCTCTACCGGCGGTGGTCCTCCAAGCAGACGATGCTCACCGAGCTGATCCGCGACCGGATCACCGCGTCGCTGCCTCCCACGCCGGCCACCGGTGTACTGCGCACCGACCTGCTGGCGCTGCTGACCACGATCCGCGGCCAGCTGTCCGCACCGCTGCTCACCCGGATCGGTGCCGGGCTGCTCGCCGAGGCCGGTACGGACGCCGCGCTGGCGGAGATGCTGGAGTCCGTGGTGGCGGCGCCACGCCGGGCCGCGGCGCTCGAGGTGTTGCGGGGTGCCGTCGACCGCGGTGAGCTGCCTCCCGGTGCGGACCTGGAGCTCGGCATCGACCTCGTGATCGCCCCGCTCGCCTTCCGCGTGCTGGTCACGCGCGAGGACGGCGGCGACGAGTACCTGGAGAGGCTGGCCGACGCGATCGAGGCGGGTCTGAAGGCGACCGCCCGCTGAAGTTCAGTCCACGAAGGACCGGTTCAACGGGCGGTGACGTGCATTCTCATGCGGCGCGGGTTGAGCGTGGCCGCCGCGGCCGGGCGGGTCATGGCCGGGGAGAGCGGGACCAGGCGTCGGTGGCTGGTGATGGTGGCCAGGGTGAGGACTGCCTCGGTCAGGCCGAACTGGTCCGCGATGCACTTGCGGGCGCCCGCCCCGAACGGGAGGTAGGCGTGGCGGTCGGACCGCGGCCGGTCCGGGTCGAACTCGTCCGGTGACTCGTGCAGGTCCGCGCGGCGGTGGATCAGGTAGGGGCTGTAGACGATCGTGGTGCCGGCCGGGATGTGGTGGCGGCCCAGGGTGGTGTCGGTGGTGACCGTTCTGGTGAGCATCCAGCCCGGCGGGTACAGGCGCAGGGTCTCGGCGACCACGCGGGACGTCAGGTCCAGCCGCGGCAGGTGGTCGTAGGTCGCGGGGGAGCCTGCCAGGACGGCTTCGGCGTGGACTCGGTCCTGGACCTCGGGGTGGTGGGCCAGCAGGGCCAGCGCCCAGGACAGCAGGACGGCGGTGCTGTCGGCTCCGGCGATGAAGAAGGTCAGGACCTGGTCGCTGATCTCGGTGTCGGTGAGGCCGTGGCCGTCGGTGTCGCGGGCGGTCAGGAACGCCGACAGCAGGTCGCCGTGGTCCTCGCCGGAGGCCTGGCGCTGGGCGATGACGCCGTCGAGGGTGTGGCGCAGACGGGTGCGGGCCTGGTGGTAGCGGGTGCGGGTGAGGCGGCGTTCCCACGACGGCGGCAGGGCCATTCGCCGGTACAGGCCCTTCATCACGACGGCCAGGTCCATTGTGGACTGGCGGAGGGCGTCGGGTGCGAGAGCGTCGGAGAACATCGTCTCGATGGCCGTGCGCACGGCCAGGGTCATCGCCTCGGAGCCGAGCTCGATGGTGGTTCCGGGGCGCCAGCTCTCGGCCGCGGCGGTGGCTCGGGCGACCATCGTTCGTGCGTAGGCCGGAAAACGGCTGGGGTGGAAGGCGGGCTGGGCGAGGCGGCGCTGGCGGCGGTGGTCGCTGTGCGGGCACAGGGCCAGGCCGTTGCCTCCCAGTTCGCGGCCGCGGTCGAAGAGCAGGCCGCCCTTGTCGAACGTGCGGTCGTCCAGGAGGACCTGGCGGGTCAGGCCGGGGTCGCAGACGACCAGGGCCTGTACCGGGCCCAGGCGGACCTGGACCAGGTCGCCGCGAGCGGGCAGCGAGGTGAGGAACGCCAGCGGGTCGCGCAGGACGCTCAAGGTGTGTCCCAGCAACGGCAGGCGGCCGGGTGCGTCGGGGATCGTCATCAGCGGCCGACCACCTGGTAGCGGCTGGACTCGGTGCCGTAGTCACGGGCCGCGGCGATGATGTCGCGCATGCCGTCGACGTAGCGCTCCGCGGCCGCGCGTGGGGCGGGGGTGAAGTCGAGCTGGTCGTACACCTGCGGCAACGAGGCGGTCAGGTGCAGGAAGCGGTCTTTGGCGGCGGTGATCTCGGCCAGTGCCGCCGTGGTCGCTTCCGCACGGCTGCAACGGAGTTGGTGTTCCAGGACCAGCACGAGGTTGTGGTGGTCTCCGCGTGCTTCCTCGACGTCCATGGAGTGCACGGCCTGGACGAACGCCACCAGCTCGTCGGCCGCGGCGTGGACGGCCTCGAAGTGCGGGTGGCCGAAGAGCGCCGCGGGGGCCTCGAAGCCTCCCGCTCGCTCGGTCAGGGGGAAGAAGAAGCGGTTGCCGTTGGTCTCGCGGCACAGCACGCGGTAGGTGTGCAGGCTCAGGACCGCGTTGGCGGGCCGCAGGAAAGCAGCGTCCACACTGGACCAGAACCAGCGGCGGAGGCCGTCGGCGAAGCGGTCGCGCCACGTCTGCGTCATGCCGGTGCCGAGCCGCGACAGCAGGTCGTCGAGCGGGGTGGCACCGGGCGCCGGTCGGCCGGCGAGCCACGCGTCCAGCGAGGCGAAGCACTGCTGCTGGAACGCCCAAGCCCGGTGCAGTGCCTCGGGATCGCGGACGTCCAGCTCGTCGAGGAGGTCGTCGCAGATCGCGATCCAGCTCACGGCGTCGGTGACGACGTCCAGCTCCGCGCCGGTCGCGTCGGGGTAGGCGTAGGCGCTGACCTCGGCCAACGCCATGGCGGTGAAGCGCTTCTCGGCCAGTTCGTCCCGCAGCAGGCCGTGCGAGCGCAGCCACCGGATCGTGTGGGTCCGGGCAGCCGGGAGGTCGGGGCTGCACCGGTGGGGGAAGGGGATGCCGAAGTCCTCGGGCATGGAACGTCTCCGGTGGGTCACTGGCCGAAGCGGCGGACGCGGTGCGCGTACCAGGTCAGGGCGCGGGTGAACTGCGGCCGGTCGAAGTCGGGCCAGGGGGTGTCGGTGAAGTACAGCTCGGCCTGGTCCGCCTGCCACGGCATGAAACCGGACAGGCGCTGCTCGCCGGCGGTCCTGATGAGCAGGTCGACGTCGGGCTGCCCGGCGGTCGACAGGTGCCGGGAGAGCTGCTTCTCGGTGATGCCGGCGACGTCGAGGCGGCTGTCGCGGTGTTCGTCGACCAGCGCGCGGACCGCGGTCAGGATGTCGTCCCGCCCGCTGTAGGCGACCGCCACGTTCAGCGTGGTCCCGTCGTGGTGCCGGGTGGCGGCCTCCACCGCCCGCAGGGCCTCGGCCTCGTCGCCGGGCAGCCGGTCCAGTGCGCCGACCGGGCGGATCCGCCACCGCTCGGAGGCGGCCATGGCCTGCACGCCGCTGGTCACCGCCCGCGTGATGGCGGAGACGGACTGGGCGCTCCTGCTGAGGTTGTCCTGGGACAGCGCCCAGACCGTGACCACCTGGATGCCGGCCTCCTCGCACCACGTCACCAGCTCGTGCACTCGCGCCGCACCGGTGAGGTACGCGTCGGCCAGCGCGCGGTTGCGCTGTTCGGCCCAGCGCCGGTTGCCGTCGAGGATCACCGCCAGGTGGCGCGGAAGTGTTCGGAGGGAAGGAATCCGGCTGCTCAACGATCACCTCCTCTGGGGGGACGCCGGTCAGTCTCACGCGAACACGGGGACCGCGACAAGGCTTCATGTCGATGTCGACAGGAACTGGCGACGAGCCCGAACTCGTTGGTAGAAGTGTGTTCTGAGGGTGGTAGCGCTCTCATCCACAGGCGATTCATTCCACTGAGGACGGATTCGTCCCCGCGCATCCGTTCGCCGGCAAGCACAAGGCCCGTAGAGGAAGGCACCTGCCATGGACTTCGAGCGGTACGCGGCGATCGTCCGGGACCCGGCGGCACGCCACGAGCGGTACGCCGAGATGACCAGCTCCTACTTCGACGCCTTCACCGACCTGTACCGCGAGCTCTGGTCCGACTCGCTCAACCTCACCTGGTTCACCGGGCAGAAGAGCCTCGCGGAGGCGCAGAAGGACCACGAGCGCAAGGTGGGCGACCTGCTCGGCGTCACGCCGGGGATGCGCGTGCTCGATGTCGGCTGCGGCATCGGCAACCCCGCGCTGGAGATCTCCGCGCACACCGGGGCGCACGTCACCGGGGTGACCATCTCGCCACGGCAGGTCGAGGTCGCCGCGACCAAGATCGCGGAGGCCGGGGCCGCCGACCGGGTGGAGGTCGTGCTCGGCGACGCCATGGAGCTCCCGTTCCCCGACAACTCCTTCGACGCCGCGTACGCGATCCAGGCGATCGGTCACATGCCGGACAAACCGCGGGTGTACCGGGAGATCTCCCGGGTGCTGCGCGACGACACCGTGCTCGTGTGCTCCGACGGGTTCCTGCGCAGCAGGACCGACCTGGTCGACCACGGCGAGGCCATGGAGGTCCTGTTCCAGACGTTCGCGGTGCCGTCCGTCACCACGATCCACGAGTGCCAGGAGGAGCTCAGGGCCGCGGGTCTCGGGATGGAGTACCTGACCCGCTACAGCGACCACGGCGACATGACGCCGAACTGGGCGATCGGCGAGCAGATCGCCGCGAAGCTGATGGGCGGCGACGGCCCGTCGGAGCTGTCGTTCCTCTTCGGCGCCTCGATGGACGCGCTCGGCAAGGCGGCGGAGAGCGGGGCGCTGGAGCTGTACCTGTGGGCGGCGCGGAAGCTGCCCGGCCGTTCGTGACATGACGAAGCCGATCCCCGACGCACCACAGCGGGTGCCCCTGCTCGGGAACCTCGTGCCGTTGCTGCGGGATCCGCTGGCCTACCTGACGTCCCTGCGCGACCACGGCGACCTCGTCCGCGTCCGGATCGGGCCGCTGGCGGCGGTCGTCGTCTGCACGCCCGCCCTCACGGACCAGGTCCTGCGCAACGACCGGGTGTTCGACCGGGGCGGCCCGTTCTTCGACCGGCTCGGGGAGCTGCTGGGCGACAGCCTGGTCGTGTGCCCGCACCAGCGGCACCGCCGGCAGCGACGCCTGGTGCAGCCCGCCTTCCACCCCGCCCGCCTGCCGGCGTACGCCGGGGTCATGACCGCCAGGATCGCCGAACGGGTCGGGTCGTGGCAGGACGGGCAGGTGCTGGACGTCGTCGACGAGATGGTGTCGCTGACCGCCGGGATCACGGTCGCGACGATGTTCGGCGACGCGCTGTCGCCGTCCTCGCTGCGGCAGGCGCTCGACGACCTCGCCGTGGTCTTCGCCGGCGTCACCCGGCGCATCCTCGTGCCGCCGCCGCTGGACCGGCTGCCGACGCCGGGCAGCCGTCGCGACCAGCGTGCCGCCGCCCGCCTGCGCGCCACCCTGGGCGAGGTCGTCGCCGAACGCCGGGCCGGGACCACCGACCACGGCGACCTGCTGTCCGCGTTGCTGTCCGCCGGTGGTCCCGACGACGGGGGACTCACGGACACCGAGCTGGTCGACCAGCTCCTCGCGTTCTTCGGCGCCGGCACCGAGACCGCCGCGACCACCCTCTCCTGGGCCCTGCACCTGCTGGACCGGCACCCGGAGATCGGCGACCGCGTCCACGCCGAGGCCAGGACCGTCCTGGCGGGCTCCCCGGCGGCCCTCGGTCACCTGCCCCACCTGGAACTGACGTCCCGAGTCGTCACCGAGACGCTGCGTCTGCGTCCGCCGGGATGGGTCTTCACGCGCACCGCCGCCGTGGACACCGACCTGGCCGGCCACCCGATCCCGGCCGGCACGACCGTCGTCTACAGCCCCTACCTGCTGCACCACCGGCCGGACCAGTACGCCGACCCGGAGCTCTTCGACCCGGACCGCTGGGACCTCCGCCGTCCCGCGCCCGCTCGTGAGGCCTTCGTGCCGTTCGGTGGCGGCGCGCGGAAGTGCATCGGCGACCGGTTCGCGCTCACCGAGATCACGCTGGCGCTCGCGACCATCGTGGCGCGGTGGTCGCTGCGCACCCCGCCGGGACAGCGCGTTCGTCCCGCGCTGGGTGCCGCGCTCACCCCGAAAGGGCTGCTCATGCGCGTTTCTTCGTGGTGAAGTGCGCGCCGGGAAATTGTTTCGGCGATTGATGGAATTCGAAAAGACCGGCTGACCGACTTTTTACTTCGTCGGGTGGAATGCTTCACTCGATCGTGTGACACCCGGCGTGTTAGCGGGGTGTCGGCGGATAAGAAGTAACGACGGCGGGCGCCCTTTCGATGTGGGTGAGTGCGCGATTGGGTGGCAGATCACCCGATATTCCGCTCGGTAGTATCGAATTGACTCGGAGTGACTTCTGATACGCGATCATCGAGCTGCATTCGACGTGCTCGCGTCCGCGTTGACGCGATGTCAGGTGGATCGGATCACCGGGGCATTGCGCGTCACGGGCAATGCCGGAGGGGTGTTCCACCTGCGCGACGGCGCGGTGCTCGCGGTCGACAGCCCTGGCTCACCGGGAGCGGAGACGCTGCTGGTGGGGTCGGGCCGGGTCACCGCGGAGGACTGGACCGCGGCGCTGGTGGACAGCGTCGAGGCGCGGTCACTGCGGGCGGCTCTCGTCGCCCGCGGGATCGTCGGCCAGGCCGAGGCACGAGCCCTCGCACTGGCCGCCGTGCAGGACGGCGCGTTCGCCGTTGCCGCAGGTGAGGTCGAGAACTGCGACGTCATCGACGACGCCGACGTGCCGCTGCTGCCGGTGGCCGACGGGGTCGGGGCAGACCTGCTGCTGGCGGAGACGGCGCGCCGGCTGGACGCGGTGGCCTCGCTCGCGGTGCCCCTGTCGCCCTACCGCGACCGGGTGGTGCCCGGACGGGAGGCGGCCGGTCTGACCGCGGAACGGCGGGAGATCGTCGCGCACGCCACCGGGCGGCGCACGGCGCGGGACGTGGCTTTCGCGGTCGGCAGGGGTCTTTACCCGGTCACCGTCGAAATGTCCCGGATGCTCGGCGAGGGAGTGCTGGAGATCGCCTCGCCGGTCGCGTCGTTCAGCTTTTCGCACGGAGGTCTCACCGCACTGCGCCCGCGGGAGGAACTGTCGGAAGCAGGGCGCCCCGGCTGAACCGGTGCGCCGTTCCGGAGCAGGAAGGAAGAGCATTGGACTACGACGCCCTGGTCGCCGAGCTGCGGCAGCTCCGGGAGAACGTCGCCGGAGTCACCGACACGGTAATAGCCGCGTCCGACGGTATTCCGATCATTTCCGACGTGGCCAAGAGCGTCGACCCGGCGCACATCTCCGCGCTCGCGGCCGCCGATCTCGGCATCGCGCGCCAGGCGGTGGAGGTGATGGGCCTGGGAACGCTCAGCCAGACCGTGGTGTTCGGCAGCAAGGGCTACATGGCCGTGTACGCCATCGGCCGGTTGTCACTGATGGTCGCGCTGGGGGACAAGGGGCTGAACCTAGGGCGTCTGCTCCACGAGTCCCGGCCCGCCATCGAACGGATCGGGTCGATCCTGACGCCTTAGCGCGCCGTCCGCCGAACAAAGGAATGGTCGCAGCACATGTCCATCCTGAGTTCATTGCTCTCGTCAACGACGTCTTGGTGGGGGCGTGTCCGTACGCGGTCGAGGCACGAGCAGTCCGCCGTGCCGCCTCGGCCACCAGTCGACATAGGGAAGTGGAACCACATGAACATCGACACCGCGCTCAAAGATGCCATGTCCATCAACGGCGCCGTCGGCGTGGCGCTCGTCGACTACGACAGCGGCATGTCGCTCGGCCACGTGGGTGGCGGCGACTGGCTGAACCTGGAGATCGCGGCGGCCGGCAACACCGAGGTCGTGCGGTCCAAGCTGCGGGTGATGCAGACGCTCGGCCTGAGCGACACGATCGAGGACATCCTGATCACCCTGCACCGCCAGTACCACCTGATCCGCCTGATGAGCGGGGTGAAGTCCCGCGGCTCTCTCTTCCTGTACCTCGTGCTCGAGAGAGACGTCTCGAACCTCGCGCTGGCCCGCCACCAGCTCAAGCGGATCGAAGCGGACCTGCAGGTCTGAGCCGCCGCACCGTCGGGCCGGGTAGCGTCTGCCACCAGCGCGGACGTGCTCGGCCCGAAGTGTTCTCGACAGGCGCACCGGAGGAGCCAGGAGATGCGAACGCTGCACATCGGACTGCGGGTGGACGACCTGGAGCGGTCGCTCGGGTTCTACCGCGCCGTCGGCTACGAGGTCGTCGGCTCCGTGCCCGACACGCCCATCGGGCACCTGGCGATGCTCAAGCTCCCCGGCGACGAGTTCGTCAGCGTCGAGCTCGTGCACGACGGCGGACCGGTCGACCTCGGCACCGGTCTGAGCCACCTCGTCGTGCACGTCGAGTCGATGCCGGCCGCACTCGCCGGACTGGCGCGGCACGGGATCGAGCCCGACGGCCACGGCACGGACGGCGACGGCGGGTTCAGCACGAGGTTCATCACCGACCCGGACGGGCGGCGGATCGAGCTGGTCCAGTGGCCGGCGGGGCACGCGGCCGGGCTCAGCGCCGCGGACTGGGCGGGGGAGGCGGAGTGAGGACGCCGCTCCGCCTGTACATGGCGATGTCGCTGGACGGCTACGTCGCCGGCCCTGACGACCGGCCGGGCCAGGAGCTCGGCGTGGGCGGCGGGCGGCTGTTCGACTGGCTCGACCACCGGATGGCCGACGGGGTCGACGGGCAGGTGTTCCGCGAGGCCCTCGCCACCGGCGCGGTGATCTCGGGCCGCCGCACGTTCGAGCTGGCCGGGCGGTGGCAGGGCGACCACCACGACGGCGTGCCGATCCACGTGCTCACCCACCACGCCGACCCCGGCGACGAACCGCCGGGCAGCGCGAGGTTCTACACCGACGTCGACCGGTGCGCCGACGAGGCGCGGGCGGCGGCGGGTGACCGGGCCGTGCTGGTGCACGGCGCGGGCGCGGCCCAGGCCCTGCTCGCGGCCGGGCAGCTCGACGAGCTCGAGATCCACCTCGTCCCGGTGCTGCTGGGTGGCGGGCGACGGCTCTTCGAGCCGGTGGGGACCGGGTCCGTGGAGCTGGAACCCGTCCGCCGGCTCGAAGGCCGCGACGCCACGCACCTGCGTTACCGCGTGGTGCGCTGAGGGATCAGCGGGTCGTGGCGTTCAGCGTCACGTACCCCTTGCCGAGCTGGGCGAACGCCTCGACCGCGAACCCGGTGAGCTGGTCGACCGCGGTCGGGTTCACCAGCAGCGCCTGGGTCTGGGCCAGCTGCGCGCCCCCGAGACCAGGCTGCTCGCGGTACTCGATCTTGACGGTGCTCCCTCCCATCGAGGTGACCTCGACCTTGACGTCCTTGTAGACGCCGGTCAGCTTCGAGGCGATCTTCGAGGCCAGGTCCTGGATCACGACGGCCGCGGTCAGGGCCGCGATGATGGTCAGGACCGTGGCCGGGTCGGCGAACAGCGCCACGTTCTTCGGCTTCGACCACTGGCCGCCGCTGTAGAGCCTGGTCGCGCTGTTCACCTCGGTGAGGTCGATCTCGACGGCGTTCGATCTGGCCGTGCTGAACATGGTGCTGGTGACGACGTCCTGCTCGAACCACACCTGCACCGCCTCCACGGGGGTCAGCACGTCCTTGCCGGAGACGATCGGGGCCTCGGCGACGTAGATCGGGGTCGTCGTGCCCCGGCCGTTGATGTCCGTCGAGTACGCGGACAGACCGGGGTGGATCGGGCCGTAGTCGTTGTTCAGCGTGATGGAGGTGGCCGGTCCGCCCGAGGACGCGTTGCCCAGCAGGCCGTCCTTGTCGAGGGTGATCTCGTCGCCGAGGCCGATCGCCACCTGGTTGGTCGCGGCGTGCACGGTGACGTTGCCCTGGAAGGTGTTGCTGCCGAAGATCTGGTACAGCGGCTGCCACGAGAACGTGTTGTCGCTGAGGTAGGCGGAGGACGACTGCCACACGACGTTGTAGCTGTCGTTGACCTTCTTCGCGAAGCAGAGCTTGTAGTTGCTGCTCTTCAGGGTCTTGAGGTCCTCGGGGGCGATCTGGATGTCCACGCTCTTGATCTGGCTGTCCGGCACGGTGCGCTCCTCGGGTGTGGTCGGCGGGGCCGTTGCGACCCCGGGACACACCCTCCGCGGGTGCCGTCTCCTGCGGGTCGTCGTCGCGCACCACGCGCTGTCGCGGCGCCGTCCGGGCCGGACCGGGTCACCTGATGGGCTGGACTGGGCCGGAAGAGTTCGTTTGGGCCAAACGCGTTACCCGCGCTTGACGGATTCCGGGCGCGCTCGCGACACGCCGTCGTCACCCGCTCCCCACCGGGTGACCCTCTGGCCGGGCGTCAAGTCCACGCACGACTGAGCGGCCACCGCTGACCGGCGTCGGGGGCGACGACGCTGCGGCGCGCGGGAGACGACCGGGAGACGCGGCCGGTGCGATGCTCGGCGGGGGACGGGAGGACCACGATGACCGAGGCGCCCCTGCTGGTGCTGCTGGGCCGGTTCGAGCTGATCGCCGGGGACGGGGACGTCGTGCTGCCGAAGGGAGCGCAACGGCTGCTGGCCTACCTCGCCGTCCACCACGGCGACGCGGTGCACCGGCAGGCCGCCGCCGAGCAGCTGTGGCCCGAGTGCCGGCGGCAACGCGCGACCGCCAACGTGCGGCAGGCGTTGTGGCACCTGCGGCGGGCGACGGACCAGCCGGTCGTCGAGCCGTCGGTGGACCGGCTGCGCCTGGCACCGGCGCTCACCGTCGACTTCCGCCGGGCGGTCGAGGCCGCCCACCTCGCCGTCGGTCCCGGCGCGTCCGTCGACCTCGCCACGGCCGCGGCGCTGGTCACGGCCCTGTCGCACGACCTGCTGCCGTACTGGACCGAGGAGTGGCTCGCCCCCGAACGGCGGCGGTGGGAGCAGGTCCGGCTGCACGCGCTGGAAGCGGTCGCCCAGCAGCTCATCGCCGCCGGCGCGCACCTCGCGGCGCTGGAGGCCGCGTTCACCGCGATCGCGATCGACCCGGTCAGGGAGAGCGCGCACCGGACGGTCGTCGCGGCGCACCTCGCCCAGGGCAACTGCGGGTCCGCGCTGAAGCACTACCAGCAGTACCGGGCGCTGCTGCACCGCGAGCTGGGGGTCGCGCCGTCGCAGCAGATGACACGGCTGGTCGCCTCCCAGGCGGCGTTGTGAGGCACGTGCCCTCCGGCACCCCTCGCCCCGTGACCTCCGGTGCTTTCCTTGTCCGGTCAGCACTTCTGGGCACGACGGGCGGGTTCCTAACGTCGGTGGCGTGACGGACAACAAGATCTTCTTGCCGAGGTTCGGGGCGGTGTGCGGGGTCGTCCTCGCGCTGTCGATCGGGGTGCCGGGCGCGGTGGAGGCGTTCACCGGGGAGACGGCGGCGACGAGCCTCGTGATCGGGCTCGGGACGGCGTTCGGGGCGCCCGCGGTGCTCGCGTTCCACGGGCACCAGGCGCACGCGTCGGGGCGGTTCGGGGCGGTCGCGTTCGCGGCGAACCTGCTGGGGCTGGGCCTGTTCACCGGGGTGGCGTTCGCGCTGAACCTGGTGATCTTCTTCCAGGAACCGGCGCAGGTCGTACCGCTGACGAGCGCGGTGCTGAAGGCGGCGTCGCTGGTGTTCGTGGCCGGCACGCTGCTGTTCGGGGTGTCGATGGTGCGGGCGAGGGTGTTCCCGGCGGTCCCCGCCTGGGGCTACGGGATCGGCTTCACGGTGCTGGCGGTGTTCGCGGCGCTGCCGGACACGCCGTGGTCCGCGCTGGTCCACGTTGCCTGCGCGGTGGTGCTGGGATGGCTGTCGGCGGCGGTGTGGCGCGCCCGACCGGCACTAGCCTGAGCGACATGCACCCCTCGCGGCCGGCGTTCTGGGTCTCGCCCGTGCTGTGCGCCGCCGTGCTCGTCGCCGGGGTGTACGCCGCCCTCGTCGGGCTCGGCACGACCCACCTGCCGTTGCTCGTCGGCGGGCTGGTGGCGTTGGTCGTGCTGGACCTCGCCGAGTTCCGGCGTTATCCGGTGCGCACGCCGAAGCCGGTGGCGGCGGGACTGCTGGCGTTGCGGGCGGTGCTGTACGTCGGAGTCGCCTATGTGGACGGTTCGGGGCTGGCCCGGTTGTTGTTGCTGCTCCTGCCTTTCACCGCCTATTTCGCGTTCGGACGGACGGTCGCCGTCGTGCTCGGAGCCGCGTGCCTGGCGGTCGCGGTGGTGAGCACGCCGGACTGGTACGCGCACGTGGAGCAGGTCTCGGACCTGGTGATGTTCACCGTCGGGCTGGTGCTGACCATCGCGACGGCCGCCGTGGCGGTGCGCGAACGCGACGGCCGGATCCGGCTGCAGGAGTCGCACCGCACGGTCGCGGAGCTGTCGGCGGCCGCGGAACGGGCGCGGGTGGCCCGCGACCTGCACGACGATCTCGGCCACCACCTGACCGCGATCGTGGTGCAGCTGGAGAAGGCCGCCGCGTTCCACGACCACGAGCCCGCGGTCGCGAAGACCGCCGTCCTCGACGCCGAACGGTCGGCGCGGCGGGCACTGAACGACGTTCGCGCATCGGTGCGGTCGCTGCGCTCGTTCGACCTGCTCACCGCACTCGACGACCTGGCGGGCGACGACGTGGTGCTCGTGGTCAGCGGCTCGCCGGACGGCCACGACACGGGTGCGCTGCACGCGCTGTACCGGGCCGCGCAGGAGGGCATCACCAACGCGCGCAGGCATGCCGCCGCCACGCGCATCGAGGTGCGGGTCGAACTGGACGCCGAGGGTGCCAAGCTGACCGTGTCGGACGACGGACGCGGCATGGGCACGGCGGCGGAGGGGTTCGGGTTGCTCGGGATGAGGGAACGGGTGGCGCTGGCCGGCGGCCGAGTCGACCTGGCCGGCACGTCGCCGGGCACGAGGCTGACGGTGACGATCCCGGGGCCGGCATGACTCGCGTGCTGGTCGTCGACGACCAGCGGCTGATCCGCGAGGGCATCGCGTCGTTGCTCGGGCTGCAGCCCGGCATCGAGGTCGTGGGGACGGCGGCGGATGGACTTGAGGCCGTCGAACAGGCCGTGGTGCTGGCTCCGGACGTGGTGCTCATGGACGTGCGCATGCCGGGTCTCGACGGCGTGGAGGCGGTGGCGTTGCTGCGTCGCCGTGCTCCTGGATGCCGGGTCGTCATGCTGACCACGTTCGACGACGAGGACTACGTGGTGCGGTCGCTGCGTGCGGGGGCGTGCGGGTACCTGTTGAAGGACCTGCCGTCGGCTGAGCTCGCTTCGGCGGTCCGGTTGGCCGCTGCCGGGGTCGCGCAGTTCGATCCGGCCGCCGTGGCTCGGCTGGCGGCGGTGTTGGACCGGTCGGACGGGTCTCGGGATCCGTTGACGGTGCGGGAGGTCGAGGTGTTGCGGTTGGTGGCCGGTGGGGCCACCAACCGGGAGATCGCTTCGCGGTTGCACCTGTCAGAGGGGACTGTGAAGAACCACGTTTCGCGGATTTTGGGGCGGCTGGGGTTGCGGGACCGGACCCAGGCGGCGCTGTACGCGCAGGCGCACGGGCTGGTCTGACCAGTTCAGGGGTAGTGTCCGTCCGGTGGGAAAGATCGTCCGCATCGGTGTGTTCTACGACGGCACCTGGTTCGCGTACCTCAGCGACTTCTACGCGACCGCGCACCGCCGAGCCGCGCGGATCTCGTTGGACGGGCTGCACGACGCGCTGCGCTGGTACGTCCACCAGGAGACCGGCAGGCCGCTCGACGAGTGCGTGGTGGCCGAGGCGCACTACGCGCGGGGGCGGATCGAGACGCCCGCTGTGTCGTTCGACGCGGCGCTCAGTGCCGCCGGGATCACGCGGCACGACCTGCCGCTGGTCGGGGGCAAGGAGAAGGGCGTCGACGTCCACCTTGCGCTGGAGGCGTGGGACCGGGCCGTGTCGGTGCCGCTCGACTGGGTCGTGCTGCTGACCGGGGACGCGGACTTCGCTCCGCTCGTGACGCGGCTGGTCGGGCGCGGGGTGCACGTGGTGGTGCCGGTGGTGGATGTGCGGATTGTCGACAAGCCGCCGGCCTGGACGCCTCGCACCGCGGCGCCGTTGCGGGCCGCCGCGTCGTTCACACCGGGGTTCGACGCGTTGTTCGAGCCCGGTGACCTGGGCGACTACCCGTTGCGGCGGGCGTTCATCCGGTCGGCCGGCGCGGTGGCCTCGCCGGTCGGTGCGCCTCGCGGGCGGCGGCGGGGGACGGTGGCCAGCTGGAAGTCCGGGCAGGCGCACGGGTTCATCACCGACACGCGGGGTGGGTCGTGGTTCGTCTCCCGTGACGATCTTCCGCAGGGTCTGACGTTGTTGCTGGCGGGCACGCCCGTGTCGTTCACGGGGTCGCCTGTTCCGCTGGCCGGCCGGAAGTACCCGCGAGCGCAGGCCGTTCGGCTGGACGACTTCCCGCGCGCCTGACGGACCGGTGGCGGGCGGTGTCAGCGGAATGTCAGTGCGTTTCGCGACGCTCCTCCCCGTGTTCAAGAAATCTGTTTTTGTGCTGATGATGGGTGCGCTGATCAGCGCGTCCTTCGGTGCGGGTGCGGCCAACGCGGCGACCGCGCGCAACGGCGTCTGCGAGTCGGGTGAGTTCTGCCTGTACTACAACAGCAACCAGGCCGGGTCGGTGTCCGACTTCGACACGTCGATCCCCGACTACGGCGACGACCAGCCGAGCTGTTACGAGTTCAAGAGCGACGGCAACGGCAAGGGCCTGTGCGTGAAGAACAACGCCGCCGCCGTCTGGAACCGCACCAGCAGCTCGGTCACCGTGTACTTCAACAGCGGGTACGCGGGTCCGAAGCAGACGATCGCGGCCGGTGCCAAGGCGAACCTCAACTCGGACCTGAAGAACGAGAACGCCTCGCACAAGCTCGCCGACAGCGGCAGCGGTGGTGGCGGCGGTGGCACGTACGGCGCCCCGCCCAGCAACCCGCACCCGTCCGCGGCGGCGCGTGCTCCGCAGGCCACGGCCCGCACGCAGTTCGTGGACGACCAGATCGCCCGGCTGACCGGCGAGAAGGACTGCTGGGTGGGCGACTACCGCAGCTACGAGCCGTCGACCAGCAACCACAACACGGGCAACGCGCTCGACTGCACCATCTCGAACGCGATCGGGTCCTACCCGTCGGCGGCGCAGAAGGAGCAGGGCTGGAAGCTCGCGCGCTGGGTGCAGAAGTACGCGTCGCAGCTCGACGTCCGGTACGTGATCTGGCAGGGCAAGATCTGGAGCGTCGCCCGCTCGTCCGAGGGCTGGCGCGACTACACCGCGGGCAGCGGGGTGACCGGCGGGCACTACGACCACGTGCACGTCTCCATGCAGAACCCGTACGGCGACTGACCGACTGAGTGAACGTGGACGGTGTGAAGGTGGGCGGCGATCTCGCTGCCCACCTTTTGTCGTTTCCGCGCGTTCTCCTTCGTTGCCGGAACGGACGACGTTCGCGGCTCGCGCACGTGCCCCCGTTCGCGATGTCCTTGCGGGGACATGGATTGGGGGATCTTTGTGAAGAAATCGTGGCTGGTGCCCGTTGTGGCGGCTTTGGTCATATCGGGCGGAAGTGTCGCGAGCGCGGCGGACGACGTGGTCGTGCGGACCGATTCCGGTGTCGTGCGAGGAGAAGTCAGCGGCGGCACGAGGGTGTTCGAGGGAATCCCTTACGCGGCACCGCCGGAGCGTTGGCGTGACCCGCGGCCGCCCGCGCGGTGGGACGGCGTGCGCGACGCGACGAAACCCGGACCCGTCTGCGCGCAGCTGCCGGGGGAGGTGCCGGACGGCAGCACCGCCGAGGACTGCCTGTACCTCAACGTGACCGCGCCGAAGTCCGGTGGCCGCAAGCCGGTCGTGGTCTGGGTGCACGGCGGTGGCTACTTCATGGGCGCCGGGGCCAACTACGACGCGCGCAGGTTCGCCGAACGCGGTGACGTCGTCGTGGTCACGGTCAACTACCGGCTGGGGATCTTCGGGTTCTTCGGCATGCCGGGACTGGCGGGCTCCGGGACGTTCGGGCTGCGCGACCAGCAGGCCGCGCTGAGGTGGGTGCGCGCCAACGCCGGCGCGTTCGGCGGCGACCCGCGCAACGTGACGCTGGCCGGGCAGTCCGCCGGCGCGATGAGCGTGTGTGCGCAGCTCACGTCACCCGCGGCGGCCGGGTTGTTCGACCGGGCCGTGCTGCAGAGCGGGTCGTGCGAGACGGGCTGGCTCGACAACTTCGAGTACCGCGGCGAGCAGGCGGCGACGATCTTCCAGCCGCTGTCCGCCGTCGCCGCGCACGGGGCCGACGTCGCGCGCGAACTGGGGTGCGCCGACATCGCCTGCCTGCGCGGGAAGCCGGTGGAGGAGCTGATGCCGCAGCACCTCGCGTTCATCCAACCTGCTTACGGCACACAGGTTCTGCCGTCGTATCCCGGCGATGCCGTGCGTGCGGGGAGGTTCCACCGCGTTCCGGTGCTGAGTGGTACGACACGAGACGAGGCAACGCCGTGGGTCGCCGCGTACGACAACGGTGCGCCGATGAGCGAGGCGACGTACGAAACGGTGCTCGCCGAGACGTTCGGTGACCGTGCGGCGGAAGTCAGGGCCGAGTACCCGCGCGAACGGTACGGCTCCGCGGCGCTCACGTGGGCGGCGATCGTGACCGACCGGATGTGGGCCTGCACGCAGTACGAGACCTCGCGAGGACTCGCCGCCAGGACCGACGTGCACCAGTACGAGTTCGCGGATCCCTCGCCGCCCGCGCTGTCGCCGGTGCCGCCCGCGATGCCGCTGGGTGCCCAGCACGCGTCGGACCTGTGGGACTTCTTCGACCTCGGCGGCACCACGCCGAAGTTCAGCCCCGCCCAGCAGCGGCTCTCGGACCGGATGATCGCCTCCTGGTCCGCGTTCGCCCGCGGCGGTGACCCGGGCTGGCCGCGGTTCACCGCGGAACGGCCGCACGTGCGGTCACTGGCACCGGACGCGATCGGGCCGGTCGACCTGGCGGTGGAGCACCACTGCGGGTTCTGGGCTCAGGACCGCAGGTCGTGGACGACCATCGAGGCCGCGAGCAACCGGACGTCCCCGGCGTCGGCGGGGTTGTAGCCGGTGAGCTCCGTGACGCGGCGCAGGCGGTAGTTCAGCGTGTTGCGGTGCAGGTGCAGCTTCTCGGCCGTGCGGTGGCGGTTGTGGTCGTTCTCCAGGAACACCCGCAGCGTGTGCAGCAGGTCGGGGTGCTCTGCCAGCTTGTCCATCACGAGCGCCAAGCGCTTGCGGCCGGGGCCCGGCCGGCAGAGCTGGTACTCGAGCAGCACGTCGTCGAGGACGTACGCGCCGGGCGGCCGGCCGAGGCGCTGGACCAGCTCGGCGATGTCGGCGGCCTGCCTCGCCGCGGTGGGGACGTCCTCGCGGCTCTCCGCCGCGGCGATCCCGCCGACCACGCCGATGCCCGCCGCCGTGTGCAGCCTGCGCACCAGGTCGGCGGCGTCGGTCAGCTCCTGCTCCACGGCGTCGGCGGTGGTGGGCAGCAGCACGGTGCCGCCGTCGTGGTCCAGCGCGGACAGGGCGTGCTTCGGCAGCTCCGCCCGCAGCCGCCGGACCAGCGCGTGGGCGGCGAACCTCGGATCTTCGGCGGGCGGCGGCGCCTCGACCCGCACGGCGAGCACCACGTGGTGGCTGGACAGGTCGAGCCCGATCCGTTCCGCCAGCGGCTCGGCCTCCCGGCCGGTCAGCAGTGCCGCCACCAGCGCGCGACCGGCCTCCCGGCGTTCGGCGTGCAGGGCCTGCTGCTCGGTGAGGTAGGACGCGGCGACGGCCGGCACCGCGACGCTCAGGTACTGCAGCAGCGCGGGCACGGTCGCCAGCAGGTCGTCCACCTCGTCCTTCTCCGCGACGCTCGCCATCGCCGACCACCCGACGTGCGCGGCCACGTGGTACGTGCTCAGCACCACGTCGAGCGGCACGCCCTGCTGCGCCCGGCGCACCGCCGTGGCGATCTGGTCGGTGAGCTCCTCCACCGCCGGCGGCCGCCGTTCGCGCAACGCCCGCAGGAAGACCTGCAGGTTGTGGCTCACCGAGTCGACGATCTCCCGGTCGACGAGCTGGTGCGGCAGCTGCCGGTAGGCCGCCGAGCGGGCGAAGAACGCCTCCAGCACCTTGTCGGCGATGCCGGGAATCTGCGTCGCGGCCCGTTCGTAGAGCGGTGCGAGCGGGTCAGGGGCTTGGATGTCGACCACCGGCAGAGGTTGTCCCATGACCCGCCGCGGTGTCATCGCCCGAAGCGGTCGTCTTCGGTGAGCGCTGTGCACGAAAACACGCGCCGGCCGTTGTGCATCTGCCCGAAGAAATTGACCTGATCGAGTGACGGACGGTGAGCGTGTCGTCGCTGATCAGTCAGAATCAGCAGTTCAAGACGTAGGGCGGAGCGACTTGGCAGAACACGCGAACAGCGTTCAGGAATGCATGAAGTTGTTGTTGCGGCGGGGTTTTCAGCGTTCCGTCGTGAAAGACCGGATGACGTGCGTCAACGCCGTCATGTTCCGCAGGGTGTGGAAGGGCACCAACGAGACGGTGCTGGCGTACTCGGAGTCGGAGGCGTTGGCCTACCGGGTCCGGCAGGACGACGTCGACCCGGCCGACCCGTTCGTCGTCGACCCCGACCACGCGCTGTGGCAGCGCGGCGGCGAGTTCCTCGATGTCGCGGGGGAGCTGCTCGAGCTCCCCCCGGCGCCGGACCACTCCCGGTTCTGAGCTCAGCCGGTCAGGAACTGGTCGGTGCGCAACGCCCTGCCGGTGATGCGCGTGTCGCCGATCGAGCCGTAGAAGCCCTGGCCGTACTGCAGGTCGAACCCGGTCGCGCCGATCACGAACGGCTTGCCCTGGGTCGTGATGCCCCTGGACTCCTCCGAGGCGTTGCGCGCGATCTTGGCGCCGTCGACGTACATCGTGGTGCGCCTGCCGTCGTTGACCACCGCGACGTGCGTCCACCGGCCGACGGGGATCGCGTGGCTCCACGACGTGGGGTCGGCGTCGCCGGGCACGGGGTAGACGACGAACTGCAGGAACCGCTCGCCGGAGACGTTCAGGCTGCACGTGGGCTCCAGGTCGGACCAGCCGCTGTGCTTGCCCGCGTCCCCGGCGCGGCCCTCCCAGCTCAGCACGCCCATCCACGCGTGGTCGCCGTCGAACGGGCTGGGCAGCTTGAGGAACGTCTCGATGGTGTAGCCGGACTCGAACTTCGCGCTGGCGATCGGCGCCGTCGCCGCCGTGCGCAGGATCGCGCCGCGGTCGGGACCCTTGCCGCCGCCGAACAGCAGGCTGGCGTGCGCGGGCTGGCCGTCGTGGTGGTCGCGGTGCCACGTCAGCAGGTCGGGTGAACCGGTGTGCAGGTGCACGACGGTGAGGTCGTTGCCCTTGCCGGTGAGGTCGCGGACGACCGTGCCGGGCGCCACGGGACCTTCCTTCGCGGACGGCAGCCCCTCGGTGTCGAACCGCCAGTACGCCAGCGTGTCCCTGGTGACGACGGAACGCGCGGGCCGCGGCGCGGACGGCGGCAACGGGAACCGGGCGCCGAAGTCGAGTTCGACGGAGAACCGGTCGAGATCACCGCTGCGCTCGGCGGTCTCGGCCTCCGGAAGGGTGTTCCGCCTGGTCAGCAGCCACGGCGAGAACGTCTCGACGTCGATCACGTTGCGCGCCAGGTCGAACGAGTAGAACCGGACCATCCCCGCGCCGCCGTAGTAGCGCTCCTGGTAGTTCGTGATGTGCAGGTGCACGGGGTTGCCGTGGTCGTTGGTGAGCGTCGTGCGGCCGGACGGCCAGTAGTGCCCGTTGAGGGTGAGGAAGACCTGGTCGTTGCGCTTGATCAGCCGGTCCCAGAGGAACTGGCCGTGGGCGGACAGCGCGGCCTCCGGGCTGTTGCCGACGAGATCGTGCGTGGTGAGGATCGTGGGCACGCCCTGGTGCCGGTCGAGCACGCCCTGCGCCCACTCGGCGCCCTTCTCCGACACCCGCCAGTCCAGCGCGAGCACCAGCCACTCGCGCCCGCCGGCCCGGAAGGTGTGGAACGTGTTGTACCCGCCGGGGGACGCACCGCCGAACGTCTTCATCCGCTGGAACCGGTCCGGCCCGAACGTCCGCGAGTACGGCGTGGGACCGCGCTGGTCGTCACCGCCGGGCACGTCGTGGTTGCCGGCCAGCACGCTGTACGGGAGCTGCCCGCCGATGACGTCGAACACCGCGTCGGCGGTCCGCATCTCCTGCTCGGTGCCGTGCTCGGTCACGTCGCCGAGGTGCGCCAGGAAGACGATGTTCGCCTCGCGCCGCCGCCGCACGAGCGAGCGCAGGGCCTCCTTGACGGGTTCGGGGTCGGAGCCGCCCTCGTCGAGCAGGTACTGGGTGTCCGGCAGGACCGCGATCGTGAACCGCTGGTCGCCGGAGTCGCGGTTCGGGGCGGCCGCGGCGGTTCCGGTGCTCCCGACGAGCGCGGCGGTGGCGGGGGCGGCGAACGCGGCCTGCAGCAGCGTGCGGCGCCCGATCTTCGACTGTTCGGCCATGCGGGCAGCATGTCCGGCCACATCGGACAGGAGGTTGACGGGAACGGGAACAGGCGCTGAACAGTGCGAGAGCGCTCTCAGCCCTGGCGGCGCACCATCTCGGCGATCCAGACCGGGGCGAACGGCGACGTGCAGTTCGGCGGCGTCGGGTAGTCCTTCAGGACCTCCAGCCGCTCACCGATGCCGATCGCGCGGGCGCGCAGGTCCGGGTGCTCGATGCCGATCTGCGCCAGGCAGTGGTTCATCGCCCACTGCAACCGGTCGGGAGCGTCCTTCATCTCCCGCTCGATCCGGTCGAGCAGTCCCGGCAGGTCGAGGCCGTCCTGCCGTTTGGCCACGCGGTCGACCGTCAACGCCCAGCCGGCGCTCGCGACCACCGGGTCTGGATCGGCGAACCACGTCCGCCGCAGGTCCTCGGCGTGCGCGCTCTTCTTCACGACGTAGTTCACGAGCCAGTCGTGGACCTTCGGGCGGTGGGCCTCGCGCAGCATCGCGTCGAGCTCGTCGCGCGTGAACGCCTTGGGGCGGCAGATCAGCAGCGCCAGCAGCCGGGCCGCGGTGTCGCCGGTCCGCCACAGCTCGACGGCCAGGTCCTGCTGGGTCTTGAGGCGCTTGGCGATCGCGCGCAGCTTGCTCAGGTTCACACCGTGGTCGTCGCCGTGCTTCTCGTTGACCGCGCGTGCTCTCGGGTCTTCGAGCGCGGCCAGTTCCGCCAGCACGTCCGCCACCGACACTGCCGCCGTCTCAGCCACCGTCCGACCTCCCGTTCGCCACCGTCGGCGGCCAGCCTACGAGTCGTGCCCGGCGAAGGGGCACGACCCGCGGGAGGGGACCGATCAGCCGATGACGAACAGCTGCGCCGGGTGGGCGGTGCACGTGTTCTGGTGCAGGATTGACTTGTTCGCGAAGTCGCGGCCCTCGATGTCGAGGCACAGCCCGCTGTGGCGCGCCCGGAACTTCATGCCCGACGCGGTGTACTCCACGAGGAACTGCTGGTTGTACTTCGTGGCGTTGCAGGTGTACTGGATGGCGTCCGCGGTCGGGTCCTGGCTCGAGTCCCAGATGTCGACGCACTTGCCGCTGTGCGCGGCCTTGATGCGGACTGCGCCGCTGCCGTCGCCGACCTGCTCCAGCGTCCACTGCTGGTGGGACTTCGAGGCGTCGCAGGTGTACTGCAGGACCGCGGCCTTGTTGGAGTTGCTGCCGTCGGCGACGTCCAGGCACTTCGCGCTGTTGACGTTGCGGAGCAGGTCGTACTCGACGGCGCCGGAGGCGGAGCCCACCCCGGACAGTACGACCGCGGCGGCCGTCAGTGCGATCGCGGCGCCGGCACGGCGAAGAAGCGTCCTGCTGGACAAGGTGATCTCCCTGGAGGTGAGGACCGGGTCCCTGTGACCGGTCCGGTGTGGACGACAGTGGCCGCGCGGTGTTGGGCGGGTGTTCGGGAGTTGTGTGATCGGCTGCTCAGCGGCCTTGGCGCGGAGGGATTTCCGGTGGAGTTCGGACTGCTCGGCGAGGTCGAGGTCCGCGTCGGTGACCGGGTCGTGGACGCCGGCCATCCCCGGCAGAGGTGCGTGCTGGCGGTGCTGCTGGTGGAGGCGAACCGGCTGGTGCCCGTCGACGTGCTGGTCGACCGGGTGTGGGGCGAGCGGGTGCCGCACCGGGCGCGCAACGCGGTGGCCGGGTACGTCTCACGGCTGCGGCAGGCGTTGCCGGGGGTGCGGATCACCGGGCGGCAGGGCGGGTACGTGCTGACCGTCGACCCGATGTCCGTGGACCTGCACCGCTTCGACGTCCTGGTGGAACGGGCCCGGCTCGGCCCGCTCGACGCCGGCGACCTGCTGGACGAGGCACTACGGTTGTGGCGCGGCGACCCGTTCTCCACTTCGGACACCCCGTGGTTCGCCGGGGTGCGCGCCGCGGTGCAGGCGCGCCGGTTCGCCGCTCTGCTCGACCGCAACGACCTGGCGTTGCGGCAGGGACGGCACGCGGAGCTGCTGGCGGAGCTGCACGAGACGGCCGCGCTGTTCCCGCTGGACGAACGGCTCGCCGGGCAGCTGGTCCTCGCGCTGTACCGCAGCGGACGACAGGCGGACGCCCTGCTGCGGTACGAGCAGGTGCGCCGGCGGCTGGCCGACGAACTGGGCGCGGACCCCGGCCCCGAGCTGCGGTCGGCGCACCGGCAGGTCCTCGCCGCCGACCTGGTGCCGCGGCAGCTGCCGGCCCGGCCGCGGTCGTTCGTCGGACGTGCTGGAGAGCTCGCCTCGCTCGACGCGCTCCTCGCCGGCCGGACCCCGGTCGTCGCGGTCTCGGGCACGGCAGGGGTGGGCAAGACGGCGCTGGCCGTGCACTGGGCGCACCGGGTCGCGGACCGGTTCCCGGACGGGCAGCTGCACGTCGACCTGCGCGGGTTCGGCCCTCGCCCGGCCATGACACCGGGTGAGGCGATGCGCGCGGTCCTCGACGCCCTCGGCCTGGACGTGCGGACCGACCTGTACCGCAGTGCGCTGGCGGGCAAGCGGGTGCTCGTCGTGCTGGACAACGCCAGGGACGCCGACCAGGTCCGGCCGTTGCTGCCCGGCGGTCCCGGAGGACTGGTGCTGGTGACCAGCCGCACCCGGTTGCCCGGTCTGGTCGCCGCGGACGGCGCGCACCCGGTCGCGCTGGGCCTGCTGTCCACGACGGAGTCACGGGAGCTGGTGACGGCCCGGCTGGGCGTCGCTCCCTCCGCCGCGGTGGACGAGATCGTCCGGCGGTGCGCCGGGCTGCCGCTGGCGCTGAGCGTCGTCGCCGCCCGCGTCGCCTGCACCGGGTTCTCGCTGGAGTCGATCGCCGCCGAGCTGCGCGACGGGCTCGACCCGTTCGACGCCGGCGACCCGGCGACCGACCTGCGCGCGGTGTTCTCCTGGTCGTACCGCGCCCTGTCACCCGAGGCGGCCCGCGTGTTCCGCGAGCTGGGTGCCGGCGTCGCCGCCGAGGTCGTGGAGAACCGCCAGGCGCTCACCGAGCTGACCCGCGCCCACCTGCTCACCGAGCACCGGCCTGGCCGGTACGCGCTGCACGAGCTCCTGCGGGCCTACGCCGCCGAGCTGGCTCAGTCGTTCAGCGCGGCGACCACCGGGCACTGCTCCTGAACGCCGTTGGCCGCGACGTCGAGCAACGCCAGCCGCACCCGTTCGAGGTCGCGCATCCGCTGCTCGATCTCCGCGACCTTGCCGGTGACCACCTCGTCCAGGTCGTCCGGTGCCGCGGAGAAGGCCAGGATCTGCCCGACCTCGGTGAGGGTGAAGCCGAGCCGTTGCGCGCGGCGGATGAACTTCAGGCGCCGCAACGCTTCCCGGTCGTAGTGGCGGTAGCCGCCGTGGGTGCGGGCGGTGGGGACGACCAGGCCGCGCCGCTCGTAGAACCGCACGGTGCTGATGCCCACCCCGGCGGCGCGGGCCAGTTCGGATATGCGCACCACTGGAAACTACCTCCGCACCAGGGCGCGCAGCTGGACCGCGCCCCAGAACAGCTCCAGCGCCAGGAACACCAGCAGCGCCTTCGTCTGTCCGTCCAGCAGCGCCCAGACGAACCAGAGGCTGAACAGCGCGCGGCCGACGGTGTCGATGCTGATCAGCAACGGCTCCGGGCGGTACCAGCGGGCGATCGACCACATCACCACCACGGTGCCGAACAACGTGGCGAACAGGAGCGTCGGCGTGGTCCCGTTGACTCCCAACAGGTTCATCGCCAGGCCGGCGGTCCACGGAGTCACGAACGCGATGCTCGCCACGAAGTCGTACACCGCACCCGCTCGGCCCCAGCGGCGCACGGACTGATCACTCGTCATGGCCGTGACGATGCACTCCGCACCACGGTGCAGGGTCAAGCTGACATTTGTCACCCGGACCTGGTGACGGCGCTTCACTACTGGTGCGCACCCCGTTCGACCAGGCTCAACGCCATGGAAACGGTGCTCGAAGTGCGCGGGGCGCGGCACAGCTACGGTGCCACGCGAGCGGTGGACGGGGTCGACCTCGACGTCGGCGCGGGGGAGTGCGTGGCGCTGCTCGGGCCGAACGGCGCGGGCAAGACGACGCTGGTGAACATGATCATCGGGCTGCTGCCGGCGGGGGACGGCGTGGTCAGGGTCTGCGGTGGCGACCCGCGCGTCGCGGCCACCCGCCGGCGGATGGGCGTCGTGCAGCAGTCGCTCGGGTTCCCGAACACCCTGAAGGTGAGCGAGCTCGTCACGGGTGCGGCGGTGCGGGCCGGTGTCGCCCGGTCCGCCGCCGGGCCGGTGATGGCTGAGCTCGACCTGACGGACCTGGCCGGGCGGCGCGCGTCGAAGCTCTCCGGCGGGCAGAAGCAGCGGCTGCAGCTCGCGATGGCCCTGGTGGCCGACCCGCGGCTGCTCGTGCTCGACGAACCGACCGCGGGCCTGGACCTGCCCGCCCGCAGGAGGTTCTGGCAGCTGCTCGCGGAACGGCGGGAGCGCGGGACCGGCGTGCTGATCACCACGCACCTCATTGAGGAGTCGTCGGCCGTCGCCGACCGCGTGGTCGTCGTGGACGGCGGGCGTGTGCGGGCCGGCGGCACGCCGGACGAGCTGGTGGCTCGGCTGCCCGACCGCACGGTGATCGCGCGAACGTCGTTGGGTGTGCCGCGGCTCGAAGCGCTGCCCGGTGTGGTGTCGGTGCGCGCCGACGGCGAGCACGTGCACGTGGGCACCCGCGCGCCCGAGGCGTTGCTGCGGGTGTGGCTCGCGGAGGACCCCGGACTGACCGGCCTGCGGGTCGAGAGCGCCGGGCTGGAAGAGGCAGTGGCCGGTCTGATGGAGAGGGGTGCCGCGTGAAGGTCTTCGGGGTCGAGCTGGCGGACGAGCTGAGGGGTATCGTCCGCGAGCCGGCGGCGTTGTTCTTCTCGATCATCATGCCGGTCGGGTTCTTCGCGTTGTTCGTGTCGCTGTTCGGGAAGCTCAGCAGCGGCGGGGTGTCGGCGGGGACGACGATGCTCGCCACGTTCGGCGCGTTCGGTGCGATCTCGGTGGTGCTGATGAACCCCGGCATCGGCGTCGCGGCCGACCGGGAACGCGGGTGGCTGCGGGCGAAGCAGGTGTCGGCGGTGCCGATCGGCGTGACGCTCGCGGCGAAGGTCGTGGCGGCGCTGCCCTACGCGGTGGGCGTGCTGCTCGCGATGACGGCGACGGCGGCTCTCACGGGTGCGTTGGACGCGCCGCTGCCCACCGTGCTGCGGGTGCTCGCCGTGCTGGTCCTCGGCGCGTTGCCGTTCGCGTTGCTGAGCCTCGCGATCGGGTTCCAGGTCGGGGCGGGCGCCGCGGCGGCCGTGCTGAACGCGATCCTGATCCCGTCGGCCGTCCTCTCCGGACTGTGGATGCCGCTGGAGATCATGCCGGCGTTCTTCGCCGACGTGGCGCGGTTCCTGCCGACCTACCACCTGGGACGGCTGGCGCTCGCCCAGCTGACGGGCGCGCCCGCGCTGACACACGTGCTGGTGCTGGCGGGTATGACGATCGTCGCCGCCGGACTGGCCGCGGTGTCGTATCGTCATGCGCGGTCATGAAAAAAGCCTCTGGGATCTCGCGCTGGTTCCACCTGCTCTACCTGGGCAACCTGCTGTGGTCGCCGGTCTTCGACACCGGCGCCGGCTGGGTGGACTGGGCGCTCGTCGCCGTGGTGGCCGTGATCTTCGTGCCGCTGTACGTGCTGTCGTGGCTCCGGGCCGACCTGGTCCGCTGGTGGTGCCTCGTGCCGACGGTGGTGCTCGGGTCCCTGGTGACGCCGTTCAACACCGGTGCGGCGGTGCTCTTCGTCTACGCGGCGGCGTTCGCGGGGCTCGTGGAGTCGCGGCGGGTGGCGATGCGGTGGTTCGTCGGGCTGTCGGCGTTGATCTGCCTGTTCGCCGTGGTGTCGGCGGTGCCGATGCCGTACCGGCTGTGGGGGCTGCTGCCGTCGCTGATCTTCCTGTGGCTGGTCGGCATCCTGCAGGTCGAGTGGGCGGAACGGGAGCGCGACGCGGCCGAGCTGCGGATCCGCACCGCCCGCGTCGAGCACCTCGCGACCCTCGCCGAACGCGAGCGCATCGCCCGTGACCTGCACGACCTGCTCGGCCACACGCTGACGGCGATCATCGTGCGGGCCCAGCTGGTCGCGGCGGACCCTGAGCGGGCTCCGGCGGAGGCGGCCGAGATCGAAGGCGCGGCGCGGGCGGCGTTGAGCGAGATCCGCGCCGCCGTCAGCGGGTGGCGCAGCGCGAGCCTGGAGACGGAGCTGGAGGCGGCGCGGGCGGCGTTGACGTCGTTGGGGGTCGAGGTGGTCGTGCGGCGCGACTCCGGGCTCGCGATCGTCGGGTCGACCGAGCACGAGCTGGCGCTGGCGGTGCGGGAGGCGGTGACGAACGTGGCCCGGCACGCGGCCGCGTCGACCTGCCGCATCGTCGTGGAGGCGCGCGACGGGGAGCTGCGGGTGGTGGTCGCCGACGACGGCGTCGGCAGCCGCGGGCCGGAGGGGAACGGGTTGACGGGGATGCGCGAACGGATCGCGGCGCTCGGGGGCGTGGTGCGGCGGAGCGGGTCGGCGGGGACGACGGTGACGATCGCGGTGCCGCTGGAGGTGGCGACGTGACCGGCGCGATCCGGGTGGTGCTCGCCGAGGACCAGGCGATGGTGCGCGGCGCCTTCGCCCAGCTGCTCGACCTCCAGCCCGACGTCGCGGTCGTCGCGACGGCGGGCGACGGCGACGAGGCCCTCGCGGCCGTCGCCGAACACCGCCCCGACGTGCTGCTCACCGACATCGAGATGCCCGGCCGCACCGGCCTCGACGTCGCCCAGGAGCTCAGCCGCCGGGGCGACGCCACGCGCGTGCTGATCATCACGACGTTCGCCCGCAGCGGCTACCTCCGCCGCGCGATGGAGTCGGGCGTGGCGGGGTACGTGCTCAAGGACGCGCCGATCGCGGACCTGGTGTCGGCGCTGCGGCGGGTGCACGCCGGCGAACGGGTCGTGGCACCCGAGCTCGCGATGGCCGCCTGGGACAGCGCCGACCCGCTCACACCCCGCGAACGCGAGCTGTTGCGCGAGGTCACGACCGGTGCGAGCAACGCCGACATCGCCGCACGACTGAACCTCGCCGAGGGCACGGTCCGCAACTACCTGTCGACGGCGATGGCGAAGCTCGGCGCGAAGAACCGGTCCGAGGCGGCGAACACCGCACGGGACCGTGGCTGGCTCTAGACAGTTGCCCGACGTGCGGCGCGACGCTTGGCGATCGTCGGCAGGAACCACATGTACACACCGGTCCCCATCAGGACGAACAGCGGCAGCAACGGCACGTACGACACCCACACCACCGAGCTGTCCACGGTCAGCGCGACCGCCGTGAACACCACCGTGGCCATGAACACCATGCTCACCACGCGGTGGAACTGCCGGATCCCCTTGCTGCTGCTCATCGTGCTCGTCCTCCCTCTCGTCCTGGCGATGGGGACAACGCTAGGAGCACCGCGGAGCCCGTGCTTCTCGATTCCTGACCGGTCCCCGCGAGGCGTTCTGCACGGCCGCGGACGATGACCGAAGATTTCTCGACGCGAGATGTCGATTCCCGGCACCTCCCGTTCGACGCACCGATGACAGCGAGTTCGAACACGAGGAGAACCCAGATGCGCACCCTGATCGCCACCGCCTTCGTCTCCCTCGACGGCGTCGTCGAAGCCCCCGGTGGCGAGCCGGGTCACCGCAGCTCCGGCTGGACGTTCAAGGACATCGAGTTCGACGAGGCCGCCTACGAGATCAAGGGCCGCGAGCAGGAGGAGGCCGCGGCCATGATGATGGGCCGGGTCAGCTACGAGGCGTTCGCGCCGGTGTGGCCGACGCTCGACTACTTCCCGCAGTACAACGTCATGCCGAAGTACGTCGTCTCCAGCACGCTGAAGGACGACCAGCTCGTCGACAACTGGGGCGACATCACCATCCTGCGCTCCCTCGACGACGTGGCGGCGCTGAAGGAGACCGACGGCGGCCCGATCTCGATCCACGGCAGCGCGACGCTGAACCGGAACCTGTCCGACGCCGGTCTGATCGACCGCTACCACCTGCTGGTGTTCCCGGTGCTGCTCGGCGCGGGCAAGCGGCTGTTCAGCGCGACCGACAAGGACAAGCAGATGCTGAAGGTCGTCGAGAGCGAAACGTACGCGAACGGCATCCAGAAGCTGGTCTACGACGTCGTGCGCTGAAGCTCCCGTTCGGGAAGCGCCTTCTGCACCGGCGTCAGCTGCACCAGCACGATCGCGCCGATGAGCACCACCGCGCCCACGAACTGCAGGAACGACAGCGTCTGGCCGAGGAACACGTACCCGAGCACGGTGGCGACGATCGGGCTGCAGAAGCCGAGGAACGACAGCCCGATCGCCGGCACCCGGTCCGTGCCGCGGAACCAGACCGAATAGCCGAACAGCGAGCCGAGCACGATCAGGTAGCCGAACCCCAGGGCGTTGGTGCCGGTGATCGTGCTCGGCAGGCCTTCCAGCAGGAACAGCGCGGGCAACAGCACGAGTCCGCCCGCGGTGAGCTGCCAGCCGGTGAACAGCAGCACGTTCACCGGGCGCTGCCACCGCTTGGTGAGCACGATCCCGGACGCCATGCAGCACGCGGCACCGAGCGCGGCGAACACGCCCACGAGGTCCAGCTGCGCGGTCGCCTTCAGCACCAGCAGCCCGACTCCCACCACGGCCGCCAGGCAGGCGAGCACGTGCGGCAGGCGGACGCGGTCGCCGAGCACCAGTGCGGCCAGGACCAGCACGATCACCGGCTGCACCGAGCCGACGAGGGCCGCGACGCCGCCGGGCAGGTGGTAGGCCGAGACGAAGAGCAGGAAGAAGAACGCGCCGATGTTCAGCGTTCCCAGCACGAGCGCGCGCCACCACCAGATCCCGGTGGGCAGGATCCGGCCGAACAGCAACAGGATCAGGCCCGCGGGCAACGCGCGGACCACCGCGGCCAGCAGTGGCCGGTCCGGTGGCAGCAGCTGCGTGGTGACGAGGTAGGTGCTGCCCCAGATCATCGGTGCGAGTGCCGTGATCGCCGAGTCCGCCAGCAGCCGGTTGCCTTTCACCGCAGCACTCCTGTCACTTGTCCGTGCCGAAGAACCTGTCGCCGAAGTCGCCGATGCCGGGCAGCATGTAGGCGTCCTCGCTGAGCCGTTCCTCGATCGCGGACGTCACGATCCGCACGAGCGGGTACCGCGAGCACACCGCCTCGATGCCCTCGGCCACCGTGATGAAGGTGACGAAGACGATGTTCTCTTCTAACACGCCGTGGTCGAGCAGCACTTGAATCGCCGCGTTCGCCGTGCCGCCGGTGGCGAGCATCGGGTCGAGCAGCAGCACGTGCCGCGACGCGATGTCCTCCGGCAGGTTCGCGTAGTAGAGCTTCGGCAGCTTGGTGACCCTGTCCCGCTGGATGAGGATCTTGCCGATGCGCGCGGCCGGGACCACCGCCCGCAGCCCGGCCTCCATGCTCTCGCCCGCACGGATGACCGGCACGCCGACGAGCTTCCCGCTCGGCCGCAGACCGTGGTAGGTCGCGCCGACGGGCGTCGTGACGTCGTGGGACTCGAACGGCAGCAGGTCGAGACCGGCCTCGATGAGCAGCCGGTTGATCCGCTCGGTGTAGAAGACGAAGTCCTCGCGGGAGGCGTTGCGGTCGCGGACGATCGTGTGCAACGCGCGCAGCTGGTTCGTCTGCGGTAACAGGTGGACGTTCTTCTCCAGGTAGGCGTCGATGGATGTCACGTGCACTCCTTCACGGCGGCGACGACCCCGGCGAAGGAGTCGACGAGCCAGGTGGGGTTGGCGCTGAGCAGCTGGTCGACGCTGTGCACGCCGTACGTCACGGCCACCGACGACATTCCGGCGCCGTGCGCCATCAGCACGTCGTGCGTGGTGTCGCCGACCATCACGGCGTGCTCCGCGGCCACGCCGAGCCGCTCCAGCACGACGAAGCCGGACTCGGGGTCCGGCTTGGGCTTCGAGACCTGGTCCGCGCCGACGACCACCGAGAACTCCTCGCGCAGGCCGGCGGCGGTGAGCAGCGCCTCGGCGTTGCGGATGAACTTGCTCGTCGCCACGGCCAGCAGGAAACCGTTCTGCCGCAACGACTGCAGCCCGTCGTACACGCCGGGGAACACCAGCTGCGTCGCCATCGGCAGCACGATCTTGCGGAACGTCGACTGGTACAGCTCGACGCACGTGCCGACCACCGGCTCGTCCTCGGAGACCCCGAGCACCTTCGCGAACGCCGCCGGCAGCGGCAGCCCGATCGTGCCGCGGATCGTGCCCGAGTCCACCGTGGGCAGGTCGAGCTGGGCGAACACCGCGGCGAACGTCGTGACGATCCCGCGCGGGGAGTCGACGAGCGTGCCGTCGAGGTCGAAGATCACGCAGCGGCTCACGGGGAGAACTCCTTCGCGTGCGCGACGGCCAGTTCGGCGGCCACCTCGGCGGTGCTGATCAGCACCGCCTGGTTGGCCTTCGCGGATCGTCCCTCGGTGGCCCTGTCGACGGCGCGCATCAGGTACTTCGTGATCGCCTGACCGCTCACGCCGTCGCGTTCGGCACGGGTGACCGCCTCGTCGATCACCGCCTCGACCTCGGCGCCGTCGATCGCGTCGGCGAGCTTGGTCGGGGTGGTGACCAGGAACGAGCCGGGGTTGCCGACGGCCCAGTGGTTCTCGATCGCACGGGCCAGCAGCCCGGCGTCGTCGAAGCGGTGCGGGCTGCGCAGCCCGCTGGACACGCAGTAGAACGCCGGGAAGTCGTCCGAGCGGTAGGCGACGACCGGCACGCAGTGCGTCTCCAGGAACTCCATCGTGAGCCCGAGGTCGAGGATGTTCTTCGCCCCCGCGCACACCACGGCGACCTTGCTCCTGGTGAACTGCACCAGGTCCGACGAGATGTCCATCGTGCGTTCGGCGCCGCGGTGCACGCCGCCGATCCCCGCGGAGGAGAAGAACTTCAGCCCCGCGAGCTCGGCGGCGATCACCGACGACGCGACCGTCGTGGCGCCCATCCCCCCGCGTGCCAGCACGATCGGCAGGTCCCGGCTGCTGACCTTCGGGATGCCCGGTGTCGTCGCGAACCTCTCGACGTCGTTCTCCGAGAGGCCGACCAGGATCCTGCCGCCGTCGACGCCGATCGTGGCCGGCACCGCGCCCCCCGCCCGGACCGCGTCCTCGACCCGGCGTGCCGTCTCGGCGTTGTCGGGGTAGTCGAGGCCGTGCGTGATGACGTTGGACTCCAGCGCCACGACCGGCTGCCCGGCCGTGATCGCCTCGGCCACTTCCTCGCTGTACACCAGGGGAATGTTCATCTGCGCCTCAGTAGGTCGGGGTCTTGTGCAGGAGTTCCTTGCGTTCCACGATCTCCGGCCCGTAGACCCGGTCCTGCCACTCGTCCTGCGCCACCGGCTCGACGGCGATCGAGACGACGCCCTCGGCGCAGCCGAACGCCTTCGTCACCGCCTCGGTGATGCCGGCGACCAGCTCGGCCGACTGCTCGTCGGTGAGCTCCTTGGGGAAGTGCTTGATGTTCACGTGTGGCACGGGGTCCTCCTCACGACTGGTTCGCCGCGATGGCGAGGGTGACGGCCTTGGTGACGGCGGCGATCAGCTCGGACATCTGCTCTTCCGACAGCTGCACGGGGATGCGGGCGACTTCCTGCCGCACCGTCTCGCGCTGGTCCATCGACGCCATCAGCTCGTCGATGTCCGGCTCGCGCAGCAGGCTGTAGTGGTCGGCCGCGAGCTCGACGACGACCGGGTCGGTCACCGAGAAGCCCTCGCTGCCCTCGATGAACGAGTAGTCGTCGCCCTGCGCCTTGAAGATGGTCAGCGGCGCGGAGATCGTGCGTTCGGCCAGCTCGCCGAAGGTGTACTTGAACGAGAAGGTCTCCGTGACGATCCTGATGATCCGGCGGACGAGCTCGCTGTCGAGGTCGCGGAACTCGCTGCTGATGAACGCCGCGAAGCTGTCCTCGTCCTTCGCGACCTCCAGGCACCGCGCGAGCTTCGGGTCCGTGATGCTGCCCGCGAACACCGAGAACAGGATCGTGACGAACGCGCTGTTGTCGTACGACGCCTCGTCGCTCGCCCGGTCCGAGCGCACCTTCGGCGAGCCCGGCGCGATCAGGAACAGGTTCGCGACCTCGTGCCCCGCCTGTTCGAGCTGGTAGGCCGTCTCGAACGCGACCCGCGCGCCGAAGGAGTAGCCCCACAGCGTGTACGGGCCCTCCGGCTGGACCTCCCTGATGGCCTCGATGTCGGCCGCCGCCATCTCGCGGATCGTGCGGTACGGCGTCTCGCCCTCGTTGATGCCGTGGGCCTGCACGCCGTAGAACGGCCGCTCCGACCGGCTCGCCAGCGTGCGCAGGTTCATCGGGTAGCCGCCGAGACCGGGCCAGCAGAACACCGGCGTGGCGTCCCCGTCGGGCTGCAACGGGACCAGCCGCGAGACCGGTCCGTCGTGCAGGCCGTCGACACGGCGGGCGAGCTGCTCGATCGTCGGCGACTCGAACAGGACCTGCAACGGCAGGCTGGTGCCGAAGTCCTTGTTGATGCGGTTGACCAGGCCCACCGCGATCAACGAGTTGCCGCCGGTCTCGAAGAAGTCGTCGTGCGTCGAGACGGTCTCGCGCTTCATCAGCTTCTTCCACATCTCGCTGATGCGGCGCTCGGTGAGGGTGCGCGGCGCGACGAACGGCCGGTCCTGGTCGTCGACGTCGGTCTTGTCCGACGCCTCCAGGGCCTTGACGTCGATCTTGCCGTTCGCGGTGACGGGCAACGCGTCCAGCACCACGACCTTGTTCGGGATCATGTAGTCCGGCAGGAAGTTCACCAGGTCGTCGCGGATCAGCTCCGCGGGACCCTTCATGTGGACGACGTCCTCCTTCATGCCGGGGCTGCGGCGCTGCTCGTAGGAGACCTTGCCGCCCAGGAAGAAGTACGACGGGCCGTCGTCCTCGCCGATGTCCTTGAGGATCCCGCAGATCCGCTTGGCCGACGGCAGGTCGTTGTTCGTCTTCGAGCTGTAGCCGGAGGACATGAACCCGAGGTCGACGTCGTTGGCGGACAACCGGTGCATGGTCCGGCCGAGGTCGATGTAGCGCCGCCACAGCTCCGCCGAGCGCGCGACCGCGCTGACGCCGAAGCTCGCCCGCTCGTAGACCGCCTGGTTGATCGCGATGACGTGCTTGCGCAGCACGATCTCGTCGGAGATCCGCTCGAACTCGCCGTCGGCGTAGCGGTACAGGCCGCCGGGCAGGCCGGGCACCCGGCCGGGGTGCGTCTGCAGGTACACCTCGACGTCGTCCTCGCGCGGACCGGTGTAGGCGCACAGCTCGAACGTGCCGAGGTAGTAGTCCTCCTCGGGAACGTCCAGCAGCTCCTTGGTCTCCGGCGTGAACCCGGACGCGGTGACGTCGAGGCCGTAGCCCGGCAGGACCTCCTCGAAGAGCCCGACCATGTGGCCGGTCTCGATCTCGAGGACCTCCTGGATGTTGTTGAGGTACACCGCCTCGATCGCGGCCTTGTGCCCGATGAAGTGCAGCTTCGCCTGGGCCTGCGCGCTCTCCTCGACCGCGGAGATCAGCACGAGCTGGTGGCGCAGCGGGTGGTAGTAGTACAGCCCGGCCGGCAGGCCCGCGATGTGGTGCAGCTCCAGGTAGAGCTGGGTCGCGTAGAGCGAACCCGGTGACGCGTAGCCGTACTTGGGCAGCAGCCGCTGGTCGCTGAAGTGCGCGCCGAAGTAGCGCAGGATCTCGCCCAGCTCGGCGAAGCGCACGTTCTTCGGGTCGTGCGAGCCGGCTCCCGCGGGCTTGCGCTCCAGCAGTCGCGCGAGGTCGGCGTCGGTCACCTGGCCGCCCTCGTAGAACCGGTACGACTTGCGGGAGAAGACGACCTTGCGCTGCAGGCACGAGGCTTCCTCACCCGGCAGCTCGAACGACTCGCGCCCGGCCAGGTCGTCGCGCACGCCGGGGTTCGACAGCTGCGCGCGGACCTGCAGGCGGCTCGCCTTCGACTGGTGGTGCGCCCCCGCGTTGCCCTGGTCCATCAGGGCTGCTTCCTTGGGGTTGAGCTCGACGCACGCGATCAGGTTCTGGAACCCGGTGCGCTGGTCCTCCTTGACGATCACCGCCGCGTTGCGGACCCAGTCGTGGGTCTCGATCGCGAGCCGGATCTCGTCCAGCTCGACGCGGTAGCCGCGCAGCTTGACCTGGCTGTCCGCGCGCCCGGCGAACTGCACGGTGCCGTCGAGGTTCTGCGTCACCAGGTCACCGGTGCGGAACATGCCGTCCACGAACCGTTCGGCGGTCAGCTCCGGCTGGTGCAGGTACCCGCGGGCGACCTGGACACCGCCGATGTAGAGCTCGCCGATCTCGCCTGGCGTGACGAGGTCGCGGTTCGCGTCGAGCACCAGGTAGGTGGTGTTCGCGACGGGCAGGCCGATCGAGATCGACTTCGGCGCCTCGGCCAGCTCCGCCGGGTCGACCACGTGCGACGACGAGTTGATCGTGGTCTCGGTCGGCCCGTAGAGGTTGATGAGAGCGGTTCCCGGCATCGTGTCGACGAAGCTCTGCGCCAGCGTGCGGGACAACGCCTCGCCACCGCTGAAGACCTGCTGCAACGACGTGACGGTGTGGAACTCCTCGGTGTCGATCAGCGCCTGCAGCAGCGTGGGGACGCACTGCAGCGTCGTGACGCCGTGCTCGCGCATGGTCTCGATCAGCATCTCCGGGTCGCGGTAGATGCCGGGGCGGCCCATCACGACGGTGCTGCCGACCGCGGGCGCCAGGATCTCCCACTGCGCCGCGTCGAAGCTCATCGGCGTCTTCTGCACCACCCGCTTCGAGTGGTCGATGGCGTGCGCGTCCTGCAGCCACAGCATCTGGTTGACGATGCTGCGGTGCTCGATCATCACGCCCTTGGGCCGGCCGGTGCTGCCGGAGGTGTAGATGATGTACGCCAGGCTGTCGGCCGCGGGGGAGAAGCCGTCGTCGAACGCCTCGTCGCAGTCGTCGAGCGTGACGATCCGCGTGGTGGGCGGCGCGAGCTCGGCGAGCCGCTGCTTGAGGGCGGGCTGGGTGACGACGACCTTCGTGCGCGAGTCCTCGATCATGTACCGGAGGCGCTCCTCCGGGTACTCGGGGCTCAGCGGCAGGTAGGCGCCGCCGCTGCAGAGGATTCCCCAGGCTCCGATGACGAGGTCCAGCGACGGTTCGACGAAGATGCCCACGCAGTCGTCCGCGCTGATGCCGAGTCTGCGCAGGTGGGTGGCCAGCGCCGAGCTCTGCTCGAAGAGCTCGCCGTAGGTGGTGCTGTCTTCACCGAAGACGACGGCTGTGCGATCGGGTTGGACCTCCACCTGCTTGCGCAGCAGGTCGGGAAGGCAGCCGCCGTCCACTTCAGCTTCGTGCGACATCTCAGAAATCCCCCAAGCAGTCAACGGGCCTGAGCAGGTGGGAGGGCTTTTCGGTTTAGTTGAAGAACGTATGAGCGTCGGCTCGAAACCCGCTGGAGCGAACTGCCTGGTGGTCAGCCGTGGAGGTCTACCAGAACAGCCTTGAGCCGCAACGGATTCCCGGCACGTGAGACGGGCGGTTCGGTCGCGAACGGTTGCCGGACTGTCCACAGTGGTGTTGGGTGGACGCCAACTTCGAGGGCGGGGCCACGAGTGTGAATGTGCTCGAGTACGTGACCGATCGCTGGGATCGGTTGTCTTTGCAGGCGTTCTTGCACGTCAGCGCGGTCGTGCAGTGCACGGTGCTGGCGGCGGTGCTCGGTGTGGCGATCGGCGTCGCGGTGTACCGCAGCCCGGTCGGGTCCGCGCTGGCCACGGCGTTGGCGAGCACGATCCTCACCATTCCGTCGTTCGCGTTGCTGGCGCTGCTGATCCCGGTCTTCGGGCTCGGCGCGGACACGACCGTCGTCGCTCTGGTGCTGTACGCGCTGCTGCCGATCGTGCGGAACACGGTCGTCGGGCTGGCCGGGGTCGACCCGGCGGTGAGCGACGCCGCGAGAGGCATCGGGATGAGCCGCGTCGGTGTGCTCACGCGCGTGGAGCTGAGACTCGCGTGGCCCGCGATCCTGGCCGGGATGAGAGTGGCCACGCAGATGCTGATGGGCATCGCGGTGATCGCGGCCTACGCGAAGGGACCGGGTCTCGGTTCGGAGGTGTTCTCCGGCCTCGCCAACGCGGGCAGCGCGAACGCGATGAACCAGGCCCTCACCGGGACGATCGGCGTGGTGGTGCTGGCCCTGCTGCTCGACGGTGTGTACGTGCTCGTCAACCGACTCACCGTCTCGAGGGGCGTTCGTGGCTGAAGAAGGCATCGAGATCCAGCTGGAGCACGTGACCAAGCGCTACCCCGGGCAGAAGGCGGCCGCGGTCGACGACTTCTCGATGGTCGTGCCCGCCGGGGAGATCGTGGTGTTCGTCGGGCCGTCCGGGTGCGGCAAGACCACGACCATGCGGATGATCAACCGGTTGATCGAGCCGACGTCGGGCACCATCACGATCGGCGGCGAGGACGCGCTGAGGATCGACCCGGACGACCTGCGGCGCCGCGTCGGATACGCGATCCAGCAGGCCGGGCTCTTCCCGCACTTCACCGTCGCGCAGAGCATCGGGATCGTGCCGGGGCTGCTGGGCTGGGACAGGAAGCGGATCGCCGCCCGCGTCGAGGAGATGATGGACCTCGTCGGGCTCGACCCCGGTGAGTTTGCCGGCCGCTACCCGCGCCAGCTCTCCGGCGGTCAGCAGCAACGCGTCGGCGTCGCGCGGGCGCTGGCCGCCGACCCGCCGGTGCTGCTGATGGACGAGCCGTTCGGCGCGGTCGACCCGATCACCCGAGGGCATCTCCAGGACGAGCTGCTGCGGCTGCAGGGCGAGCTGCACAAGACGATCGTGTTCGTCACGCACGACTTCGACGAGGCCGTGAAGCTCGGCGACAAGATCGCGGTGCTCGGCGACCGGTCGACGATCCTGCAGTACGACACCCCGGACGCGATCCTCGCCAACCCGGCGGACGACACGGTGGCCGGGTTCGTGGGCGCCGGTGCGTCGTTGAAGGCGCTGACGCTGACCCGGGTTCGAGACGTGGAGCTCGGCCAGGCGGTGACGGCGCGGTCCGACGCCGATCCGTCCACAGTGGAGCTGGGCGACGAACGGTTCCTGCTGGTGCTCGACCGGCGCGATCGGCCGGTGCGCTGGGTGCAGCGCAACGACCTCAAGCGCGCGTCGTCGCTGGAGAGCGTCGGCCAGCCGGTGCGCGACTCCGTGTCGCTGCAGTCGACGCTGCGGGACGCGCTGGAGGCCATGGTCACCGAGGGCGGCCGTGCGGTCGTCACCGGGAGCCGCGGCGAGTACGTCGGCACGGTCGACCTCGCGACGGTGACCGAGGTCGTCCAACGGCTGCGGGCGACCGCGTGACGGCCGAGCGGATCCGGTTCTGGGCGCAACCCGCCCTGGTGCTGCTGGTCGTCGCCGGGGTGTTCGCGTGGGTCTTCAGCGGTGAGCTGACCGCGACCGAGAAGGGCACGCTGAACGCGTCGTCGTTGCTCGCCGCACTGCGCGACCACCTGGCGATGACGGTCGTGGTGACCGCGATCGTCGTGGTGGTCGCGGTGCCGGCGGGAATCGTCGCGACCAGGCCGTGGGCGCGCTGGCTCGCCCCGGTGTTCCTGGCCGTGGCGAACGTCGGCCAGGCCGCGCCCGCGCTGGGCGTGCTGGTGCTGTGGTTCCTGGTCACCGGCGCGTCGGGCGGGCTCTGGGTGGCCGCGCTGCCGTTGGCGTTCTACTCACTGCTTCCCGTGCTGCGCAACACGATCGTCGGCCTGCAGCAGGTCGATCCGTCCCTTGTGGACGCCGGGCGCGGCATCGGCATGTCGTCGTCGGGGGTGCTGTGGCGGGTGGAGCTGCCGCTCGCGGTCCCGCTGGTCCTCGCCGGTCTGCGCACCTCCCTGGTGCTCGCGGTGGGCACGGCGACGTTCGGGCTGTTCGTCAACGCCGGCGGGTTCGGGCTGCTGATCGACACCGGCTACAAGCTGAACCTGACGAAGGTCCTGGTGACCGGCTCGGTGCTGGCCGCGGCCCTCGCCCTGCTGGTCGACTGGGCGGGCGCGGTGATGGAGCGGTGGTTCGGCCCGAAGGGGGTGCGATGAAACGGCTCGTGCTCGTCCTGGCGCTGCTCCTGTCCGGCTGCGGCCTCGACCTCAACACCGCGCTGCCGTACCAGGTCCTCCCCGGCTCGATCGGGCCGGACGAGTCGCTGAAGGGAGTCGAGATCACCGTGGGGTCCAAGGACTTCACCGAGAACATCCTGCTCGGGTACCTCGCGGAGATGGCGTTGTCGGCGGCCGGAGCGGACATCGTCGACCTGACCGACCTGAAGGGCTCGCAGACCGCGCGACAGGCCCTGCTCACCGGCGAGATCGACGTCGTCTGGGAGTACACCGGCACCGGCTGGATCAACTACCAGGGCAACGAGACGCCGGTACCCGGCGGTGAACAGGCGCAGTACGACGCGACGAAGAAGGCGGACCTGGACCGGTTCGGCGTCGAGTGGCTCGCCTACTCGCCGCTCAACGACCAGTACGCGTTCGCCGTCACCGAGGCCTACGGCAAGCAGCACGGGCTCCGGACCACGTCCGACCTGACCGCGTTCCTCGCCCAGAACCCGGACCAGGCCGTGTTCTGCCTGGAGACCGAGTTCACCAGCCGCCAGGACGGTTTCCCGGCCGCGCAACGGACCTACGGCTTCCCGACCACCGAGGTGAAGAACTTCGGCATCGGCACGATCTACTCCGCCATCGCCGGCGGCACGTGCCCGGTCGGCGAGGTGTTCACCACCGACGGCCGGATCGCCGCGCAGAAGCTGCGGGTGCTGGAGGACGACAAGAAGGCCTTCCCGCAGTACAACGTGGCGCCGACCGTGCGGGCGGAGTTCCTCCGACGCCATCCGCAGGTGCGCGGGCCGTTGGAGACCGTGAGCCGGGCGCTGACCAACGAGCAGATGATCGAGCTGTGCCGTCAGGTGGACGTGGAGGGCAAGGACGCGGGTGTGGTCGCCCGCGACTGGATGGTGTCGAAGGGGTTCATCAGGACGGACTGACGGCCGTTCTGATCATCCACTCCGGACGGCGGCGAGCGCGATCTCGTACAGCCGCCGGAGCTCGTCGAGGTTGCTGCCGTCCTGGGCCAGCCAGGCGGTGGTGGCCGCGTCGAGGCACGCCAGCGCGGTGGCCACGATCGCCTCGCCGCGCAGACCCACTGGAGCGTCGCTCGCGCCGAGGCGTCGTTCGACCTCCGGCGCCAGGACCTGTTGCCAGCGCAGGTGTTTCTCCAGGTGCCCCGCCCGCAGCGACGGGTTCGTCATGCACAGCTTCGTGATCGTGACGCCGCGTTCCGGGTCCACCAGGGTGCTCAGCGCCGAGAACGCGTGGCCGAGCGCGTCCCAGACCGGTTCGTCGTCCGGGCGGGCCTTCAGCGCCTCCAGGATCACCGGGCCCTGCTCGGCGAGGTCACCGAAGACGATGTCCTCCTTCGTGCCGAAGTAGCGGAAGAAGGACCGCCGCGAGATCCCGGCCGCGGCCACCACCTGGTCGACCGTCGTCTCCTCGTACCCCTGCTCCAGGAACAACGCCAGCGCGGCGTCCACGACCTCTTCCTGGACGCGGCGCCGGGTGCGGTCCCAGAGACGTTCTGCCATGCCTCCCAGACTAGTGCCGTGCAGCCTGGTGCCGTGGCGCCAGCTCGGCATCTAGTGCTAACTTGGCACTTGATGCCAAGGAGGAACTGAAGTGACAATCGACTACCGAGGAGCGCGCGTCCTCGTCACCGGTGCCAGTGCCGGGATCGGTGCGCAGTTCGCCCGCGAGCTCGCCCGCAGGGGCGCTGACCTGGTGCTCGTCGCCCGCCGGGCGGACCGGCTGGAGGCGCTCGCCGCCGAGCTGAAGGGCGTCGAGGTCACCGTGCTGCCGTGCGACCTCACCGCGCCGGGAGCCGTCGAGGGCCTCGCCGCGGAACTGCGGAGGCGGGACCTGAAGATCACCGGGTTGGTCAACAACGCGGGCTTCGGCACGTACGGGCCGTTCGCGGAGGAGGACGTCGAGAGGCTGCGGACCGAGATCGCGCTCGACATCTCCGCCGTGGTGGAGCTGTCGAAGACGTTCCTCGACGAGCTGGTCGAGGCCAAGGGCGTGCTGGTCAACGTCGCCAGCCTGGCCGCGTACCACCCGGTGCCGAAGATGGCGGTCTACGGCGCGGCGAAGGCGTTCGTGCTGAGCTTCACCGAGGCGTTGTGGAGCGAGCACCGCAAGGCGGGCCTCAAGGTGCTCGCGCTCTCACCGGGCGCCACCAGCACCGAGTTCTTCGACGTCGCGGGGGAGGAGGCCTCGGCGGGAGCGCGCAGGGTCCCGCCGGAGGTCGTCGTGGAGACGGCGCTGCGGACGCTGGACCGGCGCAACCCGCCGCCGAGCATCGCGGTGGGCAGGGCGAACCGGCTGATGATCTCGATGGGCAGGCTGCTGAACCGGCGTCAGGCGGCGGTGGTGATGGGCGCCGTCACGGCGACGTGATCAGGGGTTCCTGCGGTCGGTGTGGCCCAGCGAACGGTCCGGTGCCACCCGGTCGCGCACCAGCTGCTTGAGCACGGCGAGGTCGGGGAAGCCCTCCTGCTCCTTGCGCGACCACACCGTCTCGCCGTCGAGCCGCACGTCGAACACCCCGCCGGTGCCGGGGATCAGCGCGACCTCGCCCAGTTCGGTCGTGAACGTGGTCAGCAGCTCCTGCGCGGTCCAGCTGGCGCGCAGCAGCCACCGGCACTGGGTGCAGTACTCGATCTCCAGCCGTGGCGTCCTCATGCGTCCGTATGGTGCGCCATGCCCGCACGGGACGCGTCGCTGCCCCAGCTGGCGAGCAGCTGCAGCGCCTCGGCGGACGGGCTGCCGGGCTCCGCGTGGTACGCGGTCAGGAACATGCCCGGCTCGTTGGGCATGCTGAGCGACTCGTACGACAGCGTCATCTCGCCGACGAGCGGGTGCCGCACCACCTTGGTGCCGAAGCTCTTCTGCTTGACCTCGTGGGCGGCCCACAGCTGCCGGAACAGCTCGCTCTTCAACGACAGCTCGCCGACCAGCGCGGCCAGGTCGGGGTCGTTCGAGCAGCAGCTCGCGTCCAGGCGCAGGAACGCGACGATGTCCGCGGCCTTGCTCTCCCAGTTGACGAAGAGGTTCTGGTACTCGGGCCGCAGGAAGATCATCCGCGCCCAGTTGCGGTCGCGGGGCGCCAGCTCGTTCCAGTCCCCGAACAACGCCGTGGCCATCGGGTTCCACGCGAGGATGTCCGAGCACCGGCCGCCGACGTACGCGGGGACGGCGATGCCGTCGAGCAGGTGCCGCAACGCGGGCCGCACCTGCCGGCGTGCACCGGCCTTCTTCTTGGAGGGCTTGCTGCGCGTCAGGTTGTCCAGGTGCGCGCGCTCGGCGTCGTCGAGCCGCAGCGCGCGGGCGATCGAGTCGAGCACCTCGGCGGAGACGTTGCGACCGTTGCCCTGCTCCAGCCGCGTGTAGTACGCGACGGAGACGCCCGCGAGCTGGGCCAGTTCTTCGCGGCGGAGTCCGGGCACGCGGCGGGTCCTGCCGTACTGCGGCAGCCCGACGTCGTCGGGGGACAGCCGTGCCCGGCGGCTGCGCAGGAAGTCGCTCAGCTCGGCGCGCGGGTCGACGGTCATGCACCCGAGTATCCCCGCGGCCAGGACGTCGTGCCTGCTACTGCCAGTAGTACGCACGGCGGACGTACGAAAACCAGTTGTCTGGGTGAGCCCTTCGAACCGGAGCAACCTCGTCACCGACACGACGAGAACGAGGAGAACCCGATGAGCACCGTCGCTGCCTACGCCGCTGCGGCACCCAAGGCACCGCTGGAGCGCACGACGATCGAGCGCCGCGAGGTCGGCCCGCACGACGTCCTGATCGACATCAAGTTCGCCGGCATCTGCCACTCCGACATCCACCAGGTCAACGAGGGCTGGGGTCAGGCGATCTTCCCGATGGTGCCGGGCCACGAGATCGCGGGCGTCGTCGCCGAGGTCGGGTCCGAGGTCACCCGGCACGCGGTCGGCGACCGGGTCGGCGTCGGCTGCATGGTCGACTCGTGCCGCGAGTGCGACAACTGCCTGCGGGGCCTCGAGCAGTACTGCACCGGCGGCAACACGATGACCTACAACGCCACCGACCGCCGTGGCGACGTCACCTACGGCGGCTACTCACAGCAGATCGTCGTCGACGAGAACTTCGTGGTGCGCATCCCCGACGCGCTGCCGTTGGACGTGGCCGCGCCGCTGCTGTGTGCGGGCATCACCGTCTACTCGCCGCTCAAGCACTGGGGTGCCGCGCCTGGCAAGAAGGTCGCCGTGATCGGCCTCGGCGGTCTCGGCCACATGGGCGTCAAGATCGCCGCCGCGCTCGGCGCCGAGGTGACCGTGCTGTCGCAGTCGTTGCGCAAGAAGGACGACGGCCTCAAGCTCGGCGCCTCCGACTACCGCGCCACCAGCGACCCGGCGACGTTCGAGGAGCTGGCGGGCCAGTTCGACGTGATCCTCTCCACGGTGTCCGCGCCGCTGCCGTTCGACGCGTACCTGGGCCTGCTCAAGACCCGCGGCGCGATCGTCAACGTCGGCGCGCCGGAGGAGCCGGTCTCGCTGAACCTGTTCTCGCTGCTCGGCGGCGGCAAGGTGCTCGCGGGGTCGATGATCGGCGGCATCGCGGAGACCCAGGAGATGCTGGACTTCTGCGCCGAGCACGGTCTGGGCGCCGAGATCGAGCTGATCGACGCCGACCAGGTCAACACCGCCTACGAGCGCGTGCAGTCGAGCGACGTGCGGTACCGGTTCGTGATCGACACCGCGACCATCTGACCGGCGTCGCCGTGCCCGCTCATCGGGGCGGGCACGGTGTGTCGGCCTGTGCGTTCGTGAGACCTCCACCACAAAAGCCAGCGCTGACGCCAATGTCAGGTTTCTAGCCTGGCGGCATGCTCCTCACCAGCCATCAGCTCGGGAACCTGACCCTGCCGAACCGCCTCGTCATGGCGCCGATGACCCGGTCGCGGGCCGTCGACGGCAAGCCGACCGCGGAGACGGCCACCTACTACGCGCAGCGTGCCACCGCGGGTCTCATCGTCACCGAGGGCGTGCAACCCAACGAGGTCGGCCAGTCCAACCCGCTCACGCCCGGTGTCCACACCGACGAGCAGGTCGCGGCCTGGCGCGTCGTCACCGACGCCGTGCACGCCAACGGCGGCCGGATCTTCGCCCAGCTCATGCACGGCGGCCGGGTGGGCCACCCCGAGGTCGCCGGGTACCAGCCCGTCGGGCCGTCGGCGGTCGCGACCGGCACGGAGGTGTTCACGCCGACCGGGATGCAGCCGGCGCCGGTGCCCCGCGCGCTGGCGGTGGCCGAGGTCGCCGACCAGGTCGCGGCGTTCGCGGACGCGGCGCGCAAGGCCGTCGAGGCCGGGTTCGACGGCGTGGAGCTGCACGGCGCCAACGGGTACCTGATCCAGCAGTTCCTGTCCTCCAGCGCCAACCAGCGCACCGACGGCTACGGCGGCTCGGTCGCCGGGCGCATCCGGTTCGCCGTCGAGGCGGTCGAGGCCGTGACCGACGCCATCGGGGCGGAGCGCGTCGGCATCCGGCTCTCACCCGGCGGTCAGATCCAGGGCATCGTCGAGGAGGACGTGCCCACGCTCTACGGCGAGCTGCTGAAGGCGTTGCCCGGCATCGCCTACGTCCACCTGCTCGCCACCGTGGACGACGACGTGCTGCTGGACCTGCGCAAGCTGTGGCCGACGTCGTTCATCCTCAACCCCGGCGGTCAGATCAGCCCGGTCGAGAGCACGAGGGAGCAGGGCGAACGCTGGCTCGCCAACGGCGCCGACCTGATCAGCTACGGCCGCGCGTACCTCGCCAACCCCGACCTGGTCGAACGGTTCCGCCTGGGCCTGCCGCTCGCCGAGACCCCCGGCCGGGAGACGTGGTTCGGCGCACCGACCGGCTACGTCGACTACCCCAGCTATCAGCACTGAAGCGCGCGCAGCAGGTGGTCCACGAGCCGTTCGAGGTAGTCGGGCTCGACCTCGGCGCGGCGCACCGACAGGCGCCAGTAGACCGGTGCCGCCACGAGGTCCAGGGCGATCTCGACGTCGAGGTCGGCTGGTAGCTCACCGCGGTCGATCGCCCGTTGCAACGTCACGGCACCAAGCGCGCGCCGTGGTTCGCCAATGGTCGCGGCGATCGCGTCGGACAGCGCCGGGCTGCGCACGGCCTCCGCGGTGAGGTCGGGCAGGATCGTGGCGAACCGGGGGTGCGTGAGCCAGTCGTGCACGGCCGTGACGGTCGCCAGCAGGTCGCCGCGCAACGACCCGGTGTCCTCGACCTCGGCCAGTGGCACGGAGAACTCCGACAGCGCCGCGACCACCATGTCCTGTTTGGACGGCCAGCGCCGGTACAGCGCGCTCTTGCCGACCTCCGCGCGCTTCGCCACCGCCTCCATCGACAGCCGCCCGTAGCCGGTCTGCGCGAGCTCGTCGAGGACGGCCTCGGTGATCGCCTTCGTCACCTGCGGCTGCAGGACGGCGGCGCCGGTCGGGGTGCGCTTGGTCATGGCGCACATCATAGGACTGGACGAGACGGTGCCGTCCCGCCTAACGTTGTGGACGGGACGGGACCGTCTCGTCCATTTCGTTCGGAGGACTTTCCGTGGACCTCATCCCGAGGGCGTTGCAGCTGCTGCTGGACAAGGACATGATCGGTTTCGCCGGGCTGTGGGCCGTCGACGGCGTGGCGGAGTTCCCGTTCGCGCCGCCCGGCTGGCCGTCCCGGCTCGAAGGCCGCGCCGCGGTCGAGGACTACGTGCGCGACTACACCAAGACGTTCGACGTCCGCGCGATCCCGAAGCAGGTCGTGCACCAGAGCACGGACCCGGACGTCGCGGTCGCCGAGTTCGACATCGAGGGCGTCCTGGTCGCGACCGGGGAGCCGTACCGGTACTCGTACATCGTGGTGTTCACCACCCGCGACGGGGAGATCGTGAGCTACCGCGACTACTGGAACCCGATCCACCTGCAGGAGTGGCGGGCATGAGCACGCTCGTCATCGGCGGCACCGGCACGACCGGCGGCCTGCTCGCGTCGCTGCTGCCCGATGCCCGCGTCGCGACCAGGAAACCCGTTCTGCCCGGCCAGGTCCGCTTCGACTGGGACGTGCCGGCGACGTTCGAAGCCGCGCTCGACGGGGTACACGGTGTTTACCTCATCCCTCCGGTGGGGGTCGTCGACCCCGCGCCGGTGGTGGAGTCGTTCCTCTCACGGGCGCGATTCGTGCGGCGAGTGGTACTGCTGAGCTCGTCCGCGGTGCAGGAGAGCGCCACGGGGATGGGCGCTCTCCCCGCACTCGTGCGCGCCGTGCCGGAGTGGGCCGTGCTGCGGCCGTCGTGGTTCATGCAGAACTTCACCGGCGACCACCAGGTGGCCCAGGGTGTGCGCGACGGCGAGATCGTCACGGCCACCGATGACGGCAGGGTCGGGTTCGTCGACGCCGCCGACATCGCCGCGGTGGCGGCCCGCGCGTTGACGGATCCGGTGCCGCACAACACCGACCACCTGATCACGGGTCCGGAGGCGTTGAGCTACGCGGACGCCGCCGCGGTCGTCTCGGAGCTCACCGGCCGGGTCGTCCGGCACCGGTCGGTCCGCGCGGCCGAGCTGACCGACCGGATCGCCGCCGCGGTGCCGAGGGAGTTCGCCGCGCTGCTGGCGGCGCTCGACGAGGACATCCGCGACGGCGCGGAGGACCGGGTCACCACGACCGTCGAGGACGTGACGGGCCGGCCGGCTCGGTCGTTCCGCGCCTTCTACGGCGATTTTCTCAGTCGAACGTCCACCGCGTAGCGCCGCCGGGCTCGACCGTCGAGACGGCGTGGGCCGCGTGCAGGGAGAGCCGGTAGACGTACCAGGGCGGCGGGCCGCCGCTCGGAGCCGTGTAGGGCGCGGTGAACGCCTCGCCCTCGCGTTCGGCCGGCCAGCCCACCGCCCGGTACGCGGCGGCGATCCGGTCCAAAGTGGACTCGTCGGTGACGCGGCCGGCGTCGCCCTCCAGCACGAGGTCCATGCTCCTCAACCGGTACGACACCGTGCAGGCCGGGTTCGCCGCGAGGTTGCGGGACTTGCGGGTGCCCGGCCCGCTCACGAAGACCAGGCCGTCCTCGAACCAGATCGAGCCGATCCCGGTGGAGTGCGGGCGTCCGTCCGGCCCGACCGTGGTGAGGAAGCGCGCCACGGTGGCCGCCTCGGACTCGGTCTCGAGGAGCGTCTTGGCCTGGCTCCACGGCAGCGGAGCGTTGCCGTACTGGTCGAGGTTGCGCGTTTCGATTGTCGTCATGTGAGTACGTCGAACGGGGATCCGCGTTTTCGACACTCAGCCCAGCTCGTCGCACGGAATGCCGAAAGCCCAGTCCTCGGGTTCGTGCTCGAGCCGTGCCTCCTGCGCACCCGCCGCGCACTGCGTGTGCGCGTCGGCGACGCTTTCGTCCCAGGGAACGCCCCTGAGCACCGTCGACGGCTCCTGCAGGTACCAGAAGACGCTCACCACCACGAAGAACCCGACCACGTACCGGCTGCCGGTCACCAGCGCGCGTCCCCCCGTGCGGGCAGGGGTCTGGTCGAGCCCCACGAACATCGCGGTGAACAGGAACAGGCAGGGTGCGACGCTGTAGCGCTGCCCGGCCATCACGATGCCCGGTCGCTGCACCTGCATGACCACGGCCCAGTTCAGCACCAGGCACGTGACGATGACGACCACGCTGAGCACGGCCGCCGACACGATCAACGTCCGGCCGGCGCGGTTCCCGAACCTCAGCCCGGTCACCACCGGCACCAGGGCGACCACCAGAGCCGCGACGATCACGGCGTTGCCCATAGCGGGGTAGAAGTCGGAGAGCTTCTCGGAGCCGGTGAACGCCACCACGGGCACCCGCAGCAGGCTCGCGAGCAGCACCTGCACCGGGTCGGCCTCGTCCTGCGAGTACGCCGTCCTGGTCGACAGCGCCATCGTCACCGTCTGCACGGCGAGGGCAGCGAGGAAGGCGATCGGAACTTCCTTGCGCGGCAACCACATCCGCACCAGCGCCACCGGCAGCAGCACGAGTGTCAGCGGGCTCGACAGAGCTGTCAGGACGACGAACGACGCGACCGGCACGCGCGGAGCGTTGCGCCACAACAAGGCCCAGAACGTGCCGTAGAGCAGGAACCAGTGCAGGTTCGCCATGTTGTTCAACGGCTCGGAGTTGCCGGCGGGCAGCACGATCACCAGCGCTGCCAGCCCGAACCGCATCGGCGTCGACTCGAAGTACGCCTTGGACCCGGCGAACACGACCAGCGCGACCAGCGCCCGCAGTGCCGCGGCGACGAGGGCGAACACGGCGGCGGTCCAGCCGATCGGCAGCACCGCGGCGAGCTCGGCCACCAGGCGCGGCACCGTGTGCAGGTAACCGCCGTACGGCTCGACCAGGTTGTGCAGTGCCGAAAAGCGGCGCGCACTGGCCGTGAACGCGACGCCGTCCTCGGACCACAGGTGGTCGAGTCGCGCCCATCCGGCGGGCATGAGCAGGAGGAACCCCATCGAGCCTGCGAACGCGGCGGTCATGCCGAACCACGCCCGTTCGTGCGGTGGTTCCACGGCCAGCGGGATGAGGCTGTCCACGTGCGTCGCTGATCGACCTGCGGTCGTCATTCGAGCCCTCAAGTCCGATGTGGCACGGGAACCGTACGGGGTCAGCTCAGCAGGCGGTCGTACCGGTTCCACTGCTCCTGCGTCACGACGCTGACCTCGGAGGAGTTGGACTGCGCGACCTCGAGCGACTTGATGACGACCAGCTTGTTGCCGACCAGCAAGCCCGCCAGTCCGTTGGGGCCGAGCACCGCGGGCGCGGACGCCGGCACCCTGACCGCCACCTGGAACGAGTCGACGATCTTCGGCCGCCACCCGATCACCCCGCGGGCGTACTTCGCCGCCGCGGAGCCGCGTTCGAACCGCACGACCTCGCCGTTGACGACGACGTCGGCCGTGCGTTCCGGCGAGGGCACCGAGAACCCGTCGAGCACCTTCGCCTCGTCCGGCGTGGCACATCCGTTGAGGCCGAGCGCGTCGATGCCGAAGTGGCGGATGCCCGTGGGGGCGGCGGAGCCGGTCGCGGTGGCGCGCAGGACGTCGATCCCGACCTTGTCGCACGGACCCCCTGCGTGGATCGGCGCGTGCCCCTCCGGCGTGCGGACCAGGCCGGGCCCCTCCTTCCAGGGACCGGGAATGACCACCGGGTCGAACGGGTGGCGGGTGAACTCCCTGTTCCAGAAGGTGATGGTGGTGCCTTCGTCCGTCGAGTGGGCGATGGCGAACGCCGACGCCGCGTCGATCCACATCCAGTCCGCGCTGAACGCCTCGACGACGGACCGCGTGCGGGCCTCGTTGGTCTTCTGCACGGGCTTGAACCCCTGCGGGCTCAACGTCTCGACACCCCTGGTGAACAGCGGGTCCTTCGACCGCAGCACGTACTGGCCCGCGCCGTTCGTGGCCCCGGCGAACCCGGTCGTGTCCGTGAACAGCAGGTACACCCAGCCGTCGAGGTAGATCGCCGACTGCTGGCCCGCGCCGTAGGTGTTCTCGCGGATGATGTCGCCCGACGACCCGAGGATCGCCTGACCCCCGTTGGCCCGCGTCCAGCTCACGCCGTCCTTGCTGGTCGCGACGCCGACCGAGCTGCCGTTGGCGTGGTCGTCCCTGCTCGCGCCCGTGTAGTACATGAAGTACGTGTCGCCGATCTTGACCAGCGACGGATCGCACGTGTGCATGGCGTCGAAGCTGCCGCCACTGCCCGAGAACACGGGGTGGGCCGTCGTGAACGGCCCGTCGGCACCGGGCCCCTCGCTGTAGAGGATGTCGTCGCCGCTCGGCGCGGCGATCCCCATCTGGCTGCACCACCAGGTGCGGACCTTGCCCTGGTCGAGCATCACGGCGGGCGCGTAGTTGTAGACCGCGTCGCCCACCCCGGCGATCACCGTGCCGGGACTCTGCCTGCCGTTCTCCACCACGAGCTTCAGCTTGTCCCGAGGAGGCGGCGTGTTCGTCGTGACCGTGGGAGCCGGCTGCGTGGCGGGCTTGCCCACCGGGTCGCCGGCCGCTTCGCTGGTGCACGCTGTGACCGCACCGAGGAGTGCGAGCGCAGCGAGTAACGCGAGAGGCAGGCGTCTCAGGGGCACCCGACCATCATAATGATCAACTCGTCCGTCCGGGTGAAGTCACTCCCCGGCTTCGGATTCATTGCGGGTCAATGGTTTCCCGGTACCGGCGGGTGCTCGCGCACGGCACACCGGCGGCGGAACCACGCGAGGAACCGCTCCGGGTCCTGACCCTGCCGGATCGTGGAGGCCGCGCCGGTCAGCGGGAACATCGCGGCGTGCGTGAGGGCTCGTTCGTACTGGTCGGGCCGCACTCGTTCGACCAACGGCCAGCCGTAGCCGGCGAACGCGGCCGCGTCCAGCGCGGGATCGCCGACGCAGGCGAAGTCCCAGTCGAGGATGCCGGTGATCCGGTTGCCGTCCCAGCGGAGGTTCACCGGCGCGAGGTCGCCGTGCACGAACCCGGCGACGTCCGGGAGTTCCGCGAACCGGTGCAGGACCTGGGAAGCCTGGTCGCGTTCGTCGTCGGTGAGCAGCGGGAACACGAGTTCGGTGATCGTCTCCGCCACGTGCGCGCCGCCCGCGTGGCGCAGCGGTTCGTCCAGCAGGGCACGGAGGTGCTCGTCCGGCTCGACGGCGGCCAGCGCGTCCAGGACCTCGCGCACCGAGTCGTCGCTCGCGATCTCCACCTGTTCTCCCACCAGGTACGAGACGACGATGTGCGCCTGCCCGAGCGGCAGGTCCAGCCGGTTCTCGACGACCTCCGGCACGGCGAACGGCAGTCCGAGCCGCCCGATCCGCTCCAGTGCCAGCGCTCGCCTCCGCGCGTCGGCCAGGTCCGCACGGGGAAAGCGCGCCACCCATCGGCTGGGCACCACGACGGCGTCGTTGAACGTCCCGCGCACGAGTCGCGCGCCGGGGGTGCGCATCAGGTCGTCGATCATCAGCTGCCCAGGTAGCGGACGACGGCGAGCACACGGCGGCTCAGTCCCGGTTCGCCGCTCAGGCCGAGCTTGTCGAAGATCGCGTTGATGTGCTTCTCGGTGGAGCTCAGCGAGATGTGCAGGGTGTCGGAGATGCGCGTGTTCGTGAGGCCCTGCGCCATGAGCTCGAGCACGTTCTTCTCCCGGCCGGTCAGGGTTTCGAGCGGGTCGACGTGGGACGTCCTGGTGAGCAGGCGGCGCACGACCTCCGGGTCGAACGCCGCGCCGCCCGCCGCGACGCGGTCCAGTGCCTCCAGGAACTCGTCGACCTGCGCCACCCGGTCCTTGAGCAGGTAGCCGACCTTGCCGCCGGTGGCGGTGATCAGCTCGGTGGCGTAGCGGTTCTCGATGTACTGCGACAGCACGAGCACGCTGACGGACGGCCACCGCTCGCGGATCCGGAGTGCGGCGCGCATGCCGTCGTCCTTGTGGCCCGGTGGCATGCGGACGTCGGTGACCACGATGTCCGGCTGGTGGTCCTCGGTGGCCTTGAGCAGCTCGGGCGCGGTGCCGACGGCCGCGACGACGTCGTGGCCCTCGTCGGCGAGCAGGCGGACGAGGCCCTCGCGCAGCAGCGTCGAGTCCTCGGCGAGGATCACGCGCACGGCATCCTCGCGAAGATCTTGGTGGGACCGCCGGGCGGGCTGGTCACCTCGAAGCTGCCGTCCACCGCTTTCACCCTCCTGGCGAGCCCCGACAACCCACTGCCCGCGGGGTCGGCGCCGCCGACGCCGTCGTCCAGCACGAGCACCACGACCTGGTCGTCCGCCGACCACATCGAGATCCCGACGACCGACCCACCGGCGTGCTTGGCCGCGTTGGTCACGGCCTCGGACACCACGAAGTAGATCACCGACTCCAGCGCCGTCCCCGGCGAGGCGAGCAGCTGGTTGTCGATCTCGACCCGCACGCTCGACCGCTCCGCCAGCACCTCGAGCGCCGCGTCCAGCCCCGCGTCGTCGAGCACGGCCGGGTACACCCGCGTCGCCACCTCCCGCAGCTCGTCGATGGCCTCACCGGCCGTGTCCTGCGCCTGCCGCAACAACGCCTGCAGCTGCCCGTCGCCCTGGGAACGCCGAGCCCTCCCGATCAACATCCCGAGCGCCACGAGCCGCTGCTGGACCCCGTCGTGCAGGTCCCGCTCGATGCGCCGCCGCTCGTCGTCGATGGCCTCGATGACCTCGGCACGGGTGCTGGTCAGCTCCGCCACCCGCTCCCGCAGCACCGCCTGCTGGCTGCGCCCGAGCATGACCGTGGCGAGCCACCGGTCGAGCGCCGCCACCCCGCTGATCCCGGCGAGCGCGACGAAGATCAGCAACACCCCCGGCACCGAGGCCACGAGGATCAGCTGAGTGTCGACGACGTCGCCGTCCTTCACCAGCCCCCACGAGCCGTCGAAGAGCCACGCCGTGATCATCGACAGGGCCGTGACGAAGTACAGCATCAACATCATCACCACCCCGGCCCCCAGCCCGGCCACGAGCCACCGCACCCCGAGGTACCGCCGGCACCGCCACGCCGTCAGCGGATCGGCGACGGCCGCCTCGCCGTACCGCGCGATCCGACGCAGCTCGACCCTGGTCATCCCGACCACGCCGACCCCGAGCACCGCCGCCCCCAACCCGGGCACGGCCGTGAACGTCCCCACCACCACCCCGTAGAGCGTCCGGAACCACCCCCGGACCAAAGCCCCGGCGCTGAGCCGCTCATCCTCCCGCACAACCGCACCGTAACGGCCCCCCAACCCCACGGCATTGCGGTTTCCCGTAATCCAGAACTGCGGTTTCCCTCAACAAAGGGGACGGGTTACCTCATGGTCCTGGTTCTTCCGGGTTTCTAGCTTTGAACTCGTCTTGTTCATCTTCGACGGGGGAAACCAATGCTGGCCGAATGGGCCGTCAACCTGATGGAGTCGCTGGGAGGCGTGGGCGCCGCCGTGGTCGTGGGCCTGGACAACCTCTTCCCACCGATCCCGAGCGAACTGGTCCTGCCCCTGGCGGGCTTCTCCGCGAGCAAGGGCGTCTTCACCCTCCCCGCCGCCTTGTTCTGGACCACCCTGGGCTCAGTCGCAGGCGCCGTGATCGTCTACCTGGCAGGCGCACTCCTGGGCCGCACCAGAACCCGCACCCTGGTAACCAAGATCCCCCTGGTCCGGGTGACCGACTTCGACAAGACCGAGGCCTGGTTCACCCGCCACGGCACCAAGGCCGTGTTCCTGGGCCGCATGATCCCGCTCTTCCGCAGCTTCATCTCATTACCCGCAGGCGTGGAACGCATGAACTTTCCCAAGTTCCTCCTCCTGACCACCGCGGGCAGCCTGATCTGGAACTCCGTCTTCGTAGGCGCCGGCTACACCCTGGGCGAGAACTGGCACCGCGTCGACGCGTACGCGGGCACCTTCCAGAAGCTCGTCCTGGCCGCCGTAGCCATAGCGATCACGCTCTTCGTGGCAACCAGGCTGCGCCAACGACAGAAGGGCGACCCAGAAGCAACCGCGGTCTTACCGCGCATCAAGCGCTGACACGACACCACAAGGCATCAAACGCGATGCCGAAGGCGAGCAGTAACAACCCCCCGCGCACTCGCGACCGCGATGCCGAAGGCGAGCCGTGCAGACCTTGCGCCGATGGGTAGCGGTGCACCCACTCGTGGTGTGGCGATTGGGGCTTGACTTTGGGTGCGAGGTGCTACCCCTTTCGGGATCGGCCGGTTGCGAAGCATCCGGCCTTTTCCGGCCGAACCAGCACCTCGCAAGGGCCCCGAAGTCAAGCCCCAATCGCAATCGTCGCGAAGCGGCGATGTACCCCAGGTCTTCGTCCGAGGTGCACGCCCACGCTGGAACAGGCATCCGACCGCAATAGACGACCACGCCGGAAATCGCACGGCCCCAAGGCAACCACGCTGGAACCGCTGGAACCAACAAGGTCAAAAAAAGATGCCCCCAGACCAAAGGCCTGAGGGCACCCACCAAAATCAGGCCAAACCAAGACCAGCGTCGTACCGGTCCGCGTTCATGACCTTGTTCCAAGCCGAAACGAAGTCCAGAACGAACTTCTCGGAGGCATCATCACTGGCATAAACCTCAGCCACCGCCCGCAACTCCGAGTTGGACCCGAACACCAGGTCGTTCCGAGTGGCAGTCCACCGAACCGACCCGGAAGCCCGCTCCCGGCCCTCGAAGTTCTCCTCGTCCTCGGTGACCGACTTCCACTCGGTCTCCATGTCGAGGAGGTTGACGAAGAAGTCGTTGGTCAACGTCTCCGGCTTGGAGGTCAGCACACCGGCGGTGGACCCGCCGTGGTTGGCCCCGAGCACCCGCAGGCCACCGACGAGCACAGTCATCTCCGGCGCCGACAGGCCGAGCAGGTTGGCCTTGTCGATCAGCAGGTACTCCGACGGCAGCGGCGTCGCCTTGCCACCGAAGTTCCGGAACCCGTCGACAACGGGCTCGAGCACCGCGAACGACTCGGCGTCCGTCTGCTCCTGCGAGGCGTCGACCCGGCCGGCGAGGAACGGCACCTCGACGGTGTGGCCGGCGGCCTTGGCGGCCTGCTCGATCGCCGCGGCACCGCCGAGGACGATCAGGTCGGCCAGCGAGACCTTCTTGCCGCCGGTCGCCGAGCTGTTGAACGACTCCTGCACGCCTTCCAGCACGCGGAGCACCTGGGCGAGCTGGTCGGGCTCGTTGACCTCCCAGCCGCGCTGCGGCTCGAGGCGAATGCGGGCGCCGTTGGCGCCACCGCGCTTGTCGCTCTGGCGGAACGACGCGGCCGAGGCCCACGCGGTCTTGACCAGCTGCGAGATCGAGAGGCCGGACTCCAGGAGCTTGGCCTTGAGCGCGGTCACGTCCTCGGCGGAGATCAGCTCGTGGTCGCGGACCGGGAGGCGGTCCTGCCAGATCAGCTCCTCCTGCGGCACCTGCGGGCCGAGGTAGCGCTGGATCGGGCCCATGTCGCGGTGGGTCAGCTTGAACCACGCACGCGAGAACGCCTCGGCGAACGCCTCCTGGTCCTCCAGGAAGCGGCGCGAGATCGGCTCGTAGATCGGGTCGACGCGCAGCGCGAGGTCGGTCGTCAGCATCATCGGCTGGCGGTTGAGGGTGCCGTCCTCGGGGTCGGGCACCGTGTTGGCGCCCGCGTCGCCCTTCGGCTTCCACTGGTGGGCGCCGGCCGGGGACTTGGTGAGCTCCCACTCGAAGCCGAACAGGTTCTGGAAGAACAGGTTCGTCCACTGGGTCGGCTTCTGGGTCCAGGTGACCTCGAGGCCGGAGGTGATCGCGTCACGGCCCTTGCCGGTGCCGTGGGTGCTGACCCAGCCGAAGCCCTGCGCGTCCATCAGCGAACCCTCGGGCTCGGCGCCGACGAGCGACGGGTCGCCCGCGCCGTGCGCCTTGCCGAAGGTGTGGCCACCGGCGACGAGGGCGACGGTCTCCTCGTCGTTCATGCCCATGCGGCCGAACGTCTCGCGGATGTCGCGGGCGGCGGCCAGCGGGTCCGGGTTGCTGTTCGGGCCCTCGGGGTTGACGTAGATGAGGCCCATCTGGACGGCCGCGAGCGGCGTCTCCAGGTCGCGCTCACCGCTGTAGCGGGCGTCGCCACCCAGCCACTCGGTCTCGGGGCCCCAGTAGACGTCCTCGTCCGGCTCCCACACGTCGTTGCGGCCGCCGGCGAAGCCGAAGGTCGTGAAGCCCATGGTCTCCAGCGCGCGGTTGCCCGTGAAGATCATGAGGTCGGCCCAGGAGACCTTGGCGCCCCACTTCTTCTTCACCGGCCACAGCAGGCGGCGGGCCTTGTCCAGGTTGCCGTTGTCCGGCCAGCTGTTCAGCGGCGCGAAGCGCTGCATGCCCGCGCCGGCACCACCGCGGCCGTCGTGGGTGCGGTACGTGCCCGCGCTGTGCCACGCCATGCGGATCATGAACGGGCCGTAGTGCCCGAAGTCCGCGGGCCACCAGTCCTTCGACTCGGTGAGCACGGCGTCGACGTCGCGCGCGAGCTCGTCGAGGTCGACGGTCAGGAACGCCTTGCCGTAGTCGAAGTCACCGCCCATCGGGTTCGCCTGGACCGGGTGCTTGCGGAGGATCCGGAGGTTGAGCTGGTTGGGCCACCAGTCGCGGTTGCTGCCGCCCTCACTGGGGTGGCTGCGCCGGCTGTGAGCGACAGGGCACTCACCCTTCGACTCGCTCACCTTGGCGTCAGTGCTGTCGGACACGGGAATCCTTCCGGGTGTTCAGGAACTTTTCGCGGCGGTCGTGCACTCGGGGCAGGTGCCCCAGTAGATGACCTCGGCCTCGTCGATGACGAACCCGTGGTCGTCGGATGCGTCCATGCACGGTGCGTGGCCGACGGCGCAGTCGACATCAGCGATGGCACCGCAGGATCTGCACACGACGTGGTGGTGGTTGTCCCCGACACGGGCCTCGTAGCGCGCCACCGAACCCTGGGGCTCGATGCGACGCAGCAGGCCGGCTCCAGTCAACGCGCGGAGCACGTCGTAAACGGCCTGGTGGGAGACCGCGCCGAGGTTCTGACGCACGACGCCGATGATCGAGTCGGTGTCGGCGTGCGGGTGGTTGTGCACCGCGGACAGCACAGCGATCCGCGGAGCGGTCACCCGCAGTGACGCTCCACGCAACATGCGCTCGAAGTCGGAAGCCGTGGGCACGAGGGCCACCCTGCCGTCTTTTCTGGAGTCAGTCAAGTTAACGAACGATGCAATTCACTCGAACCGGTCACCGCCGCACGGCGGACATCGCGTCGGCCAGTCGCCGCACACCCTCGGCCAGCACGTGCTCGGGTGCTCCGCCGTAGGTCAAACGGAGAAAACCGCCGGGCGGTTCAGCGGCGAACCACGCCCGCCCCGGGAACACCACGACGTCGCGGGCCGCGGCCGCCGTCGTGAGCTCCAGGTCGTCGACGCCGTCCGGCAGCTCCGTCCACAGGTGCAGCCCGCCGGTCGACCGCGCGACCCGCAGCTCCGGCAGGTGCTCGCCGACCGCGCGGGCCAGAGCGTCGCGCCGCGACCTCAAGGACTGCTGGAGCGTGCGGAGGTGACGCCGCCAGACCGGGGACGTCACGAAGTCGATCGCCGCCTCCTGCAACGGCCCCGAGACGTACAGGTCCTGACGGGAACGGGTGTTCTTCAGCCGGGTGCCGGCCGGTCCACGCGCGCCGATCACGGCGACGCGCAGTCCCGGCGCGGCCACCTTGGTCAGCGAGCGGACGTAGACGACGTGGCCGTCGGTGTCCTGCGAGACGAGCGTCGGCGGTGCGGTGCCGTCGATCGTGAAGCCGCGCGCCCAGTCGTCCTCGACGAGGAACGCGCCGACGCTGCGGACGATACCCATGACCTCAATGCGGCGTTCGTCGGACAGCACGGCGCCGTGCGGGTTCGCGTGCAGCGGCTGGCAGTAGAAGAGCTTCGCGCCTGTGCGTTCGAACGCCGCCCGCAGCAAATCGGGCCGCACGCCGTCCTGGTCGGCGGGCACCGGGACGACCTTGAGCCCCGCGTCGCGCGCGGCGGCGATCGCGCCGAGGTAGGTGGGCGACTCGACGAGCACGGCGTCGCCGCGGTCACCGAGCCCGCGGAACACGGTCGCGAGCGCTTCCTGGGCGCCCGCGCAGACCGTCATGTCGCCGCCCCTGAGCTCGCCGCCCGCCTCCTTCGCGAACCAGGCGCGCAGCTCGTCCTTGCCCTCGACCGGCACGCGGCCCCACGACGCGGGCCGGCGCGCCGCCCTGGTGAGCGCGGCGCCGAGAGCCTCGGTCGGTTGCAGGTCGGGGTCGAGATAACCGCTGGTCAACGGAATGGTCTCGGGTTTCGGCACCGCGACCAGGTTCGCAACCAGGTCCTCGCCCGGCCGGCCTTCGCCGAGTGCGACGGCCTGCCACGACAGGTCGTGGGCGGTGGTCGTCGCGCGCGGGGCGACGAAGCTGCCTCGGCCGGGCCGCACCTCGACGAGCCCTTCGGCGGCGACGCGCTGGATCGCCTGCTGCACCGTCGCGGGCGAGGCGCGGTGCCGGGCCATCAGGTCGCGCACCGACGGCATGCGGTCGCCCGCCCGGCCCGAGCGTGCTGTCGCTCTCAGGTCCTCGATAACGCGGACGGCTGCGTTATCCTCATTCATGAGAGCAAAGAGTAACGTTATCGCGCCAGCGGGGGTAACACTTGGCGCGCTGGGTGTGCTGGGGTTCAGCTTCTCCCTCCCGGCAACTCGTTTGGCCGTAGCCGGACTCGACCCGTGGTTCGTCGCTTTCGGACGCGCGCTCGTCGCGGGAATCCTCGCGATCGGCTACTTGGCGTTATCGCGTGCGCCGCGCCCGTCGGCATCACAGGTGCGCCGCCTGGTCGTCGTCGCTCTGGGCATCGTGATCGGCTTCCCGCTCTTCACGTCCCTGGCTCTCACCACGCAGACCTCGGCCCACGGTGCCGTCGTGATCGCCGTGCTGCCGATGTCCACGGCGATCTGGGCGGTCCTGCGCGCTTCCGAACGTCCGCCGCTCGCGTTCTGGCTCTCCAGCGGTGCCGGCCTGCTCGCGGTGCTGGCGTTCGTCGCGACCGGCGGCGGTTTCTCCGGCTCGCTCGGCATCGCCGACGTCTACCTGCTGATCGCGGTCGTGTTGTGCGGCCTGGGATACGCCGAAGGCGGTGCGCTCTCACGTGAGCTCGGCGGCGCCAGGACCGTGTGCTGGGCGCTGGTCGTCTCGCTGCCCGTGACGCTCCCGATCTCCCTGTACACAGCGGACTTCTCCCGTGCCGACGGAATCGTATGGCTCAGTTTCGCTTACGTGGCACTGATTTCGATGTTCCTCGGCTTCTTCGCCTGGTACGCGGGCCTGGCCGCGGGCGGGGTGGCCAAGATCGGCCAGATCCAGCTGGCGCAACCGGTCCTGACCCTGATGTGGTCGGCACTCGTGCTGGGCGAACCGGTCGGCTGGCCCGCTCTCGCGACGGCGGCGGTCGTGCTCGTGTGCGTTGTCCTGACTCAACGCAACCGCACCACGGTGCCGACGGCCCAGCCGGTCCGCTGACCGTCGAAAATTGTCAGACCCTCCTGCCATCCTCGAACCATGCCGATCGAAGTGGCGAGCAAGCGCCGCAAGGTGCAGCGTCCTGGCGCGGTGGTCGTCGACGTGACGTCCCGCGGCCCCGAACCGTGGGTGCGGTTCAGCCCGTTCTACCCGCACGGCGAGATCCCGGTCCCGCTGTCGCCGGGCGTGACGAGCGCGTCCGTCGAGGGCGTCTGGCAGGCCCTGAAGGTCTTCGAGGGCGCCGACGTCGACCCGTCGAAGCTGCACGTGACGTCGATGAAGGGCCTCAAGCGCACCGTCCGGCGCTTCGGCCAGGTCCGCGGCCACCGCGCGGGCCTCACGGGCGAGCACCTGCTCGACTACCGCACAGCCCGGCAGGAGATCTACTTACCCACCTACCGCTGGGTCCTGGAGAACCGCCTCCAGGCCGAGGTCGCGCGCCTGCACGAGCTGGCGTCGTCGGCCGACGTGGTGCTGCTCGACTACACGACGAACGGCGACGCCGAAGACCTGAGCACACCGCTGTCCCACGCCGCGCTGATAGCCGAACACCTGAGGAGGCCGTCGAGGATTTGACCGATTTATACTGCGAGCCTTCGGTTGTGGGGGTCGGCAGTGGCGACGAACAAGCAGCTTTTCAAGATCGTGGACGCGCTCGCCGAGGCGAAGCGCTCCTCCGGCCAGCAGTACGACACGTTCCGCGTGCGGGGCAAGGTGTTCGGCTACTACTGGCCGCGCACGCAGACGGTTGGCCTGAAGCAGACGCTGTCCGAGCAGCTGGCACTGGTGGCGGAACGCCCCGACGTGTTCGAGGTGCAGTTCACGGCGGGCGGCTTCGGCTGGGTCGTCGTGCACCTGGAGGGCGTGCAGACCGACGAGCTGCGCGAGCTGGTGTTCGAGGCGTGGCGGCTGTCGGCGCCGGAGGACCTGGTGGCGCAGGTGCCGGACCTGGCGCGCTGACGCAGGGGCGAGCGAGGGGCCTGCGAGCGAACCGGGTGGGGGACGCGGCGCGCTGACGAGGGTGAGTGAGGGCTGCTGCTGCGAGTGAGCCGGGCGGGCTGGCCGTGGCTGTGAGCGGGCGGCAGCCGAACTCGGTCGGTCGCGAGTACCGGTCCAAGGCTGGCTGGCGGTGGCGCGCGGGTCGGTTTTCGGTGCGGTATCAGGCAGTCCGCGAGCCGGCTGAGCGCGCGCTTCCGGCCCGGTCGCGAGCACTGCCTGACGCTGGGACGGCTGTGGCGCGTGGGTGGGGCTGCTGAGCAGTGGCGGGGCCGAGGTCAGGGCCGGCGCAGCGTCAACGCCGACCCGTCCGCGAACGTCAGCCTGACCACCGGTCGTGCCGGCAGGCTGCACCCGGCGTACGTGTTCTCCACCGAGCGCACGGCGCCGCGCGGGATCTCCGCGAACGTCGTGAACACGCTGGAAGGCTTGGCCTCGAACAGGTGCGTCGGGTAGACGACGGCCACGCGCTGGTCGCTCACCGCGAGGCGGGCGTTGCCGAGGCTGAAGGCGAAGTGGTCGGCCAGCGAGACGGCGGCGCTCGACACCGAAGGCGCCTCCAGCCAGTAGCCGAGCGTCGGGTCGTCGATCCAGTCCGGCGGCGACGGCGGGGCGGGCAGGGGCCAGCGCGGCTTGTCCAGGTCCAGCGAGGGCATCGGCCCGGAGGCGGTCCAGGGCACGTGCAGTGCGCCGCCGACCACGCCGCCCACGTGGGCGACGATCGGGGGCAGGCCGAGCACCAGGTGTTCGCCGGGGCGCAGCCAGAACCTGGTCAGCTCGCGGACGACCACCTCGTCGGCGACGGGGGTGGGGGAGTCGAGCAGGAACTCGACTCCCGAGCCGTCGGTGAACGTCACGCGGCCCGGCTCGGCGTGCGCGATCTGGGCGCGCGGGAACTCGTGGACGACCTCGTAGGCGGGCGCGGTGACAGGCTCGCCCTCGACGTGGTCGCCGTACTTCCTGCGGTTGTCGGAGAGGATCTTGCCGACCTCCCTGCCGAACCCGATCGCCTTGCCCAGGAACGACTTCGCGGGCTCCTCGACCGGAGCAGCCGCCCGTTCGGCGACCACCAGCCGGTCCGAGGTCAACGCCCACAGGCGGTCGACGCGCGTCCCTGGCGAGAACCGCGACATCGCCGACGGCGCCAGCGAGCCGGACGAACGACCGAACACGAGGTGGTCGGCGGCGGGTGCGTTGTCGTCCGCCGTGTCACCGCCGCCGCCCAGCACGGTGAGCGCCAGGTCGCCGGCCCCTCTGCCCACCGCGGACAGGCCGCGGCCGAAGAGGGACCGGCCTGGTGCGCCGAGCTGGTCGAGGCCGTCGACGGCGTAGTGGAACGTCTGCCGGTACGTGGCCCACACCAACGACTCGCCCGCCCGGCAGAGCTGCTGCCGGGCGACGTGGCCGGGGCCCAGTGGCGCCGAGAAGATCACTCGTACTCGAATCCTCGGTTCATGGCGTCAGCGCGGTCCTCGTCCGACGACGGGTCCTGACCCTTGTTGTAGCCGTACTTGATGCCCTGCTCGACGGCGATGCCGGGAGCATTTTCCATGACGCCGTTGGTGATCGCGGTCGGCACGTGCGAGGTGCCGCTCAGGCCCGCCATGCGCAGACCGGCCTCGGTGAGGTTCGTGGTCAGCGAGTCGGAACCGGCGCCGTCGACGCCGAACCGGCCGGCGAAGCGGTTGCCCGTCTTGGACGCCATCGTCGCCGGGTCGGCCTTCGTGACGATCTTGGCCAGCGGGTTCGAGTCGAACTTGCGCATGAGCCACTTCTCGGCCATGTTGCCCTCGCGCAGGCCTTCGGCCTTCTCGACCAGCTTCTTCAACGGGCCCTTGCGCAGCGCCTGCAGCAGGTCCTCGAGCTTGTCGATCAACGGCTTGAGCTTGCCCAGCAGCATCTTGACCTTCATGCCCAGGCGCGCCATCGTGCCGCCGACCTGGGCGGTGGTGGTGACGCCCGCGGCGGCCATCGAGGCGCCCGCGGTGATCCACGAGGCGGCCAGCGCGGCCAGCCACTCGATGATCAGGCCCATGACCAGCTCTTGCAGGATGTCGATGCAGATCTCGACGAACGCGTCGAACAGGTCGGCGGCGAGCTCCAGCATCTGCTGCAGGCCGCGGATCTCGTTCGCGAACGCCTCGGCGCCCATGCCGAACTCGTCCATCTGCTTGCGGAACCGGTCGCCCGCCTCGCCGGTCCACGGCTGCGACGTCGCGCTCGCGCGGTTCTTCTCGTGCTCGCCTGCCTGCTGCACCCAGTCCGCGACCTTGCCCCAGCCGGTGCCGGTGCTGCGCATCTGCTCGGGGTCGCCGATCGCGGGTTCGAGCACGAGCTCCACGATCGGGCTGATGACGATGCCGATCAGGAAGCCGAGGCCGTTGTCGATGAACGACTGGCCAGGGCTCGTCAGGAACTGCAGCTGCTCCATGCGCGCGTTGACCGCCGCGATGGCGATGTCCGGCGGGCTGGAGGCCCGCGAGAGGTCGCCGCTCGCGCTCGCCCACGAGCTGCCGTACCCGGCGTTCTGCTCGAAGTCGCTCTTGCGGCCGGCGTCGCCCGCGCTGTTGAGGTCGCCGAACGAACCGGGACCGCCACCCGAGCTGAACTTCTGCAGTCCCTGGTGGATCGCGTCCTCGACGTCGCGGTAGGTCTGCGCCGTCTGCTCGGTCCGCTCCGCCACGCCCTCCAGGAAGCCCTTGGCCTTGGTGGCCATGTCCTGGCATTCCTTCAAGCCCTCGAAGTACTTGAACGCGAGCATCTCACCGAGCGGACCGAAGCAGTCGTCGCTCACCCGTGCCTGTTCGAGCAGGGTCGCGAGCTGTCCGAAGTGGCCTGCGGCCTCCGTCGAACCCGCGCCGTGCGCCGTGAGCGCACCGCCCTGCACCTGGAATCCCGTCATGCCCCCATCACCTCAGGATCGAGTTGCCACCGAAGTCGTCGTCGTCTGAGACCGGCGCGGGCCTCGGACGGTTCCCCGGTGCGGGCCTCGACACAGGAGGAGGCGGGGGAGGCATCGGCGGACGCACCTGCTGCGGTGGCATCGGCGCTGGTGGCGGGGCCTGCTGCGGCGGCGCGTCCGGCAGCACGACGCTCGAATGCGCGTTGAACGCGTCCTTGAAGCGCTCGGCCTGGTCGCCCAGTACCGGCGTCACGGTGTCCTGCAGCATCTGCGCGGCCTGCTGCGTCGCGGCGCGGATCGTCGCGAGGATCTCCTGCTGCAGCTGCGTGTGGCTGTACCTCATCGCGGTCGGGCTGAGCTGCAACCCCAGCACCGCGCCCGACGGCGCGACCGTGACGGTCACCGAGCCGTCGCCGCTGCGGGCCTGCCCGCGCAGCTCCGAGATCTTGTCCTTGAGCTGGCCTGCCTTCGCGGCCTGCTCCTGGAACGCGCGGATCTTCTCTTCCAGATGTGCCCTGCGGTCCGGCACGGCGACCCCTTCCCCAGTGTCAAGCAAGGTCGTCGACCACGCTAGCAACTTGACCTGCAGCTCGATGGAGGTTGCAGGATCTCGTGGATGAACGTGGTGATCACTGGTGGTGGCAGGGGTCTCGGACGCACGCTCGCGCGGCGGTTCGCCGCGCAAGGGGCGACGGTGGTGGTGACGGCACGCGATCTCGCCGCCGCACAACGCACCTGCGACCCGCTTGCCGACGCGCACGCGATGCGGTGCGACCTGACGGATCCGGCGTCGGTGCGCCGGTGCGCCGCCGAGGTCGAAGACCGGCTGGGACACGTGGACGTACTGGTCAACAACGGTGCGGCGTTCCTCGCGGCCGCGGAGGAGACGGACGACGCGATCGTGCGGACGGTTCTGTCCGGCACGGCGGGAACCGTGCTCATGACCGAGAGCTTCCTGCCGTTGCTGCGCCGGTCCGGACGGCCCGACATCGTGACGATCGTCTCGCTGGAGGCCGAGGCGCGCAGCGATCCCGCGCACATCGCGCACGCGGCGTTCCACGCGGCCAAGGCGGGTCAGGGGCGGTACGCGGAGATCATGTCGCAACGGCTGCGGCCCGAGGGGATCCGGATGATCGCGCTGTACCCGCCGGACTTCGACAACGACGACGATGCGGTGCGTGACGGCATGCTGACCGCGCAGTCCGTGGCCGACTGCGTGCTGTTCGCCGTGAACCAGCCGCGCGACTGCTTCATCCGCTCGTTCCGCTTCGAGCCCCCGGCCTAGCGGAAGAGGATGCGGGTGATCTCCGTGTCGGTCGCGCGCCCCTCGTCGTACCCGCCCTCGCCCTTGAGGTTGTTCATGATCGCGACCGTGTACCGCTCACCGGGACCGACGAACCCGACCGAGTTCATCACCCAGCCACCGTCCTCCTCGGACCAGCCGTTCTTCGTGCCGGAGTCGGGACCCCAGACGCCCCACTGCTGCTCGGGACCCACGTCGCGCATCTGGCCGACGATGTACGCGCGGTCCTCGGCCGGCACCTCGTCGAGGACGTAGTTGATCAGGTGGTCGAGGTCGTTCGCCGTGCACTTCTCGAAGCCCCAGTAGGGGAACGAGGACGAATATCCTCTTTGGGCGGTCAGCTCCGTCATGCCGTACTTGCCGAACGCCGCGTTGAACGTCGTGCCGTTGTAGCGCTTCCAGAGCGTGTCGGCCGCGTCGTCGTCGGAGCTGTGCAGCATCGCGGTCATCAGCCTGCGGTCGTCGGCCGTCAGCTTGATCTTGCCGGCGCGGTGGCGTTCGAGCAGGTTCACGACCATCGCGAGCTTGATCGTCGACGCGGTCCACGTCATGTCGGCCGCGTTGCCGTTGCGCCAGGTCGCGCCCGCCTTGCGGTCGCGCAGCACGATGCCGACGGTGCCCGGCCTGGTCTCCGCGTACGTCTGGGCCGCCTTGATGCGCTTCTGGAGGTCGCACTCGAACCCGCTGTCGGGCATCGGGCAGACCTCGGGCGTGGCGACGCGCGGTGCTGCGGCCGGGGTCGGCTGCTGCGTGCGGGCGTTGGCGGGTGGGTCCGCTGTCACGGCGTGACCGCACGCCGTGAGCGCAAGCGCGCACACAACAAGGATCGGACGGAGCATGCGCCGCACGCTAATGGGTGCGATCGGACGCCGTCGACCGCCATCCGGCCTCCACGCGATCATGTAAAAGATGTTTGACACGATGTCTGCTTCGTTTTACCTTGGTGATGTCAGGTTTCTTTGACATCAGGAGCAGGGCCATGGCGTTCGAAGAGAAGCAGGCGTGGGCGTTGGGCGTGATCGCCGTGGTCGGTTATGCCGTTTACGCGGTGTTGATCCTGAGTCGGACGGGCGGCAGACCCCTGGTCGAGGTGCCCTACGTCGGCGCGATGCTGTGGACGATGGGGCTCGGGATCGTCGCCGGCATCGTCGCGGGCATGTGGTTCGGCATCGCCGCGCGCCACGACGGGCTGCAGTCCGACGAACGGGACCGCGAGATCGGCCGGTTCGGCGACCACGTCGGCCAGTCGTTCGTCGTCATCGGCGGGGTGACCGCGATGGTGCTGGCGATGGTCGAGGCGCCGCACTTCTGGATCGCGAACGTGCTCTACCTGTGCTTCGTGCTGTCCGCCGTGCTCGGCTCGATGGCGAAGATCGCGGCCTACCGGCGGGGGATGCCGTGAAGCCCACGAAGGTCACGAACTCCATCCGCGCGCTGCGGTTCGCGCGCGGCGAGATGAAGCAGGCCGATCTCGCCGCCGCCATCGGCGTTACGCGCCAGACCCTGATCGCCATCGAACAGGGGAGGTACTCGCCGTCGCTCGAGGTGGCTTTCAAGATCGCCCGCGTGTTCCAGGTGTCGCTCGAAGAGGTGTTCCAGTACCCGGAGGAGGAAGTCGAGTGAAGGCTCTCGTGCAGCGAAGATACGGATCGGCGGTGTTCGGTGACCTGGACGTGCCTGTGCCAGGGCCGGGCGAGGTTCTGCTGGAGGTGCGGTCGGCGGGGGTCGACATGGGCACGTGGCACCTCCTCACCGGCAGGCCGTACCTGGTGCGGGTCCTCGGGTTCGGGTTCCGCGGACCCAAGTCCCCGGTCCCGGGACGCGACGTCGCGGGCGTCGTGAAGGAGACCGGTCCCGGCGTCACCGGGTTCTCGCCGGGCGACGAGGTGTTCGGCACGTGCGAGGGGTCGTTCGCCGAGTACGCCGTCGCTCCCGTCTCACGGCTGGCGCGCAAGCCGGCGAACGTGTCGTTCGCGGAGGCCGCCGCCGTGCCGATCTCGGGCGGAACAGCGCTTCAGGGGCTGCGTGGCGTGCGAGCGGGCCACCGGGTCCTGGTCATCGGCGCCGGCGGGGGAGTCGGCTCGTACGGGGTGCAGATCGCCAAGGCCCTCGGCGCGCACGTGACCGGTGTGTGCAGCACGAGCAAGGTTGAACTCGTGCGGTCGCTGGGCGCCGACGAGGTCGTCGACTACACGGTCGCGGACTTCACCGGCACGTACGACCTGATCCTGGACTGCGGCGGCAACCGGAAGCTGTCGAGGACGCGCAGGGCGTTGACCGAGCGCGGCACGCTGGTGCTGGTCGGTGCCGAGAACGGGGGCTCGCTGACGGGCGGGTTCGAACGGGCGCTGGGCGCGGGCCTGCTCAACCTGTTCGTGAAGCACACGCTCGTCCCGCTGATGTCCACCGAACGCTCCGACGTGTTCGAGGAGCTGCGCGTGCTGGTCGAGGCAGGAAAGGTGAAGCCGCCGGTGGACCGCGAGTTCCCGCTGTCCGAAGGCCTCGACGCGATCGACCACGTCTACTCCCGGCGGTCTCGCGGCAAGGTCGTCGTCACGATCTGACCGCCGATCACCACGGCGGTCACCTGCCGCAACGCCGTGATGTCCCGCATGGGATTTCCCGCCACGGCGATGACGTCGGCGTCCCAGCCGGGTCTCAGCATCCCCCTGGGGACACCCAGCGCCCGCGCCGCCTGACTGGTGGCGCTGGCGAGCACGACGGCGTTCGGGATGCCCGCGTCGACCATGTGACCGAGCGCGTCGACGGTGATCCCGTGCGGCTTGCCCGCCCCGATCCCGCCGTCGGTGCCCGAGATGGCACGTACTCCGCGGTCGTGCATGCGGCCGACGACACCGATCTTGGCGGCGATGCTCATGCCCGCCCGGTCGAACCGCTCCTGGATGAACGGCGGCGGGTCCTGCGTGTTGCCGAGCGTGTGGCACACGGCGATCCGTGCCTCCGCCAACGCGTCCATCAGCTCGACCGGCGCGTGCATGCCCCGGTCGGTGAGGCACGTGCAGTGCTCGATCCCGTTCACGCCCGCGGCCACCGCCCGTTGCACGGCGGCCAGGCTGTGCGCGTGGGCGGTCACCGGCAGACCGTGGGCGTGGGCCTCGTCCACGACCACGCGGAGATCCTGCTCGGTGAACTGGCAGTCGTCGACGGCGGTCCCCGGCGTCGCGAACCCGCCGCTGGCCATGATCTTCACGACGTCGGCCCCGCGTTCGGCCCGGTCCCGGACGGCCCGCCGCAGCGCGTCCTCCCCGCTCGCCTCCCCGCCCATCGACCAGCAGTGGCCGCGCGGGCAGGTGATGGGCGGTCCGGACGCGAGGATCCGCACGCGGTGCCGCGACCGCTGCTCCAGCACCGACCAGTCGCGGTCGCCCAGGTCGCGCACGGTGGTCACGCCCGCCCGCAGGTGGCGGCCGACGCCGTCCGCGATCACCGCGTCGAGGTGTTCGGGGGTGAACGAGGGCAGGCGGTCCAGTGCACCGTTCTCGCTGTCGGCGCCCAGGTGCACGTGCGTGTCGATCAGTCCGGGTAGGACGGTGGCGGTGCCGAGGTCGACGACCTCGGCACCCGGCACGTCGGGGTGGCCCTGCTCGACCGCCCTGATCGCGCCGTTCTCGGTGATGACCGTGACGGGTCCGGCGAGCGACCGCTCACCGTCGAATGCTCGCCCCGCCCGCAGCGCCAGCATCGAGCCAGTCTGAGCGCCACGTGCCGGGAAAGCAATGGTCAGCGTGCGTGCGGCAGGGTGAAGGAGTCGACCTGCGGCAGGTCGTGACCGAGCCGGTCGCGCTTCGCCGTGAGGTACGCGATGTTGTGCGTGTTGGGCGGCATCAGCAACGGCACGCGAGAGGCGACCGTGATGCCGTTGTCCTCCAGCGCCGCGATCTTGTCGGGGTTGTTGGACATCAGTCGCACGGACTGCACGCGCAGGTGCTTCAAAACCCGTGCCGCAGGCGTGTAGTCACGCACGTCCACGGGCAACCCGAGTGACGTGGCGGAGTCCAACGTGTCCATACCGGCGTCCTGCAACACGTGCGTGCGAACCTTTGCCACCAAACCGATTCCGCGTCCCTCGTGGCCGCGCAGGTAGATGAGGATCCCGTTGCCCTCGCGGACGATCGCGTTCAACGCCGCGTCGAGCTGCTCGCCGCACTCGCACCGCATCGCACCGAAGATGTCGCCGGTCATGCACTCGGAGTGGATGCGCACCAGCACGTTCTCGCGCAGCTTCGTCTTGCCGTACACGAGAGCCATGTGCTCGTGACCGTCCGCTCTGAACGCGACTGCGCGGAACGTGCCGCGACGGGTCACCAGGTCGGACTCCGCCACGTCTTCGTCGTTGAAGGTCTGTTCGAACATCACGGGTCCCCTCGTCACCAAGCGCCTTCCGAGCGTGCAGCTACGCTCGGACGGACTTCGCACCGTAACCCGACCGCACAGCGGAGGTCATCCTGTTCAGCATCACCGTCCGCGATCACGTGATGATCGCCCACAGTTTCCGCGGCGAGGTCTTCGGTCCGGCACAACGTCTGCATGGAGCAACGTTCCTGGTGGACGCAACGTTCAAACGTGCTGAGCTCGATTCGGACAACATCGTCGTCGACATCGGACTCGCGACGCAGGAGCTGAACGCGGTTCTCGCGGCGTTCAACTACCGCAACCTCGACGAGGAACCGCAGTTCGCGGGCATCAACACGTCCACGGAGTGGCTCGCGAAGCACATCGCCGACCAGCTCGCGGAGAAGATCTCCGAGGGCGCACTCGGCGAGGGCGCGCACGGCATCGATGGGATCACCGTCACACTCCACGAGTCCCACGTCGCGTGGGCGAGCTACGAACGTGCGCTTCGTCCTTCCGGCTGACGTCGCCGACCCGGCCGGTCCCAGCGGCGGCAACGTCTACGACCTGCGTGTGAGCGCGGGCATGGACCGGTTGCTCGTCGCTGGTGACTGGCCGCGTCCACACAACACCGCAGCGTTGGAGCAAACGCTTGCGGGCATCCCGGACGGCGAGGTCGTGCTGCTCGACGGCCTGGTCTGCTGCGGGGTGCCCGAGGTCGTCGTCCCGCACGCGCGCCGGCTGCGGCTCGCTGTGCTCGTGCACCTGCCGCTGGCCGACGAGACCGGGCTCGACCCGGCGACCGCCGCGTTCCTGGACGAGCGGGAACGCCAGGTCCTGCGGGCCGCGAGCGCCGTCATCGCGACCAGCCCCACGGCCGCGGCGGACCTCCGGGTCCGGCACGGTCTGGCGAACGTCCACGTCGTCGTCCCCGGCACCGACCCGGCGCCGGTGGCCACGGGCACCGACGGCGTGCACAACCTGCTGTGCGTCGCGTCCATCACACCCCGCAAAGGCCACGACGTGCTGGTCAGGGCGTTGCAGGGGATCGACGCCGACTGGCGGCTGACGTGCGTGGGCCCGCACGGGCCGTTCCTCGCGCAGCTTCCGCCGGACGACCGCGTGAGCTACCCCGGCCCGCTCGCCGGCGAGGCCCTGACCAGCGCATACGCCACCGCTGACCTGTTCGTGCTGGCCTCCCGCGCCGAGACCTGGGGCATGGTCGTCACCGAGGCGCTCGCCCACGGTCTGCCGGTCATCGCGAGCGCCGTTCCGGACGCTCTGGGCGACGGCGGGACGCTCGTTCCCATCGGCGACGAAAGTGCCTTCGCGGCCGCTTTGACGTGCTGGTTCCACGATCAGAAGTACCGGGACGGACTGAGGGTCAGAGCACGGGTCCGCAGGGCCGCTCTGTCCACTTGGGACGAATCCACAGAGGACCTGCGGAGGGTGCTGGCTACCCTGCGGCCATGACCTTCGCCCCGGAATGGCTGGCACTGCGGGAGATCGCCGACGCACAGGCGCGCTCGACCGAGCTCGTGGAGACCGTCCGCGAAACTCTGGTGAACCGAACCCCCCTGACGATCCGTGACCTCGGGTGTGGAACGGGATCGATGGGACGATGGCTCGCCGGGAGGCTCGGCGGCGTTCAGCACTGGGTGCTGCACGACCGCGACCCCCGGCTGCTCGAGCTCGCGGAGGCGAGCATGAGCACTCAGCCGAACGTCACCGCCGAGACGCGTGAGGGCGACCTCACGTCCCTGACCGCCGCCGACCTCGCGGGCGCCGACCTCGTCACGTGCTCCGCGTTGCTCGACCTGCTCACCGCCGAAGAGATGAACGCTCTGGCGGCCGCCTGCGTAGAAGCACATGTGCCCGCACTGTTCACGCTCTCGGTGGCAGGCCGGATCGAGATCGGCCCGGCCGAGCCGCTCGACGCCGCCTTCCAGGACGCGTTCAACGCTCACCAGCGCCGCGTCGTGGACGGGCGCCGTCTGCTCGGACCGGACGCGCCGGCCGCTGCCGAAGAGGCATTCGCGGCAGCGGGCGCTTCGGTTCGAACGGCGCGCAGCCCCTGGCACCTGGACGCCGACGCCCTGCTGGGCGAGTGGCTGAAGGGCTGGGTCGACGCCGCGGTGGAGCAGGAACCCGCACTCGCCGCAGAGGCTCCGGAGTACCTGCGCCGCAGGTCAACGGCATCCGCGGTGGTCCACCACGTCGACCTGCTGGCTATACCGGGAGCTGTGTGATGAAGAAGTTCTGGCCGTGGCTCCGCTTGCTGCTGGCGGTGGCGATCCTGGTGGGTCTGGGCGTGCGCCTGGGCACCGGGGCGTTCCTCGACGGACTGCGCGCGATCGACGCGTTCTCCGTCACCGCCGCGCTCGCGATCGGGCTCGCGACGACGGTTCTCAGCGCTGGTCGCTGGGTCGTCATCGCGCGCCGCCTCGGCCTGTCGCTGTCGCTCAGGACCGCGGTCAGCGACTACTACCGCGCCCAGCTCGTCAACGCCGTCCTGCCCGCGGGCGTGCTCGGCGACGTGCACCGCGCGGTCAACCACGGCCGCGAGTCGGGCGACGTCGGACGGGGCGTGCGCGCCGTGTTCTTCGAGCGCTTCGCCGGCCAGGTCGTGCTCGTCGGGATCGGTCTCGCGGTGCTGCTCACGCACCCCGCCGCCGGTCTCGACCTGGACCTCGACGCCACCACGGCGGGGCTGGTCCTCACCGGTCTGGCCCTGGCCGCGGTCGTCGGCTGGCAGATCAAGCCGGTGCGCCGGGTCCTCGTCGACACGCTCGCCGACGGCATCCGCCTGCTGTCGCTGAAGACCTGGCCCGCCGTCATCGGGCTGTCGGCGGGCGCGGTCGCCGGGTACGTGGCGATGTTCGTGGTCGCCGCCCGCGCCGCCGGGTCGCAGGCCACCATCGCCCAGCTCGCGCCGGTCGTGGTGCTGGCGCTGCTGATCATGGCGATCCCGGTCAACATCGGCGGTTTCGGCCCGCGCGAGGCGTTCCTCGCGGTCGCGTTCGGTGCCGCCGGGCTGGGCGCCCAGCAGGGCTTCACCACCGGAATCGTCTACGGCGTGCTGGCGCTGGTCGCCGCGCTGCCCGGCGCCGTCGTGCTCTTCCTGTCACGCCGTGCCAAGACCGAACAGGCCGAGGTAGTGGCCGAACGAGTCGGCGAGACCCGTGAGCAGGAGCTCGCCCTTGCGCGCTGACGCGAGCGAGGGACGCCCGATGACGCCGGAGGACGTGTACGGCGCCAGACCCAGGGTCAGCATGTGCCGCCGGTCCTCCGCCAGGTGGTCAGAGCTCTCGTAACCGGGACGGATGAGATCGGGGTGGGCGTGCAACAGGATCGAGGTCTCCAGCTCACCGGCGTGCATGTCGCTGTACGCGGAGGTCTCGATGCCGGCCTGCTCTCGCGCGAACGCCCAGTCGTCCCTGCCGGGGAAGAGCGCGAGCCCCTCACCTTCCTGCACGACGTTCTGCAGCACGTAGTTGCCGCCGTGCCCGTTCACCAGCACCAGTCCCGTGACACCGGTGCGCCGCAAGGACTTCGCGATGTCCGTGACCACTGAGGCCAGCGTGCGCGCGGAGATGCTGACGGTGCCCGGCCAGTCGGCGTGCTCCTGCGAGCACGAGAACTGGATCGGCGGCAGCTTCCGCACCGGGTACCGCGCCGCGATCTCCGACGCGATGGTCCACGCGATCACCGAGTCGGTGGCCAGCGGCAGGTGCGGGCCGTGCTGCTCGGTGCTGCCGACCGGGAGCACGGCCACTTTCGCGTCGCGTACGTCGATCGTCGTGTCAGTCGGGAACATGACCCTGACCGTAGTCAATCCGGTGGCACAGCGCCGGAATCGTGCCGTCGGCCAGCTTCGGCATCACGTCCGGCAGCTCCTCGAACGCGCTGTGCCCGGTGATCAGGGCGTCGAACCGGTCGTCGGCGAGCAGGTCCAGGGCGAGCGCCATGCGTTCGGCGTAGGAGCGGTCGGGACGGCCGACCACGCCGACCTGGCTGCTGCGGATCGTGAGCCGTTTGGAGTGGAAGAACTCGCCCAGCGGCACGGCGATCTTCCTGTCGCCGTACCAGCTCAGCTCGACGACCCGGCCCTCCGGCGCGAGCAGGTTCAGCGCCGTGGTGAGGCCGGGTTCCGTGGCACTGGCGTGGAAGACCAGATCGCAGCCGTCGAGAGCGTTGTCCGGCAAGGCGAAACCGACACCCAGCGCACGCGCGGTCTCCTCCCGCGCCGGGTCCGCGTCCACGAGCTCGACACGGGCACCGGGGAACGTCGCCAGCACCGCCGCGATGCTCGACCCGACCATGCCGCCGCCGACCACCGCGATCCGGTCGCCGATCAGCGGACGCGCGTCCCACACCGCGTTCACCGCGGTCTCGACGGTGCCCGCCAGCACCGCGCGAGCGGCCGGAACGGTGTCCGGCACCACCGTCACGGCGGTTTCCGGGACGACGTAACGGGTCTGGTGTGGATAGAGGCAGAACACCGTGCGGCCGCGCAGTCGTTCGGGTCCGTGTTCGACCACGCCGACGTTGAGGTACCCGTACTTCACCGGCCACGGGAAGCCGCCCTCCTGGAAGGGAGCCCGCATCACCGCGTACTGGTTCTCCGGCACACCACCGCGGTGCACGAGCGTCTCCGTGCCGCGGCTGACTCCCGAGTGGAGCGTGCGCACCACGACCTCGTCCGGACCCGGCTCCGCCGCCTCGACCTGACGAAGTTCTCCTTTTCCGGATTCATTGAGCCAAAAGGCACTCGCCGTACGTGTCACTCACAACACCTCCGCCGCACGAAGTTCGTTAGGGGCACCTGATGATCACACTTCAGCACACCGAGACGCCCGTCGTACGGGAGCCTGCCGTCTGGGCCGTCGCCCAGGTACTCCTGCTGGGTGTGGTGGGTGCCACGACCGGCCTCGGGCTGCTCGGCTGGGCCGCGGGTCTCGCCTACGGGTTCGCCACGTGGGCGTTCCTCGGCTACGGCATGCAACGGCATCGCACCAGGTCACTGGGCCCCGCTGACCGCGTCACGCTGGCGCGCGGCCTGATGGTCGGCGCCGTGACCGCGCTCGTCGCCGACCGCGCGGGCCAGGACGTTCCGGTGGCGCTGGTCGTGACGCTCGCCGCGGTCGCGTTATCGCTCGACTGGGTGGACGGTCAGGTCGCCCGCCGCACGGGCACCTCGACGGCGTTGGGCGCGCGGTTCGACATGGAGGTCGACGCGTTCCTGATCCTGGTGCTCAGCGCGTACGTCGCCATCCACCTCGGACCGTGGGTGCTCGCGATCGGCCTGATGCGGTACGTGTTCGTCGCCGCCTCGTGGCGCTTGCGCTGGATGACCGCGCCGCTGCCCGCCAGCTACGCGCGCAAGGTCGTGGCCGCGGTGCAGGGGATCTTCCTCGTCGTCGCCGCCTCGGGTCTGCTTCCGTTCGCCGGCGTCCTCGTCGGTCTCGCGCTGGCATCGCTGGTGTGGTCGTTCGGTCGCGATGTGCTGTGGCTGTGGACCAACTCCGCTGTCGCGGTGGGAGAATCCCGCCATGCCTGAGCAGACCTCCACCGCGGCCAAGGTCCTCGAGATCGTCGTCTGGATCCTGCAGATCGTGCTCGCCGTGCAGTTCTTCCTGAACGGCTACGCGCTGTTCACCGACCAGTTCGTCGCGAAGTTCGACGACATCGGTTTCGGCCAGTGGTTCCGGTACTTCACCGGCGTGCTGGAGATCGCCGCGGCGGTGGGCCTGCTCATCCCGCGCATCTGCGGCCTCGCGGCATTGGCGCTGGCCGGCATCATGGCCGGCGCGGCCGTCACCGAGATCTTCCTGGTGACCAACGGCGGCTTCAAGGGCGCCCAGCTGCCGCTGCTGTTCGTGGTGTGGGCGCTGGTGATCGCGGTCTACCGCCGCGAGCAGATCCTCGGCGCGCTCAGCCTCGTGAAGAAGAAGTGACTTTCGGGAAGTAGCGGAGCACCGCGACGTCCCCGACTTTCGTGACGTCCTCCAGGTGGAACCGGCGTGCCGGTCCACCGGGGAACTCGGCGGGATTCACGAAACGCGGGGCCGTCGCCTGTCCGATCAGCATCGGCGCGACCGCGATCCTGATCTCGTCCGCGAGGCCTGCTTCGAGGAACGCCGTGTGAATGCTCGTGCCGCCCTCGACCATGAGCTTTTCCACGCCGCGTGCGCCGAGATCGTCCAGAATCTCCGAGAATTCGCTGAACGTCCTCGTCTCGGCGAGGTGGTCGACCGTCGTGCCCGCGCTGCGCGTGTAGACGAGCCGGTCGCCGCCGCAGTGCCAGAACCGCAGGTCGGGGTCGAGGTCGCCACTCCTGGTGACGGTGACCCGCAGCGGGAACTCAGGTTTTCCGTCGGCTTTCCGCTGCGCGCGCCGCTCTTCGCTGTAGACGAGCAGACGCGCGTTGTCACGGCGCAACGTCTCGGCCCCCGCCAGAATCGCGTCCGACTCCGCGCGCATCCGGTCGACGTGGTCGAAGTCCTCGGCGTTGGAAAGCGGGAACCTCTCGGTGCCGCGGTCGTCGATGTGGCCGTCGAGACTGACGGCGACGCTGAGCAGCACGTGCGGGCGGGTCACGAACTCGATCGTAGAGCAGTTGAACCGGCCGCGTGCCGCGCCGCGTTTACCTCAGGGGACCAGGAAAGGGGAGCTCGGTGAGGACGTTGCTGCGGCGGACTGCCACGGTGCTGGCGGGGCTGTTCGTGTTGTTCGTGCTCATCGCGCCGAGCGACCTGGAGAAGTTCACACCCGAGGCGTTCCTGCGCGTGCCCCTCGAAGGGCTCGTCGGCGTGCTGGTGCTGGTGCTGCTGCCGGACCGGTTCCGCAAGCCGGCCGCCATCGCCGGTGGTGTCGCGCTCGGGTTGTTCACGGTCGTGAAGATCATGGACATCGGGTTCGACGTGGTGCTGTACCGGCCGTTCGACCTCGTGCTGGACTGGCCGTTGCTGGTGCCCGCCATCGACTTCGTGGACGTGACGTTCGGCCGGTTCGCCTCCGTGCTGGCCGTCGGGCTGGCGGTCGCGCTCGTCGTCGGGATCGTGTGGCTCGCTTCGCTCTCGGTGCTGCGGCTCGGTTCTGTCGCCGCCGCACGGCGTCCGGTCGCGATCCGAGCGGTGGCGTTGACCGCAGTGGCGTGTGTTTCCCTTGCCGTGCCTGGGATCCCGGTCTACTCCGACGCCGCCGCGACGGCGCTGGTCGACCACGCCCGGCGCGTCAAGGTCGGGCTGCACGACCAGGAGGCGTTCGCCGCGGAGGCGTCGGTCGACCTGTTCCGCGGTCACCAGGGGCTGCTGTCCTCGTTGCAGGGCAAGGACGTCGTCTTCACGTTCGTGGAGAGCTACGGCAAGTCGGCGCTGGACATGCCGGATGTCTCGGCCAAGCTCGCGGACGGCAACGCGCGCCTGAAGTCGGCCGGCTACACCGCGAAGTCCGCCTACCTGACCTCGCCGACCGCCGGTGGTGGCAGCTGGATGGCGCAGGCGACCCTGTTGTCCGGCCTGTGGATCGACAACCAGCAGCGCTACCGCAACCTCGTGGCGTCCGACCGGCTGACGTTGCCGCGCGCGTTCCGCGAGTCGTCGTGGCGCTCGGTCGGCGTGGTCCCCGGCATCACGCAAGCGTGGCCAGAAGGGGATTTCTTCCACTACAACGAGATCTACGACGCGGCCGACCTCGGCTACAAGGGCCCGCGCTTCGGCTACGCGACGACGCCGGACCAGTTCACGCTGGAGTCGTTCCAGCGCAACGAACGCGCGAAGCAGCACGGCCCGGTGATGGCGGCGATCCCGATGGTGTCCTCGCACGCGCCGTGGTCGCCGACGCCGGACTCCGTCGACTGGGAGAAGCTCGGCGACGGCTCGGTCTACTCGACCATGCCCGCCTCGAACGACCCGCCCGAGTCGATCTTCGGCCGTGACCCGGCCGCCGTGCGCGCCGACTACGCGCACTCGATCTCGTACTCGCTCGAGTCGGTGGTCTCCTGGGTCGAGCGGTACGGCGACGAGAACCTGGTCCTCGTGTTCCTGGGCGACCACCAGCCGGCCCAGATGGTGACCGGCGAGGGGGCGTCGCGGGACGTGCCGATCACCATCGTGGCCAAGGACCCGGCCGTGCTGGACCGCGTGGACGCCTGGAAGTGGGACGACGGGATCAGGCCCGGCGGAACGGCCCCGGTGTCGCGGATGAGCGACTTCCGGGACCAGTTCCTCTCGACGTTCTCGCCGCCGAAGGCCTGAGGGCTCGGCCCGCCGTCCTCAGCCCGCCGTCGTCAGCCCATCGTCTTCTGGCCGTCGATCGTCTCGCGGATGATGTCCGCGTGGCCCGCGTGCTGCGAGGTCTCGGCGATGATGTGCACGAACACGCGCCGCGCCGACCACGTCTTGCCCTCGGGGAACCACGGGGCGGACGGCAGCGGGTGCGAGAGGTCCAGGTCGACGGTCTCGACCAGTTTGTCGGTGTGGGCCGCGACCTCGTTGTACCGGGCGATGACGCTCTCCAGCGTCTCGCCGTCGGCCAGGCGGAAGTTCGCCTCGTGGTTCTCGTAGGCCTCCGACCCGGGGTCGGCCTCCATCGCCGAGGTGCCGTGCTCGATGAACTTGACCCAGTTCTCCTCGACCGCGGCGACGTGCTTGATCAGACCGCCGATGCTCAGCGCGCTCACGGTCGGGCTCGACGCCGCCTGTTCGTCGGTCAGACCCTGCGCGGTGAACGTCAGGAACCAGCGGTGCTGCCGGAGCGTCTCGAGCAGGTCCGCACGCTCGCCGGTGAGGATCTCGGTGGTGGTCATCGCTGTAAGTCCTTCGCTCGTTTGTCCCGACACAAAGGACTCTAGGACCACTTGAGGTCAGCTAGTGTCCTAGACGAACGGTGGCTCAAGCGGGACTCAAGCGCCGTTCCAGCGATACGGCGTTGACCTGGTTGTCACGCTCGGTGACTCATTCGACAGTGATTCACCGATCGAGATAGCCGTCGTCCGGACGGTCCACGCGGCCGCCGCCTTCCTCGGTCTCCTCGATGTGCATCGCGGTCTCCTCCGGCGCGGTGACGTGCTCGCCGGCCTCCTCGACCGCGACCGCGTCCGGCTCGTCGTCGACGGGCTCGCCGCCGCCCAGAGGGGTCGTGAACTGGTGCTCAGTCATGTCCTCGTGGTTTCCGGCGAACCGGGCGCGCAAACGTCACCACGGGGTGAGGCAGCCACCTTCCGGTTTTGGACCGCACGACCGGTGCGCTTTGCAAGACTCCTCGCATGCTTCGCGCCCTGTCCCTGCTCCTCGTCCTGACCGCCTGCTCGTCGGCACCGGCGGACCCCGTGGCGCTGCTGAAGGAGTGGCAGCAGACCATCCACGAGCAGAAGTCGGTCCGGTTCGACGTGCGGATCGAGGTCGAGGGCAAGGACCCGCGCCGCGAGACCTACGCCGGCGTGCAGCACGTCGGCCCCGGCGGTGCCACGACGCAGGAGGACGTGACCGCGCACTTCGAGAGCCGGAACCGCTCCGGCGACTACCGGTCGGTGAGCCTGGACCACGACGCGTACCTGCAGCACAGCGACCTGACCCTGCCGCCGGGCAAGACGTTCTCCGGCATGGGCCTCAACGACGCGCCGTGGGTGGGGCCGTACTCGGTGGAGCTGTCGCTGGCCACGAAGGACTACCACCCCGGCAACCTGTTCGGCGACATCGACCGCAAGACCGTCCGGCTCGTCGAGCAGGAGGGCAACCGGTACGTGTTCGCGGCGGGCGGTGTGCCGCACTCCGGGGGCTACGAGAACGGCGACGTGCGGCTGGTGGTCGAGACGGACGACGAGAACCGGGTGGTGCGCGTCGAGCAGACCACGCCGTCGGCCGACGAGCAGGAACGACACCTCGTCGCTGTCTACAGTCAGTGGGGCACGGCGCCCGACGTCCTGCGCCCGCCGCGGGAAACCGTTGCCGCGCCCGAGGAAGTGAAGGTCAGGAAATGATCGCGGAAGAACTCCGGCGGTACCTGCAGGACTCGCGCGACTCGGTGCTGTCCTCTTTGGACGGACTGGGGGAGTACGACGTGCGCCGCCCGCTCGTGCCCAGCGGCACGAACCTGCTCGGCCTGGTCAAGCACCTGGCCGGCATCGAGCTCGGCTACCTCGGCGAGAGCTCCGGCCGTCCCTCGCCGGTGGCGCTGCCGTGGCTCGACGACGGGGCGGTGTGGGAGAACGGCGACATGTGGGCCAAGCCGACCGAGAGCCGCGAGTACGTCGTCGACCTCTACCGCCGGGCCTGGCAGCACTCCGACGAGTCGATCGCACAGCTGCCGTTGGACGCCCCGGCCTCGGTGTCGTGGTGGCCGGAAGAGCGCCGCGTGACCACGTTCGGGCACCTGCTGGTGCGCGTCGTGGCCGAGACCGCGCAGCACGCGGGGCACTGCGACATCGTGCGCGAGCTGATCGACGGGCGGTCCGGCGCCGACAACCCCGACGGCTACTACGACCTGGTCCTGAGCATGGCGAGCGCGCCGGCCACCGGTCCCGGCACGAGCAGCAGGAACGCGTAGCGCCAGGTCACGACCTCGGCGAGCAGGGGCACCAGCTGGATGCCGACCACCGTGGCCGAACCCGACGGCGGTCAGCGCCGTGCCGACGTGGCGCTGGTCGGCGACCCCGCTCAGCGACGCGGAGAACACTCCGGAGCCGGCGATCACCGACGCGCTCCAGACCGCGCAGAACGCGACCAGCAGCGGCGTTCCCCAGGCCGCCCCGGATCCGGTCGGCGAGGTTGGGCACCGTGGCCCCGACCGCGCCCGTGACGAACCCGAGCTGCACGGACGCGGTGCGCCAGACCGCCGCGCCCGCGCGCTGGACGAGCATGACGGCATTGTGAACCTTGTCGAAAGTAAGGGCAGGGCGGTTCCGATCGGCAGAGGTGCGCCGGCCGCGGTCTTCGTAGGTTCGGCTGGGTGACCTGGCTTGTGATCGGCACCGACGCGGTGCTCGGCGTGTTCGCTCTGATGTTCGCGGTGCTGTGGTTCCGCCACCGGCTGAGGGCGTTCCTCGCCGGTGCCGGTGTGGTGGTGGCCTACGCGGTCAGCGAGGTCGTGAAGATCGTCGTGCAGGAGGAGAGGCCCTGCCGCACAGCGCCTTCGCTGGCGCCGTGCCCGGATCCGGGCGACTGGTCGTTCCCCAGCAACCACTCGGTGATCGCCGGGGCGTCCGCGATGGCGATCTGGTTCCTGCACCGCACTTACGGCTGGGTGGCGATGGTGTGCGCTCTGGCCGCGGCGTCGTCGCGCGTGATCGTGGGTGTCCACTATGTACACGACGTGCTGGCCGGGCTCGCGCTCGGAGCGTTGGTGTCGTGGGGAATCGCGGTGGTGCTGAAGAAACGCGAACGTCCTGTGCGCCAGGACGAGGCGCCGACAGTGGTGCTGCAGCGACTGCGATGATGGACGCCGTGTGGGAGGTCGCGCTCTACCTGGTGCTGTTCGTCACGGCGTTCGTGATCGTGCGCAAACGGCCCGCGGTCGCCCTCGGCGCCGCGTTGTGCGCCTGGCTCGTCTGCTACCTGATCAGCGTCGAGTTCGACCTCGAGGTGGTGGCGCTGGCTCCCGCACTGGCACTGCTCAGCTTCCTCGCGGGCCGGCACGCGGCGGACCCGAGGCCGACGGCGATCGCGCTGACGATCGCCGAGGTGGTCGGCGTCGTCGTGGCCCTGACCGAGCGCGGTGGTTCGGACACCGCGCTCGCCGTCACGTCCGGCATCGGCGTGCTGGGCGTCATCCCGTGGGCGTTCGGCCGGTTCCGCCGCCGGTACGCCGAGCTGCAGGAGGTCGGCTGGGAGCACGCCTCCCTGCTGGAGCGCGACGCCGAGAACGCCCGCGGCGCGGAACGGGCCCGGCTCGCGGGCGAGATGCACGACCTGGTCGGCCACGAGTTGGCGCGCGCCGCCCTGCTGGTCGGCGCTCTGGAGCTCGAACCGACCCTCACCGCACAACAGCGCGACGCCGCCAAGACCGCCCGCGCCAGCGTCACCGCGGCCGCCGAACGCCTGGCCGACGTCATGCAGGTGCTGCGGGCCGACGAGGACGAACCGGTGGCCGCGATCGAGGAGGTCGTGGCCCGCAGCGGACTCCGGGTCCGGCTCGTCAACAACCGCAAGACCGCCATCGACGGCATCATCGCCCGCACGGTCCACCGCGTGGCGGCAGAGGCGCTGACGAACGTGATCAAGCACGCACCCGGCGCCGAGGTCACCGTCACCCTCGCCGCGAACCTCGAGCTGCGCATCACCAACGGCCCCGCACCCCGCACGCACGCGGTGGGCAGCGGCAAGGGCCTGCTGGGCCTGGCCGAACGCGTGGCGCTCGTCGGCGGCTGGTTCGAGGCCGCGCCGACCGACGACGGCGGCTTCGAGGTGAGGGCCAAACTCCCCGAACGCCCGCTACCACGCACCACTCCGACGCACGTCCGTCGCGAAAGGACGGAGGAGGAGATCCGCAAGAGCGCACGCAGGACCGTGCTGATCACGTCCGTCGTGTGCGCGGGCATCGCCATCGGCGTGCCGGGCTACATGGTGTTCGACGCGGTGACTTCAGTGCTCACGCATGAGCAGTTCGAACGGGCAGAAATCGGGCAGGACGAGGACGACCTGGACCTGCCGCTGCGCACCAGGGTCGACAACCCGCTCGGCGTCACCGCCCCGAAGGGCACCGAGTGCCACTACTACAGCACGCACGCCAACCCGTTCGACGCCCACCGCCACGACCTGCACCAGCTGTGCTTCCGGGATGATCGTCTGGTCTCGAAGACCTGGCTCGTCAGGAGGAGCGGTTGATCAGGGTCGTGCTGGCCGACGACGAACCGGTGGTCAGGTTCGGCGTGAAGGCCGTCCTCGCCACCGCCGGCGACATCGAGGTGGTCGCGGAGGGGGAGAACGGCAGCGCGGCGGTCGACCTGGTGGCCCGGCACCGGCCGGACGTCGCCGTGCTCGACATCCGCATGCCGGTGCTCGACGGGCTGGACGCCGCGCGGATCGTCCGGGAGTGTCATCCGGCTACCTCGACGCTGGTGCTGACCACCTTTGCCGACGACTCGTACATCAGCCGGGCCTTGGGGGAGGGGGCTGCCGGGTTCGTGCTGAAGACCGGGGATCCGCAGGAGATCATCGCCGGGGTGCGGGCGGTGGCCTCCGGGGGTGCTTATCTGTCGCCGCTCGTGGCTCGGCGGGTTGTGGACCAGTTGTCCCGGGCTCGGCCTCGGCCTGCTGCTCAGCAGCGGATTGCCGGGTTGACTGGGCGGGAGCGGGAGGTGCTTGGGCTGGTGGGGGCTGGGTTGTCCAACGCTGAGATCGCTTCGCGGATCCACGTGGTGGAGGGGACTGTGAAGGTTTACGTGAGCACGATCTTGCGGCAGCTCGGGGTGCGGAACCGGGTTCAGGCGGCGATCATCGCTCACGAGTCGGGGATCATCCCTGGGTGAGCCTGCTGTTCTGGCGTGGTTCGGACTGTGCGAGTTCCAGCGTGGTCACCTCGGTCGAGACAGGTCCTGTTCCAGCGTGGTCGTGCACCTCGGACGAAGCATCGGGGTACATCGCCGCTGCGCGACGATCCGCGATTGGGGCTTGACTTCGGGGCCCTTGCGAGGCGCTTGGTCGGCCGGAAAAGGCCGGATGCTTCGCAACCGGCCGATCCCGATAGGGGTAGCACCTCGCACCCAAAGTCAAGCCCCAATCGCCTAACCACGAGTGGGTGCACCGCTACCCATCGGCGTTCGGGAAGACGGCTCGCCTTCGGCATCGCTTGGGGCCTCGGCTTCGCCGTTGGCGGTGCGGGGGTCTGGTCGGCTTGCCTTCGGCGTCGCTAGCGCGGTGTCGGCCGCGTCAGGCCTTCGCGCCGATGCCCGAGATCGCCCGCACTTCCATCTCCGCTGCCAAAGCCGCCTTGTCGCCGTCCGGCTTCGTGAAGATCGTCGCCAGGAACCCGCACAGGAACGAGAACGGGATCGACACGATGCCCGGGTTGCCCAGCGGGAACCAGGCGAAGTCGACGTCCGGGAAGATCGACGTCTTCGCGCCCGACATGACTGGCGAGAAGATGATGAGCAGCAGGCAGGAGCCCAGGCCTCCGTAGATGCTCCACAGGGTGCCGGTGGTGTTGAAGCGGCGCCAGAACAGCGTGTAGAGGATCGTCGACAGGTTTGCCGAGGCCGCCAGTGCCAGGGCCAGGGAGACGAGGAACGCCACGTTCTGGCCGTTGGCCGCGATGCCGCCGATGATCGACAGGGCGCCGACCACCACGGCCGTCAGGCGGGCGACCCTGATCTCGCGGCGGGGTTCGGCGTTGCCGCGTTTGATCACGTTGGCGTAGACGTCGTGGGCGAACGAGGCCGAGGCGGCCAGGGTCAGGCCCGCGACCACGGCGAGGATCGTGGCGAACGCCACGGCGGAGACGATGCCCAGCAGGACGGCGCCGCCGATGCGGAAGGCCAGCAGCGGGGCGGCCGAGTTCTCGCCGCCTGGTGCCGCCGCGATCGTGTCGCTGCCGACCAGGGCCATCGCGCCGAAGCCGATCACCAGGGTGCACAGGTAGAAGATGACCATCGTCCAGGTCGCCCACACGACCGAGCGGCGGGCTTCCGAGGCGTTCGGCACGGTGTAGAAGCGCATCAGGACGTGGGGCAGGGAGGCGATGCCCAGCACCAGGGACAGGGCCAGCGAGACGAAGTCCAGTTTGGACATCGCGCTGAAGCCGTACTTCGCGCCGGGGTCGAGGACGGCCTCGCCGAGGTCGTTGTTCTCGCTGGCCTGCTGCATGATCGCGGACAGGCTGAAGCCGAACTTGCCGAGCAGGAACACCGTCATCAGCGTCACGCAGAGCAGCAGCAGGACGGCCTTGATGATCTGCACCCAGGTCGTGCCCTTCATGCCGCCGACCAGCACGTAGAGCACCATGACCATGCCGACCAGCGCGATCAGGATCGCCTGGCCCCACTTCGAGGTCACGTTGAGCAGCAACGCGATCAGGCCGCCGGCGCCCGCCATCTGCGCGATCATGTAGAAGAACGAGATCACCAGCGTCGCGTTCGCGGCGGCGGCGCGGACCGGGCGTTGCCTCATCCGGAACGCCAGCACGTCGCCCACGGTGAAGCGGCCGGTGTTGCGCAGGCCCTCGGCGATCAGCAGCAGGCCGACGAGCCACGCCACGACCCAGCCCACCGAGTACAGGAAGCCGTCGTAGCCGTGCGCCGCGATGCCGCCGGAGATGCCGAGGAACGACGCCGCCGACAGGAAGTCGCCGGACAGCGCCACGCCGTTCTGGGCGCCGGTGAACGAGCTGCCCGCCGCGTAGTAGTCCGACGCCGTCACGTTCCGGCTGCTCGCGCGGTAGACGATGTACAGGGTGATCAGGACGAACACCGCGAAGACGCTGAGGTTCAGCACCGGGTTGCCGGTGGTGGGCATGCCTTACTCCTCGACGCCCGTCATCTCGGCGAGCAATTTCCGCTGCGGGTCCAGCCGTCGCTTTGCGTAACGGGCATAACCGAGCGTGATGATGATCGAAGTCACAAACTGGCTCAAGCCCAGCAGGATGCCGAGGTTGACCACACCGAACACCTTGGTGCTGACGAAGTCTTTCGCGTACGCGGACAGCAGCACGAAGGTCAGGTAGGACGCGAGGAATAGAGCGGTCATCGGGAAGATGAACGTGGTGAGACGTCGCCGGAGGTTCCGGAATTCGTCGGTCTGCCGAATCGCCTCGAAGTTCGGTTTGCCGTTCGAATCGACGTACGACAAAGTCTCGGGGTCGTCGAACGACGCGAAACCCCGGATTTCCCGGTACTCCTGCAGCGTTTCGCCAGGCGACCGGATCGCCTTGGTCATGTGGCCCTGCCCCTCGTGTGCGGCGCCCACTGTAGCGCCCGCACGTGTGCAGTCAACGTGCGCGCGCGTACGTAAACGGTCCAAACCGGACCAAACCCGGACTGAAGTCGGGCAATGCATTCGTCTCAAATGGTATGTCGCGGCCGTTGTACTGCGATGATCATCTCATGTTGCGTCGTGTGCAACGGCGATCGGCCGGTCCAGACCGTTGTCGCACGTGTGCACCTGGCCTAGGATCGTTCGGTCCGCGTTTTTGGTGACGGTTGGGGATAAAGTGGGGTTCTTAGCGCGCGAACGCCAAGTCGCGCCTCCAGGATGGAACCGGTGGCTAGTTCCGCCGGCAGCGCTGGCGATTCATCTCTCCATTGGTCAGGCATATGCCTGGAGCGTCTTCAAGACGCCCCTCGAGAAATCTCTCGGCATCACCGGAACGCAGTCCGCGCTGCCGTTCCAGCTCGGCATCGTGATGCTCGGCCTCTCCGCCGCGGTGCTCGGCACGACCGTGGAGCGCAGGGGCCCCCGCTGGGCCATGCTGATGTCCCTGATCGCCTTCTGCTCCGGCCTGCTGATCTCGGCCGTGGGCGTGTGGGCCGGTCAGTACTGGGTCGTCGTCGCGGGCTACGGCCTCGTCGGCGGCATCGGTCTCGGCATCGGCTACATCTCGCCGGTCTCGACGCTGATCAAGTGGTTCCCCGACCGTCCCGGCATGGCGACCGGCATCGCGATCATGGGCTTCGGCGGCGGCGCGCTGATCGCCTCGCCGTGGTCGACCTCGATGCTGACGGCGTTCGGCGCCACGTCGACGTCGGGCATCGGCAAGGCCTTCCTCGTGCACGGCCTCGCCTACGCGGTCTTCATGAGCCTCGGCGTGCTGCTGATCCGCCTGCCCTCCCCGGAGTTCACCGCGGAGAAGGAGGCACTGCTCAAGGACAAGCCGAAGGCGACCGTCGCGTTCAACGTCTCCGCCAACAACGCCATCAAGACCCCGCAGTTCTGGCTGCTGTGGGTCGTGCTGTGCTTCAACGTCACCGCGGGCATCGGCATCCTGGAGAAGGCCGCGCCGATGCTGGTCGACTTCTTCAAGGAGTCGTCGACGCCGGTCGCGACGGCGGCGGCCACCGGTTTCGTGGCGCTGCTCTCGGCGGCGAACATGGCGGGCCGCATCGTCTGGTCGTCCACCTCGGACCTGGTGGGGCGCAAGAACATCTACCGCCTCTACCTCGGCGTCGGCGCGCTGCTCTACCTGCTGCTGCTGACGATCGGCTCGTCCAGCGTCCCGCTGTTCGTGGTCGCGGCCATGGTGATCCTGTCGTTCTACGGCGCGGGCTTCGCCACCGTCCCCGCGTACCTGCGCGACCTCTTCGGCACCTACCAGGTGGGCGCGATCCACGGCCGGCTGCTGACCGCGTGGTCCGTCGCCGGCGTGCTCGGGCCGCTGATCGTCAACGCCATCGCGGACGCGGGCAAGAAGGCCGGGCACACCGGACCCGACTTGTACACCACGTCGTTCTACATCATGATCTCGCTGCTGGTCGTCGGTTTCGTCGCGAACGAGTTGATCCGTCCGGTCAACCCGAAGTTCCACGAGCCGAAGGCCGCGGTGGAGGCCGCCGAGGGAACCGGCGCGCTGCCGGCGGAGTCCGAGGCAGGGAACGGCGACGCCGCGGTCACCACCAAGTGGAACGAGGCCGAGGCGGCGGACGCCGCGGAGACGGCCGAGAAGCAGGACTCGGAAGGCGTGGTGAAGAAGTGAGCTCCCAGCGCTTGTTGCTGATCGGTGCGTGGCTGTGGGTGGGCATCCCGCTCGCCTACGGCCTGTACCGGCTCTTCCTGAACGCGGCCAAGCTCTTCGTCTGATGCTCAAGTCGCTCTCCAACTGGCGCAACTGGCGCCTGCCGGTGAAGCTCGCCGCGGTGTTGATCGTTCCGGTCACCATCGCGGTGGGCGCCGGCGTCGTGCAGATCCAGTCGCACATCGAACGCGCCGAGTCGTACGCGGCGCTCGAGCGGCAGGTCAAGGTCCGCTCCGCGCTCATCCCCGTCATCGGCGGCGTGCAGGCAGAACGGCGCATCGTCGCCGAGGGAGCCGACCGGCAGAACCTCCTCGAGCAGGGCCGCCGCACCGACGAGGCCCGCAAGGCGTTGCGGGAGCAGGTCGGCAGGACCTCGCTCAGCGACGTCGTGCACGCCCGCATGGGCGACGTCCAGGGCAGGATCGGGGACCTCACCGCGTTGCGGGAGCGGACCGACGACGCCCCGGCCACCGTCAAGACCTACACCGAGCTCATCGAGTCGTTGCTCGACGTCGACGAGGTGCTCGCCAGCGAGTTCGGCGACGCCGCGCTCCTGCGCACCGCGATGGGCCTGCACCACGTCCTGCACGTGCAGGAGCAGGTCCTCTTCCAGCAGGCGGTCGTGCTGACGGGCCTGGCCCGCGGCCAGCTCGTCCAGGCCGAGGTGCGGTCGCTGGTGGAGTCGAACGTCAAGCTCAGCTACATCGCCGGCGAGTTCGCCGCGCTCGCGACCCCGGACCAGCTCAAGGACTACGGGACGAAGTTCAACGGCCCGGACATCGAGGCCCAGCGCAAGATGCTCGCCACCGCGCTGCTGAACCCGGTCGCGGACGCCCCCGGCGGGGGCAAGCCGACCAAGCTGCCGATCTCGGCCGCGGACTGGAGCAAGGCCTCCGGCGCCGTCGTGACGTCGTTGAACAGCGTGGTCGACGGCATGCAGACCGACCTGCGCGACACCGCGAACCGCCTGCGCGACGAGACCAGCGACGCGGCGGGTGCCGCGGCCGCGCTCTTGTTCGCCAGCCTGATCCTGGCCGCCACCGTCGGGTTCGTCGTCGGCCGCTACCTGCTGCGCTCGCTGAACGCGCTGCGCAGCTCCGCGCTCGACGTCGCGTGGCACACGCTGCCCGAGATGGTCGCGACCGGTCGCGGCAGCACCGAGATCGAGCCCGTGCCGGTGAGCACCACCGAGGAGTTCGGTCAGGTGGCGCGCGCGTTCGACGAGGTGCACCAGCAGGCCGTGAAGTCGGTGCTGGAGCAGGCGGAGATGCGCGCCAACATGCGCAACATCTTCGTGAACCTCTCACGGCGCAGCCAAAGTCTCGTCGAACGCCAGCTCAAGCTGATGGAGGAGCTGGAGAAGTACGAGGAAGACCCCGACCAGCTCGCGAACCTCTTCAAGCTCGACCACCTCGCCACCCGCATGCGCCGCAACAACGAGAACCTCATGGTGCTCTCCGGCGGCGAGGTCGCCAGGCGGTTCCACAAGCCGATCCCGCTCACCGACGTGCTGCGCGCGGCGGCCGCGGAGATCGAGCAGTACCAGCGGGTCGTGGTGCACACCGCGCCGAGCGCCGAGGTGGTCGGGTACGTCGCGAGCGACCTCGTCCGCCTGCTCGCCGAGCTGCTCGACAACTCGACGGCGTTCTCGCCGCCGCACACCCAGGTCGAGATCAGCGCGTCGATCGAGGCCGGCAACATCGTGCAGATCGACGTGGTCGACCAGGGCATCGGCATCGACCCCGAGGCACTCGCCGTCGTGAACGAGCGGCTGGAGGCCGCCGGCGAGGGCGCGGACGTCCAGGTGTTCCGTGAAATGGGACTCTTCGTCGTCGGCAGGCTCGCCGCACGCCACCAGATCGTGGTACGTCTCGACGCGCAACAGGGCAAGGGGACTCGCGCGATCGTGTTGGTTCCGGCGGAACTGGCACCACGACGCGAGGAGTCCTGGGAGTCTTTCCGCGGGGAGGCGATCGAGCAACGTCAGGCATCCTGGTTCCAGGCACCCAACGCGGCACCGAAGCCTCCTCCCGCACCCGCACGGCAGACGCCGGAGTCCGCCAGAGGATTCCTCAACGCCTTCCAGAGCGGGGTGCAGCGAGGCCTTCCCGATCACCAGGAGAGTCGATGAGCACGCAGGTGGACCAGTTCGGCTGGCTGGTCACCAACTTCGCCGAACGCACGCCCGGCATCGAGCACGCCGTGGTGATCTCGGCCGACGGCTTGGTGCTGATCTCGTCGTCGAAGCTGGCGCCTCAGATAGCCCCGCAGTTCGCGGCCATCGTGGCCGGCGTGGTCTCGCTGGCCGAGTCGGCGTCGCAGTGCTTCGCCGGTGAGGCCGTGGTGCGCACCGTCGTGCAGATGGACCGCGGCGTGATGCTGATGTCGTCGATCAGCGACGGCTCGGTCCTCGCGGTGCTGGCCGCGTCGTCCTCGGACGTCGCCCAGGTCGCCTACGAGATGACCGTGGTCGTGCGCCAGGTGGGCCAGCTGCTCACGCCGGAACTGCGGGCCGAGCTGGCATGAGCGGAGAACCCGACGAGCAGGTCAACTTCGGCGATCTGATCAGTGGTTTCAGCTTCGACAGCGAACGGATCCGCAAACGCGGCAAGAAGAAGGACTCCCGCGCGCCGGAACCCGCGCCGCAGCGGCAGGACCCGTACGCGACCCTGTCGTTCAAGCCGGTCGCGCCCCTGACCCCGGTCGAACCGGTGCCGCCGCTGCCGCCGGTCGAGTCGGTCGACGCTTCTTCGTCGATCGTGCGGGCGTATGCGTGGACCGGTGGGCGCACGGTTTCCGAGGTGCACCTCGAGATCGAGTCGCTGGTTTCGGTGAACGAGCGGTCTTCCACGGCTGTTCGGCCTGAGCACCAGGATGTTCTGGCGCTGTGCCACTCGCCTCGGTCGGTGGCGGAGATCGCTGCGTTGCGCGGGTTGCCGTTGGGGGTCACCAAGGTGCTGCTGGGGGACATGGCGGCGCATGGGTTGATCGATGTGCATCGGACTGCGTCTTCGTTTGGTGGGGATCGGCCGGATGATGCGCTGTTGGAGCGGGTGTTGGCCGGGTTGAGGCGGCTTTAGAGTCCTGGGTGGGCCGTTTTGGCCGTGCGAGTTCCAGCGTGGTCGCCATTGCGGTTGGGTGCCTGTTCCGGCGTGGGCGTGCACCTCGGACGAAGCGGCGGGGTGCATCGCCGCTCCGCCACACCACGAGTGGGTTCACCGCTACCCATCTGTGCAAGGTCTGACTGCTCGTCTTCGGCATCGCTTGGGGCCTCGGCTTCGCCGTGGCGGTGTGGTGTGCCTGTCGCTGCTACGGTCGAGGCGGTCTGGGGAGGTGTGCGTGGAGTTTCAGGACGTCGTTCGTCGTCGGCGCATGGTGCGGAAGTTCACCGACGAGCCGGTCAGTGACGAGAGCATTCAGCGGATCATGCGGAACGCCGTGCGCGGGCCGTCTGCCGGGTTCTCGCAGGGACAGGGTTTTCTGGTCCTGCAGGGGGAGGCGTTGGAGCGGCTCACCGCCAAGTTCGAGTGGTGGGGTGGTGAGGACGCCAAGAAGGCGCCGGTGGTCGTGATCCCCTTCTCGGCCAAGGACGTGTACCTCGATCGGTACGCGCAGGCGGACAAGGGGTGGACCGACCGCAGTGAGGACCACTGGCCGGTGCCCTACTGGGACATCGACACCGGGATGGCCTCGCTGTTGATCCTGCAGACGGTGGTGGACGAAGGGCTGGGCGCGGTGTTCTTCGGGACGAACCGGGAGCAGTGGCCCGCGTTGCGCGAGGAGTTCGGGGTGCCGGAGATCTACTCGCCCATCGGGGTCATCGCGATCGGCCATCCCGATGAGACTGGAGTGTCGGAAGGGGCTTCGCCTCGTACTCGCAAGCGGGTGCCGTTCGAGGAGATCGTGCACTGGGGTCAGTGGGCGTGAGGTCGTTCGGCCTGCTCGGGCCGTTGGACGTGGTGCTCGACGGGCGCCGCGTCCACGTTCCGCCCGGTAAGCGGCGGGTGGTGCTCGCCGCGTTGGCGTTGCGGGCCGGGCAGGTCGTCGGGGTCGACGAGCTCGTCGAGCTGGTGGGTGGGTCGCGCAACGCGTTGCAGACCACCGTCGGGCGGTTGCGGGAGGATCTGGGCGCGCCGGATCTCGTGGTGACCAAGCCTGGCGGGTATCTGCTGGACGTGTCGGCCGACGAGGTGGACGTGCACCGGTTCGACCGGGTGCCGCCGCGTGAGGCGTTGGCGTTGTGGCGGGGGCGGCCCTTTGCGGACATCGGAAGTGATGCGCTCGAACGTGATCACGTACCCGCGTTGACGGAGAAGTACCTCGCGGCGCTGGAAGCGCGCATCGAGCTCGATCTCGATGCCGGCCGGCACGAGCAGGTGGTGCCCGAGCTGCGGGCGCTCACCGGGCAGCACCCCACCAGGGAACGGATGTGGGCGCAGCTCGTCGTGGCGCTGCACCGGTGTGACCGGCAGACCGAGGCGCTGCGGGCCTACGAGGTGGTCAGGGCGACGCTGGCCGACGAGCTCGGCCTCGACCCCGGCAAGGACCTGCAGAAGGCCCACCGGCAGGTGCTCACGGCCGACAACAGGCCTCGGGCGCGCAACGACCTGCCGGGGGACATCGCCGACTTCGCCGGGCGCGTCGACGACCTGGACGAGATCCTCGCCGCCGTGCCGTCCGGGTGCGTCGCGATCACCGCCATCGACGGCATGGCGGGCATCGGCAAGACGACCCTCGCCGTCCGGGCCGCGCACCGGCTCGCCGGGCGGTTCCCCGACGCGCAGCTCTTCGTCGACCTGCACTCCTACACCGCCGGCGTCGAGCCGCGGACGCCGTCGGACGCACTGCTGGCGTTGCTGACGGCACTCGGCGTGCCGGCCCAGGAGATCCCGGACGGCCTGGACGCCCGCGCCGCGCGGTGGCGGGCGGAAATGGCGCACCGCAAGGCACTCGTGGTCCTCGACAACGCGGGCAGCGCCGCCCAGGTCCGGCCGCTGCTGCCGGGCACCGGTCTGGTGCTCGTCACGTCGAGGCGCAGGCTCGTCGACCTGGACGCGGCGCACACCGTGTCGCTCGACGTGCTGTCCGAAGAGGACTCGCTGAAGCTGCTCACGAGCATCGTCGGGCAGCGGGGGCTCGACGCGGACCCCGCGGCGGTCCGCGAGATCGTCCGGCTCTGCGGGCACCTGCCGCTCGCCGTGCGGATCGTCGGTGCCCGCTGGCGCACCAGGCCGGCGTGGTCCGCGCAGGACGTCACCCGGCGCCTCACCGAGCACCGGCTGACCGAGCTGGTCGCGGGCGAACGCAGTGTCGCCGGCGCGTTCGCGTTGTCCTACCAGCAGCTCACGGCCGAGCAGCAGCGGTTGTTCCGGCGCCTCGGCCTGCACACCGGTGAGGACTGGGACGCCCACCTCGCGGCGGCGGTGATCGGCTCGACGCGGGTGGTCGCCGAACGGTTGCTGGACGAGCTGCTCGACGTGCACCTGGTGCAGCAGAAGGAGAACGGCCGCTACCGCTTCCACGACCTGCTGGCCGAGCACGCCAAGGCCGGGGTCGAGCCTGAGGAGCGCGAGGAGACGGTGCTGCGCATCCTCGACTTCTACCTGCACGTGGCGAGCACCGCGGAGTTCCGGATGGCGCCGGGCGGGCCCCGGCTCGTCTCCGCCGTGCGGTTCCCACCGTTCGACCCGCCGCCGCTCACGAACTCACGGGAGGCGCTGGCATGGATGGACGTGGAACGCCTCAACCTCAAGGCAGCGGTCTACCTCGCCGCCTACAACCGCCACTACCAGCACGCCTGGCAGCTGCCGCACAGCATGTCGCACTTCCTGCGGCAGCGCGGTCACGGCCGCGACCGGATCGAGCTGCAAAGCGTCGCCCTCGCCGCCACGCACCAGCTCGGCGACCTGAAGGCGCGTGCGGAAGCGTTGAAGGGGCTGGGATCGGCCTACATGTTCCGCTCCGACGCGACGCCGACCAAGCACCTGCACGAGGCGCTGGACCTGATGCGGCAGATCCGCGACGTGCGCGGTGAGGCATCGGTGCTCGGGTTGCTCGGCATCATCGCACGCAAGCGCAACGAGATGGACAAGGCGGAGACCTACTTCAAGCGCGGCCTGACGCTGATGCGCAGCGTGGGGGCGGCCACGGGCGAGGCGGACGCCCTGCACCAGGTGGGCGTCATGCACGCGTTGCGAGGCAAGAACGACGAGGCCATGACGCACATAGAAGAAGCTCTTTCCCTTTACGAGACCCACAACGATGTCGCACGCGCGGCGGCAGCACTGCAGGACATCAGTTTCGTGCACTACAACCTGTTCAACGACGACGAGTGCCTCGCCGACCTCGAACGGTCGATCCACACCTATCACGAGTCGGGCGACTGGCGCGGGGAGTCGTTCGCACGAACGGACCTCGCGCACACCGCGCTCGAGCTCGGCCTGCCGGACAAGGCCTGGGAGATGGCACGCACGGCGGTCGAGCTGTACCGCGCCGGTGCGGGAATCACCGACGACGACGAGATCCTCCAGACCATGAAGGCCATCGAGGACGAGTACGGCGAGCAGGGCTTCTCATCCGCGCTGACCATCCGTGCCGAGCTCGAGGGCGACCTGGTGCAGGCCGCCCGGTACGGCGAGTGGTGCCTCGACTCGGTCACCCGCTGGCAGCGCCGGTGGGCGGGCGACCGCGTGCTCGGCATGCTGAGCCGCCTGCACCTGGCCCTCGGCGACCGCGACACCGCCGTCCGCTACGGCGAGGAGGCGGTCACGGCCGCCGAACGCCTGCGTCAGCCCAGGGCGGTGGCCGTGGCGAGGCTGATCCTGGCCAAGGCCGCCGGCGCTACAACGACAGGGCCAGTGCCACCAGCGCCGTGACGGCCGCCGCGACCAACGCGAACGCCACGTACTGGGCGAGTCTCTCCCCGGTCCTGCGCATCCCCTGCTCCCCTCGGTGGTGGTGCCACCGAGGGTGTGGGAAGCCACCCACACATCGTCCCCACCGCGATCACACGGATTAATCCCGAATTCGCCGCGCGACCACTTCCGGCTGTTCTGATCTTCTCTCCGTGAGGTCGGCGTGAGCTATTGCTCCAACCGAGTGCTTGGCTGGCCCGTAAGATTCCGTTAGGGTCGCATTCGCGAGCAATTGGCAGGGGCGGCGGCGTTATCGAAAATCGCCCGAAAATTGATCGAAAATTAGCCACTTGTTCGTTTGAAACCATCTCTGTGCTCCGTCCGGGTGGTGGCCTCCACTACCGGACCAGCCGGTGCTCACCCTGCGGGACGGTGCGGGCCAGGGCGTGTGCGTGCAGTGGTGCGGGGTCGGCCAAAAGGGGCTTGCGAGTCGTGCGAATCGGACCAGTCTTGTCTAATGGCATCGCCGGTACCGCTCCGGCGGACAGTGGCCTCGACCAGGGGGTGGAACGCACCATGGGTGGTGTCCCGACGTTTCCCCACGGCAGACCGCTGACGTGGGCGGACCTGGAGGCGATGCCTGATGACGGGCACCGTTTCGAACTCGTCGACGGGGTGCTGGTCATGAGCCCCTCACCCCGACCCGTCCACCAGCGCGTCGTCGCCCGCCTGCTGGTGGCGCTGACGGCTGTCTGCCCGCCGGAGCTGGAGGTCCTCCCCGCTCCGGTCGACGTGGTGCTCGCCGACGACACGGTCTTCATCCCCGACCTGGTGGTGGGCCGGCGCGAGCAGTTCACGAGGCAGGCGCTCATGGGACCGCCGGTGCTGGCGGTCGAGGTCCTGTCGCCCCGCACGCGGCACGTGGACCTGGAGCTCAAACGGGCCAAGTTCCAGGAAGTCGGCTGCGAGAACTACTGGATGATCGACTACGACAGCCCGTGGCTGCGCTGCCTGCACCTCGAGAACGGGGTGTACGTCGAGCAGGCCCGGTCCGACGGCGAGGAGATCGTGGAGCTGCAGTTCCCGTTCCCGGTGAAGCTCAGCGCCCAGTCACTGGTGCGGTGAGTGCACGCCGCGACCACGCGGTTGCTCTGATCGGGCGACCCGCCACCACCCTCGTGTGGATCACGGCTCCACCCTCTGGTGCTCCCGAGCGCCGGGCTGGTTGCGTTCACCGCGTCCCGCCCCACGCTCGGAGGTTCCATTGCAGCCGTTCCAGCTGCCGGAGTTCTACACGCCCCATCCGGCGAGGCTGAACCCGAATCTCGAACGCGCACGCGGCCACACGCGGGCGTGGGCGCGTGAGATGGACATGGTGGACGTGCCGCAGCACGGCACCATGATCTGGACCGCCGACGACCTCGAGGCGCACGACTACGCGCTGCTCTGCGCCTACACCCACCCCGACTGCGACGGCGAGACGCTCGACCTGGTCACCGACTGGTATGTCTGGGTCTTCTACTTCGACGACCACTTCGTCGAGCTCTACAAGCGCAGCCCGGACATCGGGAGCGCGCAGGCGCACCTCGACCGGCTGCCGCTGTTCATGCCCGTCAGCGGGGTCGTCACCGAGGAACCGGCCAACCCCGTCGAGAAGGGCCTCGCCGACCTCTGGCGCCGCACGGTCCCCGCCCACTCCCGCGACTGGCGCGAACGGTTCGCCGCCAACACCCGCCACCTGCTGGACGAGTCGATGTGGGAGCTGCTCAACATCAGCGCGAGACGGCTCGCCAACCCGATCGAGTACGTCGAGATGCGGCGCAAGGTCGGCGGCGCCCCGTGGAGCGCGAACCTGGTCGAGCACGCCGTGGGCCTCGAAATGCCGGCGCACATCGCCGGGACACGGCCGATCCAGGTGCTCAGGGACACCTTCAGCGACGCCGTCCACCTGCGCAACGACCTGTTCTCCTACGAGCGCGAGGTCCTCGACGAAGGCGAGCTCTCCAACGGTGTGCTGGTGTTCGAGAAGTTCCTCGGCGTGCCCACCCAGCGGGCCGCCGACACCGTCAACGACCTGCTGACGTCCCGCCTGCACCAGTTCGAGCACACGGCCCTCACCGAGGTCCCGATCCTGCTCGAAGAGCACGCCGTCGACCCCCTGGGCCGCGCGGCCGTCCTCGGGTACGTGAAGGGCCTGCAGGACTGGCAGGCGGGCGGCCACGAGTGGCACCTGCGGTCGTCGCGGTACATGAACAGGGGCGTACCGCTCGGCATGTCCGCGGCGAGCATCCTCGGCTCGTACGTCAGGACCATGCCGCAGCGGCTCGGCCAGTTCACCAGCACGCCCAAGGTCGTCGAGCCGTACGTGCTGCCGTCGTTCGACGTTCCGTTCCCGCTGGCACTGAGTCCGCACCTGGACCGGGCACGGGACGAGGTCGCGCACTGGGGCGTCGAGCAGGGCTTCACGAGCGAGGGCGTCTGGGACGAGGACGAGCTGCGCGGCTTCGACTTCCCGCTGTGCTCGGCCGGCATCGACCCGGACGCGACGGCGCAGGAGCTGTTCCTGTCCGGCTGCTGGCTCACCTGGGGCACGTACGCCGACGACGTCTATCCGCTCTGGTACGGCAGGACGCGTGACCTGGCTGGCGTGAAGACCCAGACCGCGCGGCTCAAGGCCTGCATGCCGCTCGACCTCGTGCAGACCGTCGTGCCCGCCAACGCCACCGAGCGCTCGCTGGCCGACCTCTGGCAGCGGACCGCGGCACCGATGACGCCCTCGTTCCGCTCCACGTTCCGGGACACCGTCGACGCGATGCTCGACAGCTGGGTGTGGGAGGTGGTCAACATGCACCACAACCGCATTCCCGACCCGATCGACTACGTGGAGATGCGGCGCAGCACGTTCGGTTCGGAGCTCACGACCTCCCTCAGCCGTTTCTCGCATTCCGCGACCGTGCCACCGCAACTGTGGGGAACGCGGGCCGTGCAGACGCTGGAACGATCCGCCATGGATTACTGCACGATGCTCAACGACGTCTTCTCGTACACGAAGGAGACGCAGTACGAAGGCGAAGTGCACAACATCGTGCGCGTCATCGAGAACTTCCTCGGCGTCTCGCAGTCCCGCGCTTTCGAGATCACCTACGCGTTGATGGACGCCCGGCTGGGCCAGTTCCTCAGGGCCGTCGACGAGCTGCCGGAGAACGCCGCGCTCGCCCGGTACGCCGACGAGCTGAAGGACTGGATCGCCGGGATCATCCACTGGCACGAGCAGACCAGTCGCTACGACGAGACAGGCGGCCTGCCGTTCTTGCGGAAGGGTCCCTCCGGCCTCGGCACGTCGGGCTGCCGGCTCACATCCCGAGCTTCGAACTGAGCCATGACCGGGTCGCGTCGCGGTAGTCCTCGGCGTTGCGGTGCAGAGCCAGGGAATGTCCCGCGCCCGGAAGCACGAATGTCCGCAGCTGCGCTTCCGGCCGGTAATAAGGGGCCTCCTGGGCGCGCAGGCTCTCAGCGCCCGAACAGTCGCGCAACGCCAGCAGCCCGCAGAACAACACGTCGGCGGAACCCACGGCCTGGAACACCGGCACGTCGATGCCGTACGTCGTGGGCAGCACGATGCCGAACACCGCCACGGTGCCCATGCCCGGCACGGAGACCTGGTCCTTGGTCAGCTCGTCGGCGTTCACCACGAGCTGCTCGGCGTCGTCCGCGGCGTAGAACAACCCGGCCCGCGCACCCGGCCGCGTCGTGAAGTACAGCGGGTCGCTGCCGAGCTGCGCGAGGACGTCGTCGAGGAACACCGGCTGAAGTCCCAGCGCCGCACCGAGAGCGAGCACCGGGACGGCCGGCAGGTGCGTCATGCCGGACAGCACCACGCCGTCGACGTCGTGGTACGTCGCGGCCTCGGCGGCCACGATGCCCGAGCCGACCGAGTGCCCGACGATGACGACCTTCTCGTACGCGGTGCCGCCGACCCGTCCGGCACGCAGGTGCTGCACGACCTCGTGCATCGACCGCGCCTCGACGGAGATCAGCAGCGGCAGGCTCGCCGGGTGCGTCGAGGCGCCCGCCCCGAGCCGGTCGACGGCGAACGTGGCACGGCCCTCGCGAGCCATGTTCCGCTGGTAGGAGTAGGACTCCGGCACGCCGGGCAGGTCCCAGTACGCGCGGTTGTAGGTGCCGCCGTGCACCAGCAGCTGGATCGATCGCGGGGTCGCACCGGCCGGTCTGCACAGCTGACCGGACACCGTCGCGGCGCCACCGGGACCGGACACCGGCAGCGTCGTCGTGGAGCAGTCGGCTCCGGCGGCGTGGGCGGCGGGCGTCAGCGAGCTCATCGCCAGCACCGCGGCGAGAACGGGGAACAATGTCACGCTGAGGGCTTTCTGCTCCGGGGAACCAGGCCGGCGCCACCGCCGTGACGCCCGATATGACACCACCTCTCGTACGACCCCGGACAACCTAGGGGCGGTGCACCGGCGATGGCGAGCAGTTGAACACGATCGGATGCTCATCCGTTCGGCCGATCTGGTGCACGTGGATACGCTCGGCCGGTGAGCAGCGACCTCGGTTGGGTTCCTCCCGGTGTGGACACGACCGTGCCGTCACCGGCTCGCGTGTACGACTACTGGCTCGGTGGTGGTCACAACTTCGCCCCGGACCGCGCGCTCGGCGAGCAGATCCTGCAGATCATGCCCGGCGTCCGCGACGCCGCGCGGCTGAACAGGTCGTTCCTGCGCAGGGCCGCGCTGCACGTGGCGCAGCGGGGCGTCCGGCAGTTCCTCGACATCGGGTCCGGCATCCCCACGGTCGGCAACCTGCACGAGGTCGTGCGGACGGCGGCGCCCGGCTGCCGGGTCGTCTACGTCGACAGGGACCAGGTCGCGGTCGCGCACAGCGAGCTCATCCTCGCGGGCAACCCCGACACCGCCGTGGTGCAGGCGGACCTGCGCGACCTGGACGCGATCTTCAACGCCCCGGCGACGAGGCGGCTCCTCGACTTCGACCAGCCGGTCGGCCTCTTCATGTTGCTGGTGCTGCACTTCGTCCCGGACGAGTGGGACCCGGCGTCGATCGTCGGGCAGTACCGCGACCGCCTGGCACCCGGCAGCTTCCTCGCGCTGTCGCACGCGTCGGCCGAGGCCAAGCCCGCCGGCATGGACGAGGCCGTGCACACCTACAACGTCAGGAGCACGGCCAACCAGGCGTTCCCGCGCACGCACGACGAGGTGACGGCGTTCTTCGGCGGGTTCGAGCTGGAGGAACCGGGCCTGGTCGGCTGCCCGTCGTGGCGCCCGGACGGCGAGGGCGACTTCGCGGCCACCCCGGAGATCAACGAGGTCCCGTTCGCCGGGGTCGCTGTCAAGCGCTGACCGCCGATGGTCAGCCGCCGGTCAGCGCCGGCGGGCACCTTGTGGGCAACACCGACCCACAGGGGGAACACCATGACGAACGTCCTGATCTCCGGCGCCAGCATCGGCGGCCCCGCGCTCGCGTACTGGCTGCGCCACCACGGCTTCGACGTGACGGTGGTGGAGCGGGCCAGGGGCCTGCGCCCCGGCGGCCAGGCCATCGACGTGCGCGGTCCGGCCCTGGAGGTCGTCGAGCGCATGGGCCTCGGCGTCCGGTTGCGGGCGGCGAGCACGAACATGCGCGGCATGAACGTCGTCGACGCCGACGGCAACGAGCTGTTCAGCTCCACCACGCACACTCTGAGCGGCGGTGACCTGTCGAGTCCCGACGTCGAGCTGTTGCGTGACGACCTGGCCCGCATGCTCTTCGACGCGGCCGAGGGCGTGGAGTACCTGTTCGACGACACCATCACCGCGATCGACGGCACCCGCGTCACCTTCGAGAAGGCCGACCCGCGCGACTTCGACGTGATCGTGGGCGCCGACGGCCTGCACTCCACCGTCCGCCGCCTGGCCTTCGGGCCCGAGGAGCAGTTCATCAGCCACCTCGGCACGAACCTGGCCGTCTTCACCGCCCCGAACTTCCTCGGCCTCGACCACTGGCAGACCTTCCAGCAGGGCGACGTCGTCGGCGGCGGCATCATGAGCGCCCGCGCGAACGCGGAATGCCGCGTGTACATGGGTTTCAACGGCGTCACCTCGTTCGACCACCGCGACGTCGAAGCCCAACGCCGCCTGCTGGCCGAGAAGTTCGAGGGCGCCGGCTGGGTCTGGCCGACCGCGCTCAAGCACATGTGGGAGGCGCCGGACTTCCACTTCGACTCGATGAGCCAGATCCGCATGGACAGCTGGTCGCGCGGCAACGTCGTGCTGCTCGGCGACGCCGGCTACTGCGGCTCCCCGCTGTCCGGCCAGGGCACCAGCATGGCGCTCGTCGGCGCCTACGTCCTCGCCGGTGAGCTGGCGAAGGACCCCACGACCGCGTTCGAGCGCTACGAGGAGGTCCTGCGGCCGTACGTGACGGCCAACCAGGACATGGCGCTGCGCAACCAGGAGAGCGGCGGCGCGCCGATCCCCGAGTTCGCCGAGATCGTGAACAGCCTCGAGCTGCCTACGTACTGAACAGGGTGTCGATGGCGGCGGTCAGGTCGTCCTGCGGGAGGTCGGCACCGGTGAAGCGGACGACCGCGGTGAGTCCCTTCGCGTCAGCGTGCCGCCAGTCGCCGAAGTCGAGCCCGTCGAGTGCGGCGGCGACCTCCTGGTCGTCGCCGAAGTCGGCTTCCTCCCACGGTTCCTCGGAGGCGAGCACCCTGCCGTCCCTGGCGAACGACAGCCGCCGGACGGCGTTGACGTTCCAGAAGTGGCTCGCCGCCCTTCCGTTGCGGGACAGCAGTTCCAGCCTCTCCCGCTCGGTGCCGGCGTAGTTGTTCATCTCCAGGACGACCACTCCACCGTCGATCTCGACCACGATGGAGTCCTCGTGGAACTCGTCCACCACGTCGTCGACGTCGAGGCCGATGGCGACCGTGACGGTCGCCGCCACCCCGAGCACGTCCGGCAGCCACCGCAGCCCGGCCTCCGGCGCGATCCTGACCTCGGGTACCGGCTCGCCGCGCACCCGGTGACCCACGGCGTCGGTCTTCTTGTGCACCAGTGGTTCGGCGTGCGGGGCGGGCCAGATCAGCAGTTCGTAGCTCTCGTCGTCATCGCCGTCCCGGCCGCGGGCGTGCACGCGGACGCGGAACTCACCCGGCCACGGCGGCATGCCACCGTGGCCGAGCCGCGCGTCGCCCTCGACCGCGGTGAAGCTCACCTCGGCCACCTCGTCCCAGCCCGTGATGTCGGGTTCGCCGGGCTGGTCGAGCACCACCCGCACCGACACGGGGACGTTGCCCTCCGCGATTCCCGTGCGCACGGCGAAACCCGTGTCGACCGCGGCGACGAGCCCCGTGGCCGTCAGATCGGCTCCGGACGGGCTCGGTTCCTCCACGAACACGAACTCGTGGCCGAACACCGGCGCACTCGTCTGCCAGGAAGAACCCTTGTAGTCGGCGCGGCGCTTCTCCAGCAACGCCCCGGCGTACGCGGGCGGCTTGTCGATCGACGGCAGCAGCAACGCCGTCACCCCGATGGCGATCCCGATGATCGCTCGCGGGTCGGTGGAGCTCGGGGTGTCGAGAGCACGCAGGACCGCCGTCGACACGGCCACCGCCAGTGCCAGGTGCGCCGCGCCGTGCTTCGCGGCGATGGCCGCCTCGTCCCCGCTCACCCCGCTCAGGTCGAGCAGACCCGTCCGCGACCGCACGAGGTCGGTGATCAGCTCCATCGCGCCGGTGTGCACGGCCGACACCATGGTCATCGGCGTCTTGAGCGCGCTCTGGCCGTCGCTCGACAGGACCTGGAAGTAGATCGGCCGGTCCAGCGGCCGCAGCACGGCCACGACCTCGGCGGGTGCCCGGAGAGTCAACTTCGCCACGCCCAGCTCCAGGGCGCCGAGCAGGCGCTCCGCCGTAAAGCCCGGAAAGCGTTCGAGTGCCCGTTGCACTTGCGTTCCGTGCGACAGGCCAGGCCACTCGCGTCCCTCGTACCGGCCGAGCTCCGCCGCCGGCTCCGGCGGGATCAGCGCCTCGATCGACGCGAGCGAGGCCGTGATCGACTCCTCGAATTCCCCCACACCCGCGATCATCCCAGCCGATGGCCCAGCTCACAGCCATTTGACTCCGATAGGTCGAACCCGCACGATCCAGAGGACAACAGCATCCGCACGCCGCGGGGGAAGCCGGTGGAACTCCGGCACTGACCCGCAACGGTGATAGTCCGACTGCCCGTGGCGCGCGGCAGCTCCACCGACCCGTCGAGGACAGCGGGACAGGGAGGCGCAGTGATCAGGAAATCCGCGCTGGTCGCGGTCATCGCGGCCGCGCTGGTGGCGACACCGCAGGCGCACGCGGCCGAGCTTTCGTCCGGCACGTGGCTGGCCGGCCAGTTCGCCGAGGGCGACCGGCTCTTGAGGTTCCCGAACGACCCGGCGTCCGGTGATCCCGGGCTCACCGCGGACGGCATCTACGCGCTGGCGGCGGCCAAGGCGGGGAAGACGACCGCCACGAAGGCCGCCGCGTGGCTGGCCGCGTCGCCGCAGCTGGAGACGTTCGTCGGGGACGGCGAGGCCGAGTCGTACGTCGGCGGTCTCACCAAGCTCGCGCTGGTTGCGCAGACGCTGGGCACGGACCCGGCGAAGTTCGGCGGGGTCGACCTGCTGGGGCGGCTCGGCGAGCTGCAGGAGGCCGACGGGCGGTTCCGCGACCGGACCGACCCGTCGTTCGACCAGACCAACGCGTTCACGCAGGCGCTGGCGATCATCGTGTTGCAGCGCGCCGGGCAGGACGTGGCCAAGCCGGTGGCGTTCCAGGCCGCGGCGCAGTGCCCGGACGGCGGGTTCCCGATCGTCTTCGGCGAAGCGGTCTGCAAGTCCGATGTGGACGGAACGGCGCAGGTGCTGCAGGCGTTATTGGCGGCGGGGGAGAAGACCGCGTCCGCCAAGGCGCTCGACTGGCTCGTGTCGCAGCAGCAGGCCGACGGTGGTTTCCAGGCGATGACGCCGCCGACGAACGCGAACACGACCGGCCTTGCGGTCGGTGCGCTGGTCGCGGGTGGCCGCACGGCTGCCGCTGACAAGGCGGTGGCGTTCCTGAGGACGTTGCAGGTCGGCTGTACCGCACCGGAAGCCCAGCGGGGCGCGATCGCGTTCGACAGCAAGGGTTTCGACGCCGGGACGGTCGTGCGTTCGACCGTGCAGGGCATGCTCGGGCTCGCACGGGTGAGCCTCGCCGAGGTGTCGGCGTCGTCCGCCACGGCCGGTGTGCCCGCGATCGACTGCACCACCACGCCGCCGTCGTCCGTCACTCCCGAACCGACGACGACCGCGCCCGCTCCGGCAGGACCCGAGGCGCCGGCAGACCCGCCGCTCGCCGCCACCGGTCCCGACCAGGCCGTACCGCTGACGTTGTTCGGTTCCTTCGCGGTGCTCACGGGCGCCGTGCTCCTCGTCGTGTCCCGTCGTCGGAAGGTTGGTGCGTGATGCGCCGCGTCCTCGCTGTCCTCGCCCTGCTGGCGAGCACGTTCGTCGTCGCCTCTCCCGCGTCGGCCGATTCCTGTTCGGGCGTCAAGGTCGTCGTGGACCTCTCCGCGTTCGGCGGCGGTGTCCAGACCGGTTGTGCCGCAGGCGATCCGTCGTCCGGCTTGACCGCACTGACCGGTGCGGGCTTCACGTACTCGTTCGTGCCGCGCCAGCCCGGGTTCGTGTGCCGGATCAACGCGCTGCCGAACCCGTGCACCGCGCCGACCACCAGCGCGTACTGGTCGTACTGGCACGCCACGCCCGGCGCGTCCTGGACCTACAGCACCTCGGGCGCGGGCAGCTACGACCCGGCGCCGGGCACGGTCGAGGGCTGGGCGTTCGGCGCCGGCACCGCTCCGGGCGCCACTCCGTGAGGAAGCTCTTCGTCGCGCTGGCACTGGTGATCGCGTGCGCACCGGTGCCGGCGCACGCCGCGGGATGTGACGGCGTGACCGTCGTCGTCGACTTCCGCAGCCTCGGGGGAGGCGTGCAGCAGGGTTGCGCGCCGGGCAGTCCGGCGTCCGGTGTCGCGGCGCTGACCGCCGCCGGGTTCGGCTACACCTACGCGTCCCGCCAGCCGGGATTCGTCTGCCGCATCAACGCGAAACCGGGCACGGATGCGGACAAGTGCGTCAACGCGTCACCCGCCACGGCCTACTGGTCGTACTGGCACGCGCCCGCCGGTGGGGCGTGGTCGTACAGCAACCAGGGAGCGGCGACGTTCGCACCTGCCCGCGGCACGGTCGAGGGCTGGGCGTTCGGGGCGGGGGAGCAGCCGGGCATCGCACCACCAGCGGCTCCGGCCCCGCAACCGCAGCTGCCGGCACCACCGCCCCCTCCTGCCACCAAGCCACCCGTTCAGCAACCGCCCGCGACAACGACCACCACCGCGCCACCGGTGTCGTCCGAGGTCCCCACGTCGTCGTCCGCTGAGTCGGCTCCACCCACGACCACGGCTTCTTCGTCGGTTGCCGCGCCGTCCTCCACCGCCGTGGCGGAGAAGGCACAGCGGACAGAGGAGAAGTCCACCTGGCCGTGGACGGTGCTCGGCGCGTTGGTGATCATCGCGCTCGCCGTGGCGGGACTGCTCGTCGCACGGCGTCGGCGCAGCGTGGACGAGTGAGGCTGCACTCCGGCGCGTGGTGGCTCTGGGCCCTCGGCCTGGCCACCGCCGCCAGCCGCACGACGAACCCGTTGGTGCTGGGGCTGATCCTCGCCGTCGCGGGTGTGGTCGTGGTGACGTGCCGCGCGCCCACGCCGTGGGCAGGGACCTACGGCGTGTTCCTCAAGTTCGGCCTGCTGGTCATCGGCCTGCGGGTGGTGCTGCACGTGTTCCTCGGCGGGGTCGCGGGCCCGACGATCCTGGTCACACTGCCGCAGGTCCCGCTCCCTGACTGGGCGCAGGGCATCCGCATCGGCGGCCCGGTCAGCGCGGAGGGCCTGGTCTTCGCGCTGTACCAGGGGTTGTTGCTCGCGACGATCCTCAGCTGCGTCGGCGCCGCCAACGCCCTCGCCAACCCCAAGCGCCTGCTCCGCTCGCTCCCGGCCGCGTTGTACGAGGTGAGCGTCGCCGTCGTGGTAGCGCTGACCGTCGCGCCGCAACTGGTCGCGTCCGCCCGCTCGGTCCGGCGGGCGCGGCAGCTGCGCGGGGACACGGCCCGCGGCGCGCGGGCGATCCGCACGATGCTGGTGCCGGTGCTGGAAGACGCGCTCGACCGGTCCCTGGTCCTCGCTGCGTCGATGGACTCACGCGGGTACGGCCGCACAGCGGGCCTCTCCCGGCGCGATCGGGCGCTGACCGGAACGTTGGTGCTGGCCGGGCTGTTCGGGTTCTGCATCGGCACGTACGGGCTGCTCGCCGACGCCTACTCCGGCTGGCCGCTGCTCGCGATCGGTGGTGTGCTGGCCACCGCGGGCCTGCGGGTCGGTGCGCGCCGGGTGCCACGCACGCGGTACCGGCCGGACCGCTGGACGCCGCGGGCGATCGCGGTGGCGCTGAGCGGTGTGGCGGGAGCTGTGGTGCTGGTGTTCTCGGCGGATCCGGCGTTGTCGCCGTCGACGGTGCCGCTGGCCGCGCCGGAACTGCCGTTGGTACCGGCACTGGGAGTGGTGGTGGCCTTGCTGCCACTCGCGATCGTGAGGGAAGCATGATCAGGTTCGAGGACGTCACGATCACCTACGCCGAGCAGCCGGTGCTCGCCGGACTCTCGGTGGAGATCCCCGAAGGCGAGCTGTGCCTGGTCGTGGGCCGCACCGGCTCCGGCAAGTCGACGTTCCTGCGCGCGATCAACGGTCTCGTCCCGCACTTCAGCGGCGGCACCCTCGCCGGACGCGTGCTGGTTGACGGCCGTGACACCGCGAGATTCCCGCCGCGGGAGCTCGCGGACGTGGTCGGGTTCGTCGGCCAGGACCCGGTCGCGGGCTTCGTCGCGGACAACGTCGAGGACGAGCTCGCCTACTCGATGGAGTCGCTGGGCCTGCCGAACGACGTGATGCGCAAACGCGTCGAGGAGACCCTCGACCTGCTCGGACTCGCTTCCCTCCGCGACCGTCCACTCGCGACACTCTCCGGCGGTCAGCAGCAACGAGTCGCGATCGGCGCGGCCCTCACCGCGCACCCGAAGGTTCTCGTCCTCGACGAACCCACGTCCGCCCTCGACCCCGGTGCCGCCGAGGACGTTCTCGCTGCCGTGCAACGACTTGTGCACGACCTCGGCATGACCGTCGTGATCGCCGAGCACCGTCTGGAACGGGTCGCGCAGTACGCCGACCGCGCCCTCCTGCTGCCGGAAGGCGCGATCGGCGACGTCGGCGAGGTGCTCGCCGCGGCACCGGTCGCACCGCCCGTCGTGCGGCTCGCACAACTGGCCGGCTGGTCACCGGTGCCGGTCTCGGTCCGCGACGCACGCCGGGTGGCAGCGCCGTTGCGGGCGGAACTCGCCCAACCCGCCACCGAACTCCCGCCGTCGACCGAACCGGTGCTCCGAGCCCACGACGTGGTGGTGAAGTACGGCGATGTCCAGGCCGTGCGCGGAGTTTCGCTCACGGTCGGCGCCGGCGAACGGGTCGCGGTGATGGGACGCAACGGTTCCGGCAAGTCGTCGCTGCTCTGGGCCGTCCAAGGCAGCGGCAAGCGGACGTCCGGCACGGTCGACGTCAGCGGCACCGACCCCAAGGCGCTGAAGCCGGCCGAGCGCCGCAAGACCGTCGCGCTGGTGCCGCAGCAGCCGTCCGACCTGCTCTACCTGGAGACCGTCGCCGAGGAGTGCGCCCAGGCCGACCACGAGACCGGACAAGAGCCGGGAACGTGCCGGACGCTCCTCGACGGCCTGGCGAACGTCCCGCAGGACACCCACCCGCGGGACCTGTCCGAGGGCCAACGGCTCGCGCTGGTGCTCGCGGTGATGCTGACCGGCGCCCCGGACGTGCTGCTGCTCGACGAACCCACGCGTGGCCTCGACTACCCGGCGAAGGAAGCGCTCGCCGCGACCCTGAAGAACCTCGGCGGCGCGATCGTGCTCGCCACGCACGACGTCGAGTTCGTTGCCGAATACGCGACCCGTGTGATCGTGATGGCGGAAGGCGAGATCGTCGCGGACGGACCGGCGCGCGAGGTCGTGACGTCGTCCCCGATCTTCGCGCCGCAGGTCAGCAAGGTCCTCGGCCCGTGGCTGACGGTCGCCGACGTCGAGGCGGCGCTGTGATCGCGATCCGCCGCAGGTCGGCGCTCGCCCTCGCGGTGTCCGGGGTGATCGGGCTGGCGGCGTTCACGTGGCCGTTGTTCGTGGCGCCGTCCAGCGACATCGCGCATGGCGGCGACGCGCCGTGGACGTTCGCGTTGCTCCTCCCGCTCGTGCTGGCCGTGGTGCTGGCAGAGTTGAGCGACCACGGCATGGACTCCAAGGCGATCGCGATGCTCGGCGTGCTGTCCGCGCTCGGCGCCGCGATCCGGCCGCTCGGCGCGGGCACCGCCGGGATCGAGACGATCTTCTTCCTGATGGTGCTCGGCGGCAGGGTGTTCGGGCCGGGCTTCGGGTTCGTGCTGGGCAACACCACGTTGTTCGCCTCCGCCCTGCTCACCGGCGGAGTTGGCCCGTGGCTGCCCTATCAGATGCTCGGTGCGGCCTGGGTCGCGCTCGGCGCCGGGTTGCTGCCGCAGTGGCGAGGCAAGGCCGAGATCGCGCTGCTCGCGGCGTACGGCGTGGTGAGCTCGCTGGTCTACGGGTTCCTGCTCAACCTGTCGTTCTGGCCGTTCGCGGTCGGCGAGGGCACGTCCGTGAGCTTCGACCCGGACGCCTCGGCGGGCGCGAACCTCGTGAAGCTGGCGGCGTTCACGCTCGCCACCTCGCTCGGATGGGATCTCGGAAGGGCCGTCACGACCGCGGTGCTCGTCGCGGTGACCGGACCCGTGTTGCTCAGGACGTTGCGCCGCGCCGCGCGGAAAGCCTCCTTCACATTGGCTCAGACCATTGACGGCTGAGAGGAGGAATGGCCAGGCTGGGCAGTGGGTCGCCGCCCCCGACTCGTGAAGGAGGAGTCGTGAGAACTCGGGTTCTCGCCGTGGTCGTCGCCGTGACCGCCGCGCTCTCCGTGAGCGCGCAGTCGCAGGCAGCGGAACCGCTGCAAGGTCTGGTCCCGGCACCGGTCTCGGTCCAGGCCAGGTCTGGCGTCACGCACACCCTGACGACCGGCACCAAGATCTACACAGCCCCGGCCGCGCGCGACGTCGGGAACTTCCTGGCGGGCGTGCTGCGACCGTCGACGGGGTTCGCGCTGCCCGTCTCGGACACGACCGGCACACCCTCCGACGGCATCTCGCTGCTGCTCTCGGGCGCACCGGGCACCGTCGGCCAGCAGGGGTACCAGCTCGACGTCGCGGCCGGCTCCATCGTGTTGCGCGCCAACACCTCCGAGGGCCTGTTCGCGGGCGTGCAGACGTTGCGGCAGCTGCTGCCCGCGGCCGTCGAGAGCACGACCGCGCAGTCCGGCCCGTGGACCGTGCCGGGGGCGTTGATCGTCGACTACCCGCGGTTCTCCTACCGCGCGTCGATGCTCGACGTGTCCCGCCACTTCCACCCGGTCGCGTCGGTCAAGCGGTACCTCGACCAGCTCGCGCTCTACAAGATCAACTACTTCCACCTGCACCTGAGTGACGACCAGGGCTGGCGGATCCAGGTCGACAGCTGGCCGCGCCTCACGACCTACGGCGGCAGCACGCAGGTCGGCGGCGGTGCCGGCGGGTATTTCACCAAGGCGCAGTACAGCGAGATCGTGCAGTACGCGGCCGCGCGCAAGATCACGGTGATCCCCGAGATCGACATGCCCGGCCACACCAACGCGGCCCTCGCGTCGTACGCGGAGCTGAACTGCAACGGCCAGGCCCCGGCGCTGCGCACGGACACCGAGGTCGGCTACTCCTCCCTGTGCGTGAACAAGGAGATCACCTACCAGTTCGTCGACGACGTGGTGCGCGAGATCGCGGCGCTCACGCCCGGCCCGTACTTCCACCTCGGTGGCGACGAGGCGCACTCGACGTCGGAGGCCGACTACCAGACGTTCATGAGCCGGGTGCTGCCGATCGTGAAGAAGTACGGCAAGACCGCGGTCGGCTGGCACGAGTTCGTGAAGACCACGACCGACACCACCGTGATCCCGCAGTACTGGGGCACCACGACGTCCAACGCGGTGGTGCAGGCAGCGGCGGCGCGCGGCAACAAGGTCATCATGTCGCCCGCGAACAAGGCGTACATCGACCAGAAGTACAACGCCGGCACGCCGCTGGGCCTGTCGTGGGCCGGTCTCATCGAGGTCCAGGACGCCTACAACTGGAACCCCGGCACGCACCTCAGCGGCGTCTCGGAGTCGTCGGTGTTCGGCGTCGAAGCTCCACTGTGGACGGAAACGCTGGTGACCTCGCGCGACATCGAGTTCATGGCGTTCCCGCGGCTCGCCGGCCACGCGGAGCTCGGCTGGTCGCCGTGGTCGACGCACAACTGGGACCAGTTCAAGGTGCGGCTGGGCAACCAGGCCCCGCGCTGGACGACCATGGGCATCAACTTCTACCGGTCGCCGCAGGTCCCGTGGGACACCGGCGGCCCGCCGCCCGGCCAGTGCGCGCAGCCGGCGTGGGAGCGCTCCAAGGTCTACACCGGCGGCAACCTGGTCTCGCACAACGGCCACAAGTGGACCGCGAAGTGGTGGACGCAGGGCGAGGAGCCCGGCACCACTGGCCAGTGGGGCGTCTGGCGCGACGACGGCGCCTGCTGACCCGACCTGATGATCCCCGAGGGGGCGGACGACTAACGTCCGCCCCCTCGGGGTATCTGGGTGTCGTGAATGCCCGAGTTGCCGTATTTGCCCCGTCCCCTCAGCTGACCGTCACCGTCGAGGACCTCGACGGTGAGCCCGACGTGCACCTGCACGCCGGAGGCCAGGGTTTCTGGCAGTCCCGGATGATCGCCGCGCTGGACGTCGAGGCGGTCGTGTGCGCGACCTTCGGCGGCGAGACCGGCCGTGTGCTCAAGACACTGCTCGAAGGCGAACATGTCGACCTGCGCGCACGGGACGTCGCCGCACGCAACGGCGCCTACGTGCACGATCGCCGCGACGGCAGCCGTGACGAGATGGTCGAGATGCTGCCCGACGCGTTGTCGCGGCACGAGCTCGACGACGTGTACGAGTCGGCGTTGCTGGAAGGCATCCGCGCGGGGACTGCGCTGCTCAGCGGCCCGTCCGACGACCGGGTGCTGCCCCACGAGACGTACTTCCGCCTCACCTCGGACCTGACGAACAACGGCTGCCGCGTGATCGTCGACCTCGCCGGTGAGCGGCTGGCGGAGGCCGTGCGCGGTGGCCCGCACGTCGTGAAGGTCTCGCACGAGGAACTGGGTGAGGAGGACCTGACCAAGCTCATCGCGAAGGCCCGTGAGATCGCTGCTTCGTGCGTGCACGGCGTGGTGGTGTCACGTGCCGACGAACCCGCGTTGGCGCTGCTGGAAGACAAGCTCTACCTCGTGCAGATGCCTCGCCTTGAGCCCGTGGACACGCGTGGCGCCGGCGACTCCATGACGGCGGGGATTTCGGCGGGCCTCGCGCTGGGTATGTCGTTGGAGGACGCGGTGAAGCTCGGTGCGGCGGCGGGCGCGGTGAACGTGACCCGGCACGGCCTCGGCAGCGGCGGGGGAGAAGCCGTGCGCGAGCTGAGCAAGCGCGTGGAACTGGAGCCGATCGAGGAATGAGCGGGATGCGGGCGCTGATCACGAACGACGACGGAATCGACTCTCCCGGCCTGCTGACCCTGGCGTCGGCCGCCGTGTCGTGCGGGCTCGACGTGGTGGTCGCGGCACCGTCGGTCCAGGCCAGCGGCACGAGCGCGTCGGTCGCGGCGGTCGGCGACACCGGCCGTGTGGTGAGCGAACGCCGCACGGTGCCCGGTCTGGACGCCGAGGCCTACGCCGTCGCGGCGCATCCGGGCCTGATCTCGCTGATCGCCTGCCGCGGAGGCTTCGGCGGCAGGCCGGACGTGGTGCTGTCCGGCGTGAACCTGGGCGCGAACGTCGGCCGCGCGATCCTGCACTCCGGCACCGTCGGCGCGGCACTGACCGGCCACCTGAACGACGTCACGTCGATGGCGGTCTCGCTCGACGTGGGATTGGACGGGCCCGAACCGTTGTGGGACAAGGCAGGCGAGGCCGTGCGCGCCGTCCTGCCGATGCTGCTCGAACAGCCGGTCGCGACCGTGTTCTCGCTGAACGTCCCGAACATCGTTGACGTGCAAGGACTCCGCTGGGCCGAGCTGGCGCGCTTCGGCACCGTGCAGAGCCGCGTGGACGACGTGGGCGAGAACGAGGTGGAACTGGTCCACGTGTACGCGGAGGACAAGCCCGCCCCCGGCAGCGACGCGGCGTTGCTGGCCGAGGGCTACGCGACGCTGACCTCGCTGGTCTCCGTCACCTCGGCCCCTGCTTCGCACCTGCCCTTGCCGGCCTGGCCAGCGTGATCAGCAGACCGATCAACGCCGTGCGGATCTCCAGGAACCCCTCGGCGGTGACGTCGTCGACCGAGAAGGCCAGCATCCCGAACCCCAGCAACAGCACCAGCCCGTACATCCGCGCCGTGTCGAGCCGCCAGGCCGTGACGACGCCCATCACCCCGACACCGATCTGGATGACGTGGTAGTTCGGGTCCAATCCGAACAGGTCCAGGTATCCGAAAGCGAGCTGCAGCAGCCCCGCCGTGAGGGTCAGCGCCTGCGGCCTCGTGAACTCGAACTGATCGCTCAACAAGGCCATGGGAGTGCCTACCCTTCGGATCGCCGCCAGACCGCGTCGTACTTCGCTTGTCGCTCGCGGTCCCGCACGGCGTTTCGTTCCCGGCGGCCTTCAGTCGCCGAACCCCGTGGATACCCGTACTTCGTCAGGCGGTAGTCCACACTTTCAGGTGCGTAGGACAGCGCGAAGTACAGTCCTACAACGAAACCGAGCGCACCGCACGCAATTGCGAGAGGCCACGGCGACCCTAGTCCGAACACGAGCGCCAGCGTGATGGCCGTCGTCAGGGGCGTGACCTGCACAAGGCTGCGCACCGTGAACCGCAGCAACCACTTCGGACCGGTCACGTCGTCGAAGACGAACTCCCGATATTTCTGCGGAAGCCGCCCACCCGCGTAGTACCAGACCTTCAGCGCGGGGTTCACCGCGTGGCCTTCGCGATCACCTTGTGCAGCACCTGGTTCAGCTGCGCGAGCTCTTCGAACGTCATGTCCAGCTGCTCCACGACCTTGAAGGGGATCTTCAGCGCCTCCCGCCTGAGCTCCTGCCCCTGTTCGGTCAGGGTCAGCGCCAGCGCCCGCTCGTCGCTCTTGTCCCGCTGGCGCTCGACGTACCCGATCGCCTCCAGCCGCTTGAGCAGCGGGCTGAGGGTGCCGGGGTCGAGCTGCAGGACGGAGCTCAGGTCCTTCACCGTGCGCGGCGACCGCTCCCACAGGGCCAGCATCACCAGGTACTGCGGGTGGGTGAGGTTGAGCGGCTCCAGGATGGGGCGGTAGACCGCGATGACCGTGCGGGAGGCCACGGCCAGGGCGAAGCAGACCTGTCGCTCGAGTTCGAGCGGGTTCTCGGGGATGCTTGGTGTACTAATCATTGGTGTACACATTAACGCGCCTGGATGGCGGGGACCAAGGGATGTGGCGCAGTGCTCAGGTTCGGTGGCGTTGGCTCGGGTCCCGTGCCCGCCGAGTTTCGGCTGTCTGTGCCCGGTTGGGTTGTCTGGGGATCTGAGCCTGTCGGGTGGGCGACGCTGTGTGCGTCGGCCGGGTTGCCGGGATCTTGAGTTGGCCGGGTTGCCGCCGGGATCCCGTGTTGGCCGGGTTGCTGCCGGGATTTTGTGTCGATCGGGTGGTGAATGATCTGTGCCGGCGGGCTGTCAGGAACCTGCGCCGGCCGGGTTGTCAAGGATCCGTGCCGGCTGCCTGTGGACAGGTCGTGCTCCGGCCGTTGTTGTCCACAGATCGTTCGCGGGGCCCTTGACACGTCGGCGACGCCGCTAAGTTGAAGTGCGAATGGGTGGCGGCGGCCTGCCCCCTGGGTGGGCGGGGCCTCTCGTTCGCGGCGCCTCCCGCTCTCAGCGGCATCCCTCGTTCTCAGCCGCACCTTTCGCTCTCGGCTGAGCTTTTCGCTCTCAGCGGCATCCCTCTGTCTCGGCGGTGCCTCTCGTTCTCAGCGGCGCTTCCCGCTCTCGGTCGCGCTTTCCGCTCCCAGCCGCGCTTTCCGCTCCCAGCCGCGCTTTCCGCTCCCAGCCGCGCCTCTCGCTCCCAGCCGCGCCTCTCGCTCTCAGCCGCGCCTCTTGTTCGTGGCGGCGCCGGCCGGTGGGCGGTTGGTCACTTCAGGGCTTCGGCCAGCACCTCCGCCGTCACCGCTGCGCCTGCCGTGGTCATCACGGTGCCGCCGTGGTCGACCTCGTTGATCAGCACCGGCTCGTGCAGTGCGTCCAGCTCGGCGGCGAAGGCGGCGGCCTGTTCCACTGTGTAGGCCGGTGCCGAGTCCGGGCCGGTGCTCCACTCGGCGTGCACGAACCACGTCGGCACGGTCAGCTCCTGCCAGCGCGACTGGCCGAAGACGACGTCGCGGGTGTCGGCGGCCAGGGTTTCCGCGGACAGCCTGAGGTGGCCGTCGGGCGTCAGGTCGTGGGCGTAGTACTCGCGGGTCCGCGGGTCGGTGACGTCGGTCAACGGGTTCAGCGTCGCGTGCACGGCGAGGTACTCGTCGACGGTCCACGTGCGTTGGCGCGCTGCCAGTTGTGGGGCCAGTACGGCCGTGAGCATTTCCTCGGTCAGTTGGGCGTGTGCTGCCATCGGGAGGCCGCCGTCCACCAGCACGAGCGCGCGCACTCGGTCCGGATAGCGCACGGCCAGGTCTACGCCCACGTAGCCGCCCATGGACATGCCGGTGACGGTGGCCTTGTCCAGCTGCAACGCGTCGAGGACGCGGACCATGTCGTCGGCGTGCTGCTTGATGGTGGCGCCGGTGAGTTCGTGGCTGTCGCCGCGGCCGCGCAGGTCTGGGGTGACCAGGGTGAAGTTGTGGGCCGCGACCCAGTTCCACAGCTTGCGGCTGCCGCTGACGCCGTGGATGGCGAGCACGGGTGCGGTGTCGCCTTCGTGGACTTCGACGGCCAGGTCGCCGCCGTCTACTGGTACTCGCATGTGCGTGCTCCTCAGGCCTTACCGGGGTTGAACAGGTTGAGGGGGTCCAGGGTCTGCTTGATCGACTGCTGGACGGCGTGCGCGGCGGGGCCGAGCTCGCGGACCATGCCGTCGCGTTTGAGCAGGCCCACGCCGTGTTCGCCGGTGACGGTGCCGCCCAGTTCCAGAGCCTGGTCGATGATGTCGTCGAACGCCGATTGCGCCGCGACGCGCGCGGCGTCGTCGCCGGGTGGGGTGATCAGCAACGGGTGCAAGTTGCCGTCTCCTGCGTGGGCGATGGTGGCAATTTGCACGCCGTGACGTGCACTTATCTCCTCGATGCGGGTGAGCATCGCCGGGACCGCGGAGCGCGGGACGCACACGTCCTCGGTCAGCAGCGGGCCGAGGCGTTCGAGGGCGGGATAGGTGAGGCGGCGGGCCGCGAAGAGGGCTTCGGCCTCGGTCGAGTCGGTGGAGCGTTCGGTCCAGACGGCACCCGCGTCGGTGAAGGCGGCGGCGAGGCCGTCGGCGTCCTCCGGTGTCTCGGCGCGGGCCAGCAGCATGGCCTCGGTGTCCGGCTCGATGCCCAGGTGCTTCCAGTCCTCGACGGCCTGCAGGCACGCCCGGTCGATCAGCTCCAGCGCGGCGGGCTGCAGGGCGCGGCTGGTGCTCAGCGCGACCGCCTGACCCGCGGTGACGAGGCTCGGGAAGGCGCCGACGACGGTGATGGACGGCGGCGGGGCCGGCCGCAGGCGCAGGGTGATCTCGGTGACGACGCCGAGCGTGCCCTCGGAGCCGACGACCAGGCTGGTCAGGTCGTAGCCCGCGACGCCCTTCGTCGTGCGCCTGCCCAGCCTGACCGCGGTCCCGTACGCGACGGGGCCGCCCATCACGACCTCCAGGCCGAGCACGTAGTCGCGCGTCACGCCGTACTTCAGGCAGCAGAGCCCGCCCGCGTTGGTCGAGACGTTGCCGCCGATCGTCGACCACGGCGAGCTCGCGGGGTCCGGCGGGTACCAGAGTCCGAGCTCGGCGACGGCCTTCTTCAGGTCGTCGTTCACGACACCCGGCTGCACGACCGCGAGCAGGTTCTCCTGGTCGATCTCGAGGATGCGGTCCATCCTGCCGAGGTCGAGGACCAGACAGCCGTCGACGGCGTTGGCGCCGCCCGACAACCCGGTGCCCGCGCCACGCGGCACGATCGGGATGTCGTTCTCGGCGCAGGCTTTCACGGCCCGCTGAACGTCCTCAGTGGACTGTGGGCGCAGGGCGGCGAATGGGGTGCCCGCCGGTGCCCACTCCGCCTCGTCGTGGCTGAGGCCGGCCAGCGTGTTCGGGTCCGTGATGAGACCGGGGAGCTTCATGGCCGCTCCAATGCGCCGTGGGCGGCCTTGTGCGCCACCCGTTCCAGTTGGGCGCCCCACTCGGCGGGCGTGGTGTCCGTGTGGATCGGCACGACACCGAAGCCCGCGACCGCGAACCGCGCGAAGAGCACCAGGTCGAAGGCCTGCGCGGGGGAGGCGAGGGGCGGCGTGAGGATCGTGGCGATCTGCAACGCGCCGGTGTTCAGCTCCTGGGTGCCGGTGGCGATGAGGTCCGGCTCCTTGATGATCACCGCACGACGTCCCAGCTCCAATGCCCACTGCTCCGGCGTGATCGTGTCGATCGCCGTGCGCACGGCTTTCACCAGTGCCGCAACGGGATCCGGGCCGGGCACGAGTGCGCGGACGATCCGGCTGAGGAACGCGTCGTACCAGAAGATCGCGGCCTTGGTGCCGAACGTGCGGAACAGCGTGCGTTCGGAGACCCCCGCGCGGTCGGCGATCGCCTTGGTCGAGGTGGCGGCGAAGCCCTGGCCGAGGCACAGTGCGATGGCCGCCTCCTGGATCGCGAGGCGGGTGCGCAGGTCCTTCGCGGCACGTGTGGTGAGCGTTTCCACGCGGCCACGCTAGCGCAATCTGTCAGTTACTGCCAGATTTAGTGTCAGCAAGTGTCAGGTGTCGGCGGCGCCTGGTGGGGTAGACGACTGGCATGGCCCGGACCACGGTCGTCATCGCCACTCGCAACCGCGCCGACAGCCTGATGCGCACTCTCACGCGCCTCAGCGAGCTCGCGGTGCCGATGATCGTGGTCGACAACGCGTCCACCGACGACACGGTTTCCCGTGCGCGCAAGGAGTTTCCTCGCGTCTTGCTGCTGGGGTCGGCGGTGAACCGGGGTGCGACCGCGCGCAACCTCGGCGTGCAGGCGGCGCGGACACCGTTCGTGGCCTTCGCCGACGACGACTCGTGGTGGGCCTCCGACGCGTTCGAGCGGTCGGAGCCGATCTTCGACGCGCACCCGGACCTGGCGTTGATCGCCGCACGGACGCTGGTGGGACTCTCGGAGCAACCCGACCCGATCACGCCGCTGCTGCGCCACAGCCCGTTGGGCGAAGGCGTCGCCGGGCCGGCGGTCCTCGGGTTCATGGCCTGCTCGGCGATCGTGCGGCGGCAGGCTTTTCTCGACGTAGGTGGCTTCAGCCCGGTGTTGTTCTTCCGCGGCGAGGAGACGTTGCTGTCGTGGGACCTCGCGGCGGCGGGGTGGGCGCTCTGCTACGTCGAGGACATCGTGGCGCACCACCACCCGGCGGCCGAGCGGGCGCCGGACGGGGAGATCGTCGAGCGGCGCAACGCCGTGCTCGCGTCGTGGATGCGACGGCCGGTGGGCAGCGCTCTCGCGGCGTCGCTGAAGGACCCGCGGGCGTTCCGCGCGGCACTACCCCTGCTGCGCGAGGCGCTCCGGCAGCGTCGTGAGCTGCCGGAACACCTGGAAGCGCAGATCAGGAAAGTGAGCGCACGGCAGCCGCGAGGCGGGTGATGCCCTCGTCGATCTGCTCCGGCGTGACACCCGAGAACGCGAGGCGGATCTCGTTGTCGCCGCCCTCCAGCAGGAAGTCGGAGCCCTTCACGAACTCGACGCCGTGCTCCTTGGCGACCGGCGCGAGCTTCTCGATCGACACGCCGGGCAGCTCGACCCACATGAAGTAACCGCCCTGCGGCGCCGTGAAGACGGCCTCCGGCAGCTCACGCTGCAGCGCCGCGACGAGAGCGTCCCTGCGCGCGCGCAGCGCGGTGCGGACGTTCACGACCGACTCGTCGAGACGGCCCGAGCGGCAGTACGAGTTCACGATCGACTGCGCGACCATGTTCGGCGAGATGTACGTGGTGGTGGCGATGTCCTGGACCGCCTTGATGACGGCCTTCGGGCCCACCAGGTACCCGCAGCGGATGCCGGGCGCCATGGTCTTCGAGAACGACGACGCGTAGACGACCTTGTCGTTCTTGTCCTGCGACAGCATCGTCGGCAGCGGCTCGCCCTCGAACCGCACCTTCACGTACGGGTCGTCCTCGAACAGCACGAAGTCGTACTCGGCCGAGAGCTCCAGCAGCCGCGCGCGCTTCGCCTCCGACAGCGTGTAGCCGGCCGGGTTGTGGAAGTTGGGGATGATGTGCGCGAGCTTCGGCCGCACACCGCTCTCCAGCAGCTTCGCGAGCGCGTCGACGTCGATGCCGTCGGTCTCCAGCTCGATGGCGTGGATCTTCGCGCCGCGCTGGCGCAGGTTCAGCAGCGTGCGGTCGTAGGTCGGCGCCTCGACCACCACGTCGTCGCCCTCCTGCACGAGCAGCTCGAACAGGAACGCGTCGGCCTGCATCGACCCGTTGGTGACGAGCACCTGCTCCGGCTCGACGTCGTGCTGCTCCGCGAGCCACGTGCGCAGGGGCACGTAACCGACGCTCGTGCCGTACGCGAACGTGCCGCCGGGGTCGTCCGTGAAGGCTTTCTGCGCCGCTTCGCGCAGACCCTCCTGGTCGATGATGTCGAGAGAGGGCGCTCCGCGCGTGAACAGGATCGAGGCCATGCGCGGAGCGTACAACTCCCACGATTTGGGCTACGGCCTATATACGTATGAGTTCAGCGCACTGACCGCCCCGGCCGCGTTCCCGAGGTGGTAGAGATCGACGGCCAGGAAGTTCGGCTTCTTCCGCGCCGCCGGCTGGCAGAACTGCTGGGCCCTGTTCGCGAGCTTGCCGTTGTCGGTCGTCGCCGTGCCCGAGATCGGAACGTCCCGGAAGTGGTTCATCACGAACAACGGCTGGAAGCTCCCCGTCGCCGTGAGCGGTTTTTCATCCCATCGGCTGTAACAGGACCAGTCGGAGCTGCCCAGGCCGGACCCCATCGACCAGTAGTTCTCGACGGTCCAGTCGCGCTGGTAGAGGACTCCCGAGTCCTCGCGCCCGTCCTTTCCGTGATCGGTGAAGATGATGAGCCGCTTGCCGCTGTTCTGCAGCTGGCTGCGCGTCGGCCACCCGTTCTGCTGCACTCCTTCGGCGCGGTACAGCACGTCGTTCAGGCCCTGCACCTTGCGCAGTTCCGCACGCAACGTGGTCGCGTCGACGTAGTCCTCCAAGAACACCGTGACGATCTCGCCGCGGTTGTTCTTCAGGAAGTCGACCATTCGCTGGAGATCGACGTTGAGCGCCACCGGCTTGCTCACCAGCGTGCAGCTGTTGTGGCAGAGAATCGCGCCGTCCGCGGTCTGGTGGATGTCCAGCATGAACCCGCGCACGCCATCGCTCAGCTGCTGCACGATGCCGCGCGTCTGGTTCTTGGCGAGGTCGACGAACGGCGGCGCGAACCCGCCGTCCACCCCGTTCGCGTAGGCGTTGTGGGCGGTCAGGAACGTCATCTGGTCGAGCCGCGGATCGGCCGGCATCGACTCGGTCTGGCCGGTGACCGGCGTCAGGTACCAGCGCGACTGCCCGCCGAGCGTGAAGAACTCCCATTGATCACCGAACTGAACCGGGCTGTGAACCGTATCCCCTTGTGAACACGAACCCATGGTGAGCTGGCGGGTGATGCACTGACCCGGCGAGTCGGTGTTCTCGAACCTCCCGTCGCTCACCCGCCACTGCTGGTGGTCCTCGTTGCCTTTGGGCCAGTGCAGCTCGACTCCACCGCCGTTCTGGGCGACGTTGAGTCCGGTGCCGACACTGGTGACGTAGTACGTGCCCGACGGAGCCGCGTTCGCGGTGGCGGGCACCTGGAGCAGGGGAAGGAGCAGCAGGGCTGCGATGGCAGGGAAGCGTCGCATGACCTCCAGCGTCATCCATCAGGGTGAAACATGAAACCGCTTCAGGCGTGTGGACGTTTAACACTTCGGGTATCCCACGCACAAGGGGCTGCTCTACCTACCCAGAACAACTCCACGGCAGCCGTCGCCCAACCGAAGGGTTAGGGCCGGTACCTCGGGCGCCGCCTTCACAAGCCGCGCAGGGTTCGACTCCCTCGGTTGCCACTTCTCTCCGGGCCTCGTGCGCCCGTGAGTCTCGCTCCGTCGATCCCGCGGCGGGAAGCGGAGGCGTCGTGGCCGATGGGCCGCGACGCCCGCTTCGTCTCCTACAGCCGCTGGTTCGGTGGACGCAGGCGAACCTCGGTGCTTCCCGCGCCCGGCCGGTCGTTGCCGGCGAACGGGCTGCGCGCCCCGCCGAACGAGCTCCGCACCGCGCTGACGGAGCGGGTGGAGCGTTCGCCGTGGAACGAGGCGACGACGCGCATGTCAGTCCCTGCCTTTCGAGCACCGTGGTCCGATCAAGATCACCATGGCAGACGGGTCTGACAATTTCCGGAAAGCCCAGTTCAGGGCACGAGCAAGGCCGCGTCAGAACGGCGGATCACCTCCCGAGGAGAAGTCGGCGTCCTGACCGGCCTCCCGCGACGACCTCCGTGCCCCGCCCAGCGCCCGCAACCGCTCGCCCACGTACCGCAGCGCCTCCCGCAGCTGCTCCTTGGACGCCTCGGCCCGGCGGTCGATCCCCATCACCCCGTTCAGCTCCCGGTTCACCGAACCGGGATGCCTGCTCGTCGCGCGGGCCAGCACGAACGCCGCCTTGTTGAGCGAGCTCCGCAGCTCACGCGGGCTCGCCGGCGTCACCACCGCGTCCCCTGGCAGCGGACACGGCTGCGACCAGCCTCTCCTGCGCGAACTGCAGCGCGGCCAGCAGCAGGGCCTCGGACGCGGTCCGGCGGGTGCGGACGCCGACCTGGCGGTTCACCTCGAGACTCACGACCCGCTCCGACCGCCACGTCCATCGGGCGAGTTGCGCGACGCGAGCGTTCACCGCGGAGCGAAGAGAGAGGGTGCACGGCAGTCCCAGCCTTTCGATCATGGCTCTCCGAACGAACGTGTGAGACCACGATGACAGACGGGTCTGACAATTCCGGAAGCCCAGGTCAGCGCCTGTTCAGGGCACAAAAGAAGCCCGCCCGGCACGAACACCGGACGGGCTCCGCGAAGCGGACTCAGACGGCGCGGACGGCCTGCGCCTGCGGTCCCTTCTGACCCTGGCCGATCTCGAACTCCACGCGCTGCTTCTCTTCGAGCGACTTGAAGCCGTTGCCCTGGATCTGCGAGTAGTGCACGAACACGTCCGGACCACCGCCGTCCTGCTCGATGAATCCGAAGCCCTTCTCGCCGTTGAACCACTTCACGGTGCCCTGCGCCATACGAATTGCTCCCTAGATGTCGGTCCCCCGCCACAGCGGGGTGCGCGGCGCAGTCTGCCAGCGGACGACCTCTCTCACATCGTGGTTAGCCCGGTGGTGTGAAGAAGTAAGTTGAACCGGGTACCACCGAGAGGAGCAGGCATGACGAACTGGCTGGACGTCGCGCACGACGTGGCGGCGACGCTCAGGTCCGACGCGGCCGACAGGGACCGGGCGAACCAGCCACCCGCCAAAGAGGTGGAACTGCTCCGCCAGAGCGGCCTGCTCGACGTCGACGACTGGGCGGTCCAGCAACGGGTCGGGCGCGTCATCGGTGCCGCCGACGCCAACATCGGCCACCTCCTCGGGTACCACTACCTGCAGATCTGGCGCAGCGGCCTGTTCGACGTCCCGTTCGGCAAGGCCCCAGGCCAGTTCTGGGCCGGCGTCAGCAACCCGCTCGACGCGGCACTCGAACTGACCCCCGCCGAGACCGGCTTCACGCTCAACGGCCGCAAGACCTTCGCCACCGGTGCCGCCGTGGCTGACCGGCTCGTCGTCAGCGCCACCCGCACCGACAACGGCGAGAAGCTCACGTTCCTGCTCGACGGCAAGGCCGGCGGAATCACCTACCTGGACGACTGGGACAACATCGGCCAGCGCCTCACCGCGTCCGGTGGCGTCAGCTTCGAGAACGTCGCGGTCACCGAGATCCTCGGCGTCCAGCCGGCCAACGAGGACCCGCGCCTCAGCCTCGCCGCCATCGGCTTCCAGCTCGTGCTCTCCCAGCTCTACGTCGCTCTTGCCGAGGGGGCCCTCGCGGAAGCGGCCGACTACACGCGCACGAAGACCCGTCCGTGGTTCGTGAGCGGTGTCGAGGCGGCCACCGAAGACCCGTACATCGTCGCCGCGTACGGCGAGATGGTGTCCCAGACCAGGGCCGCCGGGCTGCTCGCGGACGAGGCGGCACGGCAGCTGCACGAGGCCTCCGAGCTCGGCCGCCACCTCACCCCCGCCAAGCGCGGCGAGGTCGCGGTGACGATCTCCGAGGCCAAGGTCGTGAGCACCAAGCTCGTCAACGACGTCACCAGCCGCATCTTCGAGCAGGTCGGCGCACGCGGCACGGCCGCCAAGTACGGCGTGGACCGCTTCTGGCGCAACGCCCGCACGCTCACGCTGCACGACCCGGTCGTCTACAAGGCACGCGAGGTCGGCGAGAACTTCCTGACCGGCGCCCGCCCCGCCCACACCGGGTACAGCTGATGCAGCCGGTCCTCGCCGACTCGGTGCGGCTCACCGACGACGGTGTGCTGATCCTCGACCGCCGCCGGTTCCCGTTCGAACGCGAGTGGGTGCTCTGCCGGACGGCCGAGGACGTCGCGCGGGCCATCGAGGACATGGTCACCCAGTCCTCGGGCCCGTACTTCGCGGTCCTCTACGGCATGGTTCTGAAGGCCCGCACCCTCGAAGCGACATCGTTCGAGACGGCACGCGCGCAGCTCGCGGACACCGCGCGGATGCTGGAGAACACCAGGCGCACCAACAACGCCCTGCGCAAGGCCACCAAGGTCGTCCTCGACCACGTCGACGCGGCGCAGGACGTCTCGCAGGCACTCGAAGGCGCGCTGGAAGGCGACCGCCGGTACCGGGCGAAGAGCCAGGCGCTGGGCGAGCACACGGCGAACCTGTTGCCCGACAACGCGACCGTCATGACCCACTGCTGGGCCGACCTGTACCTGACCGAAACGGTCCGAGCGGCCCAGAAGCAGAACAAGACGCTGCGGTTCTTCTGCACGGAGACCCGTCCTTACCTGCAAGGAGCCCGGCTCACCGCCGAGACGTTGATCGAGATGGGCGTCGACACCACGCTCATCACGGACGGCATGGGCGCGGCCGTTCTGCAGAGCGGGGCGGTCGACGCTTTGGTCACGGCGGCCGATCGCGTCACCATGGACGGGCACGTCGTCAACAAGGTCGGCACACTGGGACTGGCCGTGGCAGCGCACGCGTTCGGCGTGCCGTTCCACGCCCAGGTCCAGGCACCCGACCACGCGGCACCCACGACCGAGCACGTCGAGATCGAGTACCGCGACGGCGCCGAGGTGCTGCAGGTCCTCGGCCGGCCCAGTGCCACGCCGAGGGTGAAAGGGCTGTACCCCGCGTTCGACGTGACGCCGCCGCGGTTCGTGACGGACGTCGTCACCGACCGAGGGGTGTTCCACGCCGCGGAGCTGGACAAGTACTACGAGGGAGAACAGCGGTGAGCAAGTGGGTCGTGCTCGACATCGAGGGCACGCTGAGCGCGACGGACCAGGTGCTGGTCGTGCTCTACGACTACGCGCGCCCGCGGCTCGGGCCGTGGATCGAGCAGCACGGTGACGACCCGGTGGTCGCCGACGCCGTGGCGCAGATCAAGGAGCTGTCCGGCCACGGCGACGTCGTCAAGGCGCTGCACGACTGGATGGACGCCGACCAGAAGGTCACGCCGCTCAAGACGTTGCAGGGCCTCATCTGGCAGCAGGGCTACGCGCAGGGCGACCTGGTGGCGGAGTTCTTCCCGGACGTCGTCCCCGCGATCCGCAAGTGGCACGACGACGGTGTGAAGCTCGCGATCTTCTCGTCCGGCTCCGTCGCCGGCCAGGTCGCGTTCTTCCAGCACACCACGGACGGCGACCTGACCCCGTTGCTGGAGCACCACTTCGACACGGTCAACGCCGGTCCGAAGCGTGAAGCCGCGTCGTACCACAAGATCGCGGAGACGCTCCAGTCCGACGACATCACCTTCTACAGCGACGTCCCCGCCGAGCTGCACGCGGCGCAGGAAGCCGGCTGGAAGACGGTCGGCGTCGCGCGCGCCGGTGAGCCGTACGGCAACGCCGACTTCACGCCCCACCCGACGGTCTGGGAGCTCTCGTGACGGCGGAGCTCGCCCGCGAGTGCGTCCGCTACGCCGGGATGGGCTGGATGCGCGGCACGTCGGGCAACCTTTCGGTGGTCCTGCAACGCGATCCGCTCCGGCTCGCGGTCACGGTCAGCGGCGTCGACAAGGGCGAGATCACCGCCGAGGACAGCGTGGTGATCGACGAGAACGGGCTCGCGGTCGACAGCGACAAGGTCCCGTCCGCCGAGGCAGGTCTGCACGCCAGGATCGCGCGCGTCGCCGGAGCCGGTGCCGTCGTGCACGTCCACGCGCTGGCGCCGGTCGTCGCGGCCGAGCATTGGCCAAGCGGCGTGGTGTTGCAGGACCTGGAGATGCTCAAGGGGTTCGGCCGGTACGACCACGAAGAGGTCGTGATCCCGGTCGTCCGCAACTCGCAGGACATGGCCGAGCTGGGCGACGCCTTCGAGAAGGGCTTCGACCCCGGCGTTCCGGCGTTGATCGTCGCACGGCACGGCGTGTACGTGTGGGGCGACGACCTGATGCAGGCCAGGCACCGGCTGGAATGCCTGGAGTGGTTGCTGCGCTTCAAGGTGGAGACGCGAGACATCTTTACGGGGAGGCACGCATGACGCTGCTGACGGTGTGGCCGGACTCCGGCCCCGACGAGGTCCTCGTCCGCACGACGGACCCGGACGAGATCGCCACCGAGCTCAAGGAGCACGGCGTGCGCTTCCACCGGTGGTCCGTTGTGGACGGTGTGACCGCCGAGAACGCCCTGCAGGCCTACGAGTCCGACATCGCCCGCGTCAGCGAGACGGAGGGTTACTCCTACGTCGACGCGATGGAGATGACCCCGGCCGACACCGACGAGTACCGCGCGAAGGCCGTCGAGTTCCGCAACAAGTTCCTCGCCGAGCACACGCACGACGACGACGAGGACCGCTACTTCGCCCGTGGCGCAGGGGTTTTCTACCTGCACATCGGCGACAAGGTGTACGCGGTGTACTGCACGGCCGGCGACCTGCTGAGCGTGCCGGCGAACACGACCCACTGGTTCGACATGGGCACCGAACCCGACTACGTGTCGGTCCGGTTCTTCCACGACGACGACGGCTGGATCGGCAACTTCACCGGCAGCGACATCGCCACGAAGTTCCCGACCTTCGACGAGCTGCGCGCGGGCATCTGACCGATGATTCTCCCGTGTCGCGCGGGTCTGCACGCCGACACCGACGACACGGGAGAATGACGCGATGCGGACACTGTCCTACGCCATGAACACGAGCCTGGACGGCTACGTCGCCGCGCCGGGCGACGACCTCGGCTGGAGCGTGCCGAGCGACGAGCTGTTCCAGTGGTGGTCCGACCGGGTCGGGGCGACGAGCCTCGCGCTGTACGGGAGCGGCGTGTGGGAGGGGATGAGCTCCCACTGGCCGACCGCCGACCAGCAGCCCGGCGTCACCCCGGCGCACGCCGAGTACGCCCGGCGCTGGCGGGCCATGCCGAAGGTGCTGTTCTCGTCGAAGGACAGGCCGGTCGACTGGAACACCCGCCTGGTCACCGGTGACGCCGTCGCCGAGATCGCCCGGCTCAAGGCCGAGGACGGCGGCCCCATGGACGTCGTCGGCGCCACGCTCGCCGCGTCGGCCATGCGGGCAGGCCTGATCGACGAGTACGTGCTGCTCACCGCTCCCGTCCTGGTGGGCGGCGGCAAGCCGTTCTTCACGGCCCTGGACAACTGGGTGAACCTGACCCTCGTGGAGACCAGGACGTTTTCCGGCGGAATCGTCCTGAGCAGGTACGAGACCAGGCGCTGAGTCGTTGTCGCGCGGGTTCAGAAATGTGAAAAGTTCGCCCTTCTGAACATCGTCCCGGAATTTCCCGCAGCTGTTGATCCCTCCGCCTTCCAGCCCTCAAAGTGGTACAGACCACTTACGGAAGTCGGAGGGATTCACCGTGGAAACCCCTGCACTCCACACGCGACGCTCCGTGCTCGCCCTCGCGTTGACCGCACCACTCGTCGTGGCCCCGGTAGCTCAGGCCCTCGCTCAGCCGCCGTCCGCGCAGTGGGCCCCGGAGTCGTACACCTACACCGTCCAGAAGCCCTACAACCTCGCCCTGAGCAGCCGCTACAAGTTCGAAGGCGGCGTGCACACGATGTGGGTCTACGACTACGACCAGCCCCACACCCAAGGCAGCCCAACGGATCCACGCACCGAGATGCGCTTCAACCAGGAGTACTCCAGCGGCCAGCGCGCCTGGGAGGGCGAGATCTACATCCCCTCCGGCGTGAGCGGCCCGACCGTCGTGCAGATCCTGCGCGGCAGCCGTCCCGACGGCACGCGCGCCACCGACGTCATGCTCAACGTCGCCAACATCAACGGCGGCTCGTTGCGCAAGGACAGCAACCAGGTCATCGCCACCGGCATTTACAACAAATGGTTCAAGGTCCGCGTCGAACATACGGCGGTCGCGGGCGGAACGGGCACCGTGAAGGTCTACTACAACGGCGCCCTGAAACTCACCCACCCCGACGAAGGCCCCGCGACGCGCTATTTCAAGAACGGCGTCTACCACCACGGCAGCGGCCGCGCAGAAGCCCGCTTCCGGAACATCACGTACTGGCGCCAGTAGCTCTAGGGTGAGTCCATGGACTCTCGGGTGGCGGTGGCATCGCTCGGCGGCACGATCACGATGACGGGTTCCGGCGCGGTGTCACCGACCCTGGGCGCGCAAGACCTCGTCCAGGGCCTGGACGTCGGCGAGATCGCCACCCTCGCCACGATCCCCGGCGCCTCCCTGACGTTCACCACCCTGCTGGAGACCTTCGACTGGGCCTCCGAACAGGTCTCGCTCGGCGCAGCCGGTGTCGTGATCATCCAGGGCACCGACACCCTCGAAGAGACCGCCTACTTCTTCGACTGCCTGTGGCCGCACGAGGAACCTCTCGTCGTCACCGGCGCCATGCGCCACCCCGGCCTGGCCGGCCCCGACGGCCCCGCCAACCTCGCCGCCGCCGTCTCCGTGGCCGGCGCCCCGAACTCCCGCGGCCGCGGCGCGCTGCTGGTGCTCAACGACTCCATCCACGCCGCCCGCTGGGTCCGCAAGACGCACAGCAGCCTCCCGAACGCCTTCGAGTCGTTCCCCGGCCCGCTCGGTCTGGTGGTGGAGGGGACACCGCGGTACTTCCACCCGGCCCACCAGCTCCCCGCTCTGCCACGACCCCTCGACGCACCGGCGGTTCCGCTCGTAGAGGCCACTGTGGACGATGACGGCTCACTGCTCGACTGGCTCGACGTCCGCGGGGTGGTGGTCGCCGCGTCCGGGGTCGGGCACGTGTCCGTCGGGATGGCCGAGGCGATCTCGCGGGCCCGCTTCCCGGTGGTGATCGCCAACCGGACCGGCGCCGGGACCACCTTCCGCAACACCTACGGGTTCGTCGGGTCCGAGTCCGACCTGATCGGTCGTGGGGTGGTGATGGCCGGGTGGTTGTGCCCGCGGAAGGCCCGTGTGCTGCTGCGGCTGGCTCTCGGCTCCATGCAACCTATCGGAGACGTTTTCGCAGCTAGGGGCTCTGTTTTTTAGCGGCGTTTTCACCCGAACGAGCCGGTGCATGGGGCGTCCCCAAGGCTTAGCTTCGCAGGAATGACCACGATCGCATCCACCGCGTACAGCCGGGACCTCGGCGACGAGCTGCGCCGGTTGAGGGAGACGTCGACGTCGTTCACCGGCCGGGCGATGGCGGCCCATCTCGGCTGGGACCCGAGCAAGGTGTCGAACATCGAGCACGGCAAGGTGCGGGCCACCGAGGTCGACCTCGTGCAGTGGGTGGCGACGTGTGGCAAGAACCTCGAGTACCTGGAGGAGTTCCGCGATCGCTACCAGCACGCCTTCGACGCGTACTGCGTGCAGCTCCCCGACAACCTGCGCACGCTCGCGATGACCGAGGCGATGGCGCACACGATCACCTCGTACGAGGTCATGGTGCTGCCGGGCCTGCTCCAGACGCCGGAGTACGCCCGAGCCCTGCTCCGGGAGGGCGGGATCGAGGCACCGGAGGACGTCGACGCCTTCGTCGAGGCCCGCGTCGGACGGCAGTCGGTCCTGCAACGGGTGTACCGGCCGGAGTGCCTGTTCTACGTGCACGAGCTCGCGCTGCAGACGCTGGTGGGGGATACGCGGGTGATGAAGGAGCAATACCTGCGGCTGCTCTTCAGGACACACACCCTTCGCATCGTGCCCTCGAAGGTCAGAAGTTCCGTCCCGCAGTCGAAGCTCACGCTGTACGAGTTCGACAAGGCGCGGCCGGTGGTGTTCAGCGAGACCGACATGGCGCAGGTGTTCGCGCAGGACGACCTCGCCGTCAAGCGGGCCAGGAGGATGTTCGAGCGGTTGGATGCGGTGGCCTTGGATCCTGAACAATCTCGGAGCAAGCTGGCGGAGTACGTCAGCGGACTGCGAGAGGACTTCCATGGCCGCCCAACGGATCTGGCGCAAGAGCAGCTACAGCACGGCCAACGGCTCCGGTGACTGCGTCGAGGTGTCGCTCGCCCACAACGCCCTCGTCCGCGACACGAAGAACGCGAGCGGCGACGCACTCGCGTTCTCCACCTCTGCCTGGCGCGCCCTGCTCAACTGGCTCTGACCACCGAGGTGTTCGCGGTCTCCACCGTCACCCGCACCGACTGCGGCGCGAGCGACTGCAGGTACTGAGCGTGGTCCGAGCCGATCGACTCGCTGAACGCGATGAACGCCAGCCGCGGCAGCTCGAAGGCCGTGGTGGCGCAGAACTCCTCCAGGCGGTCGAAGCCGCGCCGGATGCCGGTGGCGTCCAGGCCGAAGACGGCGTGGGAGTCGAGCTTCGACGCGCCGATGTCGAGCAGGTGCAGGGCGTGCATGGCGTGGGTGAACGCCATCGCGCACACCTCGATGCGGGCGCACGTCCGCAGCAGCGTGCGCACCATGGACGGGTGCATCGACTTGCCGGACGTGCGCAGGACGACGTCGATGCCCGCCAGGCGGAACAGGTCGATGATCTCGAACAGGCCGGGCACGTCGAGCGGGTCCCCGCCGCCGAGCGTGACGGTCTCGGGTCGCATGGAGATGAGTGCTCGGGCGATGTGCAGCATTCGGTCGTGGCTGAGCCGCGCGTGTGCGACGTCCCAGGTGATGTCCATCGGGCCCCCTTCGGCGGATACCGCCGATCCAACTCGGGGACCTGTCCCGCCGTCAGGTGACCGCTGTCCCGAACTAGCGGGGACTTCCCAGACCGGCTTCGCGGGCGCGCACTATCGCCTGGGCGCGGTCGGCCACCTGGAGCTTGGCGAAGATCGCGGACACGCGGTTGCGCACGGTCTTGCCCGACAGGCTCAGCCGCAGGGCGATCGACGCGTTGTCGAGGCCGGACGCCATCAGCTCCAGCACGTCGCGTTCGCGGTCGGTGAGCTGCGGGAACACCACGGCCTTGGACGACGAGATCGCGGTGAAGTAGCCCATCATGCGCTGGGCGATGGTGGCGCTGAAGATCGCCTCGCCGGCTCCTATGGCCTGCACGGCGCGCACGATCTCGTCGTCGTCGGTCGTCTTGACCAGGTAGCCGCGGGCGCCGGCCTTCATCGCGGCGAAGACCAGCTCGTCGTCCTCGTGCATGGTCAGCACGAGGACCCCGACCCGCGGCAGCACCTCGAGGATCCGCTTCGCCGCGTCGACACCGCCGAGACCGGGCATGTGCAGGTCCATCACGACGACGTCGGGTTCCGAGTCCAAAGCCACCGACACGGCCGACAGTCCGTCGGCCGCCTCGCCCACGACGGAGAGGCCGTCCTCGCCGTCCAGCAACGCCTTCAGCCCGCGCCGGAACACCGGGTGGTCGTCCGCGATCACGACCCGCGTCACTGTGCCGTCCACTACTGGGCCTCCAACGGGATGCGCGCCACCACCCGAGTGCCGTGTGGTTCCGCGGGTCCCACTGTGCACGATCCACCCAGTTCCGCGCAGCGTTCTCGCATCGAGTCCAACCCGACACCCGGCTTGGAATCGACGGCCACGCCACACCCGTCGTCCACGATCTCGACGACCAGGTCACCGTCGGTGCGCACGGTGATCGCGCACGTCGTGGCGCCGGAATGCCGTGCGGTGTTGGTCAACGCCTCCGCGACGATCCGGTAGGCCGCGACCTCGACGGCGGCGGAGAGCCCGTCGATCTGTTCGGCGTTCACCTCGACCCGTAGCTCGCCGTTGAACCGTGCGGCTTCATCGCGCACGGCCAAAGCCAAGCCCTGGTCGAGGATCGGTGGCCGTAGACCGTCAACGAGCCGACGCACTTCCACGGCCGTGGTGTCGACGTCGCCCAGTACGGGGTCGAGCACGTCACCCAACGATCGGCGCAAAGCCCTGAGCTGCAAGCGAATGCCGACCAACGCCGGTCCGACGCCGTCGTGCAGGTCGCGTCGCAACCGCAGGCGTTCTTCTTCGCGCGCACGCACGAGCCGTTCGCGCGCAAGTTGGAGGTCAGCCGTGAGCTTGATGGACTGCGCGGCCGGAGCAGTAGAACGTGCGAGGTCCACGAGCAGACTCAGCTCACGGTCGCTCAACCGCTCATCAGGCGCCCGAGGCTCGACGACGAGGTCACCGACCGAAGAACCCCTGTACGTCATGGGAAAACGCAGCTGCGGCCATCCACGACTGCGCCCGTGCTCGGCGAGCACCGACCCACCGCGGATCGCCACGTACGGCAGCTTCAACGACTCGGCGACGGTCTGGGCGACCGTCGGCAGCACGTCCTGGGAGCGTTCGAGCTTCTCGCTCAGTGTCGACAAAGCGCTATAGGGATCGGCGCGCTCGCCGTACAACCACCGGTCGAGCCGGCGCTGCACCCACGTGCGGATCGGCGCGAACGCCAACCCCGCCGCCACAACACCGATGACCTCGGCGTCGTTGGTGAACAGCTCACCCGCACCGACCATCACGCCCAAGTACACGAGCAGCAGTACGACCGTGAGCGAGCCGTAGAGCAACGACCGGTGGATGAGCAGGCTGATGTCGTACAGCCCGTACCGCACGATGGCGATCACAGCAGCAGTGGGAAACGCCAGCACACCGATGATCCACGCAACGTGCCCGTCCGTCGTCTCCACGACAGTCGCCACGACGGCCAACGCCAGCAACGCGAACGCCCACACGAGCAGACGGCGTTCGTCGCCCTCAGCGCGTCGCCACCGCAGGAACAACGACACGACAGCCGCGATCACGGCGACCCCGGCCGACAGCACGGCGATCAACGTCAGCGTCTTGGCGAGCCCGCCACCACTGGACTGCCAGTAGTCGGCCGGATCAGCCCACGACGCCCATGCGATCCCCACGGCTCCGAGGACAGCGCTGAACAACGACGCACCGATAGCGACCCACCAGCGGCTGCTCAACGGCTTGCCGTTGGGGAAGACGAGTGCCACGGCGGGCAACAAAGCGTAGGTGGGCCACCAGACCCACGCCTCGATCCACCGGGCGGGGTTGTCCTCCGGCTGGCCGGCGACCGCGACGGCGATGCCGCCGAACAGGCCCATGACCAGCAGCAGCCACCCGACGGCCGACCTGCGGACGTGACCGATCACCCGCACCCCGAGCAGGGTGCAGGCGAACGCGACCAGCCAGTTCCGCGGATGCGAGACCACGCCGGTGGCCGCGGTGTGCACGACGGCGAAGAGCACACACGCGGCCACCAGCGCACCCACGACACGGGCGAGGACGACCTCGGGCCGCGTCAGTCGCTGAGCCAGTGCCACAGGTTGTGGAACGGCGAACCGTCGTCGAGGGTGGAGATGCCGCCCGGCCAGCCCTGGAACGTCATGATGCGCTGACGCAGCTGGTCGACGGACACCGGTTCGGCTGCCTTGTGGACGTGGTCGAAATCGACGTCCCCAGGCTGCGGGTTCATCGCCCGCGCCTGAAGCTCCGCGTACCAGGCGAGGAGCTCTTCGTCGGACATGTGCGAAAAGTACGGCGGTACCACTTTCTGCCCGGACTTCGACATGCCCGAAAAGAGTCGTGGGCACTCGTCTGGATACACGAGTGCCCACGAACGTCCGAGAACTTTCTCGGATCAGGTCACGGCAGGACCTGGATCTTGCGACCCTTACCGGCCTTGAACTGGTCCAACGCCCCTGCGTAGTCGTCCAGGGGCACCCTGTCGCTGATGAAGATCTCGGGGTCCAGCACTCCGGTCGCGAAGAGGTCCGCCGCCCGTTCGAACGAGTGCAGCACCGCCATCGAGCCGGTGATGGTGATCTCCTGGTTGTAGATCTTGTACGGCTCGATGGTCACGCGAGCCGAGTAGTCCGAGACGCCGAACTGGAGGAACGTGCCGCCCTTCGCGACCCGGTTCAGCCCGTCCTGGATGGCCTTCTCGTTGCCGGTGGCGTCGATGACGACGTCCCAGCCCTGCGGCCGGTCGAGCTCGTCCGGCGTCGCCGCCACGGCCGTGACGCCGAGCTGCTTCGCCGTCTCCAGCCGCTCCGGGTTCAGGTCGACGACCTCGATCGACGACGCGCCGGTGAGCTTGCCGAGCTGCAGCATCATCAGGCCCATCGTGCCCGAGCCGTAGATCAGCACTCGCGACGCCATCTGCGACCGCAGCACGTCGTAGCCGCGCACCGCGCACGACAGCGGCTCGATGAGCGCCGCGTCCTCGGTCCGCACGTGGTCCGGCAGCTTCACGCAGTTGGCCACGGGGGCCTTCGCGAACTCCGCCGCGCCGCCGGACGTCGTGACGCCGATGGCGGCCCAGCGCTCGCACAGGTTGTTCTTGCCGGACCGGCACATCCGGCACTCGTAGCAGTAGAGCGACGGGTCGACGGCCACGCGGTCGCCGACCGCGACCTCGTTCACCTGCGAGCCGATCTCGACGACCGTGCCGGCGAACTCGTGACCGGGAACGACCGGCAGGGTGGGCGCGAACTCGCCCTGCAGGATGTGGAGGTCCGTGCCGCACAGACCGCAGGCCGCCACCTTCACGACCACTTCGCGGGGACCGCACGTGGGGTCGTCCACAGTGGTCACTTCGACGGAACCGACGCCGGTGATCACTGCTGCTTTCACTTGACTGCTCCCAACGAGAGGCCCTGGACGAGCTTGTCCTGGGCGGCGAACCCGGCGATCAGCACCGGCAGAGACACCACGACCGCCGCGGCGCAGACCTTGGCCAGGAAGAGGCCCTGCGACGTGACGAACCCGGTCAGGTACACGGGCGCGGTGCCGGCGACGACACCGGTGAGCACCCGTGCGAAGAGCAGCTCGTTCCAGCTGAAGATGAAGCAGATCAACGCCGTCGCCGCGATGCCGGGCATCGCGATCGGCGCCACCACCCTGCGCAGGATCGTGAGCAGACCCGCGCCGTCGATCGACGCCGCCTCGAGGATCTCCTTGGGGACCTCGGACAGGAACGACCGCATGAGCCACACCGCGATCGGCAGGTTCATCGAGCAGTACAGCAGCGTGAGGAACGAGATGTTGTCGAGCATCCCGGCGAACTGCGCGATCAGGTAGATCGGCAGCAGCGCCGCGACGACCGGCATCATCTTGGTGGAGAGGAAGAAGAACAGGACGTCCGTCCACTTCTCCACCGGCTTGATCGACAACGCGTACGCGGCCGGGATCGCCAGCAGCAGCACGATGATCGTCGACCCGATCGAGGCGCTGAACGAGTTGATCAGCGGAGGCCACGCGCCCGCGTCGAAGAACTCCGCGTAGCCGTCGAGCGTCAGCGGCGCGGTGAGCGACGGCGGGTTCGTCGCCGCGTCCGACTCGCTGTGCAGCGACGTCAGGACCATCCACGCCACCGGCGCGAAGAACACGAGACCGGCGAGCCAGGCGAGCACACCCCAGGCGTGCTTGACCCATTGGGTGCTCATCGCTTCTCCTCCTTGAACAGCGAGGACACCGTGCGCAACGCGAACGTGGCGATGACCATCGAGCCCGCCACCACGATCACGCCGGCCGCGGACGCCTCGCCGTACTCGTGCGCCTGGTAGAAGGTCTGGTAGATCATGTACGGCAGGTTCGCCGTGCCCAGGCCACCGGACGTGATCGTGAAGACCGCGTCGAAGTTCTGCACGATGTAGATCGAGCCGAGCAGGCCGCCGAGCTCCAGGTACTGGCGCAGGTGCGGGAACGTCAGGTACCGGAAGATCTGGAACGGCGACGCGCCGTCGATCGTCGCCGCCTCGACGGGTTCGATCGGCTTCGACTGCAACCCCGCCAGCAGGATCAGCATCATGAACGGCGTCCACTGCCACACCAGCGACAGCACCACGGCGCTCATCGGCATGTTGCTGATCCAGTCCGGCTGGGCGTCGAAGCCCAGCCAGTTCAGGATGCCGTTGAACAGGCCGTACTCCGGGTTGTAGAGCACGTGCTTCCAGATCAGCGCCGCCGCGACCGGGACCACGAGGAACGGCGCGATCAGCAGCGTGCGCACGAACCCGCGCCCCGCGAACTTCTTGTCGAGCAGCAACGCGAGCCCCAGCCCGAGCACCAGGCTGATGATCACGACCGAGGCCGTGAGCACGATCGTGTTGACGACCGAGGAGCGCAGGTCGGGGTCGGTGAACACGTTCACGTAGTTGTCGATCCCGGCGAACCCGCGGTTGGTCGGGTCCAGCGAGTTCCACTTCATGAACGAGATGACGAGCGTCGCGACGAACGGCAGCTGCGTCACGATGATCAGGAAGATCAACGCGGGCAGGAGCGGCGCCCGCGTCGACCACTTCTTGTACTGCTTGCGGGGGACGGGGGGCGGGCGGTCCACTGCCGCCCGCTCCCGCTCTATGACAGCCATGTCCAGGCTCCCGTCACTGGCCCTTGTACTTCGCGGCGACCTTCTCTGCGAGTCCCTGGCCGTTGTTCAGCGCGTCGTCGACCGTCACAGCGCCGGCGATGGCGGAGCTGATCTGCTGCGACACCTGGGTGCCCAGGTCGGTGAACTCGGGGATGCCGACGAACTGGATGCCGGGGGCCGGACGCTCCTGCACACCGGGGTTGAGCGGCTTCGCGCCCTTGATCGCGGCCTCGGCCATCGCGGAGAACGAGCCGGACGACTGCTTGTACTCGGCGCGCTGGTAGGTCGACGAACGCTTGCCGTCCGGCACCTTCGACCAGCCGAGGTTCTTGCCGACGAGCTCCTCGTAGCCCTTGCCCGACGCCCACGAGACGAACTTCCAGGCGTTCTCCTGCTTCTTGGAGGCCTTCTGGATGCCGAACGCCCACGTGTAGAGCCAGCCGGAGCTGTCGGTCTTCACGACCGGCGCCTGGGTGAAGCCGAGCTTGCCCTTGACCGGGGAGTCGCTGGCCTCGAGCAGGCCGGCGGCGACAGTCGCGTCGTACCACATCGCGACCTTGCCCTGCGTCATGTTGTTCAGGCACTCGGCGAACCCGGCCTGCGGAGCGCCCGCCTCGCCGTAGTTGCGGACGAGGTCGACGTAGAACTTGGTGGCCTCCTTGAACTCCGGCGCGTTGACCTGCGCCTGCCAGTCCTTGGTGAACCACGTGCCGCCGAAGGTGTTGACGACCGTCGTGAGCGGCGCCATGACCTGGCCCCAGCCCGGCTGGCCGCGCAGGCAGATGCCGCGGACCTCGGGCGTCGCGACCTTCTGAGCGGCCTCGGCGACCTGCTGCCAGGTCGGCTTCTCGGGCAGCGTGACGCCCTTGGCCTCGAAGATGTCCTTGCGGTACATGAGGAACGACGACTCGCCGTAGAACGGCTGCGCGTACACCTTGCCGTCGGCGGCGGTCAGCGACTGCTTGATCGGCTCCAGGATGTCGGCCTGGTCGAACCCGCTGTCCTTGGACACGAAGTCGTCCATCGGCGCGAGCCAGCCGTTCTTGGCGTACATGGGCGTCTCGTAGTTGGAGATCGTCGCCACGTCGTACTGCCCGGCCTGGCTGGAGAAGTCCTGGCTGATCTTGTCGCGGACGTCGTTCTCCGGCAGCACGGTGAAGTTCACCTTGATGCCCGTGTCCTTGGTGAAGTTGTCCGCGGTGAGCTTCTGCAGGTCCTGCATCTGCGGGTTGTTCACCATCAGCACGTTCACCGAGTTCTCACCACCACCCCCGCCGCCGGCGCCCGAACAAGCGGATGCGAGCAGCAACACGGCGGTGGCGGCCCCGAATGCGCGGAGAGGTGTGCGAATCGACGACATCGTCGGTTCCTTTCAAGGGTTTTCGGGCGCGGTGAAGTGGGGGATCGTGCCCGAAGGGGAGGGATCTCAGGCTCTGATGACCTTGGGGCCCAGAAGGGTGTAGCGGTGAGCCTCATGGGCAGTGAGGCCGCTGTCGGTGACTACCGCCTCCAGATCGGAGACCTCGGCGAACCGGTGGAAGCTGGACACGCCGAACTTCGTGTGCGTGCCGACGAAGATCTTTCGCCGGGACGCGCTGAGCGCCCTGGACTTCACCGCGCCGACCGCCGGGTCGGGTGTGGTGAGCCCGTGCTCGCGGGAGATGCCGTTGGCACCGATGTAGGCGAGGTCGATCACCATCTCGCCCAGCATCCTCGTGGTCCAGTGGTCCACCGTGGCCAGCGTGTGTCCGCGGACCCGGCCGCCCAGCAGCAGGACGGTGCACGACGGGTGCTCGGACATCGCCGCCGCGGTCGGCAGCGACGCGGTGATGATCGTGAGCGGGTTGGTCGTGGGCAACGCCTCCGCGACGAGCTGCGGGGTGTAGCCCTCGTCGATGAACACGGTCTCGGCGTCGTCGAGCCGTTCGGCGGCGGCCTTGGCGATCCGCCGCTTCTCCGGCACGTGCGACCCGGCCCGGAACCTCAGACCGGTCTCGAAGCCGGCGCTCTCGACCGGGATCGCGCCGCCGTGCGTGCGGCGGACCAGGCCGTGCTCGTCGAGGACGCGCAGGTCGCGCCTGACCGTTTCGGGCGCGACGCGCAGTTCCTGCGCCATCTCCACCACGTCGACGCGGCCGTCGGCGCGGGCCCTGGCCAGGATGCGGCGTTTGCGTTCTTCGGCTCGCATGTCACCTGCCCACTCGGCTCTCGGGTTGCCCGTTCGGGCCGTGCATAGATGAAACACCTTGGAAACAATGTGGTCGGCACCACAACCAGCTGGAATCCTGCCCGATTTTCGCCCGCTTCGCAGTGCGTGACGGGTCGTTCACGCAGGTCGCCCGGACCGGGCATGCCCGATTTGCGCCGTCCCGGTGCCCGGATGGCCGCCAGACCGGTGCTGAATTCGGTGGAACGGGCGAATTGAGACGTACACCCGCGGGAACAGGCGGGCACGAAAAAGCTCTTGGGGGCGGCTGCGGCCACCCCCGAGAGCTTTTCCGACACCTACAGCCAGGCCGCGGCGTCCGGCGGCAGCTTGCCGTCGGTCAGCGGGATGCTTGACAACGTTGGCGTGGCGGGCAGGTCGATCGCCTCCTCCGACAGGTTGACGACGCACGTGCGGTCGTTCCGCTTGAACGCCAGCACGTCCTCGCCGAGGTCGAGCCACTCCAGGTCACCGCTGATCCCGCGCCGCTGGGCGAACACCTCGCGGTACAGGGCGAGCATCGACGCGGGGTCGTCGGTCTGGGCGGCGACCGAGAACCGCTGCCAGCTCTCCGGCTGCGGCAGCCAGCTCGGGCCGTCCTCCGCGGACCAGGGGAGCGGCACGCGGCAGCCGTCGCGGCCCCGGTCGGTGAAGCCCGAGCGGTGCCACACCGGGTCCTCGCGCAGCTCGTCCGGCAGGTCCTCGACCTCCCAGAGGCCCAGCTCCTCGCCCTGGTAGACGTAGACGCCACCGGGCAGCGCGGCCGTGAGCATGATCGCGGCGCGGGCCCGGCGCGTGCCCAGCTCGAAGTCGGTCGGGGCGCCGTGCTGCCGGTCCGCGAACGAGAACCCGGTCTTCTCGCGGCCGTAGCGGGTCACGTGCCTCGTGACGTCGTGGTTGGACAGCACCCAGGTGGGCGGCGCGCCGACCGGTTCGTGCGCGGCCAGCGTGCTGTCGACGACCTTCCTGAGCTCCCCGGCGTTCCAGGGGCAGCAGAGGAAGTCGAAGTTGAACGCGCTGTGCATCTCGTCCTGGCGCAGGTACCGGGCGAACCGCTCCGGGTCCGGCAGCCACATCTCGCCGACGAGGATGCGGTCGCCGTCGTACTCGTCGACGATCTGGCGCCACCGCCGGTAGATGTCGTGCACGCCGTCCTGGTCGGAGTAGGGGAGGTCGGCGTCGGGCTTGGCGAAGTCCTTGACCAGCCCGTCCGCGACGTCGATGCGGAACCCGTCCACCCCGCGGTCGAGCCAGAACCGCAGGATGTCCTCGAACTCGTCGTGGACGACCGGGTTCTCCCAGTTGAAGTCCGGCTGCTCGGCGGCGTAGAGGTGCAGGTACCAGCGGCCGTCGTCGAGCTTGCTCCACGCGGGGCCGCCGAAGCGCGACTGCCAGTCGTTGGGGATCTCCTCGGTGTCGCGGATGTGGAAGCGGTCCCAGAGACCGTCCTTGAACCACGGGTGCTGGTCGCTGCAGTGGTTCGGGACGAGGTCGATGATGATCCGGATGCCCAGGCCGTGCGCGTCCGCGATGAGCTTCTCGGCGTCGGCGAGCGACCCGAACACCGGCTCGATGTCGCGGTAGTCCGCCACGTCGTAGCCGCCGTCGGCGAGCGGGCTCGGGTACCACGGGTTCAGCCAGATCGCGTCGAAGCCGAGGCTCGCGATGTGCTGGAGCCTGGCGCGCAGGCCGGCGATGTCGCCGATGCCGTCGCCGTTGCCGTCCGCGAAGCTGCGCAGGTAGACCTGGTAGATGGATGCGTTGCGCCACCAACTCATCGGGTGTCCTTTCAGCCTTTCACGCCGCCCGCGGTGAGCCCCGCGAGGATGTGCCGCTGGAACGCCAGGAACAGCGCCACCATCGGCAGGCTCGCCAGCACGAGGCCCGCGAGCAGGAGGTTGATCGGGGTGTCGGGGGCGAAGCGTTGCAGCGCGACGCTGAGCGTCTGCTTCGCCGGGTCGGGGAACACGAGCAACGGCCAGATGAAGTCCTTCCACGCCGCCACGACCGCGAAGATCGACACGACGGCGAGGATGGGCCGGGAGATCGGCAGGACCACTCTGACCAGGGTCGTCCACGTGCTCGCGCCGTCGATCCTGGCCGCCTCCAGCAGTTCCTCGGGGATCTGGTCGAAGAACCGCTTGAGCAGGTAGACGTTGAGCGCGTTCGCCGCGGCGGGCAGCCAGATGCCCGCCGGGTTGTTGAGCAGGCCGAGGTCGGTGAGCGTGAGGTACACCGGCACCAGCACCGCCGTCGACGGCAGCATCAGCGTGGCCAGCATCAGGCCCATGACGACGTTGCCGCCCCACGGCCGCAGCTTGGACAACGCGTAGGCCGCCGGGACGATCACCGCCATCTGCACGGCCCACGCGCCGATCGCGACGACGAACGTGTTGAGGAAGAACCGGCCGAGGTCCATGTAGTTCCAGGCGTCGGCGTACGCGCCCGGTTCCCACGTCTCCGGCAGGATCGTCGGCGGCTGCTGGGCCAGTTCCGCCGGCGGTTTGAACGCGCCGAGCAGCACCCAGACCAGCGGGAGCAGGAACGCCGCCGTGAACGCGACGAGCGTGACCGTCAGGACGACCCAGTAGAGCGGGCCGGTGCCCTTCGTCAGCGTCCTCATGCATCGGCCTTCCTGGTGAGCTTGAGGTAGAGGAAGGAGAAGACGCCGAGCACCGCGAAGAGGATCAGGCTCAGCGCGCTCGCGGTGCCGAAGTCGTTGTAGTAGAAGGCGTACCGGTAGAGCAGGAGCAGCACGGTGACCGTGGACTCCTCCGGTCCGCCGCCGGTCATGATGAACGGCTCGGTGAAGATCTGCATGGTCGCGACGACCTGCAGCAGCAACAGCATCAGGATCACGAACTTGGTCTGCGGGATCGTGACGTGCCAGACCTTCCTGACGATCCCGGCGCCGTCCAGGTCCGCCGCCTCGTAGAGCTCACCGGGGATGGTCTGCAGCGCCGCCAGGTAGATCAGCGTCGCCGCGCCCATGTTCGCCCAGGTGATCACGAGCACGAGGCTGATCATGCTGGTGCCGCTGGAGTCGAGCCACTGGGACGTCGGCAGCCCGAGTCCTCGCAGGACGGAGTTGAACAGACCGGGTCCCGGGTCGTAGAACCACTTCCACAGCAACGCGGTCACCACCGGCGGCAGCATCACCGGCAGGTAGACCAGCAGGCGGAAGTAGCCCTTCGCGTGCCGCAGCTCGTTGAGCACCACGGCGGTGAGGAACGGGACGCCGAACCCGATCAGCATCGCCAGGACCGTGAAGTAGAACGTGTTGCGCCACGCCACCCCGAACAGCGGGTCCGCGAAGAGCCGCTCGAAGTTCTCCCAGCCCACCCAGTCGGGGCTCGTGACGAAGTTGACCTGCTGGAAGCTCAGGACCACCCCGCGCACGATCGGGTACCAGGAGAACACCGCGAAGACGACCAGCGCGGCACTCAGGAAGCCGTACGCGGTGACGTGGCGCCGCACTCACTTCACCTGCGCCAGGACGGCGTTGACCTTGGTCTCCGCGTCCTTGAGCAGGGTCGCGTGGTCCGCGTCCTTGTTCGTCAGCGTCGCCTGCACCACGCTGTCGAGGATCGCGTAGACCTGCTGGGCCTGCGGCGGTTCGAGCGAGCCCTTGGTCTTCTCGGAACCGTCCACGTAGGCCTGGAAGTTCTGCACCGGCATGGTGGCGTACTTGCCCTTGAGCTCTTCCTGCTTCTGGCGCGGCTCACCGGTCCAGACGTCGGCGATCGGCGGGATCGGCAGGCCGACGGGCTGGCCGCGGTCCTTGTAGGTCTGCAGGTTCTTCTCGAGGCGGTCCGGGTTCAGGTACTTCCACTGGATCCACTTGAGGCCGGCCTTGATCTTGTCGGGCGAGGCCTTGGGGTTGACCATGTAACCCTCGCCGCCGAGCAGGGTGCCCTTCTGCTCCGGGATCGCGGCCAGTCCGTAGTCGTCGTACTTGCCCTTGAACTGGTTGACGATCGCGGCGACGTTGTCGGGCGCGGCGAGGTACATGCCGAGCTGGCCCGCGCCCATCATGTTCTGCACGTCGCCGATCTCCAGGAGCTGCTTCTCGCCCATGGAGCCGTCGTCCCAGCGCATCTCCTTGAGCCTGCGGAGGACTTCCCTGCCCTTGTCGTTGTTGAAGTCGGCGACGAACTTGTCGCCGTCCTTCCTCGCGATGTCCCCGCCGACGGACTTCATCCACGTGGTGAAGTGCCAGCCGCCCTGGTTGCTCTTGCTGTACTCGGCGAACCCGGTGACGCCGGCGTCCTTGAGCTTCTTGGCGGCTGCGCGCACCTCGTCCCACGTCTTCGGCGGCGAGTTCGGGTCGAGGCCGGCCTTGGTGAAGTTGGTGCGGCTGTAGAGCAGGCCCATCGTGTAGTTGGCGGTGGGCAGGCCGTAGACCTTGCCGTCGACCGTGAAGACGTCCTTGAGCTCCTGCTTGATGTCCCCGTAGTGCGGGACGTCCTTCACGTAGTCGGTGAGGTCGGCGGCCTGCTTGCGGGCGATGAGGGCCGCGGGGTCGGTGAAGTAGACGTAGAAGACGTCCTCCAGCTGGCCACCGGCGAGCTTGGCGCTGAACGTCTTCGGGTCCATGAACCCCTCGTGGGGCACGAGGTCGATGTCCGGGTTCGCCGCCTCGAACTCGGCGACGTCCTCGTCGAACACCTTGCGGTCGAACGCCTGGGTCTGCGGCGGCTGGCCGTTGACGTTGATCTGGACCTTGCCGCCCGGCTCGGTCGTGGAACCGCTCCCACAGCCGACGGTGCTTAGCGCCAGGACACCGCCAATCAGCACGGCAGCGGACTTCTTCATGGTGGGGCCGCCCTTCTCGCGAGCGCGTCGATGTGACGGCGACCATAAGTCCCCGTTACATCTGAGCGCAATATCCAGACGAAAACTCGCAAGAAAGCGACTATGTGGCTACCTCACCGGCGCGCTGGAGGCCCTCACCACCAGTTCGGGCTCGAACAGCAGCTCGTCGGGCGCCACGGCGTTGCCCGAGATCTGGTTGGCCAGCAGCTCGACGGCCGCCCGGCCCATGGCCTCGATCGGCTGCCGCACCGTCGTGAGAGGCGGATCGGTGCAGGTCATGAACGCGGAATCGTCGTACCCGATGATCGACACGTCCTTGGGCACGTCCAGTCCGGCCCTGCGCACGGCCCTTATCGCACCGAGCGCCAACGGGTCGCTGGCGCAGATGATCGCCGTGACGCCGCGCTGCACGAGCTTGGTCGCCGCCGCCTGCCCGCCTTCGAGGCTGAACATGGCGTGCTCGACGTCCGCCCCGCCGCACCGGTTGATCGCCTCCAGCTTGCGCTGGCTGGGCACGTGGTCCGGTGGCCCGAGCACGGCCCCGATCCGCTTGTGCCCCAGCGACGTGAGGTGGCCGTACGCCTGCTCGACCGCCACCGCGTCGTCACACGACACCCGCGGGAACGCGAGATCGTCTATGGCGGCGTTGACCAGCACCGCAGGCAGTTTGCGGGCCATCATCTGCTGGTAGTGCCCGTGGCTCGCGTCCTTCTGGGCGTACAGCCCGCCGGCGAACACGATGCCGCTGACGTGCTGTTCGAGCAGCAGCTCCAGGTACTCCGCCTCCGTCACGCCGCCGGCCGTCCTGGTGCACAGCACGGGCGTGAAACCGCGTTGCGCCAGCGCGTTGCCCACGACGTCGGCGAACGCGGGGAAGATCGGGTTCTGCAGCTCGGGCAGCACCAGGCCCACGAGCCTCGCGCGTTCGCCCCGCAGCTGCGTCGGCCGTTCGTATCCCAGCACGTCAAGTGCGGTGAGCACGGCACTTCTCGTGGCGTCCGAGACGCCTGGCTTCCCGTTCAGCACCCGGCTGACGGTGGCCTCGCTGACCCCGACCTTGGCCGCGACCTCGGCCAGCCTCCGTTGCGTCATGGCGCAAGTGTACGCAATTTCTTGCGTCCGTTTGCAAGCAGCGCTCACCCTGTCGGCAGGCGCCCCGCGGAGGGGGTCGTGGTTACGCTCGTACGCCACTCGTCGAAGAGGGAGGCGCGATGGAGACCGAAGCCGGGCCGTCCGTTCCCGCACCGCCGCGCTCGCCGGCGACTCCGGTGACCGGGGTCGACTGGTTCCGGCGGGCCCCGACCGGCGGGACCGTCAGAGTTGGGCCTCCCGCCACATCAGAGCCACCCCGTGACCGGGGAGCAGCCACGACCGGACCGTGAGGTCGTCGAGGTCCTCCGCCTTCTGCCACTGCGCCGTGATCGTGTTGGAGCGGAACAGGAACGGCATGATCGAGAACTCGTGCTCCGGCGACTCGTCCACGCCGAGACCGCGGGCGTCGAAGATGATCTGTTCGACGTAGGACGGGTACGGCGGCTGCCAGTAGCAGAAGCCCTCGTTGGTGCGCTGGAGCGTCCGCGACCGCACGCTCAGCCCGCGGATCGCGCTGACGAGGTGGTCGTCCGCGATGGCGCTCAGGTCGCACTCGAAGATCCGCAGGTCGCTCAGGTGGTCGTGGGGGCTGAGCTTCGGCAACGGCCACATCGGCTCGCGGAAGAACGTCAGGTAGTTCGACCACTGGTCGAACCGCACCTCCACCGGCGGGATCTGGCTGGGCGCGGCGGACCGGCGGTTGCCGTCGTGGTCCACGTAGTCGACCGCGATCTGCGTCGAGCCGAGCAGGTCGTCCACGGACTCGAGGAACAGCGACGGGTCGGTGATGTAGTAGAGCTCGAACAGGGGATAGCGGCAGGCGGCCGCGATCGTGTCGCGCAGCAGCACGTTGCTCGTGGCGAGGATGACGAACCGGTCCACCGGGACGTTGTGCCGGAACTGGTAGGTCTGCGTGATCACCAGGTGGTAGGTCTTGGTGTCGATGCCCTGCAGCTGCATCCGCACCGACGTGCTGGTGCTGATCGTGAGGTCCTTGCCGTGCGGGCGCAGGCCCGTGCCGCCCAGGACGCCGGAGATCACGTCCTGGTTGGCGTCGTTGGTGCCGTAGATCGCGGTCAGGAACGCCTTCAGCACGTCACCGGGCGGCAGGTGCTCGACGATGCCGGGGCCCGAGATGCGGCCGAACTCGGCGACGAGCCGGCGGTGCAGGAAGAGCTCGTAGGCGCCGACCAGGATGCCGACGAGGGCCGGCAACGGCCAGAGCACCACCAGCACGTCGTGCAGCACGCTTCGCGACGTCGGCTGCCAGAGCAGCACCACGGTCAGGTCCGCTGCCGCGACCAGGACCAACGACAACGCGACGGCCAGCGCCAGGTTGTGCTTGCGCGCCGCCACCACTCGTCGCCCGCCCCCTCACTCCACCAGCCGTCCCTACATGGTGGGAGTGACGGCGCAGCAGCGCCAGACCCTTTCGGCTCCTGCCGTACCAGCGGCCGGTCAGCGCGGGCGGTTCCAGATGGGGGTGTCCGACACGCCGACGTACGTGCTGAGAGTCGCCCGCGGCTGCGTGTCGTCCGCGGCCACGTCGTTGTACAGCCCGAGCAGGTGCGTGGTCATCGCGCTCTTCGCGCCGACCTCGTCGTGCCTGCGCAGGAACCAGATGACCTGCTCGTGCTCGTTCGCCGACCGGTTGTGGACGCCGGGCGTCGGGTGCGCGTGCCGTTTGCAGTCCTGCAGGCCGGGCACGAGCGTCTGGTACATCTGCTCCAGCAGCTCGTTGTGCGACGCGCGGATCAGCGCCGAGTGGAACTCCTCGTCCGACTCGATCACCTCCTGCACGTCGTCGAGCGCCGCTCGCTGGTAGCGCTGGTTCAGCTTGGCCAGCTCGTCCAGCTCGCCGTCGCCCGCGCGGACCGCCGCCAGGCTCGCCGCGGTGGTCTCCAGCGCGATCCGCACCTCGAGCAGGTCGGTCTGGGAGAACTGCCGGGAGGCGAGCCTGCCCTCCAGGTTCTCCTCGACGGCGGCCAGGTCGGTGCGCCGCACGTACCAGCCGAGGCCGCGCCGCACCTCGACGATGCCCTGCAGCTGCAGCCGCTGGAGTGCGGTGCGCAGCGAGGACCGGGCGACGTCCAGCTTGCGCGCCAGCTCGGGCTCGGTGGGGAGGCGGTCGCCCGCCTTGAGGGTGCCGCCGATGATCTGCTCCCGGAGCTTCTGCTCGATCAGCTCCGGCAGAGGGCGTCGCGAATCCGGCGAGAGCGACCAGCTCTCGCCGAGATGGGACTCGTCGGCGGGCATTGGTCCAGCTTAGGCCTCACGCGGTCTGGTTGCAACTTGTCTGGCAACCCGTCGACCGTTGACAGACAACCTACAACAGGTGATCCTGGTGGCAGGGCGAGACGCCCGGGACCGCCCACACCCGGGAGATCGAGCTCGCCCAGTCGGGAGGAAACGAGATGTCCGCAGGGAGTTCGCTCGGAATAGCAGCCGCCGTCGCAGTCGCCGTCACCGCCATCGGATGGCGCACCGTGCTCACGATGGTCGCCGTCTCGGTCGTCGCGCTCGCCGTGGTCGGCTTCGTGAACGTCACCAGCATCCTGTTCGGCTGACCACCGAAACCGCTGATGAACACGAACACCGGTGCCCCGGCAACGAAATCGTGGCCGGGGCACCGGCCTGTCCGGCCCCGCGGCGGCCGTCACGTCAGTAGAGTTCTCGGGCATCAGAGCGTCGGGGGACGTCAACACGAGGTCAATTTCGGTGATGAGTTCACCCACGGCGAGCGCGCACGTGCTGCATGCCGCGATCGCGCCCGCGTCAGTGCTGGTCGACGAGCGGCGGGCGTTGTACCGCCTCGCGGCCGGCCTGCTCGCGCCCGGCACTGAGTTGTCGGACAACCTGCTCGACCACCCCATCACCCGCTACGAGATCGGCAGAGCCCTCGCCGGCGGGGGAGAGCTCGACCTGGAGCGGGTGCACCGCGCCGCGGCCGTGCGCGTGCGGGACGCCGGACTGCCGGTCGTCGCGGACCCGCAGGCGGCCGGCCTGATCGAAGCACCGCTGCGGATCGTCGCGCCGCCGGGAGCGTCTCCGGAACCGTTGACCGAGGCGGACGGCGAACGGTTCGAGGCCGCGTTGCGCATCGTGGCCGACGGCGTCCGGTTGCTGCGGCGGCTGGCGCCGGAGACGGCGGACGACCTGCTCGCGCACGTGTCGATGCTCGCCGTGCTCAGCAAGGAGACCTCCGGAGGCGTCGTCTCGGCGTCGTCGAGGTACGTGCCGGGCATCGTGCTGATCGACGAGCCCTCCACACCTCTGGAGGTCGCCGAGGCGCTGGTCCACGAGGGCGCGCACGAGAAGTTCTTCGACCTGGCCATCACCAAGGAGTTCCTCGACGCCCGCGCCGAGGACGTCGAGGAGTTCGAGAACTCCTGGTCGCACGCGCGCTGGCCGCTGGAGCAGACGTTCGCCGCCTGGCACGCGTACAGCCTCCTCGCCCAGTTCGCGCGGTCGTGCGGTGATGAGCGGCCCGGCCCGTTCTCGTTGCTGCCCAAGGCACGGGAACGCGCCGACGAGATCGGCCGGTGGCTGACCGACCACGAGGACGACCTGCGGCCGGACGCGCGCTGGCTGCTGGGCGCCCTCACCGGCCGCGAGACCGCCGCCGAGCCCACCGGGTTCGACCGGGGCACGCCGATCGGCCACCACGTGAGCTTCCGCGTGCTGCCCGACGTGCGGTCCGAGCGGTCGGTCACGGGCCGCACGGTCGTGGGCAGGCCGGTGTCGCCGCCGGAGATCTTCTGGCTCGACGCGGACGCGAGCCGGGTCCTGGACCTGCTCGCCGACGGTCAGTCGCTCTGCTTCCGCGACCTGCTGGGCGCCGCGGGGTGGAACGAGGGGCCCGGCTCCGCCGCGCACCGCCTCACCGTCGCCCTCCGCCTGCTGATGGCGGCCTCGATCATCGAGCCGGTGTCGTGAGAACGGCTCCGCGCCGGGCGGCGGCCGTCCCACCATCGGGTGGACCGCTGCCCCGGCCGGAGCACTGCCGGTACGGCCGAACCGCTGTTTCGTCCACATGCGACATTCCGGAACGCGAAAGTTCTGGTGGTCACTGCCGTGCGGGGTTGAAAATCCGCGCGCAAATGCCTTTTCCGCGGTGGCGTTTCCAGAACGCTTGTACTGCGCGACAAGGTCTTTTGCTCGGCGTCGTCCGATGTAGACTGCCGCATCCCGGCCTGCTGGGATGCGGCGTCGCACCGGTTGGTCGAGGGTGGGGAGTCACCACCCGCGCTCGAGGCCTCTCCGAGCCGCATCTCGTGAGCTGGGCTGAGTTGAAATCAGTCCAAGTCGTATCCGCACGAAACCGGGAAGCGTGGCCGGCCAGCCACGGTCCCGGCTCTTCTGCGTTCTCCAGCCGCGTCTCGAGAAGGAACCCACAGAGCTGATGACCACCCCCAACCAGCCTCTCCACCGGCCCGCGCCGACCCAGGTCCCCGGCGTCAGCCTTCCCCACCTCCCGGCGGGGGCCGGTCCGGTGGTGGGCCAGCCGGTGACCTCCGTCGACTGGTTCCGGCGCATGCCCAACGGTGGCGGCACTGTGTTCCTGCGACCCGCCGAGGTCGAGAAGAACGACTGAGCGTCGCTCTTCCAGGGTGTGAGCTTCGAAGGGGTCGGCCCGCTGTGGCCGGCCCCTTCGGCGTTCGGTCGTTTGGGCATGCCACTTCACGGTGGAATAACAACTCGGCCACAAGGGCGAAGTTGATCGTCATGTAGCCCGTTCGGGGGACGTCGATCGTCTTGAATCGCGGCATCCGCCGACCCCCGGAGTGCCCCCGATGCGTGTGACGCCCCTGAGAAGACCCGGCCTGCTCGCCGCCGCCGCACTGGCGGCCGTGGCCTCGCTCGTGATGGTGACCAGCGCGGTCGCCGACGCGCCGACCACGGACGACACGCGCGCGCAGCCGTTCCTCCAGTTCGTCGACTTCAACCACCCCGACGCCTGCAAGGTCGGCGGGTTGACCGGGACGCCGATCCACCCGAGCAAGTTCACGTACACCGGTGGTGACAACGAGCAGTACCTCGACATCACCGCGCTGCCGCAGGACGTGGCCGTCACGGGGATGCTCGTGCGGGCCGGGGACGTCTTCAACGTCTACCTGGCCGACAAGCTCGGCGACGAGCTGCCGTGGAAGGGGCTGCGTGCTCCGGTCGTCGGTGACGGGGACCTGCCGCAGATCGGCGAGTGGTTCGGGTGCGGCACCGCCGTCGAGCAGCCGCCCACCACGACGACGACCACGACGACCACCACGACGACGACCACCACCACGGAGTCGACCGTGACCGAGTCGTCGACGCCGACGTCGAGCACCACGTCGTCGTCTTCCGAGGTCGCGCCGCCGGTCGCCACGACCACCACCACTGCCGCGCCGGTGCCCGTCGCCGAGGTGGACCAGCTCGCGTCGACCGGGTTCGGCGGCACGTGGCTGCTCGGCCTCGGTGCCGCGCTCGTGGCCGCCGGTGCCGCCCTGGTGCTCGTGATGCGCAGGCGCCGCGCCTAACCGTTCTCCATCAGCACGCCCCACAGCGTGCCGAAGAGGATGCGCACCTCCAGCCAGTACTCGACGTCCGAAGAAGCCGTCCCGCCGCCGTAGAGCTCCACGGCGCGCCGGGCGGCTTCTTCGCCGCGCGCACCCGCCAGGCAGGCCAGGTCCCAGCCGATCGGGCCGCGCCAGGTGTCCTCGAAGTCGTTCCACACCGGGCCGGACGACGTCATCAGCACGTTTCCGTAGTGCGAGTCGCCGTGCAGCGGCTGCACCTCGTTGTAGTGCGCGTCCCAACGCTCGACGAGCTCGGCCCGTCGCGCCCGGAAGGGCTCCAGGTCGGGCACGCCCACGCCCTCCAGATAGGACAACGTGTTGTCGACGTCGTCCAGAGGGCCGCGAGAAGGCAGCGGGCCGTCGTAGAGCCGCAGCTCCGCGTGCAGGTCGGGCAGCAACTTCAGCACGTCGGGACGGGACAGCTCGACGTCCGGGAAGTGCGGGACGTACGTGCTGAACGAGAACACGAACCCGTCGACCGCGTGAGGGCCGGCGGGCAGCTCGGCAGAAGGCGTCACGACCGGCACCCCGCGGGAGGCCAGGAACGCCGACACCGCCAGGTCACGGCCGAGGTGGTCGGCTACCGAGGGCCTGACCAGGGCTGTGCGGGCGGCCACCCGTGCCACGACCGGGGCCGGGCGCAGGTGCACGATCACGTTGCTGCCGTCCTGCAGCACGTCCGGGTCGTCGCACACCACGCCGTGACCGGCGGCGAAGGACACGACGGTGCGCACAGCGGCAGGAGTCATGCGGACGAGGCTGACATCAGCCCTGGGGGAGGAGCGACTCCATTTCCGCGATCTCCTTCTCCTGGTGCGCGACGACGTCCTGGGCCAGCTTGCGGGCCTCCGGGTCGGTGCCGGCGGAGAGGTGCGTGCGCGCCATGTCCACGGCGCCGCGGTGGTGCTGGATCATCAGCGACAGCCACTGGCGGTCGAACTCGGTGTCGTCGAGGTTCGCGAGGTCGCCCAGGTCGACCATGCCGTGCGAGTCCGAATGACCGTGCGAGGTGTGCGACGACGCCTCGACCGGCGCGTTCCACGTCCGCAGCCACCCGTTCATGCGGTCGATCTCCGGCCTCTGCACGTCCGCGATGCGCTTGGCGATCTCGATCACGCGGGGGTTCTCCGTGCGGGCCGTGACGAGGCCGCTCATGTCCAGCGCCTGCTCGTGGTGGGGGACCATCCCCCGCACGAACGCGACGTCCGCCGAGTTGTGCGTGGCGGGACCACCACAGGCGGCCAGCAACAGGACAAAGGCGACGGCGAACGATCGGAGCACGGCGGCAGGATACGTGTGACCTGCGCTACGCCGCTGGCCACCGGCCGTGGCCCACCCGAATGGAGCTGATCGGCTCCGTCTAATATCCCGGGGAGTTTCCCGAACGACTGGTCCCACCAAGGCCTGGAGGCACCGTGACGGCCGTAGCCCCGCAGCCGATCGCAACGCGTCCTTATCCGACGCGCACTGCGGTCAAGGGGTCCTTCCTGCTGCGGATGTTCCGCACCACGGACCACAAGCAAATCGGCATCATGTACCTGGTCACCTCGTTCGCCTTCTTCATGGTCGGCGGCGCGATGGCCATGCTGATGCGGACCGAGCTGGCCCGGCCCGGCATGCAGTTCCTGAGCCAGGAGCAGTTCAACCAGCTGTTCACGATGCACGGCACCGTGATGCTGCTGCTGTACGCGACGCCGATCGTCTTCGGCTTCGCGAACTTCGTGCTCCCGCTGCAGATCGGCTCGCCCGACGTGGCGTTCCCGCGGCTCAACGCCTTCTCGTACTGGCTGTACCTCTTCGGCGGCCTGATCGTGATGGCGGGCTTCGTCACCCCCGGTGGCGCCGCCGACTTCGGCTGGTTCGCCTACACGCCGCTGTCGAGCGCCATCCACTCGCCCGGCGCGGGTGCCGACCTGTGGATCTCCGGCCTGGTGGTCGGTGGTCTCGGCACCATCCTCGGCGCGGTCAACATGATCACCACCGTGGTCTGCCTGCGCGCGCCCGGCATGACGATGTTCCGCATGCCGATCTTCACCTGGAACATCCTGGTGACGTCGGTGCTCGTGCTGCTCGCGTTCCCGATCCTGACCGCGGCCCTGCTGGGCCTGCTGGCGGACCGGCACCTCGGAGCGCACGTGTTCGACCCCGCCAACGGCGGCGTGATCCTGTGGCAGCACCTCTTCTGGTTCTTCGGGCACCCGGAGGTCTACATCGTCGCCTTGCCGTTCTTCGGCATCGTGTCGGAGATCTTCCCGGTGTTCAGCCGCAAGCCGATCTTCGGTTACAACGGCCTGGTCTACGCGACGCTCGGCATCGCGGCCCTGTCCGTCGCCGTGTGGGCGCACCACATGTACGCGACCGGCGCCGTGCTGCTGCCGTTCTTCGCCTTCATGACGTTCCTCATCGCGGTCCCGACCGGTGTGAAGTTCTTCAACTGGATCGGCACGATGTGGAAGGGCCAGCTGACGTTCGAGACGCCGATGCTCTTCTCGATCGGCTTCATCGTCACGTTCCTCTTCGGTGGCCTCTCCGGCATCCTGCTGGCCGCGCCCGCGATCGACTTCCACGTGTCGGACACGTACTTCGTCGTCGCGCACTTCCACTACGTGCTCTACGGCACGATCGTGTTCGCGACCTTCGCCGGCATCTACTTCTGGTTCCCGAAGATCACCGGCCGGTTCCTCAACGAGCCGCTCGGCAAGCTGCACTTCTGGACGACGTTCCTCGGCTTCCACGCGACCTTCCTCGTCCAGCACTGGCTGGGCAACGAGGGCATGCCGCGCCGGTACGCCGACTACCTCGCGTCCGACGGCTTCACGACGCTGAACATGATCTCGACGATCGGCGCCTACATCCTGGGCGCGTCGACGCTGCCGTTCATCTGGAACGTCTTCCGCTCGTACCGCTTCGGCGAGGTCGTCACGGTCGACGACCCGTGGGGCTACGGCAACTCGCTCGAGTGGGCGACGTCGTCCCCGCCGCCGCGGCACAACTTCACCGAGCTGCCCCGGATCCGTTCGGAGCGCCCGGCGTTCGAGCTGCACTACCCGCACATGATCGAGCGGATCCGCAACGAGGGTCACGTGTCGTTCACCGGCAAGACGATCGCCCACAAGGACGCGAAGCCCGCTCCGTCGGAGCTCGCTGCAGCGGCGATCAAGTCCGGCACCGCCTCCGAGAAGGAAGATGCGGAGCACGACAAGTAACCTGCGAGTAACAGGTTCAACGATGAGCCCCGGTCGCTTGTGCGGTCGGGGCTCATTGCGTATTCGAGGAGACGACGACGTGAAAACGCCCGTGCTCATCACCGTGACCGGCCCCGACAAGCCCGGCGTCTCCTCGGTGCTGTTCGCCGTGCTGACACGCCACGGCGTCGAGGTGCTCGACGTGGAGCAGGTCGTGATCCGCGGACGGCTGGTGCTCGGCGCGCTGGTCTCGACCGAGCAGGACCCCGAGGGCCTGCAGGAGTCGGTCGAGCAGGCCATGGCCACCGTCTCGATGCAGGTGGAGATCGAGATCGGCGCCGACTCGAAGCGCACCGCGCGCCTGGAGTCGTCGCACGTGCTGATCGTGCTGGGCCGCCCGGTGACGGCGAAGGCGTTCACCGAGGTGGCGCGCAGGCTCGCGTCGCTGGGCGTGAACATCGACGCGATCCGCGGCGTCGCCGACTACCCCGTCACCGGCCTCGAGCTGCGCGTCTCGGTCGCGGACGACACGATGGAGAGCGATGCGGCGCTGCGGTCCGCGCTCGCCGAGGTGTCGGTGCGGGTGGGCCTCGACGTCGCGGTGGAGCGGGCCGGCCTGACCCGCCGGGCCAAGCGCCTGGTCGTGTTCGACGTCGACTCCACGCTGATCCAGGGCGAGGTGATCGAGATGCTGGCCGCGCACGTCGGGTGCGAGGAGCAGGTGCGCGAGATCACCGAGGCCGCGATGCGCGGCGAGCTCGACTTCGCCGAGTCGCTGCGGCGCCGGGTGGCGTTGCTGGAGGGCCTCGACGAGAAGGTGCTGGACGAGGTCGGTTCCTCGCTGGAACTGACGGCCGGTGCGCGCACGACGATCCGCACGCTGAAGCGTCTCGGGTTCTACTGCGGCGTCGTGTCCGGCGGGTTCACGTCGGTGATCGAGGGCCTGGCCGACGAGCTGCACCTCGACTTCTGCGCGGCCAACACGCTGGAGGTCGTCGACGGCAAGCTGACCGGCAAGGTCGTGGGCGAGATCGTCGACCGACCGGGCAAGGCCGTGGCGCTGCGCCGGTTCGCCGAGGAGGTCGGCGTGTCGCTCGCGCAGTGCGTGGCGGTCGGCGACGGCGCGAACGACATCGACATGCTCAACGCGGCCGGGCTGGGCATCGCGTTCAACGCCAAGCCGGCGTTGCGCGAGGTCGCGGACACCGCGCTGTCGCACCCGTTCCTCGACGCGGTGCTGTTCATCCTGGGCGTCACGCGCGCCGAGGTGGAGGCCGCGGACGCCGCTGACGGCCTGGAGCTGACCCGCCTGTGATGATTCTCGACCTGATCGCTTCGCGGAACTACGCGGAGGAGTCCGAAGTCCGCGCGATGCCGATGGTGTTGCGCATCGAACGCGTCGACCCGCCGTCCCGCACGGCGTTGCTGGAGGCCGCGGCCGCTTCGGCGGTCGCGGTGTGCCTCGACCCGCGTGCCGACGTGGGCGGGGAGTGGCACGAGTCCGTGCGGGCGTGGGTGGCCGGGCGGATCCGCAAGGTGGCGCGACGGGCTCGTGGCGCGCAGTGGGAGGCCGTGCAGGGCCTGCCGGGCGTGACGATCACCGTGGCCGGCGCGTCCGTGCGGTCGCTGCTGCCCGTGCTGGTGACCGAGACGCCCCGCGAGGTCGCGAAGCTGCAGATCTCCGGGTCCGACCTGCCGGTGGACGAACCGGGACCGGTGCCAGAGGGCGCGCGGCTGCTGTACGTGAACCCGCGCGTCGAGATGTCCGCGGGCAAGCTCGCGGCGCAGGTCGGGCACGCGTCGATGTTGCTGGCGCCGCGGCTGTCGGAGACGGAGCTCAAGGCGTGGGCGGCGCTGGACTACCGGTGTGCCGTGCGGATGCCGTCGGTCGAGGAGTGGGACTCGCTGATGGGCGCCCCCGATGTCGTGGCGGTGCGGGACGCCGGGTTCACGGAGGTCGAACCCGGGACGACGACGGTGCTCGCCGTTTAGAACCTCGCCAAACGGGTAAATCCGCGTCTCGTGGGCTTACTCGACCTTCTCGACGCACGGCTCGGCGACGGGCTGGAGAACCTGCTCTGCTCCCACCACACGCGAAGGCTGCGGCGGTTGGGCTGGGGCGAGGTCCTCGAAGGTGACGGCACGGGGTGGTTCACCCCGCGCCGGCCGGTGCAACACGGCAACAGCATCGAGATCCTGGTCGACGGAGCCAACGCGTTCCCTCTCGTGGCGAAGGCGATCGAGGGTGCGCAGAAGTACGTGCACATCGCCAACTGGCACGCGTCGCCCGACTTCCGGCTGACCCGTGAGCCGGGCGCGCCCCAGTTGCGCGAGCTGCTGTCCGCGGCGGCGGAACGGGTTCCGGTGCGCGTGCTGTTGTGGGCGGGTCCGCCCGTGCCGTTCTTCGAACCCACGCGGAAACGGGCCACCGCCGCGCAGAAGGCCTTCCAGGAGGCCGGCGCGATCCGGTGCGAGCTCGACGCGCGCGAGCGGACCCTGCACTGCCACCACGAGAAGGTGGTGATCGTCGACGACGTGGCGTTCGTCGGCGGCCTCGACATGACCGCGGTGGAGGGCGACCGGCACGACTCGCCGGAGCACCCGCCGCGCGACCTGGGCTGGCACGACCACATCGCGCGGCTGGAGGGCCCGGTCGTCGCGGAGGTCGCCGCCCACTTCGCCGCGCGCTGGCTGGAGATCGCGGGGGAGACCCTGCCGCCGCCGGAGGTGCCGCCCGAGGCCGGGTCGTCGTCCGTGCAGCTGGTGCGCACGGTCCCGGAGAAGACCTACGACTTCGCGCCGCACGGCGACTTCAGCCTGCTCGACTCGTACCTGCGGGCGCTGCGGGCCGCCGAGTCGTTCGTGTACGTGGAGAACCAGTTCCTGTGGTCGCCGGAGATCACCGAGGTGCTGCTGGAGAAGGTGAGCAACCCGCCGTCGCCGGAGTTCCGGCTGGTGCTGGTGCTGCCGCAGAAGCCCAGCAACGGCGCCGACACCACGCGCGGCCAGCTCGGCAGGCTTCTCGACGCCGACCAGGGCGGTCGCGTGCTGGCGGCGACGCTCATCAACCACGGTGACGCCCCCGTCTACGTGCACGCGAAGCTGTCCATTGTGGACGACAAGTGGCTGTCCGTCGGCTCGGCGAACCTGAACGAGCACTCGTTGTTCAACGACACCGAGGTCAACGTCGTGACCGACGACGCCGAGGTCGTGCGCGCGACGAGGCTGAAGCTGTGGGCGGAGCACCTGGAGGGCGTGGAGGGAGACGTCTCCGGGCCCGTGCACGAGGTCGTCGACAAGATGTGGCGCCCCGCCCTGGACCGTCCGGCGCGCGTGACGTCGCTGCCGGGTGTGTCGCGTCGTGCCGGAAGATTGCAAGGACCGTTACGCGGATTGCTGGTCGACGGCTGAGCTGCGGGTCTAGCGTGGCGGCGTGGCCAACGAGGTGACGATCCCGCTGCTGCCGTGCGCCTCCATCGACGAGGTGGCCGAGTTCTACGTGATGCTCGGTTTCACGGTCACGTACCGGCAGTACCGCCCGAACGCGTACCTGTCGGTGCGGCGGGAGGAGATCAACCTCCACTTCTTCGGCATACCGGGCTACGAACCGTCGGAGTCGTACAGCTCGTGCCTGATCCAGGCCGAGGACCCGCGCTCGCTGTACGAGGCGTTCGCCTCCGGCATGCGCGCGGTCTACGGTCAGGTGCTGGTCACGGGGATCCCGCGGATGACCAGGCCCCGTCGCGACGGGTTTCTCTTCGTCGACCCCGGCGGCAACTGGATCCGGGTCGTGCCGGCCGTGCGGGAACGGGAGGTCACGCGGAACGGGCTGTCGCGGGCGTTGAGCAACGCCGTGACGCTGGCCGGGTCGCACGGGGCGGAGCGGCAGGCGTTGAAGATCCTCGAAGGGGCGCTGGTGCGGGAGACGCACGCTTCGGAGGAGGAACGGGCGTCGGCGCTGGAGTTCCGCGAAGAGCTGCTTGAACGTCTTAATCTACATAGGTAGTCTTAGTGGCGTGGAGCCACTGCAGCGCATCGGCAAGGCCACGGTGGACGTTCTCCAGGTGCTGCTCGGCGCCGAGGAGCCGCGCTGGGGTCTGGAGATCATCAAGCTGACCGGCAGGCCGTCGGGCAGCGTCTACCCGTTGCTGGACCGGCTGGAACGGGCCGGCTGGGTCTCGTCGTTGTGGGAGGACGACACCGAACGTCGCGGACCTCGGCGGCGGATGTACCTGCTGACCGCGGACGGAGCTGCCGAGGCGCGTCGGGTGGTCGCTGCGCGGACGTCGGTCGAGCCTCGTTTCGTGCCGAGGACGGCGCAATGAGAGTCGCGTTGTTGTTGGTGCGGTTCGCGGCGGCTGTGGTGGGTGATGAGCGGCATCGCGAGCAGTGGGAAGCAGATGTCGTCGGTGCGCACGAGCTCGGCATGTCGCCGTTGGCGGTGGCGTTCGGGGCGTTGCGGGCTGGGTTTGTCATGCCGTCGAAAGGGGTTGCCATGGCTGGGATCGGTCCGTTGGGGATCGCGTTGAAGCACGCCGGTACGCCGCGTGGGCGGGTGATCGCGATCGCCGTGGTGTCGGCGTTGTTCTTGCTGGGCGGGGTCGTCCTGCTGTTCGCTTGAGCAAATAGCTCCGTGTCGTTTTCGCTGTGCCGGGCTTAGCTTCGGGCGGTGGTCAACGAACTGACAATCCCGCTCCTTCCCTGTGCCGACATCGACGAGATGGCGGCCTTCTACGAGATGCTCGGCTTCTCGGTCACCTATCGGCAGACGCGGCCGAACCCCTACGTCGCCTTGCAGCGTGAGGACTTCAACCTGCACTTCTACGGGCTGGAGGGTCACGTGCCCGAGAACTCGCACAGCTCGTGCGTCGTCATCGTCGAGGACACCGGGCCGCTGTACGAGGCCTTCGCGGCGGGGATGCGGGCCGTGCACGGGAAGGTGCTCATCTCGGGGATCCCGCGGATGACCCGGCCGCGGCTGCGCAACGACCGGTACACCGGGTTCGCCGTCGTCGACCCCGGCGGCAACTGGATCCGCATCAGCAAAGGCGTGCAGGAACCCGAGTCCACGACTCCGCTGGCCCGTGCCATGGAGAACGCGGCCCGGCAGGCCGACGCGCGCGGCGACGAGCGGCAGGCGTTGAAGATCCTCGAAGGCGCGTTGACGAAGGCCGACGGGACCGAGCCGGAGCTCGCCGAAGCCCAGGCCTACCGCGACGAACTGGTCGAGCGGATCACTTCGTCTGAGCCGCGTCCAGCCTCTTGAGCGCCGCGCGGACGACCTCAGGGTCGTAGGTCGTCCAGAACGGAGGGAGTGAGGCCCTGATGAAACCGCCGTAGCGCGCGGTGGCGATGCGCGGGTCGAGGACGGCCACCACGCCCTTGTCCGACATCGAACGCAGCAACCGGCCGGCGCCCTGGGCCATCAGCAGGGCGGCGTGCGTGGCGGCGACGGTCAGGAAGCCGTTGCCGCCACGGGTGTTCACGGCCTTCTGGCGCGCCGAGGCCAGCGGGTCGTCCGGCCTCGGGAACGGGATGCGGTCCATGATCACGAGCTGCAGGCTGGGGCCCGGCACGTCGACGCCCTGCCACAGCGACAGCGTGCCGAACAGGCACGTGCGCTCGTCCTCGGCGAACTTCTTGACCAGCAGGCCCGTCGCGTCGTCGCCCTGGCACAGCACGGGGTACTCGAGCTTGTTCCTGAGCGCCTCGGCCGCGGCCTTGGCGGCGCGGGTCGACGAGAACAGACCCAGTGCGCGGCCGCCCGCCGCGTTCACCAGGCCCTCGATCTCGTCGAGGTACTCCGGCGGCAGCCCGTCGCGGCCCGGCTGCGGCAGATGCCTTGCCACGTAGAGGATGCCGCTCGACGAGTGCTGGAACGGCGAGCCGACGTCGAGACCGGTCCACTTCGGACCGTCGATGTCCTTGTCGGTGGCCGCGCCCTCGATCTTGCGGACCTTCTCCGACGGCGGCAGCCCCCACTGGCGCGCCATGGCGTCGAAGGCACCGCCGAGCGTGAGCGTCGCGGACGTCAGCACCGTGGTGCGCTTGCCGAAGAGGCGTTCGCGGAGCAACCCGCCCACGCCGAGCGGCGCGACCCGCAGCGTCGGCGTCTTCTGCTGGAAGTCGCCCGACACCCACACGACGTCGTGCTCCTCGTCGAACGCCTCGAGGATCCGCACCGCGCAGTCGTGGACCTCCTCCAGCAACGCCAGCGCGAGCTTGCGCGCCGTCGCCCCGTCCGGGTCCTCCTTGCGCTCGGGGCCCATCGCCGACACGCAGTTGTGCGCGGCGTCGCGGGTGGCGGCGAGCGCGCCCGCCAGCGCGCGGGGCAGTGCGTCCAGCCGGCCGGCCGGCATGTCCTCGAGGATCATCGCGAGCCCGTCGCTCGCCTCGGCCAGCCGGTCCGCGACGTCCTGGTCGATGAGCCGGCCGCACCTGCGCGCGGCCATCGAGACGGACGCGCCGCTCAGCTCCTCCGTGGCCACCGACGTCACGCGGTCGACCAGGTCGTGCGCCTCGTCGATCACCACCACGTCGTGGTCGGGCAGAACCTGGTAGCCCTCCAGCGCGTCGATGGCGAGCATCGCGTGGTTGGTGACCACGACGTCGGCCTTGCCCGCCTCGGCCCGCGCCCGCTCCGCGAAGCAGTCGGCCCCGATCGGGCACTTGCTGACGCCCAGGCACTCCCGCGCCGTGACGCTGACCTGCCGCCACGCCTGCTCGCTGACGCCGGGCACCAGCTCGTCGCGGTCGCCGGTCTCGGTGTCCGACGACCACTCGTGCAACCGCTTGACCTCACGCCCCAGCTTCGAGACGGCGAACGGGTCGAACAGCGCCGCGTCGTCCGGCTCCTCGGGCGCGCCGTTGTGGACCCGGTGCATGCACAGGTAGTTGCGCCGTCCCTTGAGGATGGCGAACGTGGGCTCGCGCCCGAGCTCCTTCTTGAGCGCCTTGGACAGCCGCGGCAGGTCGCGGTCGACCAGCTGGCGCTGCAGGGCGATCGTGGCCGTGGAGACGACCACCGTCTCGTCCTCGGCCACCGCGTGCCGGATCGACGGCACCAGGTACGCGAGCGACTTGCCCGTGCCCGTCCCGGCCTGGACGGCGAGGTGCTCGCCCGTGCGGATCGAGTGGTCGACGGCCTCGGCCATCTCCACCTGACCAGGACGCTCCGCACCGCCGACGGCGTGGACGGCGGTTTCGAGGAGGCTCAGGGTGGGGGGAACTTCAGGCACGGGACAGACCGTACCCGGCAGGTCCGACAGTCCCTGCCAGGAGTGGGAAACCCGGTGGGAACGCCGGGTGGGACAGCGCCGGGCTCAGTCACCTCCGCCGCCGCCACACCCTCCGCCGCAGCCGCCTCCGCCGTCCCCGCCGCCGTCGCTGCCCCCGCACGAGCTCGACGAGCACCCACCGCCGCACGAGCTGCTGGACGACGTGTCACGTCCCGGCAGCGTCGCGACCGCGGCGGCGGACAGGCCGAACATGCCGGCCACCGCGACACCGCCGACCCGGCCGCGCAGGCCGCGCACCGCCACCGCGCCCAACCGGTCCTGCGCGCTCACCCGGCGCCGTGCCCGCTTCGCCGCCAGGTAGCCCTCCCTGGTGCGCAGCCGGCCGGGGTCGCGGGCCGAGAGCACCGTGGACCACAGCAGCAGGACCACACCGGCCCCGAAGAAGACCCAGTTCGGCACGTCACCGCCGACCACCGACCTCACCGGGGCGACCAGCCCCGGCGCCACCGAGTCGAGGACGCCCACGACGACCAGGGCGAAGCCGGCCAGCCTCAGCCACGGGGACAGCCTCGGCCGGTACGAGCGGCGGTGGCGCAGCAGTCCCCGGTCCGCCAGGTGCGAGCGCAGGCCCTCCGCCTCGGCCGAAGCGGCGGCGGCGCGCAGGACGTCGGGCAGCGCGCGGCCGGTGCGCAGGCCCGCCAGGATCTGGCCCTCCAGCGGCGAGACGCGGCCCTGCGCGTGCACGGCGGTCACCACGCCCTCGCGGGAGATCCGGACCAGGCCGGCGTCGACCAGTCTCGCCAGGGCGACCTCGGCGGCGCGGGCCGGGCCGCCGACCAGGCAGCCCAGCTCTTCCGGGGTATGCGTCGTCACGGGGGAATCCTCGGTTCGGGAGGTCACGACGTTACGTCGGCGAGGATACGGTCGAACAGGTCGAGCGAGGCCTTGGCGTGGGCGACGGTCAGCGGCACGTCCGCGCCCCGCCGGGACGCCACCAGGTCGAGGATCGGCAGGTCGGGCCACCGGGCGGCGGCGAGCTCACCGGCGCGCGACTTGCTGATGATCTCGCCGGTGCGGATGGTGTGCCACAGCCGGGCGGGGCCGAGGCCGACCCACAGCAGCGACTCGCGCGGGATCGGCGCCGCGAGGTCCAGCGAGGGCAGCACCTCGCGAAAGCGGTCGAAGTCCAGCTTCCAGTAGCTGACGAGGTTGTCACGGCAGTACGCCTCGACATCGGCCGCGGTGCCAGGACATGTGGGCCGTGCACCGCGCACGGTCTGACCGACGGTCCGCAGCTGCTGCCACAGCACGGGAGTGATCTCACCGGCCAACGGAGTCACGTCGAACACCGGCTTCTCCAACGAACCGGCCGGCACGACCGCGACATCGGCGCCGTCGACGGACGGCAGCTCGGCGGCAGCGGAAAGCTCGATCACGACGTCCAGGTCCGACCCGTCGACGACGTCGTCGAGCACCCGCGACCCGTAGACGTGCGCGCCCACCACGAGACCGGGCAGGCGCGCGTCCAAGACGTCCAAGTACTCCCCAGGCGTGATCACCCGGTCCAAGCTACCGACGCCGCAGCAGCGCCCAGGCTCCCGGCAGCAGGCCCGCGGCCAGCGCGATCTTCAGCGCGTCCCCGACGAGGAACGGCAGCACGCCGACGGCCAGCGCCTTCGGGAACGACATCCCGGTCATCGCCATCAGCCAGGGCACGCCGACGGAGTAGATCGCCAGGTTGCCCAGCGCCATCGTGCCCACCACGCGCAACGGCGTGCGGTCGCCACCCCGTCCGGCCAGGTAGCCCACCAGGGCACCGGCGAACACGAACCCGACCACGTAGCCGAGCGACACGGGGACACCGGACGACCCGCCCTGGAACCACGGCACGCCCGCGACCCCGGCGATCAGGTACAGCAGCATCGACGTGGCGCCGCGCTGCCAGCCCAGCGAGGCACCGACGAGCAGCGCCGCGAACGTCTGACCGGTCAGCGGCACCGGGCTGCCCGGGATCGGCAGCGCCACCTGGGCGGCCAGCCCGGTGAGCGCGGCGCCGGCGACGACCAGGGTCAGGTCGCGGACGAGCGCGCCCGGCACGAAGTCGGCGAGCACGGTGCGACGAGGCGCGAGTGCGAGAGTCACGGTCCCTCCCAGGCGGAATCGAGTGAACCGAGGTTAACCAGGCCGACTCGAGAACGTCTTTGTCCGATGTCCACAAAGTGACCGGTCACACACGCCCGTCTCACACGTCGAGAGCGACCTTGCCCACCACGCGTTCCTCGTTGCGCCGCGTCTTCGTCCAGCCGTTGTTGCCGCGCACCAACCGGATCAGCGCACGCCACGACGTGATGTAGAAGGTGTAGATGTACAACGCGTAACCGAGCCCGTACGCGATCGACTTCCAGAAGCCGACGGGCATGCAACGCGCGCGGTACACCGGCCCCCACAGGACGAACGGGAGCAAACCGAACGCGCCGTAGACGGTGAACAGGATCCAGGCGCCGTCGAAGAACCACGCCACCACCTCGCCGGGCGACACCGCGAACCGGTACGCCATCATCGCCATCGGGATCGGGTAGATCAGCGTGCCGAGCAGCTGCATCCACGGCTGGGCGAGGTAGTACATCATCTCGGCGGCGCCGAGAGTGGTCAGGTGGTCGGAGTCCCAGATGCGCCGCAGATAACGCATGCACTGCATGGTTCCCTGACCCCACCGGGTCCGCTGCGCGAGGAACCGGCGCAACGAGTACAGCGCCTCCTGGTTCACGTGCGTGTCCAACGAGAACCCGGTGTGCCAGCCTGCTGTCAGCAGGTGCACGCCGAGCTCGAAGTCCTCCAGCAGCGAGCCGCGCCACGGCGACCCGGTCGGCCCGGCGATGGAGTCCAAAGCGGACAGCCGGGTGAACTGACCGTTGCCGCCCATGGAGATCGTGCCGGTCGCGCCGCGTGACATCTGGATCGCCGCGATGGCCGTGCGGAACTCCAGGTCCTGCATCCGCACCAGGTAGGCGCCGAACGCGCGTGCCCACCGCGAGACGCCGGGCTGCGGCGTTCCGGCGTTGATCATCCGCACGTCGACCTGCACGGCGCCGATGCGCGGGTTGCCGAAGAGATGAGTCGCCGCACAGACTTCCAGGCAGTTCGGAGCGGGGCGCCCGTCCGCGTCCACCACCACGACGATCGCACGGTCGGTGTCCGCACGTCGGCCCATCCACAGCTTCAGCATGCGGTAGGCGTCGTTCAACGCGTTGCCCTTGCCGGTGCGCGCGTACGGGCGTTGGCGTTGCACGAGGTGGAGCTGCGGGTCGCGCACGCCGCCGTTGCGCTTCAACATCCGCACCACACCGGCGGTCTTGTCGTCGGAGTCGTCGTCGATGACCCACACGTGCGCGATGGGAAACGTCCCGCGCAGGTACCGCACCGTGTCGCCGATGACCGCCTCCTCGTCGCGGCACGGCACGAAGAAGTGCCACTCCAACGACTCCGGCTCGCCGACGGGAGCGGGCTCGCGCCGCAGGTACGGCACCACGATGAAGAACACGTACGTCACGAAGGCGACGCTCATCGTCAGAGCGAGCGCCTGGGTGAACCCGAGGACGAGGTCGAGGCTCACTTGCGCGTCGCCAGCCAGACGAACGCGACCAGCGCCGCCGCGCCACCGAACACGCTCACCATCGACCCCAGCAGCGTGTGCCCCCAGTAGTACCCGGTGTCGACGCCCAGCCACTGCACCAGGCCGACGAGCGTGAGCACGCGGAACTGGTTGACGACGACGACCGCGAGCGCCGCGATCCCCAGCGCGAACAGCACGCGCGACTGGATCCGCGGGCGCAACGCGATCATCACCGCGCCCACGACGATCAGCGGCAGCACCAGGAACGCGGAGGTGCACTCCGGCGTCATCCGCAGTCCCAGCGGGGTGTCCGAGCCGAGTCCGAAGTAGACGGTCTGGCGGTCGGGCACGACGTGCACGCCGTACGAGCTGATGACGCTCAGCACCGCGCCGGACAGCGAGATCTCCGCCGTGCGGTAGAGGCGGTGCGCGAACACGAGGCCCGCGGCGAGAGCGATCAGGATGATCACCGTCACCCGGCTCGGGAATGCGGCGCGGCGCACTGTGAGCGTCACCCGAAGATCCTTTTCCGCCGTTGAGGGAGCGCCCAGACGGGCTACATACCGTTCCATCGGTTGACGGAACGTCAGGCTGCACTCCCTGATCGGGTGACTTGAGGTCTGAAATTGATCAAAAAGATCCACGATCCGTGGTTCTGATTGAGCAAGTCGAGTGGTTTATCGCTCGATACGGGGAGTGACCATCAGGTCCCTCGAAAGTGCGCCGATGTAAGTAATCACCCCCGGAAAGCGTGAACCAGATTGGTATCAACCTGCCCTGGGGGCGGAGGAAACAAAGGAGGGAGTTTCATGCGTGTCCGAATGACGGGACTGGCTGGAGTCATCGCGGTTGCCGCGCTCCTGGCCGTCGCCTCACCTGCTTCGGCCGCTCCGGGGGACGCCTCGGCATACGGCGCGAAGGTCGACGTGACGCTGCTCGGCAGACCCGCGGTCAACGTGGGGCCGTTCGCCGCCGCCGACGCGAACGGGCCGACGCAGAACACGTTCGCCGGCGTCGACCTCACCGGGATCCTGAAGACCGGTGTGATCAACACTTCCGCGACGCGGGACGAGAGCTCCGGCGCCGTGTCCTCGCGGGCGAGCACCGCGGACGCCACGGCCGACCTGCTGGCGGCGGCCACCGGCAGGATCTCCGCCGGACTGGTGGAGGCGGAGTGCACGGCGACCCAGCAGGGTGTCGTGGGGAAGTCCACGCTCGCGGACGTGAGCCTGGGCAGCATCGGCCAGGTCGGCGCCACCCCGGCGCCGAACACGAAGCTCGACGCGCGCCTCGTCGGGATCAAGATCGCCGAGGTGACCTTCAACGAGCAGATCCAGAACGGCGACGGCAGCCTCACGGTCAACGCCATCCACATCAGGCTGCTGCCGGGCGTGCTCGGTTCCGTCGGCTCGGGCGACGTGATCATCTCGTCCGCCACCTGCGGCCCCGCCGCCTTGCCCATCCCGATGGCGTCGGGCGCGGGCCTGTGGATCGGCCTCGGCCTGCTCGGTGTCGTCGCCGCTCCGGTCGCCTTCGTGGCGGTGCGCCGTCGCTCGTCGCTCAGCGCGGCCTGACCGAGGAGAGCGGCGGATGTACAAGGTCCCGGGCACCGGCGTCGGTGTCGGTACGGGCGTGGGTGCCCTCGCGGTCACCGGCGCCGACATCACCTGGTGGATCGTCGCCGGAGTCGTGCTCCTCGTCGTGGGCGCGTTCGTCGTCCACGCGACCAGGAAGCGCCGTCGGGCGGTCGTCGTGAAGAGCCGGCCGAACAGAGCCGGCTGACAAGGGTCCGCCCGGGAACTCCCCACTCCCGGGCGGACCTCCCCTGCTCGTGCAAGGAGAGGACAACGGTGAGCAAAGAGGTTCTGCTGGTGGCCGGGACCCGGCCGGAAGCAGTGAAGATCGCTCCGGTCGCCATCGCGTTGCGGGGGCACCCCGGCCTCCGCCCGACGATCGTCCACAGCGGACAGCACGCCGGCATGGTCGAGCAGGCGCTGGCCGCCTTCGACCTGGAGCCGGACCTGCGGCTGGACGTGCCCCGCGACACCGGCACGCAGGCCGAGCTGGTCTCCCGGCTGCTGCCCGAGTTCGACGCCGTGCTGGCCGACCGCGACCCCGCGGTCACGCTCGTGCAGGGCGACACCACGACGACCCTGGCCGCGGCGCTCGCCTCGTTCTGGCGCGGCATCCCCGTGGCGCACCTGGAAGCCGGTCTGCGCACGGGCGACCTGTACGGCCCGTTCCCCGAGGAGGGGAACCGGCAGATGATCTCCCGCATCACGTCGCTGCACCTCGCGCCGACCGACGACGCGGCCAATGCCCTCAACGACGAACGCCTGCCCGACAGCCACATCGTCGTCACCGGCAACACCGTCGTGGACGCCGTGCAGCGCGTCGCCTCCGCCGACGCCCCCGCCGCCAGCCAGGACGTCATCGCCCTGGAACGCAGCCTCGACGCCACCGGCGGCCGGCTCATGCTCGTCACCGTGCACCGCCGCGAGTCGTGGGGCCGCCCGCTCATGCGCGTGCTCAACGCCGTGCGCGCCATCGCCGACCGCCACCCCGACCTGCACGTCCTGATCCCCGCGCACCCGAACCCCGGTGTGCGCGAACAGGTCGTGGCCTCGCTCGGCGGCCACGAGCGCGTCGTCGTCACCGACCCGCTCGACTACCCGGACCTGGTGCGGGTGCTGCGCCGGGCCGCCCTGGTGCTGACCGACTCCGGCGGCATCCAGGAGGAGGCGCCCACGTTCGGCGTGCCCGTGCTGGTGCTGCGGGAGACCACCGAACGCATGCTCGCCGTCGACGCCGGGTGCGCCTGGCTCGTCGGCACCGACACCACCCGCATCCTCGCCGAGGCGGGCTGGGTGCTCGGCTCCCGGCTGCGGCTGCCCCTGGGGCGCAACCCGTTCGGCGACGGGCGTGCCGCGGTCCGGGTCTGCTCCGCACTGGAACGGCTGGCAGGCCTGCCGACCGCCCTGCCGCGCCGGGAGCCGTTCGCCACCCTGGTGGGAGTTCGATGATTGTCACTCGGTCAGGTAATCGCGATTTCCCGAACGGGTGACATGAGCGCTCAGTCGTCAGCGATGCCATTCCGCACAACCATTATCGGGACGTGGGAATTCGAGCAACAGGGACACCAGTGCGCAAGAGTCTGATCGCAGGCGCTGTGGCCGCGGTGGCGTTCGCGACCGCGGCCCCCGCGCTCGCCGCCAACCCGGCCGGCACCGCCTCCGCGGGATCGGCCGACTTCGCGAAGGCCGACCAGACCTTCCAGGTCGAGCCGCTCGCCGTGTGCAACGTCAACCCGGACGCCGCGGGCACCGTCACCGGCTCCAGCCCGGCGGTGACCACGACCGGTCTGAAGATCGGCGAGACGAGCTCGACCTGCACGACCCAGGTCGTGAACCCGGACGAGTTCCTGACGAAGACGAAGTCCGTGGCCAGGGGAACCGGGTTCGAGCTGTCCGCGCTCACCGCGGCGAGGGGCCCGCGCCTCAAGATCTCGGAGTGGACGATCACCTGCGACGCCGACGACAAGGGCACGCAGGCGGGCTGGGAGCTCAAGGGCATGTCGGGCTGGTCGGGTCTGCCGCAACAGATCCCGGCCGGCTACGTGCACGACGTCAAGGCCAGCAACGGAACCGTGCTCGCCAAGGTCAAGTTCACCGACACGGTGTTCCCGGAGCCGAACGACGGCAGCCTGAGCATGACCCTGCTGAGGATCACGTTCGAACCGGCGTCCGGCTACACGGGCACCATCACGGTGGGCAGCGCGGCCTGCTCGCCAACCCCGTAGCGGGCCGAAGGCGAGCACACGCGAAGCCAAAGGCGAGCAGTCTTGAAAGCTTGAAACGCCAGGTTCCGGTGGGGTGGTCCCGTCACGAGCCGTGCCCAGCACTCGCTGCAAGCAGGAAGGGGTGTCAAACCGCCACGCTTTTCGGCGGTTTGACACCCCTTCCTGCTTGTGGCTCGCTCGGACTCGGCTCGTGACGGGACCACCCCACCCGAACCGCACCACCTACGCAGCAGCAAGCCGCCCAACACAAACAGGCGTGCCATCAACCCGCCCACGGCGCTGGGGGGTCTTTGATCAGTTGGCGGGGTCCGGGGCAGAGCCCCGCGCTTGAAACAGGAACCCGCCCACCCGAAGCAACCCAACCCAAACCACAAACGAAAATCCCCCGGTGCGCGGGAGGTGCACCGGGGGACTCCGCCTACCTGACCAACAAGGTCAAACCATCACTCACGGCACTTCTTACCGGAGTTAACACAGCTGACCAGCCGGTTCATGATCTTCTGCGACATCACGTTCGCGAAGTCGTCGTGGTCGGTGAGCGGGTTGTGCTCCTCCTCCGGGAAGGAGTCGACCAGGTAGCGGCCGTCCTTCTGGACGTCCAGCGGGATCTTGTAGGTCAGCGAGATGCGCAGCTGGGGAACGGCCTTGAAGCCGTTCTGGCACTTGCCGTTGGCGTCCGGGAAGACGATGTGCTCGCGGTGCTTCTCGGAGTCGATGTTCTTGCCGTCCCAGCAGCTCGGGAAGTCGTGGATGCGCTTGACGTTCGAGCCCTGCGGGCAGATCGGGTACTTGTCGATCAGGACCTTGTCCTCGAAGCCGGTGCAGGTCCAGGAGGCCTTGGCGTTCTTCGGGCCGTTCTGGCCGGCCTTGGCGTCGCCGTAGAGGATGCGGAGGAACTTCGGCATCGCGACGACCTTGCCGGTCGGGCTGCCGCGGAACTGCAGGTCGACGACGGCCGGGCGCTGGATCTCGCCCTCGTTGCCCTCGAGCTCGTTCTCGTTGTTCTCCTCGGCGTTGTTCTGGTTCTTCTTGTTCTCGGTGCCCTCGGCCTGCGCGGCGTCGCTGTTCTCGCCGCCGTTGTCGAGGCCCTGCTGGCCCGCGGCCGCGTCCTTCACGGCGCACGCGGCGGCCGGGTTCAGGTCGGGGGCCTGCTTGCCCTGGCGGCTGAACGCCAGCATCATCCGGTTCAGGATGGCCGCGCGCTTCTCGCGCGTCGGGCCGATGATGACGTTGTCACGGTCCTGGGCCTTGGTGGTCGCGACCTTCTTCTCGGCCTCCGCGGTCACGTTCTCGATGTTCTCGAGTTCCTTGTCGATCTCCGGCTGGGCGGCGTCCGGCACGTCCTCGGGAAGCAGGGAGGCGACGTCGGGGCACTCGAGCCTGGCCGCGGCCTTGTCGGCCTTGTCCTTGTCCTGCTGCGCCTTGTCGTCCTTCTTCGGGGGCGTCTGCTCCTCCTGGCCCGCGCCGGCCTCCTCGCCCTCCTCCTCGTCGATGATGCGCACGACGGGCCAGAAGTAGGCGGACTTGTCACCGTTGCGGCACGTGGTGCCGGCGGCGGCGAGCGACTTGTTGTTGGAGTCCGCGTTCGTGGAGAGGTTGCCGACGTAGTCGTGCAGGTGCTGGGCACCGTTGCGGACGCCGGGCTGCGCGATGAAGTTGTCCGGGTTGAAGTGCCCGTTCTCGTTGCGCCCGCAGTTCACCGTGAACGTTCCGGTGGTGGCGTCGTTCTCGGGTTTTGGCTTTTTGACGTTCGGCTTCACCTTGGTGATGTCGACGAACAAGCTCTTGTCCGCTCCGTCGGCGAGCGCGGCGCCATCAGAAGAACTGATGGCCACCACCGCGGCACCGCCAGCGACCACGGCCATCGCGGCCGCGGCGGCCGTCAGCCAGATCGTGGATTTCCTCCGGTGAATAGCCATTTGCCACCTCGTAGTAGTCCGATAAAACGGCATGGTGAAGCTGACGGCCGTGAGCCGCTATTTCTCGGTTGGAGCTTGTTTTTAGGGTTTTCTCAGTACGAACGAGATTTCCGCCGCGTCTTCTGCTTCTGCCGGGAGATCAGTCTCATCCCCACGAGCGCGAGTGCGAGCACCGCGATCGCGCCGAAGAAGACACCGTTGTTGTCCCCGAACACGCCCTTTTCCGCGGTGCGGGTGAACCGGGTGCCTTCCGGCACGGTCGGGACCACGCCGTCGGTCGGGTTGGTCGACGCGTCCGCAGCCTGGTCGGCGGCCGCCGTGTCGTTCGTGGTCGTCGGCGGCGCCAGCGGCTGCGGTGACTCGAGGCTCGAGAAGTCGACCTTGCCGGTGTCCTCGAGCACCTTCATGTGGTCGAAGACGGTGATCATCGCTTGGGTGGAGAGGATGCGGATGAGCTCGTTCTTGGTGCCGGCCCTGATCTGCGAGGCGAAGGCGTAGACCTTGCCGTGGGCCGCGCGGAGCCGGTTGGCGAACACGACGTCGAACGCGTCGCCGTCCGCCGCGTCCATCTCGGCGAGCCAGCCCTTCTGCTCGTCGGACGCTTCCGTGGGCAACGTGTGGCCGAGCAGGACGCCCGCGCGGTTCACGACGTTGTCCAGCAGCGTGTGCCCCTCGATGAGGTGCTTGCACGCCTCCTGGATCTTGGGCTGGTCCGCCCGCTTGGCCTTGCCCTTCTCCCCGGCTGGTTTCTCCCACAGCCCGGCCTGCTTGACCCGGTTCATGAAGTCCCGGTCCGCGGGCCCGAGCGGACCCCACTGCGTCTGCACGACCTCGTCGCCCGTTCCGGCACTTCCGGGCGGCGGCGTCGAGACGGGGGCCGAGGGAGTGCTCGGCTGGCCGATCGCGTCCCCGGTGTTGAGCAGCACGGCCAGCGCACAGCCGGCCAGCGCGACCATCAGTCGCGTCGGCTTCGCCAAGTCCATGGGGAGTCGCACGAACGGGAGTACGGCCCGCAATGGGACCCTGCCTCAGTTCGAGACGCTGCCGTTATCGAACCGTTATCAAACCCCGCGCAACCCGCGGTCGATTGCGAGACATAGGGTCGCGGGCATGAGCAAGCGTTTTGTGGCGTTGGGGGACTCGTTCACCGAGGGAGTGGGCGACGACGACGCCGGCCGTCCGAACGGCGTGCGCGGCTGGGCGGATCGCGTGGCCGACGTGCTGGGTGCCGCCGATCCCGAGTTCGCCTACGCCAACCTCGCCGTGCGGGGCCGGTTGCTGCCGCAGGTCCTGCGCGACCAGCTGGAGCTCGGCCTGGCGATGAAGCCCGACCTCGTCTCGCTCTACGCGGGCGGGAACGACCTCATGCGGCCGAAGGTGGACATCGACGCTCTCATGCGCGCGTACCGCGCGGCCGTGGCCCTGCTGGTGAGCTCGGGCGCGCGGGTCGTCCTCTTCACGGGTGTCGACGGCGGCGACGACCCGGTGTTCCGCAAGATGCGCGGCCGGGTGGCCATCTACAACGAACACGTGCGCGCGATCGCGGCCGAGTTCTCGTGCGTGCTGGTCGACATGTGGAACATGCGGCAGCTGCGCGACCGTCGCATGTGGTCGGAGGACCGGCTGCACCTCAACTCCCTCGGGCACACCGAGGTCGCCATCTCGGTGCTGGAGGGGCTCGGCGTCGCGCACGAGCTGGCCAGGACGGTGCTCGAGGCCGCCCCGCCGGTCGACCGCCGCGTCCGCAGGGCCGAGGACTGGAAGTGGGCCCGCGAGCACGTCGTGCCGTGGGTGATGAGGCGGGTGCGGGGCGAGTCGTCCGGCGACGTGATCCGGCCGCGCCGGCCGGAGCTGCTGCCGCCCTTCTGAGTAGAACGTGTTCCTCAGGGCGGCCTCCTTCAACGAGCCAACTGCGGTTTGGTGACGGTTTTTCTCGCGATTCTTTGCAGATAGAACGTGTTCTAGAAATCGGGTCGGCCACCTGGGTGAAAACGCAGGTCGGCGGCCCGGCCTGGATTGATGCAGTGGCCTAGCGTCCGGATGCATGCGTCGCTGGACCGCGTTGATCCCGATGGTGGTGATCTGCGCGTTGCTCGCGGGCTGCGGAAGCAGGCTCACCGACGAGCAACGCGCCGCACTGGTCGTGCCCAGAGGTGGCGGAACGGGCACCGACCAGGGCGTCGTGCAGGAGGAGGACGGCGCGACGCCCGGCACGGACGGCACCGCCGACCAGGCCGGCGCGAACAACCCGCAGCAGCCGGACAAGCAGCCCAACCCGCCCGGCAGCCTCGCGGGCGCGTGCCAGGGAACCGGTGGTGCCACGGACAAGGGCGTCACCGCCGGCGAGATCACGATCGCCAACATCTCCGACATCAGCGGCCCCGTGCCCGGCATCTTCCAGTCGGCGCAGCAGGCCACCAAGGCGTTCGTCGAGTACTTCAACGCCACCCAGGGCTCGATCTGCGGGCGCAAGCTCAAGCTCGTCTCGTTCGACTCGCGCACCGACAGCGGCGGCGACCAGCAGGCCACCTCGCAGGCCTGCGAGCAGGCGTTCGCGCTCGTCGGGTCGATGTCGGCGTTCGACCAGGGCGGTGGACCCGCGGCGGCGGGGTGCGGGATCCCCGACCTGCGCGCCTCGACGGTCACCGCGCAACGGCAGCGCACCGCCAACAGCTTCGGCGTCGCGTCCAACGTCGTGAACCTGGTGTCGTCGGCCGGTCCCGACCTCGTCAAGCAGAGCTTCCCCGGTGCCGTCGGCGCGGCGGCGTACCTCTACCTCAACGCCGACGCGAGCGCCCAGAACGCCAAGAGCATGCAGAAGGCGGCGGAGGCGCGCGGGATCAAGTTCGTGTACTCGCAGGCCATCGACATCACCGACGTCAACTACGCGCCGTACGTGGCGAAGCTGAAGGAGACCGGCACCAAGATCGTCTACTGGATCGGGTCGGCCCAGTACGCGGTGCGGTTGCAGCAGGCCATGCGGCAGCAGGGGTTCACGCCGGAGGCGTTCATCACCGACCCGAGCGCCTACGACCCGCAGTACCTCAAACAGGGCGGCGCGGCGGTCGACGGCACCGTGGTCTACACGAACGGCGCGCTGTTCGAGGAGAACAACGCGCAGGTGGCGTTGTACAAGCAGTGGCTGGGCCGGGTGGCGCCGGGTGCCGCGCCCTCCTACTTCGGGATGTTCGCCTGGGCGGCGGCGCGGTTGTTCGTGCAGACCGCGGCGAAGATCGGGCCGCAGCTCACCCGCAAGGCGATGATCGACGCCGTGCGGAGCGTGCACGACTTCACCGCGGAGGGCATGGTCGCGCCGCAGGACGTCGGCGGGAAGCGGACCTCGGCCTGCATGACGCTCGTGCGGCTGAAGGGAGGTGCCTGGTCGCGGCTCGCACCCGCGTCCGGGTACTCCTGCGGGTCGTTGATCGACACGGGGGTCGGCGGATGACCGCACTCCTCGCCTACACCATCTTCGGCCTGGTCACCGGCGGCGCGTACGCGGTCGTCGCCGGTGGGCTCGTGCTGACCTACAGCACCTCCAAGGTGTTCAACGTCGGCCACGGCGCGATCGGCATGGTCATGGCGTTCCTCTACTGGGAGCTCGCCGAGAACCGCGGCCTGCCCCAGTGGCTCGCGCTGCTGCTGGTGGTCGGCGTGGCCGCGCCGCTGTTCGGGCTGCTGGTCGAGCGGTTCGTCATGCGCCGGCTCGCGGGCGCGCCCGTCGGCATCACGCTCGTCGCCGGGGTCGGCGTGCTGGTCGGCCTGATCGGGGTGGCGCAGGTGATCTGGCCGCCGCAGGCCCGTCCGGTGCGGCCGTTCCTCGACGAGCTCGGCATCCACATCGGACAGTCGTACGTCAGCGGGCACGACCTGGTCACGCTGGCCTGCGCCGTGCTGGTGGCGGCGGGCCTCTACGTGCTGCTGAACCGGACGCGCACCGGGCTCGCGATGCGGGCCTGCGTCGACGCGCCGGAACTGGCGTCGCTGTACGGGACGCGCCCGCACCGGTTGTCCGCGCTGAGCTGGGCGATCGGGTCGGCGCTGGCGGCACTGGGCGGCATCCTGCTGACGCCGGTGGTGCAGCTCGACTACGTGACGATGACGTTGCTGGTGATCACCGCGTACACGGCGGCACTGGTCGGGCAGCTGAAGAGTCTGCCGTGGACGTTCGCGGGCGCGCTCGGGCTCGGGCTGGTGCAGTCCTACGCCGTCGCGTACCTGCCGTCGTCGCCGGGCTGGATCGCGTTCCGCGCGGCGATCCCGGCGTTGCTGCTGTTCGTCGTGCTGCTCGCGATGCCGCAGTCGCCGTTGCGGATCGGCGGTGTGCGGGGCGCGCGCGGGGTGGCGGTGCCGAACGCGCTGACCACCGGGGTCGGCGCGGGGTTGTTCGCCGGCGTGGTCGTGGTGCTCGCGCTGCTGGTCGACTCGGTGGTGGCCGGACAGCTCGCGCTGGGGCTGGTGTTCGGGATCGTGCTGCTGTCGATGGTGCTGCTCACCGGGTACGGCGGGGTGGTGTCGCTCGGGCAGTTCACGTTCGTCGGCGTGGGAGCGGTGACGGTGGCACGGCTGGGGTCCGCCTCGCCGCTGACGTTGCTCGCCGGTGCGCTCGTGGCCGCGGTGATCGGCGCGCTGATCGCGTTGACCGTGCTGCGGGTCAGCGGGCTGTACCTGGCGCTGGCGACGCTCGGGTTCGCGCAGCTGATGGACAAGCTGGTGCTGCAGTCGCCCATCGCGTTCGGCGTGCGCGGCAGCCTGCAGGTGCCGAAGCTGGTCGGGTCGGCGACCGGGCAGCTGCTGCTGGTCGCCGGGGTGTTCGTGGCGGTCGGCATCGGCGTGCTGGCGATCCGCCGAGGCCGGTTGGGGCGCAGGATGATCGCGGTCAAGGACAGCTCCGCGGCGTGCGCGACCCTCGGCGTGAACGTGCGTTGGATCCGGGTCGGCGTGTTCGCGTTGTCGGCCGGGATCGCCGGGCTCGCGGGCGGTCTCTTCGCGCAGCTGCGGGAAACCGTCGCGGCGAGCGACTTCCAGCTGTTCAACAACCTGCCGCTGCTGCTGTTCGCGGTGATCGCCGGGGTGACGTCGGTGTCCGGCGCGCTGCTCGGCGGCATGCTGCTGATGCTGCTCCCCGTGCTGCAGAGCGGTTTCCCGGTGTTCGCGGGCGTGGCGGTGGTGCTGCTCGGCGTCGCCGCGGCCGGCCTGTCCCGCGACCCCAACGGCCTGGTCAGCTGGTTCTTCCGGGCCTGGTCCTGGCGGCGCGCATGAGCACGTTGCGGGTGGAGGGCGTGACGGTCCGCTTCGGCGAGGTGACCGCGGTGAACGACGTGACGCTGAAGGTCGAACCCGGCGTCACCGGGCTGATCGGGCCGAACGGCGCGGGCAAGACGACGTTGTTCGACGTGATCAGCGGGCTGCGCAAGCCGTCGGCGGGCCGGGTGCTGCTCGACGACGAGGACATCACCTCCAAGGGCCCGCACCAGCGGTCCAGGATGGGTGTGGCGCGCACGTTCCAGCGCCTGGAGGTCTTCGGGTCGCTCACGGTCTGGGAGAACGTCGTGGTGGCGCTGGAAAGCCGCCGCCGGTCTCCTCGGCTGGCCGCGGACCTGCTGGAGCGCGTCGGCATCGCGGAGTTCTCCGGCAACCAGGCCGACACCGTTCCCACCGGTGCCGCCCGGCTGCTCGAACTGGCCCGCGCGCTCGCCACCGAGCCGAGCCTGCTGCTGCTCGACGAGCCGTCGTCGGGGCTCGACCGCGCCGAGACGGACGCGTTCGGCGAGCTGTTGCGGGAGCTGAGCTCCGAGGGCCGGTCGGTCGTCCTGGTCGAGCACGACATGGACCTGGTGATGGGCTACTGCGACACCGTGCACGTGCTGAACCTCGGTCAGCTGCTGGTCTCCGGCACGCCCGACGTCGTGCGCGCGCACGAGGGAGTCCGGGAGGCGTACCTCGGATGATCGACCTGATGGACGTCCACGCCGGCTACGGCCGCATCGAGGTGCTGCGCGGCGTCTCGCTGAACGTGCCGCGCGGCACCGTCACCGCGTTGCTCGGCCCCAACGGAGCGGGCAAGTCGACGCTGGTCAAAGTCCTGAGTGGACAGTTGCGCGCGTCGAGCGGCCACGTCCACCTCGGCGGCGTGCACGTCAACGACGCGGCGCCCGACGAGCTGGCGCGCGCCGGGCTGTGCACGATCCCGGAGGGCCGCGCGATCTTCCCGAACCTGACCGTGGCGGAGAACCTGCGGCTGATGCGCGGCGACCCGTCCGTCGTCTACGAGCGGTTCCCCAAGCTCAAGGCCCGGCACCGGCAGCTCGCGGGGTCGATGTCCGGCGGCGAGCAGCAGATGCTCGCGTTCTCCCGCGCGCTGATCACCGACCCGGCCGTGCTGGTGATCGACGAGCTGTCCATGGGACTCGCGCCGGTGATCGTCGCCGAGCTGTACGAGGTGGTGGCGGAGCTGGCGACGTCCGGCGTCACGATGCTGATCGTCGAGCAGTTCGCCGAGACCGCCTCCGCCGTGGCCGACCAGGTCGTCGTGATGGCGCACGGCGAGATCTCCGCGGACTCCGACCTCGCCACCGTCTACTTCGGAGGGGCGTCATGAGGTACGCGCTCGTTCTCCTGTTGCTGCTGCTGTCGCCGGCACCGGCGCGTGCCGCCTCCGACATCGGGGGCTTCACGCTGTCGGCCCGCGCGACACCCGTCTCGGTGCTGCTGACGACCGACCTGCTGCCGGTGCCGGCCGAACCGCAGGGCGAGGTGCACCTGTCCTACACGCAGACCGAGCTGGGCTCCGGCCCGATCGGACGGTCGGTCGCGAGCTCGGTCTGGCCGGGCGCCGCCGTGGGAACGGGCCTGCCGCAGCTGCTCGGCTTCGCCTACCCGGTCCAGGTCAACGCCGCTCACCCCGGCGGCCCCGCCGACGAGTCGAAGTCGGGCATGAAGGCCTCCGCCGGCGCCTCCCGCGCCGAGTCGTTCGCGGGCGCCAGGCAGGAGGTGCCGTTCCTGCTGACCGCGGAGGGTTTGGCTTCGTCCAGCGTGAGCACGGTGTCGGCGTCGGAAGCGCGGTCCACCGCCGTGTCGTCCGCCCAGACGATCTCACTGCTGTCCGGCCTGGTCGTGCTCTCGGGCGTCAAGTTCGAGTCGGTCGCCGTGAGCGACGGCGGCAAGGGCACCGGCACGAGCACGTTCGCGGTGGCCGAGGTGGTGGTGCTGGGCCAGAAGTTCCCCGTGCCGTCTCCCGCCGCGCCGCCGGAGGGGTTGCTGAAGGCCTTGGAACCGCTGGGCGTCACGCTGACCTGGCCCTCGGCCGGCACGAAGCAGGAGGGCACCTCGGCGACCTCGTCGAGCCGCGGCCTGAAGCTGACCGTCGACGTGGCCGTGCTGCGCACCAAGCTGGGCCTCGGCACGATCCTCGACGGCGTGCTGGCACCGCTGCTGCCGAAGGAACTGGCGCCGCTGCTCAACCCGTTGCGCAAGCTCGAGGTGATCGTGGGCGACACCGAGGCCGTGGCCAACGCCTCGGTCTTCTCCGCTTTGCCGCCTGTCGATGCTCCCGCGCCGGTCGCGCCCCTCGTGCCGCCTGATGCCTCGGCGCCCGGTTCGTCGGACATCCCCGGCTCGGCACCGGTGGTGGGCAACTCGCCGCCCAAGTCCGTGACGCCGGTGGCGAACGCGCGGTCCCGCTCCGGCTCGCTGCTCGACTTCCCGGGGGTGCCGGCGTTGCTGGTGGTCGGCGGGCTCGGGGTCGCCGCGGCCTGTGCGTTCGGGATGAAGTCGTTCGGTTCCTTCCTGCTCGGCGGTGCGCCGTGTCCCTCCGGACACCCGACCGGTGTCCCCGACCTGCGGGTGAAGCCATGACCATTCAGGACCGTCGGCGGGCGCGGATGCGCAGTGGGCTCGGGCTCGTCGGGACGTTGCTCATGACGGCAGGGGTCGCGGCGATCCTGTTCGCCTGGTGGGGCGTCGCGCACACCGGGTACGTGTGGGAGCAGATGCCGTACGTCGTGTCGGGTGGGGTGCTGGGGCTCGGGCTGATCGGGATCGGGGGGTTCTTGTACTTCGGGTCCTGGTTGGTGAAGCTGGTGGAGGAGCAGCGGCAGACGACCTACGCGTTGTTGCAGTTGCTTGAGGATCGGGACGCGGAGCGCGGGGCGCGTGGTGAGGCCGAGAAGACCCAGCAGCTGACCGGTCTCTAGCCGTCTGGCCCGAACCGATACAGTTCTTCGTGCACGGCGGCGGACGCGGTGCCTTCGGACGCCGGTCGGGCGGGCCGAAACGCGTAACCGGTTCCATGCACCTCAGCGACTTTCGTCGGTTGCAACTCAGCCACCATTCCAAGTGGACCGAGCATGAGAGCGTTCTCTCGCAACGCCGTGACGAGCCACGACGATGTCCGGTTCATCCCCTTGAAACAGGTGGTTTAGACCAGTTAACGTGCACTCCGTCACGTACCCCCTGCACGTGAACGGAGTGCAATGAAGAAGTTCCGCTGGCAGTTCCTGGCCGCGGCTGTCGCGATGGCGACCGTGGTCGGAGGTGTTCTCGCCGCTCCCGCGAGCGGCGCGACCGGTGTGACGGCGGCGTTCACCAAGACGTCGGACTGGGGCAGCGGCTACGAGGCCAAGTACACCATCTCCAACAGCGGTGGGTCCGCTCTCTCGTCGTGGACCGTCGAGTTCACGCTTCCGAGCGGGCAGTCCATCGCGTCGTTGTGGGACGGCAGCTACGCCGCGAACGGGCAGAACATCACTGTCCGCAACACCTGGAACGGCAGTGTCCCCGTGGGCGGCTCGGCGAGCTTCGGCTTCACCGTGCGCGGCTCGGGTGGCAGCCCGTCCAACTGCAAGATCAACGGTGGGTCGTGCGACGGCGGCTCCGGGCCGACGACCACCACGACGACGACCACCACCACGACCACCACGACGTCCAACCCGCCGTTGCCCGGCAACGGTCGCGGCGCGCCCTACCTGTACCTGGGCTGGGGCAACCCGCAGAGCGCGACTCAGGTCATGAGCGCCACGGGCGTCAAGTGGTTCACGCTGGCGTTCGTCCTCTCCGGCGGCGGCTGCTCTCCCTCCTGGGACAGCTCGCGTCCGCTGACCGGGGGCGTCGACCAGCAGACGATCAACGCCATTCGTTCGGCCGGTGGTGACATCGTGCCGTCGTTCGGCGGCTGGAGCGGCAACAAGCTGGGCCCGAACTGCTCGACCCCCGAGGCCCTGGCCGACGCCTACCAGCAGGTCATCAACGCCTACGGGCTGAAGGCGATCGACATCGACATCGAGAACTCCGACGAGTTCGAGAACACCACGGTCCAGGACCGGATCCTGACCGCGTTGAAGATCGTCAAGCAGAAGAACCCCGGCATCCAGACGATCGTCACGTTCGGCACCGGCACCACCGGCCCGAACTTCTACGGCGCCCGTCTGATCGACCAGTCCAAGGCCCTGAACGCGAACATCGACGTGTTCACGATCATGCCGTTCGACTTCGGCAGCTCCAACGTCCGCAACGACACCATCGGTGCGGCCACGGGGCTCAAGAACAAGCTGAAGTCGACCTTCGGCTGGAGTGACGCCGACGCGTTCAAGCACGTGGGCATCTCCGGCATGAACGGCCTGTCGGACCAGCGCGAGCTGACCACCGTCGACGACTGGACCGCGATCCGCGACTGGTCGAAGTCGAACGGCCTCGGGCGACTGGCCTTCTGGTCGGTCAACCGCGACCGCGGCGGCTGTGACGGTCAGGTCTCGGCCGGGTGCTCCGGCATCGGCCAGGCCGAGCTGGCGTTCACGAAGATCACCGCCGGGTTCTGATCCGGCACACCGCACGACCCCGAGCCGTCAGCGCCATTTATTCGGTGGCGCTGACGGCTTACCCTTGTGCCATGCGCCGACGACATTGATCTTCACCTGATCTCTCCCGGACCGCGACGGCGTGGGCGTGGTGTTCGCACCTCGTGCCCATCTACGCGCTGTACGCGTTGCTCTTCGCCGACAGCGGGCTGTCGGACGCCCAGATCTCGGTGCTGCTCGCCGTCTGGTCGCTGACCGCGGTCGTCTTCGAGGTGCCCTCCGGCGCCATCGCCGACCGCTTCTCGCGGCGGAGCTCCCTGGTCGCCTCCGGTGTGCTGCAGGCGTTCGGGTACGCGGCGTGGGTCGTCTTCCCGTCGTTCTGGGGTTTCGCCGCGGGTTTCGTCCTGTGGGGACTGGGCGGCACGTTGCAGTCCGGCGCGTTCGAGGCGCTGCTCTACGACGGGCTGGCGGCCAACGGCGACGAGGAGCGGTACGGCAAGCTCAACGCCCGCGTCGACACGATCGAGCTGATCGCCCAGGTGCCGGTCGCCGTCATCGCCACGGCGCTGTTCTCGCTGGGCGGGTACCAGCTGGCCGGCTGGATCTCCGTCGCGATGTGCCTGGCGTCGTCCGTGGTCGCCCTGCGGTTCCCCGAACCGCCGCGCGGGTCCGACGAGGACGGTGAAGCCGGGTACCTGGAGACCCTCAAGACCGGCCTGCGCGAGACCGTGCCGGTCAAACGCGCCGTGCTCGCCGTGGCGCTGGTGTACGCGATCGACGCGTTCGAGGAGTACTTCACGCTGCTCGCGCAGGACTGGCACGTGCCCACGGTGTGGGTGCCGCTGGCGACGATCGGCGTTCCGCTGATGGGGGCGGCCGGTGCCTCGGCGGCCGGTCGGCTGCCGTTGCGCGGCTGGGTGCTGTTCGCGTCCGGGCTGGTGCTGATCGCGGCGGCGGCACTGGCCGTGCCGGTCGCGATCGTCCTGCTGGGACTGTTCTACGGCCTCTACCGCTTTGTGCTCGTGCACGTGGAGACCGAGCTGCAGCACCGGATCGAGTCCGACGCGCGGGCGACGGTCACGTCCGTCGCCGCGATCGGGTCGGAGTTCGTGGCGTTCGCGATCTACGGGCTGTGGGTGTTCGGGGCCGCCTTCGCGATCGGTGTGCTGGTCCTGGTGGTGGCGGTGGTGATCTGGCGCCGTCAGTGATCGGGCGAGCGGTGCTCCGCCAGGAACTCGGCGAACGAGCGCAGCCCGGGATGCAGGGTGCGCAGCGCCTCGATGTCCACCGCCGGTTCGGGGTGGGTGGAGAACACCTTGCGCAGCTCCGGGTCGTCCACCTGGACCTGTGCGTACTCGAGGCCCATCAGGCCGGCGATCTCCACCGGGGTGAGCAGGTCGCCGGCCAGCGTCAGCGACGAGCCGGCGAACCGCGCGGGGTCGGCGAGCACGGCGGCGGTGATCGCGCCGATGTCGTCCACGGCGATCAGGTGGTAGCGGACCTCCGGGTGCAGCAGGTGGGTCAGCTTCGGCAGGCCGGGCGCGTGCAGGCCGTCCATGAACGTCGTCGGGCGCAGCACGGTCGTGGGCACGCCGATGGCCGCGATGTGCTGCTCGACCTCCCACTTGCTGTCGAACGACGCTACGCCGCTCTCGTCCCGCGCGTTCACCAGCGACGCGTACACGAGGTGCCCGACGCCCGAGGCCAGGGCGGCGTCGGCGACGTTGCGGCCCCAGCGGGTCTCGACGGCGGGGGAGTAGCCCTGCGGAGCGCGCGGGTCGTGCGGGGCGGGTTGCACGCTGAACACCGCGTCGGCGCCGGAGAACGCGCTGGTCAGCGACTCCGGCGAGGCCTGGTCGGCGACGACGACGGTCGCGCCGGGCACGACCGCGCCGGCGTTGCGGCTCACCGCGCGGACGTCCCACCCCGCCGCGACGAGGTGCCGTGCCACGGCACCGCCCTGCTTGCCGGTCGCTCCGGTCACCACGGCCGTTTTCATTCCGCCCCCAGAAGGTTTTCCACAGAACTATCACACCCGGGAGGGCTCGTGCCGCCACCTGGCCGATTCCACCGGGGCGGGCGTAACGCCAGGATCTTCCGAACAGATCAAACTGCACAAGCCGGACATCCGCGGAGGCCGCCGTGCTCGTCGTCCAGATCTTCCTGCCCCTGGCACTGGGCCTGGTGATGTTCGGGCTCGGCCTGACCCTCACCGCCGCCGACTTCGCCAGGGTCGCGAAGTACCCGAAGGCGGCCGTGATCGCCCTGGTGTGCCAGGTGGTCGTGCTGCCGGCGATCTGCCTCGGGCTGGTGCTCGCGTTCGGGCTGAAGGGCGTGCTGGCGGTCGGCATGATGCTGCTCGTCGCCTCGCCGGGCGGCACGTCGGCGAACCTCTTCAGCCACCTCGCCGGCGGGGACGTGGCGCTCAACATCACGCTCACGGCGATCAACTCGGTGCTCGCGGTGTTCACGCTGCCGCTGGTGGTCGGGCTGAGCATGGCGCACTTCATGGCCGACGACGCCGAGGTCGGGCTGCAGCCGGCGAAGTTCGTGCAGGTGTTCGCGATCGTGCTCGTGCCGGTGGCGCTCGGCATGCTGGTGCGCCGCAGGTTCGAGGCGTGGGCGCTGAGGATGAACGACCCGGTGCGCGTCGCGTCGGTCGTCGTGCTGGTGCTCGTGATCCTGGCCGCGATCGCGCAGGCCTACCAGCAGCTGATCGACAACATCGCGACGCTCGGGCCGGTGGCGTTGCTGCTGAGCACCATCAGCCTGCTGATCGGCTACTACGTGCCGAAGGCGTTCAAGGTCGAGCGCGGCCAGGCGATCGCGAGCGCGATGGAGATCGGCATCCACAACGCGACGATCGCGATCACGCTGGCGTTGACGGTGCTCGACGACGAGACGATGGCGATCCCGCCGGCGGTGTACGGCGTGCTGATGTACCTGCCCGCGGCGATCGCGGCACGGCTGTTGTCCCGCACCAGGACGGCGGTCTGACGAGCGGTCTCGCGAGTGGACCGCCGGTGCGCGCCCCTGCCGTTCACCGCGGCCTGACCTGTCCGCTGCTACACAGTGGGTCCATGTTCCCGTTGTTGCGGACCGCGGTCCGCGTCGAACCGCTGGCGGGGGAGGGGCTCACCAACGTCCTGCACCTCGTCACGCTGGCCGACGGGCGCAAAGCCGTGCTGCGCCAGCCGAAGATCGCCCGCGACCTGCCGAAGTTCGTCGTGCCCGGCGCGCCGGAGGTCCTCGCCCACAACGGACGCGGCGACGTGCTGGTCGAGTACGTGGAGGGCACGACGCTCGCGGACGCGCTGCCCGTGTCCGAAGAGGTCTGGCGCGCGATCGGCCTGGCGTTCCGCAGGATCCACCGCGTCGGCCTGCTGCACAACGACGTCAACCTCCACAACATCATCGTGGGCGACGGGAAGGCGACGCTGATCGACTGGGACAACCCCGGCCAGGGCAACCCGCTCGACGAGCTCGCCGCCTTCGAGGAGCACCTCTACCTGCACGGAACCGTGCTGCCGCAAGCGTTCTGGACCGGGTACGGCCACACGCCGGACCTGACCCTGTTGCGGGTGCACCGGATCGCGGGCTGCATCGGGTGGCTCGCGAGCGAGGACTGGCAGGAGTGGGAGGACGACCGGACGTTGCGGCCGGAGCAGCTGACCAGGGTCCGGAACTGGCGGCGGCTGCTCGGGAGGTGGCTCGCCGACCAGTTCCGGACCGACTACCTAGCGGCTGAGGTCGCGGTACCGCAGCACGGACAACGGCCAGAAGACCGCCACGAACACCGCGGGCCACAGCACGGCCAGTAGCAGCGAGTGCTGCGCGGCCCACGAGTCGCCGCCCACACCGGGGTTGCCGAACAGCTCCCGCGCCGCCGCGACGGTCGACGACAGCGGGTTCCACTCCGCGACGACCCGCAGCCAGCCCGGCATCAGCTCCGGCGAGACGAACGTGTTCGCGAACATGGTCAACGGGAACAGGAACATCCACGACGCCTGCGCGGCCTCCGGCTTCACCAGCAGGCCCAGGTAGATGCCGACCCACACCAGCGCGAACCGCAGCCACAGCAACAGCGCGAACGCCACCAGCGCGTCGAGCAGCCCGTCGTGGAACGACCAGCCGATCACCAGCCCGCACAGCGCGAGCACCAGCAGCTCCAGCGACGAGTTCACCAGGTCCGCGACGCTGCGCCCGGCCACCACGCCGGTCTGCGACATCGGCGAGGCGCGGAACCGGTCCGTGACGCCCCGGTCGGCGTCCATCGACACCATCAGCAGCGTGGTGCCGACGCCGAACGCGATGGTCTGGCCGAACATGCCCGGCAGCAGGAACTCGATGTAGTCGCCGCCGCCGAAGACGTTCATGGCGCTGCCGAAGACCAGCCCGAAGATCAGCACCGAGATGACCGGGTAGGCGAGGTTCGCGAAGACCCGCACCGGTTCGCGCACCCAGTGGATCAGGTCCCTCTTCGCGACGACCCACGAGTCGACGACCGCGTACCTCATGCGCGCACCCCCGCCCGGTGTCCCGTGATCGCCAGGAAGACCTCGTCGAGGGTCGGCCGCCGCAGGGCGATGTCCTCGGCTTCGACACCGCGGGAGGCCAGTGCCGACGTGATCCGCGTCAGCGCGGCGACCCGGTCGGCCACCGCGGCGCTCACCCGGAACCCGTCCGGGTCCACCTCGGCGTCCTGCCCGAGAACGTCCCGGACGACCGGCAGCTCCTCGGCGGTGCGGACGACGACCTCGATCCGGTCGCCGCCGAGCCGGGACTTGAGCCCCTCCGGTGTGCCCTGCGCCGCCACCCGGCCGGCGTCCAGCACGACGATCTGGTCCGCCAGCTGGTCGGCCTCGTCGAGGTACTGCGTCGTCAGCAGCACCGTCGTGCCCTCCGCGACGACCCGCCGCACCTCGCGCCAGACCTCACCGCGGTTGCGCGGGTCGAGCCCGGTCGTCGGCTCGTCCAGGAACAGCACCGACGGCCGCGTGATGAAGCTCGACGCCAGGTCCAGCCGGCGCCGCATGCCGCCCGAGTACTGCTTGACGCGCTTGTCCGCCGCGTCCGCCAGCCCGAACTGCGCCAGCAGCTCGTCGGCGCGCGCGGCCGCCTCGCGCTGCGACAGGTGGTAGAGCCGGCCCCACATCACCAGGTTCTCCCGGCCGGTCAGCACGTCGTCGACCGTGGACTGCTGGCCGTTCAACGCGACCTGGCGGCGCACGGCCGGAGCCTCGCGCGCCACGTCGTGGCCCGCGACCTCCGCCCTGCCGCCGTCCAGGCGCAGCAACGTGGCCAGTATCCGGACCGCCGTCGTCTTCCCGGCGCCGTTCGGGCCGAGCAGCCCGCACACCGTTCCCGCCGGTACGGCGAGGTCGAACCCGTCGAGCGCCCAGGTGTCCCCGAACCTCTTGCGCAGGCCTTCCGCGAGCACCGCGTCTCCCACGACATCACCCCCAAGACCTAACTGCGTACGAAGTAAACAGAGTGTACGTTGTACACGGTTCTAGGATTCACAGCAAGGATGTTGTGAAGGGGGCTGGGTGAAGAGCGATCGGGACCGCAGTGTGCGCCTCTTGTGGGAGCCGCCGGCCGAGCCGACCAGGGGGCCGAAGGCCTCGCTGAGCCAGTCGCGGGTGGTCGAGGCGGCCATCAAGGTGGCCGACGCCGAGGGCGTGGACGCGCTCACCATGCGCCGGGTCGCCGAGACGCTGGGCACGACCGCCATGTCGCTCTACCGGCACGTCCCCGGCAAGTCGGAGCTGCTCGACCTGATGGTCGACGCGGTGTGGGGCGAGACCGAGCCCGCTCCGGCCGGCCCGTGGCGCGACGGCCTGGAGTTCTTCGCGCGGCAGGTGTGGGGGATGTACCGCGCGCACCCGTGGATGCTGCAGCTGACGACCTCGCGCCGGATGCCGGGCCCGCGGGCGATGACGCGGCAGGACGCCGCGTACGCCGTCGTGTCCGAGCTGGGGCTGGCGCCGGAGGAGATCGTCTCCGTCGTGACGACGGTCAGCCACTTCGTCGACGGCGTCGGCCGCACGATGGCCGACCGCGTGCAGGCCGAGCGCGACACCGGGGTCTCCGAGGAGGACTGGTGGAGCGGCCGCGAGGAGCTGTGGGAGCACTTCACCCCGGAGCGGCTGCCGATGACGACGCACATCTGGAGCTCCGGCGGCTTCCACCGGCCGCTGGACGAGTTCGAGTTCGGTCTGGCGCGGGTCCTGGACGGCCTGGAGGCGTTCCTCGAATCCGCCGAACGGCCTCCAGTTCGTCGATCTACGTGCCTGTAGCCATTCAAGACACCTTGAGTCGTCCGATCGAGTGAAAAGCGCTGCTCAGGCGAGGCCGGAACCGTAGTCGGGCGGTCACGTAATGCCATTGTTATGCGATATCAGAATGAACTCGTTCGCGGGCTGAACCAACCACTCCTATCTGCCCGTTTTCCTTGTGACACCGTTTCGCCGCGGGGGCAAATCGGGACGACGAGGAGGTCGTATGACAGCTGGCGCGCACGACGCGGTCACCCTTGGCTGCTACGCGCTCGGCGTTCTGGACGCGCACGAGAGTTTTGGTGTGGAGCAGCACCTGATGGGCTGTCCGTCCTGCCGTGCGCAGGTCGCCGACTTCCGTCTGATCCGCACAGCGCTCGACGAGGTGCCACGCGAGGCATTCCTGCACGAGCTCGAGGACGACCTGCCCAAGCCGTCGGACCTGGTGCTGCAGCGCACGCTGCGGCAGATCAGGCAGGAGTCGGCCATCCCGCAGCCGCGGGTGGCCGATCCTCCGAGCCGGAGAGCCAGTCCGCGGCCGGTGGAGGAGCTTCCCGAGCCGCAGCACGCCAAGCCCCGGCGCTGGCCGGGTTATCTCGCCGCCGCTGCAGTCGCAGCGGTGGTCGCGTTCGGGGGCGCCGCGGTGCTGATGAACAACGAGGCACCGGGCTCGAACATCGCCGCGACTCGCACGGGCGAGGCCACGGCGGGTGGGATCAAGATGGTGGCGGAGATCGCGCCTTCATCGCAGGACCGCTACCTCGTGACGGCGAACATCGACGGGCTGCCGGCCGCGCAGAAGTGCAGGCTGCTCGTCGTCGGGACGGACGGCACCAAGACCGAGGCGTTCGCCTGGACCACGACCGAGAAGCAGCGGCTCGAGGGTTCCAAGGTGCGGGGCATGGTCAGCGTGGCGCCGGACCAGGTGAAGTCGATCTCGGTCGAGACCGCGGACGGCAAGACGTTCGTGGTGGCGAACCTGTAGGGGACGGAAAAACACTCGAAGGGCCCGGATTCCGACGGAATCCGGGCCCTTCGAGTTGCATTGATGTGATTTACACGGCCTGCAAAGCGAGCCACGCGCCGACGACGATCACCATGGCGGCTGTCGCGACGGGTGCGTAATGCGTGAGAGCACGGGTGGCACGGCCGTCCAGGATTTTCTCGACGCGTTCCCGTGCCTTCACGAGCAGCAGTCCGACAGCCGTGAGCGTGCCCGCCATGCCGATTCCGTAGCCGAGCACCAGCAGCACGCCGAACCAGGTCCTGCCGAGCGCCATCGCGCCCAGGAGGACGACAAGGGCGGACGGCGAGGGGACCAGCCCGTTGGCGGCGCCCATGCCGACCAGGCTCGCGCGGCTGTACCCGTGGCCGTGCCCATGACCGTGCCCGTGGCCATGACCGTGCCCATGTCCGTGGCCGTGCCCGTGTCCGGCACCCACGAGCACGGGTTCGCGGGTCGTCGAGAGCGCCGACCGCAGCAGCATCACGCCGATCACCGTGATCAGCACACCGCTGACCAGCCCGAGCCAGCGCAGCACCTGCTCGCCGGCCAGCGCGGACGACGCGCTGATCACCAGGCCGAGCACCAGCACGCCACCGGTGTGCGTGGCCGTGACCGACGCGCCGACGATGACCGCGTCTCTCGGCGTGCCCTGACGGCCGGCGAGGTAGGCGGCGATGAGCGTCTTGCCGTGGCCGGGCAGCGCCGCGTGCGACGCGCCGAGCAGCAGGGACAGCAGCAGGGCCAGGAAGCCGAGCCAAGGCGTGAGGTCGTCGCTGCCCAGGATGTCGTTGAGCTCCGCGGCCATGACGCTGAACGACTGGACGGGGGAGCCGGACGCCTTCTTCGGCTCGGACCCGCTGCCCGGTTCGGCGTTGAACGCGACCGAGCGGACGTCCATCGGGTTGCTGAGCAGGTCCTCCGGGTAGGAGCGCAGCTCGTCGCTGATGCTCTCGGTGGGGACCTGCGAGCCCGTCAGCCTGACCCCGGTGCCGGCGGCGGTGATCTCGCGCCAGCCGACCCGGTCGGCGTTGGACTCGTCGCGGAACTCGAGGTGGGTCGGGCGGTCGAGGTCGACCCTGGCGGTGAACTCGCAGACCAGCCGGGTGGTGCTGAGCTCGGCCTGGCCCCGCGGGTGCTCCTTGGCGGAGCTGGCGAGCGTCCAGGTGATCTGCCGCCCGTCCGCGGTGGACCGGTCGGTGCGCGACACCTCCTCGCACCACTCCCGCGCGTCCCGGTTCGCCAGGTTCTCCTGCAGCGTCGGGATCTCCGCCACGTCGACCACCGACCGCAGGTCCACGCGGTCCGGGTGCAGGTGCAGCCCGTGGTAGTGGTTGACGCTGAAGTTGCCCAGCGGGTGGGCGGACGCTTCGCCGCGGATGAGGAAGATGCCGGCGAGCAGCAACGCGAGCACCAGGACGGGCCGCACCACCCAGCTGGACAGGCTCACCTGTCGCCTCGGAGCTCCGCGAGCTTGCGACCCGCCTTCAGCGCCTGCAAGGGGGAGAAGTTGGCGTTGAGCCGCAGCGCCTGCACGAGCGCCTCCTGCGCCTCGCCGACCCGGCCGAGCGCCGCGAGGATCATGCCGCGGTGGTAGGAGAACGTCGCGTTCTGCCACCCCAGCGCCATCGCGCGGTCGGAGTAGCCCAGCGCCTCGGCGTCGCGGCCGCTCGTGTGCAGCGCCCATGCCATCGCGTCGGCGACGAACACGCTCTGGCGGCGGCTCCACTCCGTCTCGGCGCGGCGCAGCGCCTGCGCGCCGTCACCGCGGTCGGCGGCGAACAGGGCCGCGGCGAGGTCGTCGAAGGCGCCCTGCGACTCCATCAGCCGCTGCTGCTCGGTGAGCACCTCGTACTGCTTCGCGGCCTCGTCGGCCTTCCCGCTCGCCTCCAGCAGCTCCGCGTACTCCTGCAGGTACTGCGGCAGGGGAGCGCGGGCGGTCAGCCTGCGGTAGTCCTCCAGGGCGGCCGGGACGTCACCCCGTGCCGCCGCGACCTTCGCCATGCCCTGGGTGAGCGTCATGTCGTCTCCTCTCGCCGCCAGTCCCTGCTCGTAGTGCTGCGCGGCTTCGTCGAGCCGGTTGTGGTCGAAAGCGAGCTCGCCCAGCCGGTAGCGGCAGAACGCGATGTCCTCCGGCGTCGAGGACGCGGTCAGCGCGCGCTTCATCGCGTCGCGGGCGCCGTCGACGTCGCCGTGCAGCTCCAGGTGGAAGGAGGCACGGGCGAAGGACGCCGTGTTGGGCTTGAGGTCAAGCATCTTCTGCACCGCGGCCTCGGCACCGGCGTCGTCGCCGAGCTGGGTCAGCGCGTCCGCCAGCACGCCGTACGCCTCCGCGGAGGACGGCAGCGCCGTGACCGCCTTCTGCCCCCAGTCGCGGGCGGCGGAGAAGTCGTGGCGGGCGTTGGCCAGCGTGCCGAACCCGACGGCGGCCAGTCCGGTGTCGCCGGCGTTCTTCAGCGCGCCCTCGGCCTTGGCGTAGTACGCGGGGTCCGCCGTGACGCGCGCCAGCTCCACGTAGGACGCGCCGAGCTGCGCCCAGGACGCGGTGTCCTGGGGCACGGTGTGCAGCCGCTGCTGGAGCTGGTGCACGACCCGGTGCATCTGGTTCTGCCGCGCCACGGCCGGAACAGGGGGCTCGCCCCCGGCCCTGCTGTCGGCAGGACCGGAGGCGGCGAGGTAGGCAAGCGCCGCGGTGACCAGGAGACCCACCGCGACGGCTTGCCGTTGTTGGTACTTCACTTCGAGTGCGACCCGTACTTGCGGATCGAGGCCTGGCGCTTGCGCCACAGGAAGAAGCCGATGCCGAACACGGCGGCCGAACCGACCGCGGTGGTCATCGCCATCGGGTCCAGGTTGCCGATCTTGCCGACCGGGTTGACCGCGACCTCGGCCGTGGTGCCCGACGCGTTCACGGCCGTGCCGTTGCGGGGCAGGCCCACGTACGGGAAGTTCGGCTCGAACGGCTGGTCGTTCGCGTCGACCTTGTCGCCGGTGGCGAGGGCGTCGACGATCTTGCCGGACGCCGCGGCACCCTCCATCGCCTGCACGGCGATGTCCACCACGTCGTCGGTGAGGCGCCGGCCGTTCGGGAAGCCCTGGGTGTCCCCCGCGAGCAGGCCGAGGCGGTTCGGGCTGGCGTTCGGGTCGATCATCATGTTCAGCCGCAGCATCTCCGCCGGGCGGAACCTGTTCTTGTCGGCGTCGGCGTTGTTGATCTGCGAGTTCAGGTCGGCGTCGATCTGCGCGCCGAGCTTCTTCGTGATGCCGGTCAGGAAGATCTCGGCCAGGTCGTCGCGCTGGCCCTGCGGCGCCGGGATCTTGTAGATCTGCTCGACGAGCTTCGGCAGCTCCGGGTTCACGACCCGGTCGACGAGCTCCTTGACGCCGGCGTCCTGGTCGGGGCGCAGGCCGTTGAACGCGTCCTTCAGACCCGCGGGCGCCACGACCTCGTTGACCAGCGGGTTGCCCAGGCGCGAGACCTGCACGAAGTCGCCGACCGCCTCGGCCTTGCCGGGCGAGAGCTTCATCGAGCGGCGCTGCGTGGTGCTCCAGATGCCGATGTTCGGGTTGCGGTGCATGTCGTTCTTCAACGCGAGCGCGTGCTTGGGCAGCTGGATCGCGATCGTGTTGACGTTGTAGCCGCGCAGCGTGTCCTGGCCGACCTCGCTCAGGTTGCCGCCGTAGAGGAGGTCGAACACCCGCAGGTCCGCGAAGAACGAGTCCTCGGACGGGCCCACGTAGACCTTGCCGCCGCCGGGGATCTGCACGGTGGCCTGGTCGCGCAGCTTCTTGAAGTCCGGCATCGACGCGGCGCCGTTCGGGGACGGCGCGACCTTGCCGGCGTACTTGTCGACGAGCTTGACCTTCTGGCCGTTCTCGTAGATGGCTTCCAGCTCGTAGCGCTGGCGGAACAACAGGTTCTCGTCGTCGAGCGAGTCCACGACGCCGTTGGTGTAGAGGAACGTGTTGTTCTTGCGCAGGTCGTCGGTGCGGAAGGTGAACCGCAGCGTGATGTCGGGCTTCGCGTCGCCGTCGTTGTCGATGTTGAAGTCGTACTGCGCGTCCTCGGCCCACGGGAAGAAGTTCGGGCCGCCGTTGGGCTCCTGGAAACCCGACCAGTTGCCGACCAGCGTGACGGTGTCCTTGTGGTCGGGGCTGACGAACGCGTACAGGTCCGTGTTGTCCACGGCCGGGTCACCCGCGACGAGGGGTGCCTCGCGGTGAGACGAGGCGGTGGCGTTGGTGCCACCGAACATCGCCGCGTTGAGCAGGGTTGCGCCCACCAGCGCGGCCGCGGCCACCTGGCCGCGCCGACCGCTGAGGACGTGCGGTGATGACATCTCTGGTCTGCCTTTCGAGGGGTTCAGGCGCTGTGCATGAGGAGCGACGGTTCGCTGGAATGACTGGAATGGCTTGCGTGGTCTGTCGTCCACCTCGCTTGGGTGAAGTCGCGGATGCCCTCGACCAGCCGGTCGACGTCGTGCTCAGGCCGCACCACCAGGCGCGCGAAGCGGCTGCTCATGCCGAGCTTGTTGCCGCACTCGCGGATGAAGACCTGGTGCCGCGACAGCAGGTGGTCGCGCAGCTCGCGGCCGTCCATGCCGTTGCCGAGCTTGACCAGCAGGAAGTTGGCCTGCGACGAGTACACGGTCAGGTCGGGGATTCGGGAGAGCTCCATGCCCATGCGGTAGCGGTCGCGGGAGAGCAGCCGCAGGCTCTCGGCGTACTCCGCCTCGTGCTCCGCCAGCATGAACACGACGGTCTCGGCCAGGGAGTTGAGGTTCCACTTCGGCAGCGTCTGGCGCATCTTCCCGGCCAGGCCGGGGTTCGCGACCAGGTAGCCGAACCGGATGCCGTGCAGGCCGAAGTTCTTGCCGAGGCTCTTCAGCACGACCACGTTGGGCCGGATGGACGCCTCCGCCGCGACCGACGGCACCCGCTCGACCTCGACGAAGTCGATGAACGACTCGTCGATCACGATCAGGTCGAGGTCGGCGAGCTCGTCCATGAACCGGATGATCTCCCTGCGCGGCAGGTACCCGCCGTCGGGGTTGTTCGGGTTGCAGATGACCGCGACCTTGCTGCCGCGGGCCCGGATGAACTTGATGTACTCGTCGACGTCGAGCTCGAAGCCGGTGCTCTCCTGGAGCAGGAACATGTCGACGCGCTTGTTGCTCTCCATCGGCTGGTCGGTCCAGCGCCCGAAGGTCGGAATCGGGACCGCGACGCTCTCGTGGATCCACATGTGGTCCATCCACGTGATGAGCTCGGTGCTGCCGTTCGACATCGCGATCGTCGCCGGGTTGAGCCCGAGGACCGCGCTGAGCTGCGCGGCGATCTTGGACGAGTCACTCGGGTAGAACTTCAGCACCGCCTCGAGGTTCTTCGAGAGCTCCTCGAACATCTGCGGGGTCGGGAAGTACGGGTTGCACGGGATGCAGAAGTCGACGAGCTCGCCGGCGCCGGTCCTCGACAGCTCGAAATAGGACGGGCTGTGCGCGGTCTGCTGGAAAAGACCCGAGTCCACACCATGGCGCACGCGATCACTCCGTCCCTCGGTCCGATTCCGACACCGGGGCATACGTGCCGATGTTCATCCCGGTTCACGGGTCAGTGTCGGCGAGGTCTCGGAACGGTCTCGGGCGCAACCTCGGCCGCCGTCGCTGCTCGGAGGGGTCCCCGCGGTGCCTTCGAGTCCACTGTGGACGGATCAAACCGCCTGATCCGGAGGTTCGGTTGGCGGCGCACGTGCTCGGGTACCCGGCTCGGAGCGCACTCGGGTGCGTGACGTTCGCCAACCGGCGCCCTCGGCGTTGTCGTTTGGGTCGGATCCGGGTTCTTCGCAGGTCAGCGGGTTGCGGGGGAGCCGGTCCCGGATGCCGGGAGGCGTGGTCGCGCGCGGCCCGGCGCGGTTTCCACTCCCGTGACGGGCGTCCTGCGAAAAATTGTCGGTCGGTGCGGATACCCTGCTGGCAGTCCGCACACAATCCAGGGAGCAGTACCCGTGACCGCAGAGACCCTGTACGGGGCCGACGACCTTACGCACCTCGAGGGTCTGGAGGCCGTCCGCAAGCGGCCCGGCATGTACATCGGGTCGACCGACAGCCGCGGCATCAACCACCTCTTCAGCGAGATCGTCGACAACTCGACCGACGAGGGCGTGGCCGGCCACGCCTCGAAGATCGTCGTCACGCTGCACGCCGACGGCAGCGTCCAGGTCGACGACGACGGCCGGGGCATCCCGACCGACGTGCACGCGAAGTCCGGTCTGTCCGGTGTGGAACTGGTCCTCACCAAGCTGCACGCCGGCGGCAAGTTCGGCGGCTCCGGCTACAAGACCTCCGGCGGCCTGCACGGCGTCGGCGCCTCCGCCGTCAACGCCCTGTCCCACCGCTTCGACGTCACGGTCCGCCGCGGCGGCAAGGTCCACGAGATGTCGTTCGCCCACGGCGTTCCCGGCGTCTTCGAGGGCCCCGGTCCCAAGGCCAAGTTCACCCGTGCCGCGGGCTTGAACGTCGTCGGCAAGATGAAGCGCAACGAGTCCACCGGCACCTCGATCCGCTACTGGTACGACGCCCGCTACTTCGAGAACAACGCCGCCCTCGACGTCGACGTCGTGCGCATGAAGCTGCGCAACACGGCGTTCCTCGTCCCCGGCGTGACGTACGTGCTGCGCTCGGCCCTGGAAGACGCGATCTCCGAGGAGGTCTTCCACTACCCCCACGGCCTCACCGACATGGTCGAGTTCCTGGCCCCGTCCGGCGACCGCGCCGTCTCCGGCACCCTGGTCATCACCGGCACCGGCACCTACTTCGAGAACGCCGCCGACGAGAACGGCGTGATGCGGTCCAAAGTGGAGCGTCAGGCCGAGGTCGAGGTGGCCCTGCGCTGGGGCACCGGCTACGAGCGCACCGTCGAGTGCTTCACCAACACCATCCGCAACATGCACGGCGGCACCCACCGCCGCGGCTTCGACCGCGCCGTGCTGAAGTCCGTGCAGGACGCCATCTCCAAGACCCGCGGGCTCCTCAAGCCCAAGGAGGAGATGCCCACGCTGGACGACGTGCTGGAGGGCATGACCGCCGTCATCCACGTCCGCATCCCCGAACCGCAGTTCACCTCGCAGACCAAGGACGAGCTGTCCACCGCGGGCATCACCAAGGTGCTGCAGGGCGTCGTCGACGCCCAGGTGCGCGCGTGGACCGAGGACCGCAAGACCAAGGTCGAGGCGAAGACCGTGCTGCAGAAGGTCGTCGACGCCTCCCGCGTCCGGCTGACCCAGAAGCAGCAGAAGGACGCGGCGCGGCGGAAGACGGCGCTGGAGGGCGCGGCGATGCCGGCCAAGCTGGTGGACTGCCGGACCACGGGTGTTTCACGCAGTGAACTTTTTCTCGTGGAGGGTGACAGCGCCCTCGGCTCGGCCAGGATGGCGCGCGTCTCCGAGTACCAGGCGCTGCTCCCGTTGCGCGGCAAGATCCTCAACGTCCAGAAGGCCTCCCTGGCCGACACCCTGCGCAACGCCGAGATCGCCTCCATCGTCCAGGTCCTCGGCGCCGGCACCGGCCGCACGTTCGACCTCCCGCAGATGCGGTACGGCCGCGTGATCCTGATGGCCGACGCGGACGTCGACGGCAGCCACATCCGGACGTTGCTGATCACGTTGTTCGCCAAGTACATGCGGCCCGTGATCGAGGACGGCCGCCTCTACGCGGCCATGCCGCCGTTGCACAAGGTCATGACGCGCGGGCGCAACGCGGAGACGCACTTCACGTTCACCCAGCGGCAGATGGAGCAGACGGTCGCGCGGCTGGAGAAGGCGGGCAAGTCGGTCGTCACGCCGGTGCCGCGGTTCAAGGGACTGGGCGAGATGGACGCGGACGAGCTGTGGGAGACCACGATGAACCCGTCCACGCGGTCGGTCCGGCGCATCACCATGGACGACGCCGAGGCCGCCGAGGAAGCCCTCGAGCTGCTGATGGGCGAGAAGGTCGAGCCGCGCCGCAACTGGCTCGTCGAGTCCGCCGCACGGGTCGACCAGTCGGCCATCGACCTCTAAGCCCTAGAGACAGACCGGAGTTACGAAGTCATGGCACGCCGCAAGGGACCCACGACCAAGGTCGACCCCGCCGCCTTCGACCGGGCCGGCGCCCGAGTGCTCGACAACTCGCTGAAGACGGAGATCGAGGACTCGTACCTGGAGTACGCGTACTCGGTCATCCACTCGCGGGCGCTGCCGGACGCGCGGGACGGCCTCAAGCCGGTCCACCGCCGCATCCTGTACTCGATGCACGACAACGGTCAGCGGCCGACGTCGCCGTACGTGAAGTCGTCCCGCGTGGTCGGCGACACGATGGGCCGCTACCACCCGCACGGCGACACGGCGATCTACGACGCGTTGGTGCGTCTCGCGCAGGACTTCAGCCTGAACGAGCCGTTGATCGACGGGCACGGGAACTTCGGTTCCCCAGACGACGGACCGGCCGCGAGCCGATACACGGAAGCGCGCATGTCGCACGCCGCCATGCAGCTGGTCGGCGAGCTCAACGAGGACACGGTCGACTTCCGGCCCAACTACGACGGCTCGCTGGAGGAGCCGAGCGTCCTGCCGGCGGCGTTCCCGAACCTGCTGGTCAACGGCACGTCCGGCATCGCGGTCGGCATGGCCACGAACATGATCCCGCACAACCTGCGGGAGGTCGTCGGCGCGGCGCGGTGGCTCATCACGCACCCGGACGCGAGCCTCGACAAGCTGATGGAGTTCGTACCGGGGCCCGACCTGCCGACCGGCGGCATCCTGCTGGGGCTCGACGAGGTCCGCAAGGCCTACGAGACCGGGCGCGGCGTCGTGCGGATGCGCGCGAAGGTCGAGATCGGTCCGCTGGAGGGCAGCCGCGGCCGGCAGGCCATCACGGTCACCGAGCTGCCGTACGGCGTGGGCGCGGAGCGGATCGTCGAGAAGATCACCGACGAGGTCAACAAGTCCAAGCGCCTCACCGGGATCGCGGACGTCAAGGACCTCACCGACCGCGAGAACGGCATCCGGCTCGTCATCGAGTGCAAGGTCGGCGTGAACCCGCAGGCGTTGCTGGCCGACCTCTACCGGCTGACGCCGATGGAGCAGTCGTTCGGCATCAACAACCTGGTGCTGGTCGACGGGCAGCCGCAGACGCTCGGCCTCAAGGAGCTGCTGGAGGTCTTCCTGCGGCACCGGTACGAGGTGGTCACGCGCCGCACGAAGTTCCGCCGCCGCAAGCGCGAGGAGCGGTTGCACCTGGTCGAGGGTCTGCTCAAGGCCCTGCTGGACATCGACAAGGTCATCAAGCTGATCCGGGGCAGCGAGAACGCGGCCGCCGCCAAGGACGGCCTGATGAAGCAGTTCAGGCTGTCGGAGATCCAGTCGTCCTACATCCTCGACACGCCGCTGCGCCGCCTCACCAAGTACGACAAGCTCGAGCTCGAGGGTGAGCAGGACAAGCTCACCCAGGAGATCGCCGAGCTGTCCGCGATCCTCGACGACGAGAACGTCCTCAAGAAGCTCGTGTCGACGGAGCTGGCCGCCGTCGCCAAGGACCTGGGTGGCGAGCGCAGGACGAGCCTGATCGACGGTGACCTCAAGGAGGTGCTGGCGGCCTCCAAGCCTGCCGGGCCGCTGGAGGTCGCGGACGACCCGTGCCAGGTGATCCTGAGCGCCACCGGGCTCGTCGCGCGCACCGCGGCGGAGTCGGAGGAGGCGTCGGAGGGCAAGCGCCGGGCGGGGCGGGTGAAGCACGACGCGGTGTCCGCGGTGGTGCACTCGACCGCGCGCGGGCAGGTCGTGATCATCACGAACCGCGGGCGGGCGTTCAAGACGGACGTGCTGCCGCTGCCGGTGCTGCCGGAGCAGACCGGGACGGTGTCGCTGCGCGGCGGCATGGCGGCGAGCGAGCTGGTGCCGTTGGAGAAGGGCGAGAAGGTCGTCGGCATCGCGCCGCTCGACCCGAAGGACTCGCCCGGCATCGCGCTCGGCACGAAGCTGGGCACGGTGAAGGTCTGCGTGCCGGAGTGGCCGGTGCGGTCGGACGAGTTCGAGGTCATCTCGCTGAAGGACGGCGACGAGGTCGTCGGCTGCACGTGGCTGACCGACGGCAGTGAGACGCTGGCGTTCGTCAGCTCCGACTCGTCGCTGCTGCGCTACGACGCGAAGCTGGTGCGGCCGCAGGGGCTCAAGGGTGGCGGCATGGCCGGCATCAACCTCAGCGGTGACGCGCACGTGGTGTTCTTCGCCGCGATCCGCACGGACGACGACGAGCACGGCGAGCCGATGGTCGTGACGTCGTCCGGGCAGAGCGTGAAGGTGACGCCGTTCAGCGAGTACCCGGCGAAGGGCCGCGCCACGGGTGGCGTGCGGTCGCAGCGGTTCCTCAAGGGCGAGACGCACCTGGTGCTGGCGTGGATCGGATCGCGCCCGGCCGGTGCGGACGACAAGGGCGCGCCGGTGGAGCTGCCGGACGTCGACCCGCGCCGCGACGGCTCCGGGCACGCGCACCCCGGCCCGGACGTGGTCGGTCACCTGGTCGAACGGGACTGACGCCGTGGGTGACCGCGCGGACGTGCCGGCCGACGTGCTCGCCGAGCTGCGCGGCATCTGCGCTCGGCTCCCGGAGAGCCGCGAGGAGGCGGCGTGGGTGGGGACGCGGTGGCGCGTCCGCGCCCGCACGTTCGTGCACGTCTTCACGGCGCACCCCGGCCAGGACGGCGCGTACAGCCGGGCGTCGGAGCTGACCGAGCCGACGGTCGTCATGACGTTCCGCGCCCAGCCGGAGGAGCTCGCCGCGCTGGTGGAAGGCGGTGAGCCGTTCTTCCGCGCGGCGTGGGGGCACGACGTCGTGGGGATGACGGTGGGGCCGGACGTGGACTGGGCGGAGGTGGGGGAGCTGCTGGCCGAGAGCTACCGCAAGCTCGCCCCGAAGAAGCTGGCCCGGCTCGTCGACTGACGGCGGGCGGGACGTCACCAGGCCCGGCTCCTCGACTGACAGCCAAGTCGGAGTTCCCTCAAGGAACCCGGAGTGCTACTGTCCTCCCCGACGACCTGGGGAGGACAGTCCGATGGCGTTCGTCCAGCGGTTCGACCGCGTCGGCACGACCGGCGCTCGCACCGAGATCGTCATGCTGCACGTGCCCGGCGGTGGCGCGACGCTGGAGCTGTCGAGCTTCACCCGGCCCGATCACCTGCCGGGATCGCCCGCCGCGCCCGCGAACGAGCTCGGGCTGCGCACCGTCGCGTTCGAGGTGCGGAACCTGCGGGCCGCCGGCGCCCGCATCGCTGCCGCCGGGTGCGGACCGGTGGGCGGGATCGGGGAGTGCGAGGGCGTCCGGCGGATGGCATGCGTTCGCGCGCCGGAGGGAATCAACGTCTCGTTGGCCGAACGCGTGGACCAGTGAGGGGTATCTCATGACCGTGACCGACGAGCAGATCCAGGCGCTGGCCGCCACCGCGAAGCCGTTCAGCCTCGTGACGCTGCGGTGGACGCCCGAGCGGGCCATGGACGGCGCGGCCGCCATCGAGCTCGAGCACCAGCGGCGCATGGTGACGTTGCGCGAGGACGGGGTGATCGCGGTCCTGTGTCCGGTGCTGTCCGACACGACGGCAGGAGTCGCGATCCTGACCGTGCCGGTCGAGGAGGCCGCGGAGGTCATGGCCGCGGACCCGTGCGTGCGGGCCGGGATGATGACCTGCGAGACGCTGCCGTGCCTCGGCTTCCCCGGAGACGCGCTGCCCGCCTGAAAAGCCCGGTTTTCGTTGCGCTGTCCGGTTTTTCGACGACGAGAACAGAATGGTTGAAAACCGGACCGATCGGGTCGGCCGCCGTATCCCGCTGGGCCGACCCACCTCCTTTCCTTGCGTGGAAACGGACTTCGCCGCACCGCAGCCGCAGTTCCAGGTGCTGGGACCGTTCGAGGTGCGCGTGCGCGACTCGGTGCTCGACCTGGGCGGGCCGCGGATCCGGACGTTGCTCGCGGTGCTGACGGCCAACGCGGGCAGGGTCACGACCGTCGGCACGATGGTGGAGGCGTTGTGGGGACCGGAGTCCCCGCCCGACGCGCACCGGACCGTGCGCAGCTACATCTCCCGGCTGCGGCGCGCGCTCGCGGTCGACCAGCTGATCGTGACGCACCCGGCGGGGTACGTGCTGCGGCTCGACCCGCACGTCGTCGACGCCCGGCGGTTCGAACGGCTCGTCGAGGCGGGGCGGGACGCGTTGTCGGCCGGCAGGGCCGCGAACGCCGCCGAGCAGCTGTCGCTCGCGCTGACGTTGTGGCGGGGTGAGGCGTACGGCGAGTTCGCCGCGACTCCGGTGCTGCGGGCGGAGGCCGCCCGGCTGGAGGGCCTGCGGCTCGGCGCCGTCGAGGACCGCGTCGACGCCGAGCTCGCGACCGGGGCCGGGGTGGCGCTGGTCGAGGAGCTCACCGCGCTGACGGACCGGCATCCTGGCAGGGAACGCCTGTGGGGCCAGCTGATGACCGCGCTGTACCGCTCCGGCAGGCAGGTCGAGGCGCTCGACGCGTTCCTGCGCGCCCGCACGGTGCTCGTCGAACGGTTCGGGCTTGACCCGTCACCGCGGCTGTCCGAGATCCACCAGCAGGTGCTCGACAACGACGCCCGGCTGTTCGGCGTGCCCGCGGGGGACGAGCCGGCGCGTGACGACCTGCCCGGTGACGTTCCGGACTTCGCGGGCCGCGACGCCGAGCTGGCGTTGCTGGCGGCCGCGCGGGACACGGGTGGGCACGCCGTGGTGATCGAGGCGATCGACGGCATGGCGGGGGTCGGCAAGACGACGCTGGTGGTCCACGCGGCGCACCGGTTCGCCGAGCACTACCGCGACCGGTTGTTCATCGACCTGCACGGCCACGCGTCGAGCCAGCGGCCCCTGTCCCCGATGGCGGCGCTGGACACGTTGCTGCGGGCGCTGGGCGTGCCGGGGGACCGGATCCCGCAGGACGCGGACGCGCGGGCGGCGCTGTGGCGGGCGGAGCTGGCCACGCGGTCGGTGCTCGTGGTGCTGGACAACGCCGCCGACGCCGCGCAGGTGCGTCCGCTGCTGCCCGGCACGTCGCGCAGCCTGACGCTGATCACGAGCCGCCGCCGGCTGGTCGACCTCGACGCCACCCAGGTCGTGTCACTGGACGTGCTGCCGCGGCAGGACGCGGTCGCCCTGTTCACGAGCGTCGCGGGCGGGGACGGCGAGGAGTGCTCGGTGCACGAGGTCGTGGCGCTGTGCGGGCACCTGCCGCTGGCGATCCGGATCGCCGCCGCCCGGTTGCGCGCGCGTCCGGCGTGGACGGTCGGCTACCTGGCGGACCGCCTGCGGCAGGCGCATTCCCCGCTCACCGAGCTGGAGGCGGGGGACCGGAGCGTGGCGGCGGCGTTCGCCCTGTCCTACGAGCACCTCGACGCACCGCGCCGGCGGGTGTTCCGCTTGCTCGGCCTGCACCCCGGCCCGGACTTCGACGCCCACGCCGCCGCGGCGCTCGCGGCCGTGGACCTGCCGGAGGCCGAACGCCTGCTGGAGAGCCTGGTCGACGACCACCTGCTCCAGGAACCCGCTCCCGGTCGCTACCGCTTCCACGACCTGGTCCGCCAGCACGCCCACGCCGTCGCGCTGACCGACGAGCCGGAACCGTTGCGGCACAACGCGTTGCGTCGCGTCGTCGAGTACTACCTGCACACCGCGCACAACGGCAGCAGGCTGCTCGACCGGCAACACCCGCCGATCGCCGTCGAGCCGGCCGACTGCGTCCCGCACCCGTTGCCCGACAGCGCCGCCGCGATGGCGTGGTTCGACGCCAACCACAGCTGCGTGCTGGCGGCGCGGACCGCGGCCGAGGACGCGGGCTGGGACACGGTGGTGTGGCAGCTCGCGTGGTCGCTGGACAACTACCACTACCGGCGCGGGCACCTGCACGACAACATCGCCTCCTGGCGGGTGGGGCTGGCCGCGGCGGAACGGCTGGGCGACCTCGCCGTGCAGGCCCGCGCCCACCGCAGGCTCGGCCTGGTCTACGCGCCGCTGGGCCGCGACGCGGAGGCGTTGCTCCACCTGCGGCAGTCGCTGGCGCTGAGCGAGCAGGTCGGCGACCGGCTGGGGCAGGCGGGCGCCCACATCGTGCTGGCGCTGGCGTTGACGTGGTGGCGCGAGGACGAGCACGACGTGCTGGCCCACCTCGCCGAGGCGATGACGCTGTACCGGCTCACCGGCACCATCCAGTGGGAGATCCGCGCGCTGAGCATGATGGGCGCGGCCTACACCCGGCTGGGCCACCACGTCCGCGCCCGCCGCTTCTGCGAGTCCGCGCTGGAGCTGTGCGTGCGGCACGACGACGTGTACGGCCAGGCGGACAGTCTCGAGAGCCTCGGCGCGATCGCGGGCAACACCGGTGACCACGGCCAGGCGCTCGCGCACCACACGCGCGCCCTGGAGCTGTGGCGCGACCTCGACAACACCTACCGGCAGGCGGGCACGCTGGCCGTGCTCGGCGACACGCACCGCGACCTGGGCGACCACGAGGCCGCCGAACGGTGCTGGCAGGAGGCGGTCGACCTGTACCGCGGGCAGGACCTGCACCAGGCGGCCGACCGCATCGCGCACCGGATGGTCAGGACCTGACCGGCGTCCTCTGCAGGAACGGCAGCGCGAGCGCGAGCACCTCGTCCGGCGTCTGGACGTGCGGGTAGTGCCCGGCGCCCTCGATCACCGCGAGCTCGCCCAGCCCGCGCGGCAGGTCGGCGACGATCTTCTCGCCCTCCGCGCGCGGGTCGGCCCAGTCGGGGTCGGCGCTGCCCTCGACGACCAGCACCGGGCACCGCACGTTCGCGAGCTGCGCGCCCGCGTCGCCGGGGCTGGACTTGCACATGGCCTGCAGGGCCTTCATCCGTCCCGGCTCGGCCATCTTGGCCTCGATCCGGCCGAGCTCGGCGGACCAGTCGGCGGGCTTCACCGGCATCGCGACGTCCAGGTACCGCTTCCAGTTCTCCACCCGTCCGCGGACGAGGACCTGGGCCAGCTGCACGTAGCCGGTGCGGAACCGCTTGACCTTCAGCATCCCGCCGAGGTCGAACGACTGCGCGCGGGTGAACGGCGCCAGCTCGACGACACCGGCGATCACGTCCGGCGCCTGGGCGGCCGCGATGGTGGCGGCACCGCCGCTGATCGACTGGCCGATGATCACGGCGGGGCCGCCGAGGTGGCGCACCAGCGCGACCAGGTCGCCCGCGATGTCGGTGCGGCTGTAGGAGTCCCAGCCGAGGCTCGAGTCACCGCAGCCGCGGATGTCGACGTTGGCCACCCGGTACCCGTTGCGCACCAGGGCCGGCGCGACGAACCGGTAGGAGTGGCGGCTGTCGCCGATGCCGTGCGCGAGCACGACGAGCGGGCCCTGCCCGGTCAGCTCGTAGGCGATCGTCTTGCCGTCGATGGTCATGTGCTCGGTCATGCGGTCCTCCGGCTAATGTCGTTAGCTAAAAGCTAATGGCATTAGCCGGAGTTGTCAAACGGCTCACTCGAACTCGACCACGGCCCGGTAGCGGGCGCTGCCCTCTCGGACGCGGCCGAGCGCCTTGTCGAAGTCCGCGACCGGGAACGTCTCGACGACGGGCCGGATGTCGTGGCGGGCGGCGAAGTCCAGCATCTGCCGGGTGTGCGCGGCGGAGCCCACGATGCCGCCCATGACCTGCTTGGCGGCGGGCAGCAGGCTCATCGGCGAGACGGCGATGGGCTGGTCCGGCACGCCCACGACGCACAGCTTCCCCTCCGGGCGCAGCAGGTTCACGTAGTCGTCCCACGGCAGGTTCGCCGAGACAGTGGACAGGATGAAGTCGAACGACCCGGCGGCCTCCCGCAGCGCGCCCTCGTCGCCCGAGGCGAGGAAGCCGGTGGCGCCGAAGCGTTCGGCGTCGGCGCGCTTGTCGTCCGTCCGCGAGACGGCGGTGACCGCGCAGCCCCAGCGGGACAGGAACTGGATCGCCAGGTGGCCCAGGCCGCCGACGCCGACCACGGCGACGCGGTGGGTGGACAGGACGCCGTTGACCAGCAGGGGGGAGAAGACCGTCGTGCCGGCGCAGAGCAGCGGGGCGGCCTGCGCGGACGGGATCGCGTCGGGGATCGGGTGCACGTGCCGCCAGTCGCTCGCGCGGACGTGGCTCGCGAACCCGCCGCGGTCGCCGCGCATGACGGTGTCGTCCCTGGCGGGGCAGAGGTTCGTCCGGCCGCTCAGGCACCACTCGCAGTGGAAGCACGAACCGGCGATGGCGCCGACGCCCACGCGTTGCCCCACCTTCAGGGCCGACTGGTCGACCTCGTCGCCGACGGCGTGCACGACCCCGACGGCCTCGTGGCCCGCGACCACGGGGTAGCGGGAGATGCCGAACTCGTCGTCGATCACGCCGATGTCGGTGTGGCAGATGCCGCCGTGGGTGACCCGCACGTCGACCTCGGTCGCGCCCAGCGGCCCGCTGTCGTACTCGTAGGGCTCCAACGGTCCGCCGGCTTCCCGTGCCGCATAGGCGTGGACCTGCATGTTCTTCACTCCTCACGGTAAAACAAACTAGTTGGTTACTCCTCCAGGTAAGCACACGACGACTCTCCGGGCAAACCAACAGGTTGGTTAGGATGAGGGCGTGAACGATGGCAAAGCGACGCGGCGCAGGCTCCTGGACGCGGCTATCGAGGAGTTCGCCACGTACGGCATCGCGGGCGCCAGGGTCGACCGGATCTCGGCGAACGCCAAGGCGAACAAGGCGCAGCTCTACGCCTACTTCGGCGACAAGGACCGCCTGTTCGACACGGTGTTCCAGGAGCAGGCCGACGAGCTCGTCAACATCGTGCCGTTCACCGCGGACGACCTGCCCGGCTACGCCCTCGGGCTCTACGACGCGTGCCTGACCAGGCCGCACCTGGTGCGGCTGGCCACCTGGGCGCGGTTGGAGCGGATCCCGGCGGGCGTGCTCGTCACCTCGATGCCCGAGCAGACCGAGGAGAAGCTCGGGGCCATCGCCGCCGTGCAGCGCTCCGGCGGCATCAACCCGGAGCTCGAACCGGGCGACGTCCTCGCGATGGTGTCCATGCTCGCGCTCACCTGGTCGCCGGCCAGCTTGTTCTTCACGGCCACGCCGGGCGATCCGGACGCCGACCACGAACGGCGGCGGCAGGCGCTGGCCGAGACGGTCCGGCGCGCCTTCGGCTGAGGCCGGGACGGGCTCTAGCGGCGCAGGGCGCGGTTCAGCAGGCCCGCCAGCTGGTGCAGCTCGTCCGGGGACAGCGTGCCCAGCGGCGTGTTCGCCAGCGCTGCCGTGACCACGGCCTCGCGGACCTCGCGGCCCTTCGTCGTCAGGACCAGCACGCGCGAGCGGCGGTCCGACGGGTCCACGACGCGTTCGACCAGGCCGCGGTCGACCAGCTGGTTCGTCATGAAGGTCAGGTTCGGCGCGTTGCAGTAGAGGCGTTCGGCGAGCGTCTTCATCGACGGCGGCTCCTCGTCGGGGGAGATCGCCCACAGCGCCTGGAACGTCGCCGTCGTCAGCCGGTGCTCGGCCAGCGCCGGCTCGACGTGGTCGAGCGTCCGCATCCACGTGTCGTAGACCGCGGCGACCGCCGCGACGAGGTCGGACATGACCCCATCCTACCGGTAGTTCGAGACTTGAAGTATCGTGGCAGGCGTCCAATACTTCGAGACTCGAACTAGTAGGAGGATCCTGTGGGGTACGAGGGGCAGACCGCGCTCGTCACCGGCGCGTCGAAGGGGATCGGACGCGCGCTCGCGGTGGAACTGGCCCGGCGGGGAGCGCGGGTCGTCCTGCTGGCCCGGTCCGAGGAGGGCTTGCGCGGGCTCGCCGCGGAGATCCGCGACCAGGGCGGCAGCGCGGAGGTGGTCGTGGGCGACCTCGCCGCCGCGGACGGGCCGGACCGGGTCGTCCGCGAGCTGCGGGAGCGCGGCCTGGCCGTCGACGTGCTGGTCAACAACGCGGGCGCGGGCAGCGCCGGGCCGTTCCTGACGCGGCCGCTGGACGCGCAGCTGAGCTCGGTGGCGCTCAACGTCGACGGCCTGCTCGCGCTGACGCACGCGCTCGGCGCCGACCTGGTCGCCCGCGGATCCGGCGGCATCATCAACGTGTCGTCGACCGCCGGCTTCCAGCCCATGCCGTACCAGGCGACCTACGCCGCCACCAAGGCGTTCGTGCTGTCGTTCACGGAGGCGCTCGCCGAGGAGCTGCGCGGCACCGGCGTCCACGTCATGGCCGCGCACCCCGGCCCGGTCGCGACGAGCTTCTTCGACGGCACGTCGGCCACGATCCACCCGATCGCCGACACCCCGGAGGCCGTGGCGGTCCGCACGCTCGACGACTTCGCGCGGCGGCGGTCCACGTCCTACCCCGGCCGGGTCGTGACGAGGACCCTGAACCGGACCTTCGCGTGGGTGCCGAGGCTGTTGCCGCGCACGGTGACCGCGCGGGCGACCGGCGCGCTGAACCGCCGGCTCGGCCTGCACGAGGTGGTCGACACCGACTTGCCGCGCGGCTCGCGCTGAGCCTAGAGTCGGTGCCGACGTGCGAAAGTCACTGCCCGGTGGGTAGTCCGGGTGACGCGTGAGCGTTCGTGCAAGCACCTGAGGATCAGGTCACCAGTGCGTCCTTTGTCGACCAACGACCAAAGGACGACCATGAAGGTTCTCGTCATCGGCGCCGGGCTCGGCGGCCTCACCCTCGCGCAGTCGTTGCGGCGCAACAGCATCGACGTCGCCGTCTTCGAACGCGACGCGAGCCCGTGGGAACGGCCCCAGGGCTACCGCCTGCACCTTGACGCCGACGCGATCGACGCCGCCCACGAGGTGCTGCCGGCCGAGCTGAGGGAGTCGTTCGCCAGGGCGGCCGTGCGCACGGAGCCGTTCACGACCATCCTCGCGACCGACCTGTCGGTGGTGAAACGGCTGCCGGAGCACGGCGAGCACGCCAACGTCGACCGGGCGGAACTGCGGCGGATCCTGTTGTCCGGCATGGAGAACGTGGTCCACTTCGGACGGAAGCTCACGCGCTACGAGAGCACTGGCGTTGGTGTCACCGCGTTCTTCGCCGACGGCGGCACCGAACGCGGTGACGTGCTCGTCGGCGCGGACGGCGTCAACTCGCCCGTGCGGCAGCAGCGGGCACCGCACTGCCGGACCGTCGACGCCGGGATCACCGCGTTCTACGGTCGTGTGCCGATGGACGTCGCCGAGCCGTTCGTGCCCGCGGAGACGCTCACGGACATCTTCACCATCGCCTCGGACGAGCGGAAGGTGTTCCTGGGGCTGGGGTCCGTGCGCTATCCGGAGAACTACGTCGTGTGCGTCGTCGGCGGCCGGCACGAGCACTTCGCCGGACTGGGCGGGGTCGGCGAGGCGGTGCGGGACTGGCCCGGCCGCGCCGCGGAACTGGTCCGGCACGCCTCCTTCTTCCCGGTCGAGATGCGCACCAGCGTTCCGGCGGAACTCGGCGCGCCGACCAACGTGACGGTGCTCGGCGACGCGATCCACGCCATGACACCGACTCTCGGGCGCGGGGCCAACGTCGCGATGCGCGATGGCGTGGTGCTCGGCCGCGCGGTGAAGGCGGTCGCGGACGGTGCGGACCTGGCGGAGCAGCTGGCGGTCTACGAACGCGACGAGCTCGTCGGCTACGGCTTCGAGGTCGTCAGGGAGTCCGCCAGGGTCGGCGTGCACCGCATGGCGCAGAACCCCCTGTAGCCAGAACCCCTGGTGGCCGGAACCCTGGTGGCTCAGCCGAGCACCACCGCGTCCACCACTCCGGGGAACCGGCTGTCCAGGTCGTCGCGCCGCAGTCGCAGGTACAGGTACCGCCCCTCGCGCCGCTGCTCGACGACCCCGGCCTCCCGCAACACCTTCCAGTGGTGGCTCGCGGTGCTCTTGGTGATCTCGGGGAGGATCTCCTGGCAGGTCATCTCCGCCGTCGCGGCCAGCGCCCTGACCACCCGCAACCGCAGCGGGTGGTCGAGTGCCGCGAGCACCGCCTCGATGGTGATCTCGGACCTGGCCGGACCCTCTTCGCTCTCCACGGGTTCGATTGTACGACTTGGATCGAACTGTTACGGTTCGAATCAAGTCGAACAGTGAGGAGTGCGTGATGACGGCCGAAGAGGTCAAGCGGGACGTGGCCGCGACGTTCGTGAAAGCCCTGGGCAGCAAGGACTGGGCGCTGTTGCGCGGCATCCTGACCGACGACGTGACCTGGACGCTGCCGGGGGACAACCGGATCTCCGGCACGGTCGCCGGGCCGGACGGCGTGGCCGAGCGGGTCGAGCTGATCTCGTCGTACGGCGTGGACTTCGCGCTGCTGCACGTGCTGGTCAGCCGCGACAACGTGGCGCTGAACCTGCACAACACCGCCACCAGGGGCGACCTGGTGCTGGACGAGCACCTGGCGACCGTGTTCACGTTGCGCGGCGGCCAGGTGGCGCGGATCGAGACGTTCCTGTCCGATGTGGACGGCATGGACCGGTTCTTCGCCGCGTAGCAGCGCGAGAACCGGTCCGCTCAGCCCGTCGGGGCACTAGTCGATGTGCAGGCTCTGCACCCTGGCCTCGGCGATGATGCGTTCGGCCTCGTCACGGGCCACGTTGCGCAGCTCGGCCAGCGCGCGCATCGCCTCGGCGCGGCGGGCCGACATCGCCAGGCGGAAGTCCTCGCGGACGTCCTCGCGCTTCGCGGCGGCCTCCTCGTCGAGCTGCCGGGCGCGCTGCTCGGCCTCGCCCACGATCATCAGGGCCTTGAGCTGGGCGTCCCTGATGACGTCGCGGCGTTCCTCCTCGGCCAGGGCGACCATGCGGGCGAGCCGTTCCGGCAGGCCCCTGGGGTCGATCGGGGTCAGGCAGATGCGGTGCAGGCCGTCCTGCAGGGCGGTGTTCTCCTCCTGGACCGCCATCAACCGGCTGGCCAGGGCGTCCGCGCGGGCCTCCGACGCGTCGCGGTCGGCTGTGACCAGGCGAAGCTCGGCCTCCAGCTCGGCGACGTAGTCGTCCACCTCGTCGCGGTCGTAGCCGCGCCACCGCAGCCCGAACCACGTGCGCAGGGGTACGAGCTCAGTCCTGCTGTCGACGCTCACGCCGGCCTCCTCTGCCACCCACGAGTCAGTCTTGACAAGGGGTACGTATGAGGTGCGTCATCGGTTCTAACGGGTTCACCAGGCATGATGTCCACGTGAACACGAAACTGTGCCCCTGCGGGACCGGTCAGTCCTATGTGGACTGCTGTGGAGCGCTGCACTCGGGTGCCCGCACCGCGGCCACCGCGGAGCAGCTGATGCGCTCGCGTTACAGCGCTTTCGCCGTGTCCGACGAGGACTACCTGCTGCGCACGTGGGCCGCGCGGAACCGCCCCGCGAGCGCCGGGATCGAGTCGACCGACCGCTGGCTGAAGCTCGAGATCGTGTCGACCGAGAACGGCGGTCTGCTGCAGAGCGAGGGCGTCGTGGAGTTCCGGGCGCACTACGTCGGAGGGATCGTGCACGAGCGGAGCCGGTTCGTCCGCGAGAACGGCCAGTGGGTGTACGCGGAGGCGCTGTCATGACTGTCGTGAGCACCGTGCGGGTCGCGGCCCGGTTCAACGGACCGCCCGGGATGGGCAACGGCGGCTACTCGGCGGGCCTGTTCGCCGCGCGGGTCGACGCGGGCACGGTCAGCGTCCGCCTGCGCAGACCCGTGCCGCTGGATCGCGACCTGGAGGTGCGCGACGGTGGCCTGTACGACGGCGACGACCTGATCGCGTCGGCCGAGCCGGCGACGCTGGACCTGGAGGTTCCCCCGGCGCCGACGCTGGAGGAGGCGCGGAAGGCGAACGGCAAGCTGCCGTGGCGCGACCGGCACCCGTTCCCGACCTGCTTCGGGTGCGGCCCCGGCCGGGAGGACGGGATCGCGGCGCTGCTCGGCCCGCTCGACGGGCGCCAGGAGTGGGCGGGGGTCTGGCGGCCCTCCGGCGTGCTGCCGAACGACGGCGCGCACGTCCTGCCCGAGATCGTCTGGGCCGCTCTCGACTGCCCGTCGGCGCAGCCCGTCGCCCCGGACGGGGGTCCCGCGTTCGTGCTGGGCACTTTCGTCGCGCAGGTGGAGCAACCGGTCGAGCTGGGTGTGGACCACGTGCTCCTGGCGTGGGAGCTTGGCCGGGAGGGGCGCAAGGCCTACTCGGCGTCAGCCATCATCGGACCTCACGGAGTGTGTGGACGAGCACGCGCGGTGTGGGTATCGATCGGATGAGGTCAAACCACCCGACTGGGTGACAAGAGTGCTTCGCGTCTTGATAGCGTGCACCACCGTTGCCCGGTTAAGCCGAAAGGGCGAGTGAACGGGATGGCACGGAGGTGATCAGGCGCTTGATGGGCCGACGTGCCGCCGCCCATGGCGACCAGCAAACACAGACCCCGACTTCGAGCGAGCTCACGAACTCGGATCTGTACCCCGTCGAGCCGGCCCCCGCGGTGGTGACACCGCCGGAACCGGTGGCGCCCCGCAGGGAGCCGTACGCGGCGAACTTCGTCGGGGCCACGCTCGTGGTGTCCGCGACCGAAGGTCCGGGTCAGGCCGCCAGCGGCCTCGCGCGGACCCTGCCCGTCGACCGCGGCAGGACCGTGGTCGTCGTCGACTTCCCGAGCGGTGACCAGAGCACCTTCTGGCCGCACGTCGTGACCGCGCTGAACGGTCGCGGGCCCATCCGGCTCGCGGTCTCGCACGCGGGCTCGATGCGGCCGACCGCGCCGGCGCAGTGGCTGTCCGAGCAGCTGCAGACCGAGGTCGTGGCGCCCGACGGCGTCCTGACCACGGTGCCGGGCGCCGCGTTCGTCGTCGGCACCCAGGGCTACGGCAGCTGGGTGCGGTTCCAGCCGAACGCGTCGCCGATGCCGTTCGGCCGCCGCTTCCCGGTGCCGCAGTGGGAGGCGATGGACCCGAACTCCCCGTGGCCCACGGGCGAGATCGGCATCTCCGAGCCCATCCCGTCCGGGCTGTGGCTGCGCGCGCAGCAGCCGCCGTTCGACCCGTCCGCGCAGGACTCGCGGCCGGTCGTGGCGCTGCCGTGCCGGGAGAACGTGCTGACGGTCGTCGTCGGCGGTCCCGGCCAGTCCGCGATCCCGACCGACGAGGTGTGCCGCCTGCTGACGGCGCTGCCCCAGGCGGCGCGCTCGCGGGTGCGGCTCGTCCCGTACGGCGTCGACGCCGCGCTGGGCCGCCTGGTGGCCGACGAGCTCGGCGAGCCGATCGCGATGTTCACCGGCCTGCCGGTCGGCAACCTGCGCACCGGCGGTCCCGCGGTGATCGCCGTCGACCCGCGCGGGCAGCAGACGTGGCGGCCGTTCGTCACCGAGGTGACGTTCCTGCCGAACGAGACCTTCCCGACCGTGTCCGGCTACCGCGCGCCGGTGCCGGGCCTCGCCGAGGTCTCGCCCGGGGTGTTCTCCCTGGGTGACGGCGTGGTGCTGGAGGTCGTGCCGTCGGGCCTGTGGGTCCGCGAGCACGACGAGCCGTACAACGCGGCCGAGGTGCGCTCTCAGCCCGTCGACCCGGAGTGGGCACGTCTGACCGTGGGCACGCCTGGGCGCACGACGCCTGGTGCGGTCGCGGTGCACGGCGCCGCGCTCGTGGAACGCCTCGAACCCGAGGTGCGCAAGCTGCTGCGTCTCGTGTTCTGCGACTCCAAGGTGTCGGCACCGCCGCCACCACCTCCTCCGCCACCGCCGCCCGCTCCCGCGCCGACGAGCAGCCCCGGCCAGCTCGCGTCCGCGTTGAGCGCGGCGAAGCAGGCGTTGTCGGCCCGCGAGTCGGACAACGGCACCGGCCTGTTCGCCGCCGTCACCCCGGCCGAACCCGAACCGGACCGCCCCGCCTACGCGTCGATGGAGGCCGGTCCCGCGATGGCGGCCGTGACCTCGCACGCGCTGGACGACCCGGACGAGGCCGCGTTCCCGTCCGACGACCCCGACTCCGCCCCCATCCGGTTCCGCGTGGACGGCCCGCTGCCGATCCAGCCGCTGGCCATGTGGGAGCTCCCGTCGGACGGCAGCGGCGAACGCGAGACCGTCCTGCCCGATCACAGCAGTTCGGACACGGACCGCGATACGGTCCGACGGGCGCTCGGCGAGCGTTACGGCGTGCACGCGGCGACGGTCTGCCGTCTGCTGGCGCAACGTCCCGACGCCGAGGAGGACCCGGCGGCGTTCGAGGCCATGGTCACCGACCTGACGGCACTGCTCGCGTGCGTGTCGCAGGACGAGGAGATGGTCGTCGACCAGCTGCGCATGGGCCGCCTCGGCCGCCTGCGCCCGTACGTCGCGTGCATCGTCTCCGGCCTGAACCGGCTGCCCGTGCACAACGGCGTCGCGGCGGTGTGGGGCGTCACGGGCCCGACCGGCCCGCGGCGCTACCGCAGCGGTGACGTCCTGGTCGAGCACGGCCTGCTGGACGCCATCGCGAACCCGGTGGGCCGCATCGAGGGCGCCACCGAGTACCTGCTGTGGTCGGTCACCGGCCGCCGCGTCGAGGTGGCGGACCGCGTCACCGTGGCCACCGAGGAGCGCGTGCTCTTCGCCCCCGGCACGCCGTTCCGGGTGCTGGCCGTGGCCGAGGCCGAGGGCGACCACCCGCAGCAGGTGCTGCTGCAGGAGATGGCGGGCGCGCTGGCCGACCAGGAGATCGCGAACCTGCGGCCGAGCGTGCTCTCGCAGCTCGAACGGGCGGCGGCGAACCTGCGGGTGCTGCCGGTCTCGCACTCGGTGACCGTGGAGGCCTGAGCCCCTGGACGTGCACCGTCCGTTGTGGACGGACGGTGCACGCGCGGCTTCAGGGCCGGGCCAACCGGGCCTTGTCCACCAGCTCGTGCTCCGGCCACAACCCGTGCGGGTGGCCCAGCTCCGGCGCGCTGACCTCGTCGAGCCGGGCGAGCAGCCGCGGCGGGACGTCCAGCTCGGCGGCCGCGAGGTTGGTCGTGAGCTGCTCCACCGTCCTCGGTCCGACGACGGGGAGCACCCCCTTGGACATCGACCACCGGATCGCCACCTGGTCCGCGGTCGTGCCGAGCTCCGCGGCGGCGCTTTCGAGGGCGTCCAGGACCTTCACCTTGGCGGGGTCGTCCTCGGTGTGGAGGAACTGGCTGATCGCGCTCTGCGCGCGGCCCGTCTCGCCACGGCGGTACTTGCCGGTCAGCAGGCCACCGCCGAGCGGCGTGTACCCGAGGACGCCCAGGCCGAACGCGTCCGCCATCGGGACCAGCTCCCGTTCGGCTTCGCGCTGGACCAGGCTGTACTCGACCTGGATCCCCACGAGGGGCGCCCAGCCCTGCTGCTGCGCCAGGGTGGCCCCCGCCGACACCCGCCACGCGGGGAAGTTGGAGAGACCGGCGTAGAGGATCTTGCCGGCGCGCGTCAGGTCGTCGAAGGCGCGCATCACCTCCTCGACGGGCGTGGACCCGTCGGCCACGTGCGCCCAGAACACGTCCACCCGGTCCGTGCCCAGCCTCCGCAGGCTCTGCTCCAGGGACTGGACCATCGCCTTGCGGCCGTTCCCGGTCAGCTGGAGGCCGCTGCTCGCCGACGTGCCCATCGTGTACTTCGTCGCCAGCACGACGTCGTCCCGGTCCGCGGCGAGGAAGTCGGAGAGGTGCTCCTCGGCTTCTCCCGCCTGGTAGTTGGAACCGGTGTCGACGAAGTTGCCTCCCGCTTCCCGGTAGAGGTCGTACATGGCGCGGGCTTCGTCCTTGTCGGCCCCGTGTCCCCACCGGGTGCCGAAGTTCCCCGTCCCGAGCGACAGTTCCGACACCCGCAGTCCTGATCGTCCGAGAAATCGGTAACGCATAACGCTTCTTGGCTCCTCGTGTCGGTTCACGCGAGTGGGTTCCTCGCGCCTGACTCCCACGATTCCGGCGCATCGGCGTACAGTCCATAACGTGGAGTCCAGGGATGTTTACCGATCGTCCAACGCGGTGCTCCTCGACGCCCACGACCCCTTCCGGGACGTCCTGTCGCTGGCGCGGCCCCGGACCGTCGCCCGTGCCCCGCTGCGCGCCACGACGCCGTGGGGAGCGCGGTTCGTGCCGTTCCCGCACATCAAGCTCGGCGTGGTGGTGGAAGGCGAGTGCTGGCTGTGCGTCGACGGAATGGAACCCCTGCTCCTGAAGGCGGGGGATTTCTACCTCCTCGGAAATCCGCCCCCTTACGGCCTGGGCAGTTCGGTCGAGGAGGCTCGTGACGCCGATGGAGCTCCGCGCGAGGACGTTCGGGAAGGCGGTTCCACGTACACCTGCAGCGTCGACTTCGAGTTCGACGGCTCCGACGCGTCGACCCTGTTCTCGGTGCTCCCGCCGGCGTTGCTCGTCAAGGCGGACGACGGCGCGGGAAAGCCGCTCTGGAACATCGCGATGATGCTCGTCCACGAGATGGAGGAACGGCACGCCGGCCGGTCGCTCGTCCTCGAGCACGTGGCCCAGATCCTGCTGGTGCACATGCTCAGGGCGCACGCCGCGTCGTCCCACGAGCCCGTGGGCTGGCTCGCCTCGGTCACCGACGACGGGATCGGGGCCGCGTTGCGCGCCGTGCACGCCGAACCGGGCCACCGCTGGACGCTCGACGAGCTCGCCGGGACCGCGACGATGTCGAGGTCGGCGTTCGCCGCGAGCTTCCGGGCCAGGGTGGGACGGCCGCCACTCGACTACGTCATCGAGTGGCGGATGCAGCTCGCACGGGCCGCGCTGCGCACCGAAAAGTCCCTGACGACCATCGCGGGGTCGATCGGGTACCAGTCCGAAAGCGCGTTCAGCACCGCTTTCCGGCGCGTGGTGGGGATGTCGCCACGCGAGTTCCGCGTCTCGGTGCGCGCACGGCCGGAGGCTTGACGGGTCAGCCCTCCGTCGTCAGCCCCAGCGTGCCGTCCAGCCTCGGCACGCACGCCCCGTCGCGCTTGTCCGAGGCGAGGAACTCCGACAGGCACCGGCCGATCTGCTCGTGCCCGCTCGCGTTGGGGTGGAACGACTCCTGCAACGCGTGCGAGGAACGCGCCTGGTCCCGCAACCCGTCCCAGTCGACCGACAGCCGCGTGAACCACTCGGTGGACGGGTCGTCACCGCCCACGCAGGCCTCGTGGCCCTCGCCGGCGCGCGCCAGGTCGAGGAACCGCGCGTTCACCCTGCCCGCGGCGGTGCGCAGGCCGTTCGACAGCTCCGGCACCGCGTCCTCGACGACCCACTGCAGGTCCGTCGTGCGCAGCGGGCAGCCGGAGAGGTTCTGCAGCGAGCGCGGCATCTTCGGCGACACCGGGGCCGCGTACGACTGCACGACCAGCTGGTAGGACGAGTCGAGGTAGCCGGAGTCGCGCATGGTCTGGCGGATGGCGCTCAGCGTGTTCTCGACCTTGGGGACCATCTTCCGCACGCGCTTGGACCACTCCGGTGCCACCGCGGACGTGCAGTCGCTGCGCTTGCCCCAGGCCTCGAAGCACTTGTTGAGGATCTCGGAGAACCGCGGGTCGTCGTTCGCGCCGATGGCCACGACGAGCGCCACGACCCGATGTGAGCCCGCGATCTCGCGCAGCCGCGGGAGCTGCTCGTTGCGCAGCTTGTCGGAGTTGGCGCCGGAGCAGGCCAGGTTGAACTTCCGGTCGGCCGCGACCGCGGTCCTGAACACTTCGGCGTCGCGCGAGCGGTGGCACCAGTTGCCGCCCTGCTCGCCGTCGGTGCCGGTCTCGTAGTTGCCGGCGCCCTCGCCGGACATCGTGCTGTCGCCCAGCGCGACGACCGCGGTCCTGGACTCGCGGTCGGGGTCGGAGGGCGGCGGGAACGGGTGGTCGCTCACGACCAGGAGGATCGCGAGCAGGCCGGTCACCAGGAGGGGAAGGGCTCTGCGCATCGATGGTCAGTTTACGGGGGTGGCCGAATGCGAGGGGACCTTGGCGTTGCCGCCCCCGCGCGCGCTGAGGACAGTGGAGGGGTGGGGACTACGAGGGAGATTGTCGTGGTGGGGTACGACCGCACCGCGTTGCTGGACCTGGCGGGGCCGGTGGAGGTGTTCCAGTCCGCGAACCACGGCGAACCGCGGTACGAGGTCACGATCGCCACGATCGGGGGAGAGCCGTTCACCGCGACGGCCGGGGTGCGGATCGAGGCCGGCGCGGACCTGCGGACGCTGGACCGTCCGATCGACACGCTGCTCGTCGTCGGCGGCTGGGGCTACGACGACGCCGCGGCGGACCCGGTGCTCATGACGAACCTGCGGCGGCTGGCGTCGAAGGCGCGCCGGGTCGCGGGCATCTGCACCGGCTCCGTGGTGCTGGCGAGCGCGGGCCTGCTCGACGGCAAGAAGGCGACCACGCACTGGGCGTTCACCGGCGAGCTCGAGAACCGCGGTGTCGACGTCGAGCCGGACGCGATCTTCGTCTGCGACGGGAAGGTGTCCACGTCCGCCGGTGTCACGGCGGGCATCGACCTCTCGCTGGCGATGGTCGAGCAGGACCACGGACCGGCGCTCGCCCGCAGGATCGCGCAGTACCTGGTCGTGTTCCTGCAGCGCTCCGGCGGGCAGTCGCAGTTCAGCGTGCACACCAGGGCGAAGCCGGTGCGCGACAGGTCGCTGCGCGCGTTGCTCGACGACATCCACGCCGACCCGACCGGCGAGTGGACGGTGCCGGTCATGGCGCGCAAGGCGATGATGAGCGTGCGGCACTTCGCCCGCGTCTTCTCGCGCAACGTGGGCGTCTCACCCGCCCAGTACGTCGAACGGGCCCGCGTGGAGGCCGCCGCCGACCGGCTGGCGAGCACCGCCGACCCGCTGGACCTCGTCGCCCGCCAGTCGGGGTTCGGCTCCGCCGAGACCCTGCGCCGCGCCTTCCTGCGCGTGCTCGGCGTGTCGCCGGGCAGCTATCGCGCCCGGTTCCGGACAACGGGGGTTGCCTGATGGAAGCCACTTTCGTGCTCTACCCGAACATGACGTCGCTCGACCTGATCGGGCCGTTCGAGGTGCTCGCCTGCGTGCCGGTCGTGACGACGAAGTTCGTCGCCGCCACGCTCGACGCCGTCAGGTCCGACAACGGCCTGGTCGTCCAGCCCACGCACACGTTCGCCGACGTCCAGTCCACCGACGTCGTCGTCGTGCCCGGCTCCGGGAAGTGGAAGCAGGTGCTGCGGGAGTCCGCCGACCTGGTCGCCTGGCTGCGCGCGGTCCACCCGGCCACGAAGTGGACGACGTCGGTCTGCACCGGGTCGACGCTGCTCGCCGAGGCCGGTCTCGTCTCCAGGGCGACCACGCACTGGGCCGCGCGCGAGGACCTGGAGGTGCGCGGCGTCGAGGTCAGCACCGACCGGGTCGTGTTCGACGGCAAGGTCGTCACCGGCGCGGGCGTGTCGGCGGGCATCGACATGGCGCTGCGGCTGGTCGAGGCGGAGTTCGGCGAGATGGTCGCGCAGGCGGTGCAGGTCGGCATCGAGTACGACCCGCAGCCGCCGCGTTCCTACGACTCGATCCCGCCGGAGATCGCGCTTGGGCTGAAAGCGGCTTTCGCGGCTTCCCAGGCGTGACGTCAGGTCAGTCCTGACTGGACGGCGAACACCACGAGCTGGGCGCGGTCACGTGCGCCCAGCTTCACCATCGCCCGCGACACGTGCGTGCGCACGGTCGCGGGCGAGATCACCAGGCGGTCCGCGATCTCGTCGTTGGACGCGCCGGACGCGACGTGCCGCATGATCTCCCGCTCGCGCTCGGTCAGCTTGTCCAGGTGCGGTACCGGACGAGCCGACGCGCCGGACGCGAACCGGTCGATCACCCGGCGCGTGACGGACGGCGAGAGCAGCGACCCGCCGTCGGCCACCACGTGCACGGCGCGCAGCAGGTCGGTCGGGTCGGAGTCCTTCACCAGGAACCCGGACGCGCCGGTGCGCAGCGCCTCGAACACGTACTCGTCGAGGTCGAACGTCGTGAGCACGACGATCCTCACCTCGGCGCAGGCCGGATCGGCGGAGACGCGGCGCAGCACCTCCAGGCCGTCCATCACCGGCATGCGGATGTCGAGGAACACCACGTCCGGCCTCACCGACTGGATGAGCGCCAGTGCCTCGCGGCCGTCGGCGGCCTCGCCGGCGAACTGGACGCCGTCCTCGGTCTCGATCAACGTTCGCAGTCCCATCCGGACCAGCGGCTGGTCGTCCGCCACCACCACGCGAATCATGACGGCAACGGTATCCGGGCGATCACCGCGAACCCGTGCGATCCGTCCACCTGGAGCGTGCCGCCGAGCGCCTCGGCCCGTGAGCGCATGCCGGTGATGCCGTGGCCCTCGGTGAACGTGCCCGGTGTGCCGGTGTCGGTCACGTGCACCACGAGCTCTCCGCGCACGGTGTACACGCGCACCGACGCGGTGACGCCGGGGGAGGAGTGCCGCAGCACGTTGGTCAGCGACTCCTGCACGATCCGGTACACGGCCGGCTGGTAGGTGTCCGGGAGCTCGACCTGGTCCACCTCGACCGCGACTTCCAGCCCCGCCTCGCGCATCCGGGAGGCGAGCGCGGGGAGGTCGGCGAGGGTGATCGTCGGGGTCAGCGGAGCCGAGCCGCGCAGGGTGTCCAGTTCGGACCGCAGACCGTCCAGGGCCTCCTTGGACGTGTCGCGGATCGCCTCCAGGGACGCGCGCGCCTTCGCGGGGTCCTTGTCCAGCACGTAGAGCGCGACGCCGGCCTGCATGGCGATCACGCTCAGCCCGTGCCCGACGACGTCGTGGACCTCCTGGGCGAGCCGCAGCCGTTCGGAGATCACCGCGCGCTCGCGAACGTCCACAGCGGACTTGCGCCGCAGCCGCACCAGCACGCCCGCCGCGCCCGGCAACAGGATCCAGCCCGCCGACCAGGTGATCCACGAGGTGACGGAGTCGTTCCACCACGGCAGGATCGCCAGCGCGTAGACCAGGGCGGACGCGGCCGCCACCTCGATGCGCGCGTACACGGCCACCGCGTACATCGCCGCGACACCGCTCATCAGGATCGGCCCGAACGGGTAGCCGAGGGCCAGGTAGGCGGTGATCGAGACCGTGGTGACGCCCACCGTCCACAGCGGACGGGCCGAGCGGAACAGCAGACCGGCGGCCGCGACGACGATGAGCAGGTAGCCGAAGGCGTCGAGGGCCTCCGCGCCCTGCAGCCGGGCGGCGAACCGCGTCCCGCCGAGGCCGAACACGAGCAGGGCCGCGGTCAGGGCGATGTCCTGCCATTTGATCCGCATGGTGCCGACCATACGACCGGCGGCGTACGCAGATGTGCGTATCTTCATGACGCTCCGGAGCGGACGCCCCCACCCCGCCGCGCGACCACAGTTGAGCCATGATCGTGACGACGGAGAAGCTGACGAAGCGCTACGGCGACCGCGCCGTGGTGGACGAGGTCAGTCTGTCCGTGCGGCGGGGCGAGGTCTACGGGTTCCTCGGTCCGAACGGCGCGGGCAAGACGACCACGATCCGCATGCTGCTGGGGCTCGTGAAGCCGACCAGCGGCTCGGCCCGCGTGCTGGGCGAGGCACCGGGCACCCCGAAGGCGTTGCTGAAGGTCGGGTCGCTCATCGAGGGGCCGGGCTTCTACCCGTACCTGTCCGGCCGCGACAACCTGCGCGTGCACGCTGCTCGCCGGGGTGTCGACGAGAAGCACGTCGAGGCGGTGCTGGAGCAGGTCGACCTGGTCGGCGCCGCCGGTGAGAAGTTCCGCCGGTACTCGCTCGGCATGAAGCAACGGCTCGGCGTCGCGGCCGCGTTGCTCGGCCAGCCGGAGCTGCTGATCCTCGACGAGCCCACCAACGGCCTCGACCCCGCGGGCATGGCCGACATGCGCGACCTGGTGCGGGCGCTCGCGGCGCAGGGGCAGACGGTGCTGCTGTCGAGCCACCTGCTCGGCGAGGTCGAGGAGATCTGCGACCGGGTCGGCGTGATCGCGAACGGCAAGCTCGTCGCCGAGAGCACGGTCGAGCAGCTGCGCGGCGACAGCAGGCTGCTGATCAAGGCGGACCCGATCGAGAAGGCGCACGTCCTGATCGAGGGCAGCGAGCTGCACGGCGACGTGCTGCACGTGCGGGAGGCGGACGCGGGGGCGCTGGTGCGCACGCTGGTGGCCGCCGACGTGGACGTGCAGGAGGTCCGGCCGCTGCGCCGGACGTTGGAAGAGGTCTTCTTCGAGATGACGGGAGCAGCGTGATGAGCGGCGTGATCGGCAGCGTGAAGGCGGAGCTCCTGCGGCTGTGGAAGTGGCCGGCGACGTGGGTGCTGATCGGCGTGTGGCTGGTGATGACGCTGACGTTCGGCTACGTGTTCAACTACCTCGCGCTCGACGGCGACATGAACTCGCGCGGCCTGTCCCAGCAGCAGATGATCAGCGCGATGCAGCCGGAGAACGTCGGCGCGGCGGTCGTGCGCGGCCTGCCCATGTTCGGCGGCGCGATCATCCTGGTGCTCGCGGCGCTGGCGGTCGGCAGCGGGTACGGCTGGGGCACCTGGAAGACCACGCTGACCGCCGGCCCGCGCCGCGTGTCGGCGATGGCGGGCACGCTCGGGGCGCTGGCGGTCCTCGTGGTCGTCCTGGTGGCGCTCACGTTCGTGGTCGACCTGGGCGCCGCGGTCACCGTGGCGTGGCTGGAGGGCTGGGACTGGAGCCTGCCCGGCTGGTCCGCGGTGGAGGCGCTGGGCGCGTCACTGCTGATCGCCGCGATGTGGACGGGGTTCGGCGTGTTCCTCGGCGTCGTCACCAAGGGGCCCGCGCTGGCCGTCGGCCTCGGGCTGATGTGGGCGATCGTCACCGAGAACCTGCTGCGCGGGGTCGGCGCGCTGCTCGGGCCGGTCGAGTCGCTGACCGAGGTCCTGCCCGGTGGCTCCGCGGGCAACCTGGCCGGTGCCGTCGGCGGGTCCGGTGCTCCCGGCGTGCTGACCGGTGTGAGCGGGACGACCGCCGCCCTGTTCCTCGTCGGGTACGTCGTGGTCTTCGTGGGCGCGGCGACGCTGCTGAAGGTGCGCCGCGACCTCGTATAGCACCACCGCGGCCCAGGTCAGGCCCAGCACGACCGCGACTCCGGTGGGGTAGTCGCGGTCGTGCAGGCCGGGGTTGACCGGGCCGCCGAACTGACGCCACAACAACGGGACCGCGAGCACGAGGATGATCGCCGAGACCGTGAGCCCGACGCCGACCGACGTGCGCTTGACGACGAGTCCGGAGGCTCCGACGAGCGGCGCGACCAGGAAGTCGTGCAGCACCACCCCGCCGCCCAGCCAGAGCAGGAGCTCGAGGGTGACCTGGGGGAGCAGGAGCCAGCCGCCCCACGCTCCCAGCCCCACCCCGAGCGCTCCGAGCGCGACCCTCGACCCGAGTGCGGCGTTCATGCCTGGACCTCCAACGACGTGACCCACTTCGTCTGCAGCACGCCCGGCCGGTTCGGTGCGATGAGCCGGCACGGGTAGCCGTGGTCCGGGCTCAGCTCCTCGCCGTCGAGCTGCAGTGCCAGCACCGTCAACGGGTCCCGCGCGAACGCCTCGGGCAGCGTGGTCGCCCGGTACAGCCCGTCCTTCTCCAGCGACTCGACCCGCACGTCGCCGCCGCTCACGAGATCGGCGACCCGCACACCCGTCCAGGTCGCGTTCTGGCTCCACCCCTCGACGCACGCGATCGGCAGCTCGACCGTCGTCTGGGGCATCGCCCGCAGCTCGGCCAGCGAGTAGCTCCTGGTGCCCGCCCTGAGCTTCCAGTCCGGCGGCACGACGACCTGCGCGGCCTTCGCGGTCCGGTTCACCGGCAGGGCGCCGTCCGACCGCCAGGCCAGCACCGACACCTTGCGCAGCCACGGCACCGTCACGCCGGCCGTGGCGACGACGGCGACACCCGCCGTGAGGGCGGTGGTGCGCAGGAAAGCCCTGCGGGACAGGATGGTCTTCTCTTCGGACGCCGGTTCGAGGCTGCGCCTGATCACGGGGATCTTCACCGCGATGTGCACGAGCAGCGCGCCGATCACGATCCACGCCACGGCGTAGTGGGCGGTGGGGAAGTAGAACGACCACGGGTAGTTCTGCGCGGCGTTGAACAAGCCGGTCGCCAGCTCGAAGAACGACGCCGCGATGAGCACGAAGATCGAGCCCCGCTCCAGCGCGTGCGGCACGTTCCTGACCAGTGGCCGCTCGAACAGCTTCGGGTAGACGCTCCACAACTTGGCCAGCAGCAACGGGATCGACGCCACGCCGGAGACCACGTGCACGCCCTGGGTGACGCGGTAGAGGTCGACCGGGCGCGTCGGCCACGGCCAGTCGTGCTGCACGCCGTGGCTGATCAGCCCGGTGACGAAGCACAGCCCGAACGCGATCCCGAGCCACGTGCCCACCCGGCTGGTCACGCCCGTGTGGTGCGCCGGGGCCTTGAACTCCGGTTCCTTGACCGTCTTGAATGCAGGTGTCCTCACAGCTTCTCCCAGCACGCGAACCAGCGGCCGGCGCGTTCCCGCTGCCACAGCAGGAAGAACCCGTCGGCGGTGAGGGAGTCCGCGTCGCTCCAGGCCCACTCGAACCAGCTGCTGTTGGCACCTCCGGTCCGCACGCGGACCCGCCCGGTGGTGAGCCCCGACCCCGGCTGCTCGACCTCGACGACCACGGTGCCGCTGGGGAGCAGCAGCTGGCGGACCCGGCGCAGGAGTGCCTCGGGGTCGCCGCCGATGCCGATGTTGCCGTCGGCGAGCAGGACGTGCTGCCAGCGGCCTTCGCCGGGCAGCTGGTCGAAGACGCTGCGGCGCACCGCGATGCCACCCCGCGCGGTGGTGCGGCGGACGGCCTCCTTCGACACGTCGACGCCCAGCGCCCGGACTCCGCGCGACAGCAGCGCCGTGACGAGCCGGCCGGGGCCGCAGCCGACGTCGAGGGTGGGGCCGGCGCAGGCGTCGAGGAGGACGGAGTCGCCGTCGTCGGCGTCGGCCTGCCAGCGGTCGACGCTGAGCTCGCGCGGGGTGGTGCCGGGGAGGTCGAGCCAGCTGGGGCGGCCCATGAGGGCCTGGTCGAACATCATCGGGGCACCGCCGCGATCTCGTCCAGCGTGGCGGCGAACCGGCTGTCCGGCGTCAAGGCCGCCACCGCGCGGGCGTCGTCCATCGTGTCCACATCGGACAGGATCGGCAGTGACCGCACTCGCAGCCCCTCCAACGCCTTCCACGTCCGCACGCCCGTGTCGTCGCGCGACATCGGCACGTCCCGCAGCACCGAGGCCCGCAGCGGGTCGCGCAGGCCGAGCGCCCACCAGCCGCCGTCCGCCGCGAAGCCCAGCGCCGCCTCGTCGAACTCCGCGCACGACGCCAGCAGCGACGGCGTGACCTGCGGCGTGTCCATCCCGATCTGCAGCACCGGCATCGCGAACCGCGCGACGTCGGCGTGCGCGTGCACCAGTCGTTCGGCGAACGTCTCGCCGCGCTGCGGGATCACCACGCACTCCGCCAGGGCGTCGCGCACGTCGTCGCGCCGCACCACCCCGGCCAGTGCCACCACGGGCACCGCGCCCGGCGTCTCCAGGACGGCGGAGATCGTGTCCAGCAACGAAGCCGCGGCCACCTCGGCGGCCTCCGCGGGGGACAGCGGCGGGCACAGGCGCGTCTTCACCTGGCCGGGGATCGGCGACTTGGCCATGACCAGCAGGCAGAACCTCACCGCAGCACCCCCGCCATGTCGCGCGCCGCCCGCAGCGTGCCGCGCACCGAACCCGAGACCTTCGACCGCGTGCCGGCGGCGCGCGGCCGGTACGCCACGTCGACCTCCCGCACCCGCCAGCCCGCGGCGGCGGCGCGCACCAGCAGTTCCAGCGGATAGCCGAACGCGCGGTCCTGGACGTCCAGTGCCAGCAACGCTTCCCGCCGGCACACGCGCAACGGCGCGATGTCGTGCACGTCCAGGCCACGGCGGCGCAGCAGCCCCGAGATGACGGCGTTGCCGGCCCGCGCGTGCCACGGCCACACGCCCGCGTGCACGGGCCTTCGCCGGCCCACCACCAGGTCCGCGTCCGCCAGCAGCGACGCCATGCCGGTCAGTTCGGCGAGGTCGAGCGAACCGTCCGCGTCGGCGAACGCCACCACGTCCGAGGTGGCGGCCAGCAGACCGGTGTGCACGGCGGCGCCGTACCCGCGCAGTGGCTCGTGCACGACGAGGGCACCGCAGGCCGCGGCGATCTCGGGGGAGCCGTCCGCGGAACCGTTGTCCACGACGATCGCGCGGTCTCCGGGAGGCAGGGTGGCGAGGACCGCGGGCAGTGCGGCGGCCTCGTCCAGGCAGGGCAACACGACATCCATGGATCCACCCTGGACCATCGGAAAGTGTTGTGGTGCTTACGGAATTGTGACGCACGAAAGAGTTCTTACGGTTGTCTTGCGCAGCGCGCGGAGACCTCTGCGACCCCCTAGGTTGGGCGCGGTGCGTCTAGTCATCGCCGGTTCGCTCGTTGCCGCAGCCATCATCGTGGGTCTCCTCGTCAACGCCCACGACCCGGACATCCTCTACGCCGCCGCGGCACCGCTCTTCGGCAACTGGCACCCGCACCTCGGTCCCGGCACGCCCGCCGCCGTCCTCATCGCATTCCTGGTCATCGCGAAAGGTCCCGAGCTCGCCCAGCACCCCAGGGCACTGCCCATCGCCTACGCGACGGCGGTGGCGTGGACGTTCTCGCTGGCGATGGTCGACGGCTGGGACAGGTTCGTCACCAGGCTCACCACCGAGGACGAGTACCTGCACGAGGTTCCGGGCGTCACCGACATCCCGGCGATGCTGCGCGGGTTCGCCGGCCGCATCCCCGACTTCCTGCCCGGCTCGTGGACCACGCACGTCTCCGGCCACCCGCCGGGTGCGCTGCTCACGTTCACCTGGCTCGACCGGATCGGGCTGGGCGGGGGAGCCGCGGCGTCGCTCTTCTGCGTCCTCGTCGGCGCACTCGCCGTCGTGGCGGTTCCCCAGGCGCTCAACGACAACGCGGTGCTGCCGTTCCTCGTGCTCTTCCCCGGCGCGGTGTGGGTGGGGGCGTCGGCGGACGGCATGTTCATGGGCGTCGCGGCCGTCGGCATCTACCTGCTCACCCGGTGGCCGTTGCTCGGCGGCGTGGTGCTGGGGTGGTGCCTGTTCCTGTCCTACGGCCTGGTGCTGCTCGCTCCACTGGCGCTGGCGGCGGTCTGGCAGCGCGACGACCTGCGTGCCACCGCGCGCAAAGCGGGCCTGGCGGCTGCCGGTGCGCTCGCGGTCGTCGCGGCGTTCGCGGTGGCCGGGTTCTGGTGGTTCGAGGGCTACGAGCTCGTGAAACTCCGCTATTACCAGGGGATCGGCGACACCCGGCCGTACTGGTACTGGGTGTGGGCGAACCTGGCGGCGCTCGCGCTGGTCATCGGCCCGGCGGGAATCAGGGGGCTGCGTAAGGACAAGTGGGTCGTGGGGGCGGGCACCGCGATTCTCGCCGCGGACCTCTCCGGGCTGAGCAAGGCCGAGACCGAACGGATCTGGCTGCCGTTCGCGGTCTGGCTGCTCGCCGGCGCCGCGAAGCTCGACCGGAGGTGGCTCACCGCCCAGGCGCTGACCGCCCTGGCGGTGAACCACCTGGTGCTCACGAACTGGTGACGGACTCCCGCTGCGAGGCGAACGCGAAGTCCCGCACGCCCTCCTCGAACCCGACCCGGGCCTCGAACCCCAGCACGTCCAACGCCTTCGCGGGCGACGCGACCACGTGCCGCACGTCGCCGGGACGCGCGCCGCCGACGATCTCGGGCGTCGGGCCGTCGCACGCGTCGGCGAGGGCGAACGCCAGGTCGCCGATCGTGTGCGGGGTGCCGGAGCAGACGTTGACCGCCTCGAAACCGGGGCGCGGCGACGACAACGCGAGCACGTTGGCCCGCGCCACGTCGGTGACGTGCACGAAGTCGCGCCGCTGCCGGCCGTCCTCCATCACGCGCGGCGCGAGACCGCTCTGCAACGCCGACCGGAAGATCGACGCCACCCCGGCGTACGGGGTGTCACGCGGCATCCGCGGGCCGTAGACGTTGTGGTAGCGCAACGCCCACACGCTTCCGCCGGTCTGCCGTGCCCACGCCACGGCGAGGTGCTCCTGAGCCAGCTTCGTCGCCGCGTAGGTGCTGCGCGGTTCCAACGGCGCGTCCTCCGGCACCAGTTCGGACACCACGAAGTCACCGCAGAAGCACCGCGGCTCGTACACGCCACGGGCGAGGTCGTCGGCGGACCGCTCGGCGCGGACGATCCCGTGCGACAGGCACCGATACCGCCCCTCGCCGTAGACGACCATCGACGACGCCAGCACCAACCGCGACACACCCGCCCGGTGCATCTCGGCCAGCAGCACCGCGGTGCCGAGGTCGTTGTGCCGCGCGTAGGAAGGCGCGTCGGACGGGTCGACGCCGTGGCCGACCATCGCCGCCTGGTGGCACACGGCGTCCACTGTGGACAGCAACGGGCGCAGCACGCCGGGGGAGGTGACGTCGCCGACCACCAGTTCGTGGTCCAGCACGGGGACCGCGCCGTGGGCCTCGGGCAGCAACGCGTCGAGAAGCACGCAGTCGTGTCCCTGTGCGGTCAGCTCGTCCGCGACGTGCGACCCGATGAACCCGGCTCCGCCGGTGATCAGTACTCGCATGCACCGACCGTAGGACCGCCCGGCACGTCGGGCGCCCCCGAACGACTAGCCGTCAGAACTCCGTAAGACCATCTCCACGACGAACCGCGCCCCCACCGGCAGCCGGTCCTCCACCCACACCTGCCCGCCCAGCCGGCGCACGTGCTCGCGGACCAGCGCGAGGCCGAGCCCGCTGCCCGTGTCGTCGCCCCGGCTGCCCGCCATGACGCCGCGCGCGAACCGTTCGAAGATCTGCTCCCGCAGGTCCTCCGGCACACCGGGGCCCGCGTCCTCCACGGTCAGCCTGACCCGGTCCCCGCACGCCCGCACGCGCACCAGCACCGCCCCGCCCGCGTGCCGGTCGGCGTTGTCCAGCAGGTTGGTCAGCACCCGGTCGAGTCTGCGCCGGTCGCCCGGCACGACGGCGGGCTCCAGGTCCAGCGGCACCGGTTCGCGGGTCGCGACCACGTTGCGCACCAACGCGTCCAGTGCGATCTCCTCCGGCGGCGGGTCGTCGGTCTGGTCGGCCCGCGAGATCTCCAGCAGGTCGACGACCATCCGCGCGAACCGGTCGACCTCCGACGTCAGCAGCTCCAGCGCGGTCCCCGCGGTGCCGGGCAGGTGCTCACGGCGGCGGCGCAGCACCGCGCCCGCGTTCACCATCGTCGTCAACGGCGACCGCAGCTCGTGCGACACGTCCGAGGCGAACCGCGCGTCCCGCAACGCCCGTTGCTCCAGCGCCTGGGCCGTCGAGTTGAACTTCGCCGCCAGCGCGGCGAGATCGGGGTCGTCCTGCGCGGGCAGCCGGGCGCGCAGGTCACCCCCGGCGATCCGGCCGGCCGCGGAGCTCAGCTCCGCCAGCGGTCTCAGCGCCCGCTTCGACGCCCACGACCCCAGCGCCGCACCGAGCAGCGCGGACCCGATCGTGCCGAGCACCAGCATCGCGGCCAGCAGCGCGAACGTCCGGTCCAGCTGTTGCAACCCGGACAGTTCGACGTAGACGGCACCTCCCGCGAGCGGCCGCGCCACGGCGAGCATCGGCACGCCGTCGACGATGGTTCTCGCGATGCCCGGCGGCTGCTCCACGAGCGCGGCCGGGAGCAGACCGGGATCGACGGCCCGGCCCGCGGTGACCGGACCGGACGCCGTCAGCACCACGATCGCCGAGTCGGGCCCGGCCATCAGGTCGCCGAGCGCGGCGGCCGACGGCGACGGCCCGGCCAGCCGCGCGTTGAGCTCGGCCTGGCGCGTCGCGCTCGCCTCCCGCTGCCGCAGCAGATAGCCGGTGGCGAGGTTCCACGTCGCGAACGCCAGCACGCTCGTCACGACGAGCAGGCCGAGGCCGAACGAGAGGGTGACGCGGCGGCGCAGCGTGAGTCTCACGAGCCCATCCGGTAGCCCGCACCGCGCACGGTGAGCACGAGCGCCGGGTCGTCCGGGTTCGCCTCGACCTTGCGGCGCAGCCTTCTTATGTGCACGTCCAGCAGGCGGGTGTCACCAAAGTAGTCATATCCCCACACTTTCTGCAGGAGCTGTTCCCTGGTGACGATCCGGCCACCCGCTCCGGCGAGTTCCAGCAACAGTCGGAATTCCGTTCTGGTGAGGTGAACGCGTTCACCCGCACGGTGCACGACGCCTTCCTGCGGACGGATTTCCAGCTCGCCGACCCGAACCGCTCCACGCGCCGGTCCGCGCCTGCGCAACAACGCGCGGACACGGGCCGCGAGAACGTCGCCCATCAAAGGTTTCGTGACGTAGTCGTCCGCTCCCGCCTCCAGCCCGGCGATCATGTCACGGGCGTCCGCCCGCGCCGTGACGACGATGATGGGCAGGTCACCGCGTGAACGGAGGGTCCGCACGACGTCCAGCCCGTCGAGGCCGGGCAGCGTCAGGTCGACCAGCACCACGTCGAACGACTCGGTCTCGAGCCGCCGCAAAGCCACTTCTCCGGAACTCGCCTCGTCGACGGTGAAACCCTCGTCGGACAAGGCGAGGCTCAAAGCCTGCCGGATTCGCTCGTCGTCCTCGACCAGCAGGACCCGTACGCACACGAAAGACTCCACTGTGTGAGAGCCGCGGCGACGGCTCTCACACAGTGGAGCGAAAGTCGATCAAAATCAAGAACGCTTCGGATTAAAATGAGGTCAGCGTGATTTTGGCCGAACCCGGGTTCGGTTCGTGGACAAGTGACTCGAACCCGCCGACGTCGTCGAAGGCGAACCCGTAGGCCCGGCCGTCGCTCATGTTGGCGTGCACGATCCTGGAGAAGTGGTTCGTCGTCGCGCGGGTGTAGAACTCGCTCGCGTTGTAGGTCGGCTGGGTGTGGAGGAAGCCGAGCGTCGACCGGTTGAGCGCCGCGCACAGCGACCGCGAGATCGCGCCCAGCTCGTTGTTCGGCGCCGCGAGCCGGCCGTCGCAGTTCAGCACGTCGCGGGTCGACGGCTGCTGGAACTCCGCGACCTGCTGGCCGGAGGTGTTGGTGAACCGCATGACCCCACCGCTGACTCGGCCGGTGAACTTGCGGTTCGGCTCCGCCTGGTAGGGCACGACGGTGAGCGGGGTGCTCTGGTAGGTGGACCAGACGCTGCTGACGTAGCTCGCGAAGTACGAGCTGGAGAACAGGCCCGCGTCGAGGCCCTTGCTCGGGTTGAGCACGCGCAGTCTGGTGCCGTCGGAGCGGGAGTAGGCGAGCTTCGCCCAGTCACCGCCGAGCTGCTGGTGCTGGTCGAAGATCCGGTTGCGCCCGCCGGAGACCAGCTGGCCGGCCTTCTTCGTGGCGCCGCCCTGCGAGGTCACCTCGACCGCGTGCGGGACCGCGAACATGTCCACCTGCGAGCTGTTGAGCCACAGGCCGCCGCCGTCGTAGCTGAACTCGCTCCAGTCGAACAGGATGTCGCGGTTCGGGTCGCCGCCCGCCCACGGTGCCGGCTGCACCAGGCCGTCCGGGACGAGGCTGAACTTCAGCTTGTCGCGGAAGGACATGTAGATGCGGCCGCCCGCCAGGTTCAGCGGGATCCGCACGGTCTTGCTGGCGCCGTTGGCCGGGCCGGGGATCGAGAAGTCCGGTGCGGGCACGGGCGGGATCGCGCCGCCGGACCACGGCGTGAACTGGCCGTTGCCGTTCACGTAGCCGAGGCGGCCGTTGTAGATGCCGGTGATGTACAGGTGGACCGCGTCGCCGCGGCCCGAGTTGTTGGTGACGGTGAGCGGCAGCTGGCTGGGCGGAGCTGCCTGGACGGGCGCGGACATCGTTGTCAGCCCTAGAAGGGCCGATGTCGCGAGCAGCAGGAGCTTGCGCATCGGACTATCTCCTCACTGAAGACAGGGTTCGTGAGAGCGCTCTCATAGTCAGCGCGATCGTGTTGATCTGTCAAGAATGGTTCTCATGCGCGCGCTGACGGTGGATCTCGCACAGGCCGGGTCGTTGTCGTTGTCCGAGCTGCCCGACCCGGTGCCGGGACCGGACGAGCTGCTCGTCGAGGGGGTGGCGGTCGGCATCTGCGGGACCGACCGCGAGATCGTCCGCGGGGAGTTCGGGACGGGCGGGCGGCTGGTGATCGGGCACGAGTCGCTCGGGCGGGTGATCAGCGGGCCGGGGTTCGCGCCGGGGTCGCTGGTGGCGGGAGTGGTCCGCAGACCTGATCCGGTGCCATGCGTGGCCTGTGCGCGCGGCGAGTTCGACATGTGCCGCAACAACCAGTACACCGAACGCGGGATCACCGGGCTGGACGGGTACGCGTCGACGCTGTGGACCGTGCCCGCGTCCTACGCCGTGCAGGTCAGCTCCGCGACGGGCGTGCTGGTCGAGCCGACGTCGGTGGTGGTCAAGGCGTGGGAGCGGCTGGACCGGCTGGCGCTGTTCCCGTTCGAGAGCGTGCTGGTGACCGGTGCCGGGCCGATCGGGCTGCTGGCGGCGCTGGTCGGGGTGCAGCGCGGGCTGGACGTCCACGTGTTCGACCTGGCAGCGGACGGCCCGAAGCCCGCGCTGGTCGAGTCGCTGGGCGCGACCTACCACCGCGAGCTGCCCGACTGCCCGGTGGTGATCGAGGCGACCGGGGCGCCCTCGCTGGTGACGCGGCTGTTCGGGCGCGACTTGGTGTGCCTGACCGGCGTGCCGTCCCCCGAGGTCGTGCCGGCCGACGTCGGGCAGGTCAACCGCGACCTGGTGCTGCGCAACGGGATCGTGTTCGGCACGGTCAACTCCAACGTGCGGCACTACCGCGAGGCGTCGGCGGTGCTGGACCGCGCGGACGACGCCTGGCTGTCGGCGATGATCACTCGCCGGGTGCCGCTGGAGTCGTTCGCCGAGGCGTTCGAGCAGCGGCCGGACGACGTGAAGGTGGTGCTGGAGCTGTGATGGCGCCGGGGGAGGCCTGGTCGCGCACGACCAGGCCCCCCGGCTAACGCCTCCGAGGAGCCCGGCCGAACGGCTGCTGCGGCCGTTCGAGCTCGGGAGCCTCAGGGATCGGCATCGTCACCGGGCTGTCCGCCGTGATCGTGATCGGCTCGCCGTGGTGCCGCGTCGTGAGCTCCGTGCCGTCCACGATCCGGTAGGTCGCCTCGTCGCTACGCACCTCGACCGCAATCCTGGTGCCCTGGAAGGCCATCCGGAACGAGTACCCGGTCAGCGCGTCCGGGCGCTTCGGGGCGAACGTGAGCTCGCCGCCGTGGTCGCGCATGCCGCCGAACCCGGCCACCAGCGCCGTCCACGCGCCCGCCAGCGAGGCCATGTGCAGGCCGTTGGTGACGTTGTCGTGCAGGTCGTGGAGGTCGGTGAACGCCGCCTCGACCAGGTAGTCGAACGCCAGGCCGAGGTGCCCGACCTCCGCGGCCAGCACCGCCTGCGTGCCCGCCGACAACGACGAGTCGCGCACGGTGCGTGCCTCGTAGTAGGCGAAGTTGCGGGCCTTCTCCTCGTCGGTGAACGCGTCACCACGCACGTGCATCGCGAGGACCAGGTCCGCCTGCTTCACGACCTGGCGCCGGTACAGGTCGAAGTACGGGAAGTTCAGCAGCAGCGGGTACTTGTCCTCCGGCGTGTGCTCGAAGTCCCACTCCGCGTGCTTGGTGAAGTTGTCCGCCTGCGGGTGCACTTCGAGCATGTCGTCGTAGGGCATCGCCATCGCGTCGGCGGCCTGGCGCCACGCCGCGATCTCCTCCTCGGTCGCGTTCGCCTTGTCCGGGTTGCGCTCGGCGGCGTCGGCGGCGGCCCACAGGTTCTGCTGCGCGACCAGGTTGGTGTAGACGTTGTTGTCGACGATCGCCGAGTACTCGTCCGGTCCCGTCACACCGTCGATGCGGAACCCGTCGTGCCGGTCGTGGTGGCCGAGCGACATCCACAACCGGGCGGTCTCCACCAGGATCTCGGTGGCCTCGTCGCGGTCGAAGTCGTCGTCGTTCGTGGCGTGCAGGTACTGCTGGACGGCGTAGGCGACGTCGCCGGAGACGTGGAACGCCGCCGTGCCCGCCGGCCAGTACGCGCTGCACTCGGCGCCGTTGATCGAACGCCACGGGAACGCGGCGCCCTCGAGCCCCAGCACCTTCGCGCGGTCGCGCGCCTTGTCCAAAGTGGAGTGACGCCATCTCAGCGCGTCGCGGGCGGCGTCCGGCAGCGTGTAGGTGAGCACCGGGAGGACGAACATCTCGGTGTCCCAGAACGCGTGGCCGTCGTAACCGGGCCCGGTGAGCCCCTTGCCGGGGATCGCGCGGGTCTCGCCGCGGGCCCCCGCCTGGATGATGTGGAACAGGGCGAACCTGATCGCCTGCTGCAGCTCGTCGTCGCCCTCGATCTCGACGTCGGCCACTTCCCAGAAGTTGTCGAGGAACGCCTTCTGCTCCCGCAGCAGCCCGTCCCAGCCGGTCTGGCAGGCACCGGCGAGCGCGGCCTCGACCTGGGCCCGCAGCGCGGGCGTCGAGCGTTGCCCCGACCAGCCGTAGGCGAGGTACTTGGTGAGCTTGAGGGTGTTGCCCGCCTTGACGTCGACGGCCGCGGTGAACCGGGCCAGGTCGTCCTCTGCGCGGATCTCCGTGCGCGGCTCCGTGCCGTCGGCGGCGAGGGCGGTCACCTCGATCTCGTGGTCCATCGCGGCGGCCATCCGCAGGCCCGACACCTTGGTGTGGTGGCACAGCACGGCCCGCGACTTCTCCGCCATCGTGAAGTCGTTGACCAGCGGGGCGTCCAGGGCGAGGGCGACGCGCGGGTCGCTGCTGCGGCTCTTGGTCGGCTCGTTGGCGAGCAGGTCGGACTGCACGACGAGCTGCAGGTCCTCCTCCGGCTCGACCTCGTAGCGGATCGCCGCCACGGCGCGTTGCGTGAACGACACGAGCCTTTCGCTGCGCACGGTCACACGGCGGCCCGTCGGCGACTCCCAGACCGTGCGCCGCCGCAGCGTGCCGGTGCGGAAGTCGAGCGTGCGTTCGTGCTCGACCGCCTCGCCGTAGCGCATGTCCAGCGGCTCGTCCTCGACCAGCAGGCGGATGATCTTGCCGTCGGTGACGTTCACGACCGTCTGGCCGGCCTCGGGGTAGCCGTAGCCCGCCTCGCCGTACGGCAGCTGGTGCTGCTCGTAGAACCCGTTGAGGTAGGTGCCCGGCAGGCCGCGCGGCTCGCCCTCGTCGAGCGTGCCGCGCATGCCGATGTGACCGTTGGACAGCGCGAACGTCGACTCGGTCTGGTGCAGGTGGTCCACGGAGAGGCCCTGCCAGCTCAGCTGCCAGGGCTCGACGGCGTAGCTCATGACAGGAGCTCGTCGAGCTCGTCGACGACCACGTCGGCGCCGTGGGTCCTGAGGGCCTCCGCCTGGTGGCCCCGGTCGACCCCGACGACGAACCCGAACCCGCCGGCGTGACCGGCCTGCACGCCCGCCAGCGCGTCCTCGTAGACGGCGGCGTGCTCCGGTGCCGTCTTGAGCCTCCTGGCGCCCTCGATGAACGAGTCCGGCGCCGGTTTGCCCTTCAGGTTCGACGCGGTGATGACGTTGCCGTCGACCAGCGCGTCGACGTAGTCGAGCAGGTTGCCCGCCCGCAGCACGCGCATGGCGTTGGCCGACGACGTGACCACGCCGATCGGCAGGCCGGCCTCGCGCGCCGCCTGGAGGTAGCGCACCGAACCGTCGTACGGCGTGATGCCCTGCTCGTCGATGATCTGGTTCACCAGGTCGTTCTTCTGGTCGCCGATGCGGCGGACCTCGTCCTCGGACGGCGTGAGGCCGCGCGAGGTCAGGAAGCTGCGAACCCCGTCGTAGCGCGGTTTTCCGTCCACGTGCGCGAGGTAGTCCTGCTCGCTGAACGGCTGTCCCATGGCTTCGAACGTCTGCCGCCACGCCTGGCGGTGCAGCACGGCGGTGCTGGTGAGCACGCCGTCGAGGTCGAACAGCAACGCCGTGATCTTCTCCGGGATGCCGAGGCTCATGTGACGATCATGCACCCGTCTCGCCGACATCGCTGCGCTCTTCCGCGAGACGTTCGTCGAGCGGACGGGGGTGGGCCTGCTCGTACTCGGTCATCCCGTACTTCGTGGACTCGGCCCAGCCCTCCGGCGGGTCCATCGCCTCCTCCAGCGGGTCCTGCTGGAGGTTGTCCTCGTCCAGGCCCTCGAAGCCGTCGGTGTCCTGGGGGACGTACGCGCCGCGATCTTCACTCATGGAGGAGCTGTACCCCGTTCGGCGCTATCCGATGCTTTGCCCGACCAACGAGCCGATGGCGTAGGTGACGCCCATCGCGACCAGGCCGCCCGCGATGTTGCGGACGACGGCGCGCCTCGTGCCCGCCCCGCTGAGCCGCGCGCTGACGAAGCCGGTGAGCGCGAGGGACAGGACGGCGGCGACCACGGTGACCGGCACGCGCAGGCTCGTGGGCGTGAACGCGACCGCCGCGAGGGGGAGCAGCGCGCCGATCGTGAACGCGATGAAGCTCGCGATGGCGGCGCCCCACGGGTTGGTGAGCTCGTCGGGGTCGATGTGCAGCTCGGCGTCCGCGTGGGCGGCGAGGGCGTCGTGCTTCGTGAGCTGCCGCGCGACCTCCTCGGCCGTCTCCGGGGTGAGGCCCTTGTCCTCGTAGATCTCCTTGAGCTCCGCGAGCTCCTCCTCTGGCATGTCCCTGAGCTCCTCGCGCTCCTTGGTGAGGAGGGCGCGTTCGGCGTCGCGCTGGCTGCTGACCGACACGTACTCGCCGCTCGCCATCGACATCGCGCCGGCGAAGAGCCCGGCGAGGCCGGCGACGAGGATCTGAGCCCGGTCCGTGGTGGCACCGGCGACGCCGACCACGAGGCTGGCGGTCGACACGATGCCGTCGTTCGCGCCGAGCACCCCCGCCCGCAGCCAGTTCATCCGGTCGCCGGTGACCTCGTCGTGGGGCTCCGCGTGCGTCATGGGCGCAGAGTAGTGCTCCGCTTGGCGGTCCCCGCGCCGCCCTCACTGTGCTGATCGGGTGAGTTTTGCCTGGTCAAGTGGTGCAGGTGCGTTTTTTGTCAGACCCCCGTGGCAGCATGTCGAACAGGTGTTCGTGTGCGTGCTAGAAGGAGGTCAGTCCCGATGCAGATCGAACCCAGTCGCTGGCCGGGCCGTGTGGTCCCTTCCACCGACGCCGACGTGGACATCGCCGTCGAGTCGCTGTGCGTGCGGGCCTCGTGGCCGGACGCCGACCGCCGCTGGGTCCGCCGCCTGCTGGAGCCGTGGTTCAAGGCCGGCTGGAGCGTCGACGCGCTGCTGGTGGCCATCGACAAGAAGCCCGACGGCACCCGCCAGGGCCGCCCGCGCTCGAGGGCCCAGGTGGCCCACGAGTTCCTGCGCGCCCGCCTGCGCACCTGGACGGCCGACGGAGCGGGCCTGGCCCGCCCGCCGCTGACGGGTACGTCGCTGGGCGAGTGGTACCGCGTGAACCGCCGCAACACGGCCCTGCACGCCCCGCGCCGCCGGTCCGGCCTGACCTCCGACGGCGAGCGGGCACGGGCGGAGTCACGCGCCCTGGCCCACCGCCGCGACCCGGTGGAGCGCAGCCGCGAGAAGGGCCGCCGCCGCCAGGAGGTGCTGGACAGCCTGCTGACGCCGGGCCAGGACGTGCCGTCGTTCGCCGACTCGTGGCGGCTGGTGGCGGAGATCGTGCCGGTGCCGCGGGTGTGCTCGGCGTGCGGGCACGTGCGCAACGAGGTGGCCAGGCCGGCGCACCGGGTGGCGTAGGCCGGGCCGGGCGCGGCCTGGAGGCGCACGTGGTTCGTTCCGGCGGACGCGTCGACGGCGCGCCTTCCCGGCGTGGGTCCGGCTGCTTCGCCACGGGTCCGGCCCCACCGGTCCCGCTGCGAAGCCCGCCTGCGGGGAAGTGAGGCCCGTGTGAGTTCGAGCGGCGGTGGTCCACCCGCCGCGATCACGCCCTCAGCCCACCGCATCGCTTCCAGCTGCGAAAACTTGCGAAACGCCACCTGTTGTCGCGCGCATTTCGACGCCAATTCGTCGAGAGGTGGTTGAACCAGGCCCAGGTCGGGAACACCGGACGAGTTTCTTGTTTCCTGATGTGAGGGGCCGACATGCTCGAAGTGACGCCGATGGCCGCTGAGGTCATCAACGAGCTGACGTCGCAGACAGAGGCCACCAACGACGACGTCGGCCTGCGTTTCGCTCTCGCGGCCGACCACGACAGCCAGGCCGCGCTGGAGCTCTCGCTGAGCGAGGCGGTCGACGGGGACGAGGTGGTGGCGGCACCGGCGGGGGCCAAGGTCATCATGGAGCCCGCCGCGGCCCAGTACCTCGACGACAAGGTCCTCGACGTGCGTCAGGACGACGAGGGGAACCCGGCGTTCGCCATCGCGCGCCAAGACCTCGAGTCCTGAGCCAGGACGTGAGAACGGGCCGGACCCCTGCATCGAGGGGTCCGGCCCGTTCGCGTCGTGCGGGTCAGGGGATGGTCAGGACCTGGCCGGGGTGGATGAGGTCCGGGTTCGCGATGCCGTTGGCCGAGGCGATCTCGCCGTAGCGGTTGCCGTCGCCGTAGAAGCTCTCGGCGATGGCCCACAGCGAGTCGCCGGGCTGCACCTCGTGGGTCCGCGCGGCCGGGGCCGGGGGAGCCTCCTCGACGGCCGGCGCCGGAGCGGCGGGGGCCTCGGGGGCGGCGGGAGCGGACTGCGGGGTGTCGGTGTTGGTGCCGCTGGCCCACTTCGCGCTGCCGTCGCCGGCGAGCACCACGAGGTTGCGGTCGTCCTGCAGGACCAGGCGCGAGCCCTCGTTGCCCTGGGTGCCGGTGGCCCACACGGCGCTGTCGTCGCCGGCGTAGAGCACGAAGTTGCCGTCGTCCTGCAGCGTGGCGCGGACAGCGCCCTTGCCGTCGGTGCCGCTGGCCCACACCGTGCCGGTGTTCTCCGACAGCACCAGGTTGCCGTCGGACTGCAGCGTCAGCATGTAGCCGTTGGCGGTGGTGAGCTGCTGGCCGCGGGTCAGTTCCTGCCCGGCTTGCAAGGTGTCCAATGAACGCTCCACTTCACACTGTGGCACCCGGTGGTGCCCGGAGCGGAACCTAGTCAGCTCGCACACGGCCCGCCGGGTCAGCGGGACACGTGCACCCGAGGGAGTGAAAGCGAAACGCCCCCCGCCGGCGAGGCAGGGGGCGTTCCACGAGCAGAACTCAGCCTTCGATGCGGCGGATCACCGAGATCGGGCCGATCGAGTCGATGTCGGCGATCTTCACCGGCACGCCCTCGGTCGACGCGTGCACGGCACGGATGCCGTCCACCGCCATCGCCACGTGGGACTGGCTCGAGTAGTAGACGATGATGTCGCCGGCCTGGACCTGGCTGCGGCTCACCGAACGACCCGCTGCCGCCTGCGCGTAGCTGGTGCGGCCGATGGACACGCCCGCCGAGCGGTAGGCGGCCTGGATCAGCGACGAGCAGTCCCACGAGTCCGGGCCGTTGGAGCCGTAGACGTAGGGCTTGCCGCGCTGGGCGAGGGCGAACTGCAGGGCCTTGCCGGCGGTGCCGGCCGGGACCGAGATGTTCGACATGTCGCCGGAGGCGGCCAGCTGGTTGCGCACCGACGCGCTGAGCGACCGGTACTGGGCCTGCGCCTCGCCGAGCTGCTTGTCGAGGTCGGCCTTCTTCTGGTCCATCTCGGACAGCAGCTTCTTGGACGCCTCGGTGGCCTCGTTCGCGGACTTCGTCGCGGCGTCCGCCGCGTCGACCGCGTCCGTGAGCTTCTTCAGCGCCTCCGCGTTGTCGGCCGCGAGGATGTTGATGGCCGACATGCGGTTGAGGAAGTCCTGCTGCGAGTCGCTCACCAGCAGTGCGGAGATCTGGTTGAAGCGCGCGCCCGAGTAGGTGGCCTCGGTGAGGAGGTCGACCTGACCGCGGAGCGACTCCTCCGCCTTCTGGGCGTTGGCCAGGTCGCCCTTGGCCTTGTCCAGTTCAGCCTGCTTGGCAGCGAGGTCGCCCTGCGCCTTCAGGTGGTCCTGGTTGAGCTTGGAAGCCTGCTCCGACAGCTCGTTGTACTTGTTGAGCGCGTCGGTCGGCGAAGGCTGTGCGGTGGCCGGGGTCGTGGGGAGTGCCGCCGCGACGACTGCTGCCGTCGCCACGAACGCTCCACGCACGGTACGGCGCGAGGGGTGCGACACCACGTCGCGGGTCCTCCTTTTTCCTGGCAGCTGCCCCGCGAGAACTACTGCGCGTGAGGCGGCAACCTTGGCGTGTGCCCCGAGTGGGTTAACTGCTGGGCCGAAGGTCTCGGACAGGTTACGGAACGACCTGATGTTCGTCCAGCACCGGGTCCTCACCAGTTATCCGCCAGCACGCTCTCACAGTCGGTCACGTGGGTTTATCGCGGGGTGGAGAGACACGTCACCCGACGACGCGGCGGATCACCGAAATGGGTCCGATGGAGTCGATGTCCGCGATCTTGACCGGCACGCCCTCGGTGGACGCGTGCACCGCGCGGGTGCCGTCCACGACCATCGCCACGTGCGACTGTCCCGAGTAGTAGATGACGAGGTCGCCGGGCGCGACCTCGCTGCGGCTCACCCCGCGGCCGATCTTCGCCTGGTCGTAGGTGACGCGCGGGATCGAGACGCCCGCCGCCCGGTAGGACGCCTGCATCAGCGACGAGCAGTCCCACGAGTCGGGCCCGTTCGAGCCGAAGACGTAGGGCTTGCCGCGCTGGCTCAGCGCGAAGTTCAGCGCCACGCCCGCCGCGCCGGCCGGCACGGCCACCGACGAGGTGTCGCCCGCCGACTTCAGCGTCTGCTTCTGCGGGGCGGACAGCGACTGGTACTTCGCCCGCGCCGCCGCGACCTGCTGGTCCATGGCGGCCTTGCGGGTGGACACGTCCGCCGCGAGCTTCTCCGCCGCACTGGCGGCCGCGGTGGCGTCGGCCCGCGCCTTCTTGGCCGCGCTCAGCGTGGCGTCGAGCCGGGCCACGGCCTCGTTCTGGTCGGCGGCGATGATCGTCATCGCCTGCATCCGCTCCAGGAAGTCCTGCTGCGACGACGAGGTGAGCAGCGCCGAGATGTTGTTGAACCGCGCGCCCTCGAAGGTCGCCTCGGTCAGCACGTCGACCTGGCCGCGGAACTGCTGCGACTCGGCCAGCGCCTTCTTCTCCGCCTCGGTGGCGGTGCCCACGGTCGCGTTCGCCTGCGCGAGGTCGCCCTGCGCCTTGAGGTGGTCCTGGCTGAGCTTCTCGGCCTGCTGCGTCAGGTCGTTGTACACGTTCAGCGCGTCCGCGGCGGGTTGCGCGTGCGCCGATGGCATCGACACGACCGTCGCGGCGATCACGGCGGCGAGAGCGGTGGTCCGTGCAGCACGATGGCCGGGCACGCGGCCTCCTCAGGAGTCGGGAATCGGACTTCTGAGGAGGCGTACGGCCGGACGGCCGTCAGGGTTCAGCGCTTCGAGTGGTCGATCACGTTGCCGTTGGAGCAGTTGTTGACGTGGTCGCTGACGTAGTCGCCGAGGACGGGCACCACGGCGACCTCCTGGAGGCACACCGCGGCCGCGGTGAAGTTCCAGTTGATCGCGGCGTTCACCCCGCCGCCGAAGTTCGAGTCGTTGTCGGCGAGCGCGGGGGAGGCGGCGACGAGCGTGGCGCCCGCGGCCGCGAGGATCGTGGTGGCGATGCGTGATGAAGTGAACACGCCAGGCAACCTAACGGTCCTCAGTGGACGGTGCAGGCGCGGTCACCTCATCAGGTCGCCGATGTCGCCGGAACGGCTGGTGTCGCGTTTGAGCGGGCCCCGTCCTGGTCAGGCCGCCCGCCGAGCCGCGATCGAGGCGCGGCATGCCGCGATCAGCCGGGCGGTGGCGGCACTTCCGCCGCGTCCGCACCGGGGGCAGCACATCGCGACGTCGCCGGAGACCTCGTCGACCACCACCCCGAGCGCGGAGTCGCAGCCGCGGCACCAGCGGTGCCGGGTGACCGGGTTGACGTGCACCGGGGACGCCACGCACTGGTGGATCCACCGGCCGTGCACGTGACAGGTCAGGCGGTCGTCGGGCGCCAGCGCGCCGTCGTCCTCCGCGTGGTCCTCCTCGACCAGTGTGGCGATGAGCGTGGCGATCATGGCGACCCTCCGATCCGGAACCTGCCTTCTGCCGGTACGTCGAACGAGCGGCCCGCGAATCGACACGGCCGCCGGCTTCCTCGCCGAGCCACGCCCTGTCACCAGGCGATTCCACGTCGTGACACACCCACCTGCGTGCGCGATCGCCCAGCACCACTTGATAGGTTAGGTAAGCCTAAACTCAGGAGGTGGACAGAGTGCGCAGGACAGTCGCCGCGGTTCTGCTGCTCGGCTTGGTCGCCGGGTGCGGTGGGAACGCTCCCGCGGAGCAGCAGGGAACCGGTCAGTGGTCGTTCAAGGACGACCGCGGCAAGGAGGTCACCGCACCGGAGCGGCCGAAGCGCGTCGTCGCGCAGGTGTCCGCCGCCGGTGCGCTCAAGGACTTCGGCGTCAACGTGGTCGGCACGTTCGGCCCGCTCAAGCGCGCCGACGGCACCACCGACCCCGAGGCGGGCAGCATCGACCCGAGCCAGGTCACCGACATCACCGGTCCCGGCTACGGCGAGATCGACTTCGAGAAGTTCGCGGCGCTCGACGCCGACCTCGTGGTCGCGGGCTACTACCCGGAGGTCTCCGGGCTGTGGCACCTCACGGCCGAGTTCGAGGAGAAGGTGCTCAAGGTCGCCCCGACCGTCGGCATCGGACAGTCGAAGATCAAGCTGCCGGAGGGGATCAAGCGCTTCCAGGAGCTCGCGAAGTCGCTGGGCGGTGACACCGAGTCGGCCAAGGTCAAGTCTGACGAGGAGGCGTTCACCAAGGCCGCCGACCGGCTGAAGGCCATCGGCGCCAAGATGACGGCCGCGAACCAGAAGATCCAGGTCGTCGGTGGCGACCCCAAGCTCTTCTACGTCGCGGTGCCCGCCCGCAACCCGGACCTCGACTGGTACGTCAGCGAGCTCGGCCTGCCGTTGCTCACGCCCGAGAAGCCCGACACCGAGGGCGGCGGCTACTTCCAGTCGCTGTCGTGGGAGAACTCCGGCACGTACAAGGAACACGTGATCATGTGGGACACCCGCCAGCACGTGCTGAACCCGGAGAAGATGAAGGAGGGCCACCCGGTCTTCCAGGCCCTGCCCGCTGTGCAGGCGAACCGGCTCGTCGAGTGGAACGCGGTCGCGCCGCTGAGCTACTCCTCCTACGCCGCGATCATGAACAAATTGGCTGACCAGCTGGACCAGGCCTTGGCAAAGTAAGCCATGTGCTGACGCTGCTGAAGACGAACGGCCCGTTGCGCGTGCTCAGCACCGCACGGGTCGTTTCCGTCGTGGGGGACGCGCTCAGCCTCGTCACCCTGATGGTCCACGTGCAGTCGCTGCTCGGCAAAGCCGTCGCGGTGGCGGCGTTGCTGCTGGTGGGCGACTTCGCGCCCTCGTTGCTCAGCCCGCTCACCGGGGTCGTCAGCGACCGGTTCGACCGGCGCACCGTCATGATCGCCTGCGAGGTCGCGCAGGGCGTGCTGCTCGCGGTCATCGCGTTCACCCTGCCGCCGTTGCCGGTCCTGCTGGTCCTCGTGGGGCTGCGGGCGGTGCTCGGGCAGATCTTCGTCCCCGCCGCGCGGGCCGCCGTGCCGAGCCTCGTGGCGGAGGAGGACCTCGCGCAGGCCAACACCGCGCTGGGGCTGGGCAGCAACAGCGCCGACGTGCTGGGTCCGTTCCTCGCCGCGGTCCTGCTGACGTTCATGGACACCAGGGGCGTGCTGCTCGTGGACGCCGTCTCGTTCGTGCTGTCCGCGTTGTTGTTGCTGCGCCTGCCGAAGCTGGTCGTGCCGTCGGTGTCGGAGGACGGCGTGTTCGCCGACGCCAGGGCCGGGCTGGGGGAGATCTGGCGCAACCGGGCGCTGCGGATCGTGTTCCTGGGCTTCTGCGGAGTCGTGGCGTGCACGGCGATCGACGACGTCGCGGTGCTGCAGCTGACGATGGTGTCGTTCGGGCGGTCGGAGAGCGCCGCCGGGATCGTGCTCGGCGCGGTCGGGATCGGCCTGCTGCTCGGGTACGCGCTGCTGGCCAGGGGATCGGCGCGGTGGAGCATGGTGGCGCTGCTCGTCACCGGGTTCGTGATCAGCAGTGCGGGCAACACGCTCACCGGTCTCGCGTGGGGCGTCGCGTCGGCGTTCGCGCTGCAGGCCGTGCGGGGACTGGGCATCGCGGCGATGGACGTCGCGCACAGCACGCTGATCCAGCGGCTCGTGCCCGGTGACCGGACGGGCAGGGTGTTCGGCAACTTCTACGGCGGAATCGGTGTGGCGGCAGCGATGTCGTACATCGGCGGAGGTCTGCTGCTCGACGCCGTCGGCCCGGAGCTGACCTTCCTGATCAGCGGTGGGGCGGGCGTTTTGGTGGCCCTTTGGGTTGTTGTCGCGTCTCGGGCGCGAGGTGTTGAGTGGGAGGCAGCCTCCTGAGGGGAGCAGGCGATGTGGGGGAAACGCCTTGCTGCGCTGTGCTTTTCGGTGCTGCTGACCGGTTTCGGGGTCTCCGTCGCGCACGCCGGGACCGGGGTGGTGCCCGCGTCGACGTCGTGGACCTCCGCTGACCGCGGCTGGGTGCTCGGCCTCGACACCCTGTGCCAGATTGCGACCTGCCCGCAGCTCGTCCGCACGGTCGACGGCGGCACGACCTGGGCGCGCGTGCGGACCCCGGCGCTGACGGTGCCGGAGACCGACCGGCTGCGGGTGGTCTTCGCGAGCGACGCCGCGGGGATGGTGACCGACGGCGGGCAGCTGTTCGTCACGAGCGACGGCGGCACGCGCTGGGAGCCGTCCGGCCTGAAGGGAACCGTGGGAGCACTGGGGTTTGACGACGCCGGCTTCCTCGCGGTGATCTACGACGGCACAAGTGGGCCACGCCGCTCACGCTCGGCGGGCCTCCGTTCGAGGACCCGGCCTTCGCCGACGCACGCCACGCGACGCTGGTGCGCGGCGGGCCCGGCCAGGAGTTCGCCGAGGTCCACCGCTCGGCCGACGCCGGTCTGACCTGGCAGGTGGTCGGCGTCTGGGTACGCTGAAGATCGTGGAGCCCAACGAACACGGCCTGCTCGACGTCGGCGACGGCAACCAGGTCTACTGGGAGACCGTCGGCAACCCGGACGGCAAGCCCGCCGTGTTCGTCCACGGCGGCCCCGGCTCGCCGTCCCAGGGCGCGCGCAGGGCGTTGGACGCGGAGAAGTTCCGGCTGGTGATCTTCCACCAGCGCGGCTGCGGCCTCAGCACGCCGCACGCGAGCGACCCGGCGGCGGACATGGGCGTGAACACGACCGACCACCTGATCGCGGACATGGAGCGGCTCCGCGAGCACCTCGGCATCGAGAAGTGGCTGGTGTACGGCGGTTCCTGGGGCTCGACGCTCGGCATCGCCTACGCGCAGCGCCATCCCGGACGCGTCTCGGAGATGATCCTCGCCGCGATCACCCTGTCGTCCCCGCGCGAGGTGGACTGGCTCTACCGGGGCGTTTCCCGGTTCTTCCCGGAGGCCTGGGCCCGGTTCAGCGCGCACGCCGGCGACGCGCCGGACGTGGTGCGCGCCTACGCGGACCTGATGGAGAACCCGGACCGGGCCGTGCGCGAGGCGGCGGCGCTGGAATGGGTGCGGTGGGAGGACACCGTGCTGTCACTGGAGGACTACGGCAAGCCGGCCCTGTTCGCCGACCGCGCGTCCGACGAGCTGATAGCCCTCGTCCGGATCATCGCGCACTACTACGCGAACGCCGGCTTCGTCGACGACCTGGTGGAGCACACCGAAAAACTCGCCGGCATCCCGGCGGCGCTGGTCCACGGCCGGCGCGACCTGAGCTGCCCCGCCGACACCGCCTACGCGCTGGCACGGGCATGGCCGGACGCCGAGCTGACCCTCGTGGACGACAGCGGCCACAAGGGCAGCCCCGCGTTCGCGGAGGCGATGCGTTCCGCGGTCAGGAGGTTCTCCCCGTGACACAACGGAAACCGCCCGGAACGGGCTTCGAGTCGTGGATCGACAGGCAGATCCGCGAAGCCCAAGAACGCGGCGAGTTCGACGACCTCCCGAGCGCGGGCAAACCGTTGCCCGGCGCGGGAGAGCAGCTGGACGAGGACTGGTGGATCAAGCGGAAGGTCAGGGAGGAAGAGGGCACAGCAGGGTTGTCCCCTTCCCTGGTCCTGCGCAAGGAGGCCGAGACCGCCAGAGCACGCGCCCTGGCGGCCGGGACCGACGACGAGGCGCGCGCGATCATCGGGCAGATGAACGCGAAGATCCTCGAAGCCCTGCGGAAACCGTTGTCCGGTCCGCCGTTGACCCTGATGCCGTTCGACGTCGACGCGCTGGTGCGTGAGAGGAAGGGGACCTCACGCGCCTAGGGGGTTTCAGCTCGCGTTGACGTCGACGCAGGAGTAGAACGCGTTGGTCGTGTCCGCGATGTTCCACACGGCGAGGACCTTCTGCTTCCCCGAACCGGGCAGCGTCACCTGGTGCTGCACGGTGGCCGGGGGCTGCTGGTCGTTGCCGCTGATCGACGCGATCTTGCGACCGTTGACGTAGTAGTCGTAGTTGGTCGTCCTGTGCCGCGCGGTGAACGTCCAGTTGAAGATCACCGTGCGACCCGTGACGGTGGCCTTCCAGCCCTTGTTGTCGTCGCTGAGCTCGGAGAACCGCCCCACGTTGGCGTGGCAGTTCTGCAGGCCCTTGGGTCCCTCGACCGACTGCGGCTCGTACTTGACGTCACCGCAGGCAACGGTCTTGGCGGCGCACTGCGCCTGACGGCTGGGAGGGGAGGAGATGTAACCGTGCGCGAACGCGGTGCCGCTGGGGAGAGCCACGACGAGCAGCGGTGCTGCGAGAACGCCGGCCATGGAGGCCGCAACCCTGCGTCCAATCTTCATGGGACTTCCTTTGCCTTGATGTGCGTGTGTTCCGTGACATCGCGGCGGCGATTGAAGGTCTAGACCATACCGCGCGTAATCGTGGCGCCACAAGACGTGTCTGGGAGGTTGGGGCGTCGGCGTCGGGTTCGTGCGGTTCGTACAGGGGCGAAACGGGATGTGCTGGTGGGGGAAGTCGTTGGGTTTTGCGGGTTTTTCGGCGGATTTCGGTGTGGTGGTGTGGGTGTGAGGGCGGGCTTGGTCCAGACCGGGAAGGGGACCGGAAATGGCGGGGATGGTAGACGGAGGGTGATGGCGGCGCTCGCGGCCGCTGGGGGAGCAGCTCGTGGGGTAGCAGCGCGAGGGGGAGGAGACCGCTGGGGGGAGGAGGCCGCTGGGGAGGAGACGCGGGGAGAGGACGCCTAGGGAAGGCGGCACGAGGGAAGGCGGCGCGAGGGAAGGCGGCGCGTAGAAAGAGATCGCGGGGACGGGATCGAGCGGCTGGGGCACGCGGAGTCTTGCGGGTCGCGCTGGTGTCGCGCTTATGTCGCCATTTCGGGGTTACGCCCCGCCGTGCGCGCATGCACGACCTCGCGCGCATGCACTGCCGTGCGCAGCATGCACTGCCTCGCGCGCACGCACTGCCTCGCGCGCACGCACTGCCTCGCGCGCACGCACTGCCTCGCGCGCACGGCGCGTCGTGCGCGCGCCGAAGGTCGCTGTGTGCGGTGGCCCTCCTGGGTCACGCCGAGCCGCGCTTGCTCCGCACAGCCACATCCGCCTCACGCCTGGACCGCCGCGCCCTGACTTCCGCTCAGCCCGGCGCGGTCATCTGCCCAGGCCCGCGCTCCGCCTGTTCAGCCCGCACGGCCGCCACTCGGCCCGCACAGCCACCTGCCCAGGTCCCCGCAGTCACCTGCTCAGCCCCGCGGCCGCCGCCCCAGCGCAGCCACCTACGCGGCCGTCACCTCTTCCTCGTCCTGCCCCTCCAGCCGCTCCGCCGCCCGCGCGAGCCGCCGCTTCACCACGAACACGCCCACCACCCCGGCGACCACGGCGAGGGCCAGGCCCGCGTACGAGAAGCCCTTAAGCCACTTCTCGGCCACCACGCCGAGGTAGTAGACGGCCGCCGTCGTGCCGCCTGCCCATGCCACGCCGCCCAGGGCGTTGGCCACCAGGAACTTGCCGTAGTTCATGTGCAGCGAGCCGGCCAGCGGGCCGGCGAGAATGCGGAGAAGAGCCACGAAACGGCCGAAGAAGACAGCCCAGGCCCCGCGTTTCTGGAAGACGCGGCGGGCGTGCTCGATCTGCGTCTCGCCGAAGTGCTTGGGGAATTTGCGGCCCATCCACGCGAACAGGCGCGGGCCGCCCCTGCGGCCGATGAGATAGCCGAAGTTGTCGCCGATGATGGCGCCGGCGGTGGCCCACACGCCGATCCACAGCGGGCTCAGGGTGTCGTGCTGCGAGGCCAGCAGTGAGGCCGTGACCAGCACGATCTCGCCGGGGAGGGGGATTCCGAGCGACTCGAAGCCGATCACCACGCCGACGATCGCGTACACGAGCAGGGGTGGGATGGCTTCGAGCCACTGTTCGATCGGCACGCCGCAACTCTAGCCTCGGTGTCGTGAACGAGCTCGCACTCGCCGTCGTCGCGGGAATGGTCGCCACGGTCAACCCGTGCGGATTCGCGATGCTGCCCGCGTATTTGGCGCTGGTGGCGCGGGACAACCTCGCGAGAGCCTTCATGTCCGGTTTGGCGATGACGGCCGGGTTCGTCACGTTCTTCGGGCTGTTCGGTCTGCTGGTCACGCCGGTGGCGGCGACGCTCAAGAGCTACCTGCCGGTCGTGACGGTCGTGATCGGGGCCGCGATGATCGTGATCGGCGTGCTCCTGTTGCTCGGCAAGGACCTCTACGTGAGGCTTCCGAAGCTGCAAGCGGCACCGAAGAGCCTCTGGTCGATGTACGGCTACGGCGTCGCGTTCGCGATCGCCTCTCTCTCGTGCGCTATCGGGCCGTTTCTCGCCGTGGTGGGCACGTCGTTGCAGACCGGTGGAGTGGCGTTCCTCGCCTATGCGCTCGGTATGGGACTTGTCGTCACGGCACTGGCCGTGGCGGGGTCGGTGCTGGCGCCGTGGATCAGGAAGCTCCTGCCGTATGTGGGACGGATCGGCGGTGCGGTGCTTGTCGTCGTCGGTGCGTACGTCACGTACTACGGCGTCTACGAGCTGAGGCTCTTCCTCGCCAACGGCAGCGCCGTGGACCCGGTCGTGCAGGCGGCTGGCCGGTTCCAGTCGACGCTCGTGCAGATCTTGTCGGCTATCGGGCCGTGGCCGTTCATCGTGGCGCTCGTCGTTGCTGGCGGATGGTGGCTGAACCGGAGGAGGCGCAAGGCCGTAGGCCCTGGCAGGAGGTGAGGAGCCGAATGCGCGTCCTCGGACTGCTGTTGGGAGTCCTGCTGCTCGCCGGGTGCGCCGAGAAGGCGCCGGCCCCGGAGAAGTTCCAGTTCACGGCCACGACCCTGGACGGGGCGGAGTTCCGCGGCGACAAGCTCGTCGGCCAGCCCGCGGTGCTGTGGTTCTGGGCGCCCTGGTGCCCGTCCTGCAACGCCGAGGCCCCGACGATCGCGAAGATGGCCAAGAAGCACGACAAGGTCCAGTTCGTCGGTGTCGCGGCACGGGACCAGCTCGACGCGATGAAGAAGTTCGTCTCCGACCACGACATGGACGGGTTCCCGAGCCTCGCCGACCTCGACGGGTCGGTGTGGAAGCGGTTCGGGGTGAGCGCCCAGCCGACGCTCGCGTTCGTGCGGCCGGACGGCTCGGTCGAGCTGCTGGTCGGCTCGCCCACCGAGGAGCAGCTCGACACGAAGGTTTCCTCTTTGACCGCACAGGTTTGATCTTCCCCGGCGCCGGGAAGAAGGACCCTGTGCCGTCGGGACCAACGCCTGGTTCGGCACTGCGATCGGAAACGTAGTGTGGAACGGGCCGCGCGGCGCTGTCGCGTGGCCTTGAGGAGGCTAGGTGTCGATGGACTACATCCAGGTCTCGCTGGCGGAAGCGATTCCGGAGCAGGCTCGGGACTACGCGTCGGAGCGCATCGCCTCACTGGACCGCTACGCCCCCGGCAGAGTCGACTTCGCCTGGGTCAACCTCACGGTGGACAAGGCCGTGATCCACGCGCACGCCCGGTTCGACCTGAAGTGGGTCGAAGTCCAGGCCTACGCGGAGGCCGCCACCGTCACCGAGGTCGTCGACCTGCTCTGCGAACGCATGCGGCGCCAGCTCGTCTCGATGCAGCTGACCCCGGCGGGCTGATCCCCGCACCCCGAACACCCGGATCGCGGCCTCGGACGTGATCCGGGTCTTCGTGTTGTCGAAACGCGCCGGCCGTGTTCGTACTAGGGGGTGAAGGGAGACACCATGACGCAGAAGTACCTGCTCAGCATCTACCAGCCCGACGGCGAGACCCCTCCGCCCGAGGTCCTCGACCCGATCATGGCGGACCTGACCGCCCTGAACGAGGAGATGCAGGCGAAGGGGGCGTGGGTGTTCGCCGTCGGCCTGCACCCGGCGTCGACCGCGACCGTGCTCCGGGCGGTGGACGACGACGTGCTGATGACCGACGGTCCGTTCGCCGAGGGCAAGGAGCACATCGGCGGCTTCACGATCATCCAGGCCGCCGACCTCGACGAGGCGCTGGAGTGGGGGCGCCGGCTCGCGACCGTGCTCGGCACGCTGTCGGTCGAGGTCAGGCCGATCGCGTACGGATGATCGACGAGATCTTCCGCGCGGAGTACGGCCGCGCGGTCTCCGTCCTGACCCGGGTCCTCGGCGACCTCGACCTCGCCGAGGACGCGGTGCAGGACGCCTTCGCGACGGCCGCGCGACGGTGGCCCGTCCACGGGGTTCCGCCCTCGCCCGCCGGCTGGATCATCACCACCGCCCGCAACCGCGCGGTCGACAGGCTGCGCCGCGAGACCAAGGGCCGCGAGAAGCTCGCGCAGGCCGCGCTGCTGCACCACGAACCGGAGGAGGAGGTGCAGGACGTGCCCGACGACCGGCTGCGCCTGATCTTCACCTGCTGCCACCCGTCACTCGCGCCGCAGGCCCAGGTCGCGCTGACGCTGAAACTGCTCGGCGGTCTGTCGACGGGGGAGATCGCCAGGGCGTTCCTCGTGCCGGAAACCACCATGGCGCAACGGATCGTGCGCGCGAAGGGCAAGATCCGCGCCGCTCGCGTCCCGTACCGGGTGCCGCGCGACGCCGACCTGCCCGACCGGCTGAGGGCCGTGCTCGCCGTCGTCTACCTGATCTTCAACGAGGGCTGGCTCGACCGGCGCGAGCTCGGCGCCGAGGCGATCCGGCTGGGACGCGTGCTCGCCCGGCTCATGCCCGACGAGCCGGAGGTGTGGGGCCTGCTCGCGCTGATGCTGCTCGTCGAGTCACGCCGCGACGCCCGGCTGCGCGACGGCGAGATCGTCCTGCTCGCCGACCAGGACCGGGCGCGGTGGGACGCGGACCTCGTGGCGGAGGGCCAGGACCTCGTGCGCCGCTGCCTGCGCTGGAACCGGCCCGGCCCGTACCAGGTCCAGGCCGCGATCAACGCCGTGCACAGCGACCCGCCCACCGACTGGCACCAGGTCGTGGCGCTCTACGACCAGCTGCTGGCGCTGACGCCGAGTCCCGTCGTCGCCCTGCACCGGGCCGTCGCGCTGGCCGAGACGGAAGGCCCGCGCCGGGCGCTGGACGTGGTGGACGCGCTGGACCTCGACCGCTACCACCTGTTCCACGCCGTGCGCGCGGATCTCCTGCGACGCCTGGGGGAGGACCCGCGCGCAGCACTGGAGGCCGCGCTCGACCGGGCGGAGCACCCGGCCGAACGTGACCTCCTCGAAAGACGCCTGGGGCGGAGCTAGGACCGGGGACGGCGGCGGACCAGCAGGATCGCGCCGACCAGCACCACCAGCCCGACCAGGATCCACACCCAGAGCGGCACGCCACCGGAGTCCTGCGACGTGGTCGAGGTGGGAGCGTTCGACACCGGCGCGCTCATCGTCACCGACGACGGGGCGGCGGCCGACGACGTCGGCGCGGCGACGTTCAACGTGAACGTGAAGGTGCCCTGGATGGTGTCGCCGTCGTCCGACTTCGCCTTCCACGCCAGCGTGTGCGCGCCGGCCTTCGCCGCCGCGGTGTCGAACTCGGCGGTGATCACCTTGTCGACGGCGGCGGACTGGGCGAGCGGCCACTTCGCACCGTCCGGGCCCGTGATGGTGATCGCGTCGCCGTCGGGCAGGCTGATGACGTCGCTGAACGTCAGCTCGACCTGCGGGGGCGGGGCGTCGAGGGTCGCGCCGGACGCCGGGGTGCTGCTCTTGAGCTCGGCGTGGGCCTGCGCGGGGACGGCCACGGCCGTCGCGGCGAGCAGTGCCAGCACGAGCGCGCTGAAGATACGCCTCACGTGCGCAGAGTAGTGGCACGGGTGCGCTGCGAAACAGACCGCGTCAGACCGGGATCCGAACCCGCGACGGTCCGATCGGCAGCAGCGCCAGTCCGGTGGCGAGCGCCGCGGCCACTCCGGCGGCGATCACCGGTGCGTTCGGTTCGACGTCGTGGAGCAGGCCGCTCGCCATCGGCGCCACCACCACGGCGATTCCGGCCGTGGCGTTGACCAGCCCGGCGACCAGGCCCTGGTGCCGCGGCCCTGCGGCGAGCGTGGCGGCCGCCGCGAACCCGGTGACCGCGAGGCCGACGCCCAAGCCGACCACCAGGAACCCCAGCGCCACCAGCAGCACCGACGGCGCGACCGCCAGCACGGCGTACCCGGCCAGCGCGACCGGCGCGCCGATCTTCATCAGCCTGCCCGCCGGCCACCTCAGCAGCGGGACCAGCACGGCTTGGGCGCCGAGGAGCCCGACCGCGGCGACGATCGGCACCAGCCAGGTGGTGCCCGCCGAGATGTCGGTCTGCATGCGGTCCTTGACGAGCAGGATGACGACCACCTCCGCCAGCCCGAACGACAGGTGCAGCAGGAACCCGGCCCCGAACGCGGGCAGCACCTCCCACGGCTGGAACCGCGGCGGCTGCTCGACGGGCGGCACGGGCCGGACGACGACGAGCACCACCACCGCGACCACCAGGGCGATCACCGGCGCGAGGTAGAGCGGCACCATCAACGACACGACCGCGAGACCACCGCCGACCAACGGACCGAGGACGGCGGCGAGCCCCGACGCCGCACCGACCAGACCCACGGCACCGGTGCGCTGCGCTTCGTACGACGTGCCCGCGACGGCGAGCGCGGCCACCGGCAGCGAGGCGAGGCCGCCCCCCAGCACCAGGCTGCGGAACACCAGCATCGCCACGAACGCGAGGTCGGGCGTCAGCGTCTCACCGGATGCCAGCGTCACCGCGGCGGCGAACCCGGCCAGACCGGCCACGCACAGCGCGAGACCGGCGATCAGCACCGCCCGCAGCCCGAGGAAGTCGAGCGCCAGGCCCCACAGGGGACTCGACAGCGCGAGCGCGGCGGCGGAGATCGACAGCACCAGCCCGTACTGGCTCGCGGTGAGGTCGAGGTCGTGGGTCAGGACCGGGAAGAGCGGGGTGAGCAACTGCTGCGCGGTGAAGATCGCCAGTACGGCGAGCAACAACGGCGTCAACGTTCTGGGCACGCGTTTTCCCCCTGGAGTTGCGGCGGCGCGCAGAGGGTAACTCGCGATCGGCGCTGGTCAACCCCGTGGTTTGGGAACGGGTACGGCCGGGTAACCCGCGCCCGAACTGATCATCCGACCGAGGAGCGGTTTGGCGCGCGACCAGGCAGCGGAGATGGGAGAGGCGGCGGACCTGCCACTGGGCAGGCAACGGCCGTCCCTCGCGGCCGTCCGGCGCTGGGTGCGGCTGGAGCTCGTGGGTGAGGACACCGACGCCGTGGCGGACGTGTTGCTGGTGGTGAACGAGCTGGTCAGCAACGCGTACCGGTACACGTCGGAACCGTCGTTCCTGCGGGTGGCCGTGGAGCGGACCAAGATCCGCATCGAGATCACCCACGACGCCCGCGCGCATCCTCCGCTGCGCAAGGTGTCCCGGCCGCAGCGCGGCTACGGCCTGGTCCTGGTGGCCAGGCTGTCCGACCGCTGGGGCGTGGACAGGGCGCACGGCGGCACCGTCGTGTGGGCCGACCTGCCGAGGGTGACGTGACAGAAGTTCGCTGGGTTTCGAACGACGTGTTCCTGGGTATGGAACCTCCTGCCTTGAACCACCAGGGCGCCGGGAGATGCTGATGGGTATTGCAGGACGGTCCGGCGAACGATTGGACCTCGTCCTACCGGAAGGGCTGCTGCCGCTCGCCGACGTGCGGGCGGAGGTGCGGCGCCTTCTCCGAGGGATGCACGAGAACGTGGTGGTCGACGTGATGGTCGTCGCCACGGAGCTCGTGAGCAACGCGTACCACCACGCGGCGCCACCTCGCGGCGCCCGCATCCTGCACCTCCCGGAACGGGAGGTCGTGCGGGTCGAGGTCGACGACGGCACGCCCGGCCGGTTCCCGCAGCTGGGGCGGATGGGGTTCCGCGGCCGCCGGCAGCGCGGGTTGCTGCTGGTGAACGGTCTGGCGCAGGTCTGGGGGCACAACCGGTTCCCCGACCTCAAGACGGTGTGGGCGGACGTGTCGTCGGTCAGGTGAGGGTCTTGAGGACGTAGGCGGCGGCCTCGGCCACCAGTGCCTCGTCGTACTCGGCGTCTTCGGCGGCCTTGCTCGACATGATCGCCACCAGGAGCGGTTCGCCGGCCGGGGGCCACACGACCGCGATGTCGTTGACCGTGCCGTAGCTGCCGGTGCCGGTCTTGCTCGCGACCCTGCTGCCCTGCGGCACGCCCGCCCGGACGCGCTGGGAGCCGGTCGTCGACCGTTCCAGCAGGTCCGTGAGGAAGCCGCGCTTTTCCTGCTCGAGCGCGTCCCCGAGGACGAGCCGCCGGTAGTCCGTGCCGAGTGACCGCGGCGTGGCGGTGTCGCGCGGATCTCCCGGCGTGGCCGAGGTGATGTCCGGCTCGACGCGATCCATCCTGGTCTCGGTGTCGCCCAGTTCGCGCAGGTACCTCGTGAGCTCCGCCGGGCCGCCGACGTCGCGCAGCAGCAGGTTTCCCGCCGTGCCGTCGCTGTACCGGACCGCCGCGTCGCACAGGTCGCGCAGGGTCATGCCCGTCCGCACGTGCTGCCTCGTGATCGCCGAGCTCTTCATCAGGTCGGCCTCGGTGTAGGTGACGACGGTGTCCAGGTGCGTCATCGGGTTGCGGTGCAGCACGGCCGCGGCGGCCAGGCCCTTGAACGTCGAGCAGAACGCGAACCGCTCGTCCGCCCGGTGCTCGACCGTCCCGTGCGCACCCGCCGCGAAGACGCCGAGGCGCGCGTCGAACTTCTTCTCCAGCTCGAACAGCGCGTCGTGCCGCACGGGTGCGGCGCTGGTCGCCGCTGTGGTTGTCGCCGTGGTGGTGGCCGGTGCGGTGGTCGCCGGAGCCGACGGTCGTGCCGCGCAGCCGGCGAGCGGGAGCAGGGCGGCGGCTTTGAGCACGGTGCGTCGATCGGTCACCACTCCACGTTATTCGACCTTGTGGTGGGCGTGGACCAGTGCCAGGTTGGAGGTTGACGTACCGGCTGGTCCTCTGGGTGGGGAGATCACGGATGCGGCGAACAACGACGTTCGGGCTGGTGGCGGTGTGCGGTCTGCTCGCCGGCTGTCTGGGACAGACGCAGCAGGGCGATCAGGCGAGGAACGCCGACGCCAAGGAGATCACGCTCACGATCGTCGCCAACGCGGTGGCGGGCGGGAAGAACGCGCGCGGCGCCAACTGGCTGCAGAACTGGGTGATTCCCAGGTTCACCGAGCAGCAGAAGGCCAAGGGCGTCACCGCCACGGTCAAGTTCGAGCAGAACGGCGCCGGCGACGAGGACTTCAAGACCAAGGTCGCGCTCGACCTCAAGACCGGCGGTGGCGGCGACATCATCGAGATCGACGGCATCTGGCTCGGCGAGTTCGCGCAGGCCGGCCAGATCAAGCCGCTCGCGGACGTCGTGGGGAACACCGACTGGGACGGCTGGGACAAGATCCCCAAGGCGGTGCAGGGGCTCGGCGAGTTCGACGGCAAGCGGTACGGCGTGCCGATGGGCACGGACGGGCGCGTGCTGTTCTTCAACAAGAAGCTGTTCGCGCAGGCCGGGCTGCCCTCGAACTGGCAACCCCGCAGCTGGCAGGACGTCCTCGACGCGGGCGCGAAGCTGAAGGCACTGCCGGGTGTCACGCCGATCCAGCTCAACGCCGGCACCGCGATGGGCGAGGCCACCTCGATGCAGGGGGTGCTGCCCGCGCTCGCCGGCACCGGCAAACCCATCTACGACAACGGGAAGTGGCAGGGCGACTCGGCCCAGCTCAAGGATGTTCTGGAGCTGTACCGGAAGATCTACGGCGGCGGGCTCGGCGATCCCGTGCTGCAACAGGAGGCCAAGGGCCGCGACCGGTCGTTCCAGCTCTTCGGCGAGAACAAGATCGGCATCCTGCTGGAGGGCGACTACTTCTGGCGGTCCGTCGTGGAACCGAAGAACGGCGTGGCGAAGATGGCCGACCGCGACACCGCCGTCGGCTGGGCGCTGGTGCCCGCCCGTCAGGCCGGTGCGGGGGTGGGCGGGCAGGACTTCGTCAGCATGTCCGGCGGCGGTGTGCGGGTGGTCAACCCGAACACGAAGTACCCGAGGCAGGCGTGGGAGTTCCTGCAGTTCCTCAACTCCGCCGAGGCCGTCAAGGAGTCGCTGGCGGGCACCGCACAGCTGACCCAACGCCAGGACGTCAACGACGAGGTGCTCAAGGGCGACCCGATGCTGACTTTCGTGGCGGAGAAGGTCCTGCCGATCACCCGCTACCGGCCGGGACTCGCCGACTACCCGAAGGTGTCGGCGGCGTTGCAGCAGGCGACCGCGGACGTGGTGGCGGGGAAGAGCCCGGACGACGCCGCTCGCGCTTACCGGGAAGCACTGGTGAAAGCCGTCGGTGAGGCCAACGTTGGCTAGCTCGGCGCTCGACAGCTCGGGGCTGGGGGTCCGTCGCGCGGTCGGGTTCGTCGCGCCCGCACTCCTGCTGATCGGGGTGTTCCTGGTCTTCCCCGCGCTGTGGACGCTCTACATCGGCATCACGAACTACCAGCTCACCGGACCCGCGGCGGCCAACCCGCGGGTCGTGGGGCTGGACAACGTCGTCGACGCCGTGCGCGACCCCTTGTTCACGAACTCCCTGTGGCTCACGGCGTTGTTCGTGCTCGGGTCGGCGGTGATCGGGCAGAACGCGCTCGGTTTCGGGCTGGCGTGGCTGCTGCGGACCGTGCGGCCGGGGCTGCGCCGGGCCGTCGAGGGACTGGTACTGCTGTCGTGGATCCTGCCGGGAACCGTGGTGGCGTACCTGTGGTTCGCGGTGCTGAGCCGCGACACCGGCACGCTCGGGATGCTGCTCGGCTCGCCGCAGACCGCGTGGCTGGTGCAGTACCCGATGACCAGCCTGATCGTGTTCAACATCTGGCGCGGCACGGCGTTCTCGATGCTGCTCTACACCTCCGCGCTGGCCGCCGTGCCGCCGTCGCAGCTGGAGACCGCGCGGCTGGCCGGCGCGTCCGGGTGGCAGACCGTGCGAGACGTGGTGTTCCCGCACATCCGCGGGCACGTGCTGACGAACACGCTGCTGATCAGCCTGTGGACCGCCAACGACTTCACGCCGTTCCTGCTCACCGCGGGAGGGCCGAACCACCGGTCCGAGGTGCTGCCCGTGCTGATCTACCGGCAGGCGCTGGAGAGCGGGCAGCTCGGGTACGCGTCGGCGATGTCGATGCTGCTGCTGGCCGGCAACCTGGTGATCGCACTGGTGTACCTGAGGTTGCTGCGGAGGCGCGCGTGAGTCCTCTGTGGATCGTCCGGCGGATCGGCTTTTACGTGCTGGTCTCGGTGGTGCTGGCGTTCTTCGCGGTGCCGATGCTGTGGCTGGCTTCCGCGCCGTTCGACGCGAAGCCGGGCCTCGGGCTGCGGTGGCCGGACTGGACGCTGCGCAACGTCGCGGCGACGTTCGACCACCCGTACGCGCTGACGTCACTCGTGAACTCGTTGGTGCTGTGCGTGATCGCGACCGTGGTGACGACGGTGTGCGCGGCGTTGGCGGCGTATGCGTTGTCACGCGTGCGGATTCCCGGCCGCGATCTGCTGCTGTACCTGCTGTTGCTGCTGTCGAGCGTGGTGACGGGCACGGCCGCGATGGTGCCGATCTTCGTGATGATGCTGCAGCTCGGCTTGATCAACTCGCAGTTCGGCACGGCGCTGGTGATCGCGGGCGGCATGCTGCCCGCGGCGATCTTCATCCTGAAGGACTTCGTGGACGCCGTGCCGCGCTCGTACGAGGAGTCCGCGCGGGTGTTCGGTGCCTCGCCGCGGCAGGTGCTGAGCCACGTCGTGCTGCCGGTCGCGCGGCCGGGCGTCGCGACGATCTTCGTGTGGGCGTTCGTCAACGCCTGGGGCAACTTCCTGCTGCCGTTCCTGCTGCTGCGCGACGTCGGGCAGCAACCGGCGGCGGTGCTGCTGCGGACCCTGTACGACGAGGGCGGCAGCGCCAACCTGGCGGTGATCCCGGTGTTCTCGCTGCTGTACTCGATCCCGGTGGTCGTGCTGTACCTGGTCGTGAACAAGCGGTACGGGTTCCGATTCCACGGAGGCATCAAGAGCTGATGGCGGGCATCACGGTGGAGGAGCTGTCGACCGTCTACCCGAACGGGGTGCGGGCGGTGGACTCGCTGGACCTCGAGGTCGCCGACGGCGAGCTGTTCGCGTTGCTCGGCCCGTCCGGCTGCGGCAAGACCACGCTGCTGCGCACGATCGCGGGCCTCGAAGGTGCCAGCGAGGGCGCGGTGTGGATCGGGTCGCGGGACGTGACGCGGCTGCAGCCCGGTGACCGCCGGGTGGCGATGGTGTTCCAGGACTACGCGTTGTTCCCGCACATGACCGTGGCGGAGAACATCGCCTATCCGTTGCGGGTGCGGGGAGCCTCGAAGTCCGAACAACGGGAGGCGGCCACACGAACGGCAGCCGGTCTGAGCCTGGACGGACTGCTGGAACGACGGCCCGGCCAGCTCTCGGGCGGCCAGCAGCAACGCGCCGCGCTGGCCCGTGCGGTCGCCGCGTCTGCCGAGGTGCTGCTGCTCGACGAGCCGCTGTCCAACCTGGACGCCCGGCTACGGCTGGAGGCCAGGACGTTCCTGAAGAAGCTGCAACGGGACCTGGCGCTGACGACGGTGTTCGTGACGCACGACCAGGCAGAGGCACTGGCGCTGGCCGACCGGATCGCCGTGATGGACTCCGGGCGGATCCGCCAGCTCGGCACACCGCGCGAGGTGTTCCAGCGGCCCGCGGACACCTTCGTCGCGAACTTCATCGGCTCGACGCCCATGAACCTCGTGCCGCGCGCGTCCGAGATCATCGGCGTCCGGCCCGAGTACCTCTCGCCGGCCGCCTCCGGCCTCTTCACCGGCGTGGTGTCCATTGTGGAGAACCTGGGCGTGACGTCGCTGGTGACGCTGGACTGCGGAGAGGACCAGATCGGGTACGTCGTGCCCGAGGACGCCGAACCCGCCGTCGGCGCGACGGTGACGGTGGACGCCCCGCCCGCGCGCGTTCTGCGGTACGACAGGGAGACCGGCCTACTCGTGAGGTGAGCTGATGTTCCAGACCGACGGCTACGAGACGCATCCGAGCGTGCTGACGTCCTCCCGGTTCGAGGCACTGTCGGCGCACTTCGAGGCCAAGCTGGCGGCGTTGCCGGCCGGGCAGCGCCCCGAGCACATGGACATGCCGCACCTGACCGATCCGGCGCTGTTCTCCTGGCTGCTGGACCCGGACGTGCTGGACCTCGTCGAGTCGCTGGTCGGCCCGGACATCGCGCTGTTCTCGTCGCACTTCATCTGCAAGCCCGCGGGCGACGGCAAACCCGTGCCGTGGCACCAGGACGCGCACTTCTGGCGCGACAGCATCACCCCCGCGGGTGACGCGGTCACGATCTGGCTGGCGATCGACCCGTCGACCCTGGACAACGGCTGTCTGCGGGTGATCCCCGGCAGCCACCTCGAAGCCGTCGAGCACACCGGCACCGCCGACGCGTTCTTCAACCAGGAGACGGCGGTCGACGAGTCGCGGGCCGTCGACGTGGAGTTGGAGCGCGGCGCGTGCAGCGTCCACTCGGCGATGCTCGTGCACGGCTCGCCGCCGAACCGCAGCACCGCACGCCGGTGCGGCTACACCATGCGGTACATGCCGACGACGGTCCGGTTCCACGGTCCTGGAGATCGCGGGATCTACCTGGCGCGGGGGAAGGACCGGGCGGGCAACGAGTACGCACCGGTGCCCTGAGCGCGCGCCGGGTGCCGACACGGCGCCGCCGGCCGGGGCGCTACGCCGAACGAGCTTCATCGATCCTCCACCTTGACCGGTCGCGGGATCGGACCTAGCGTGCTGGAAAGCGCTTTCCGACCCGAAGGGGGCTGGGTGAGCACGGTTTCGGGAGACCGCTGGCGGGGCCTCGTCGAGCGGACGTGGCGTCCGGTCGCGCTGCTGGCCGCGTGCCTCGCGCTGTGGCAGCTCGTGACGGTCACCGGCCTGGTCGAGGCCTACCTGGTGCCGTCACCGGGGAAGACGTTCGTCCTGCTGGCCGACAAGTGGTCGTACCTGTGGGGTCACACCTGGGTGACCACGTACGAGACGGTGCTCGGGTTCGTGATCGCGGGTGTGCTCGGTGTGCTGGTCGCCGTGGCGATGGTCTACTCCCGCACGGTCGAGAGCGCCGCCTACCCGTTGCTGCTGTTCGCGCAGGTCATCCCCAAGATCGCGATCGCGCCGCTGTTCGTGGTGTGGCTCGGCTTCGGCTTCGAGCCCAAGGTCGTCGTGGCCGTGCTGATGGCGTTCTTCCCGGTCGTGATCTCCACGGTCACCGGCCTGAAGTCGGTCGACACCGAGATGCTCGACCTGGCCGCGACGATGGGCGGCGGGCCGGTGAGGACGTTCGTGAAGATCCGCTTCCCGGCCGCGCTGCCGCACCTGTTCGCCGGTCTCAAGGTCGCCGTCACGCTGGCCGTCACCGGTGCGGTCGTGGGGGAGTTCGTCGGCTCCAACGAAGGTCTGGGATACGTGATCCTGCAGGCCAACGGCAACATGGACACCCCGATGCTCTTCGCAGGCCTGATCGTCACCTCGGTCGTCGGCGTGCTCCTCTTCCTGCTGCTCGACCTCGCCGAACAGCTGCTGCTGCCGTGGCACGCCAGTCGGCGCGGCGCCGCCGTCACCACCCTCCTCGCGAAAGGCGGATCATGAAGAGAGTGCTCGCAGGTCTTCTTCCCGCGGTGCTGCTGGTCGCCGCCTGCGGTGGCGGGGGCACGGCAGGGGAGAGCGGCGGGGCGGAGGACGTCACGCTCACCCTCAACTGGTACCCGTACGGCGAGCACGCGCCGTTCTACTACGGGGTCAGGCAGGGCATCTACGCCAAGCACGGCATCAACCTGAAGATCCAGGCCGGCCAGGGCTCCGGCAAGACCGTCACGGCGACGGGCGCCGGGCAGACCGACTTCGGGTGGGCCGACACGTCCGCGCTCGCCACGGCCGTCGAGCAGGGCGTGCCGGCCAAGAGCATCGGCGTGTTCCTGCAGACCACTCCCGCGTCGGTGCAGTTCTTCGCGGACAAGGACATCAAAAAGCCCGCCGACCTCAAGGGCAAGTCCGTCGCCACGACGGCCGGTGACGCGCTGACGAAGACGTTCCCCGCGTTCCTCAAGCAGAACGGCATGCAGGAGTCCGACGTCTCGATCCAGAACATCGACCCGGCGGGCAAGATGGCCGCGGTCATCTCGAACCGCACCGACGTGCTGCTCGGCTTCGCGTCCGACCAGGGACCGACGATCAAGGAGAAGGCCGGCAAGGACGTCGGGTACCTGCGGTTCTCGGAGTTCGGGCTCAACTACTTCAGCAACGGCCTGCTGACGTCGAAGTCGATGCTGCAGAAGGACCCCGGCCTCGTGCGGAAGATGGTCGAGGCGACGCAGGAGGCGTGGGCCGAGGCCGAGAAGGCTCCGGAGGCCGCGGCCGAGTCGATGAAGGGCGCCGCCGAGCAGCTGCCGTCACCGACAGTCGTGCTGGAGCAGTTCAAGACCACGCTGACGCTGCTGCACACCGATGCGACCAAGGGCAAGGCACCGGGTGTGAACACCGTCGACGACTGGAAGAAGACCATCGAGACCTTCCAGCGGACCGGGATCATCGAGGAAGCGTCCGAACCGTCGGCGTACTGGGAAGAAAGCGTTGCCCCCCAAGGATGAGCGCCCCAGGGATGAGCACTGACGTGACCACCACATCCGCGGTCTCGATCGACGACGTGTCCGTGCGCTTCCGGTCGAAGCGCGCGGAGGTGACCGCGATCGAGAAGGTCTCGCTCGCCGTCGCGCCGGGGGAGTTCGTGTCGATCGTCGGCCCGTCCGGCTGCGGCAAGTCCACGTTGCTGAAGCTGGTGTCCGGCCTGCTCACGCCGTCGTCCGGCGCGGTGACGCTGCTCGGGTCGCCGGTGCACGGGCCGCGGCACGACATCGGGTTCGTGTTCCAGCGGGCGGCGTTGCTGGAGTGGCGGTCGGCGCGCAGGAACATCCTGCTGCAGGCGGAGATGCGCGGGATGGGCGCGGTCGAGGCGGCGAGGCGGGCCGACGAGCTGATAGAGATGACGGGGCTCACGGGGTTCGAGAACGCCCTGCCGCACGAGCTTTCCGGTGGCATGCAGCAGCGCGTGGCGTTGTGCCGCGCGCTGCTGCACCAGCCGCGGGTGTTGCTGATGGACGAACCGTTCGGCGCGCTCGACGCGTTGACCCGCGAGCAGATGAACGTCGAGCTGCACCGCGTGTGGCGCGAGACCGGCACGACGGTTCTGCTCGTGACGCACTCGATCGCGGAGTCGGTCTACCTGGCGAACCGGGTGGTCGTGCTGACGCGCCGGCCCGCGGTGGTCCAGGAGGTCATCGACGTCGGCCTGCCCGCGGACCGCGACTACTCGGCGACGATGGCACGTCCGGAGTTCGCGGCGGCGACGGCGCACATCCGGGACCTGCTGGGAGCCGTGACAGGACACGACTGACGGGGTTGTGGCTGATTTATCACCCGCGTACGTTCGGAGTTCCGCCGCATGAGGAAAGCGCTTTCCAACGCCGTGTCCCGGCACGGCCTGGCCCACAGGGTGGTGGGGGATGTTCCGACGCTTGTCCTGGCTCGCTGTCGTCACGTTCGTGCTCTCGGCGTTGCTCGTGCCCGTCGCGTCAGCTCAAGAAGCCCCGATCGCCGATCCGCTGCCGACACCCGGTCCGTCCGGCCTCGGCCTGGAGCTGACCGAGGCCGCGCAGCTGCCCGCCTCCCAGCCGGTGCCGCCGCCGACAGATCCGAGACTGGTGCGCTACAACAGGATCAACTACCTGGGCGAGGTCCCCGACGGGTCCGGCAGGCAGTTCGTGCCGGACATGAACGGCAGGCTCTACCTGCTGGACGGCGGGACGCAGCACGTGTTCCTCGACCTGGGCGCGGCCGTGGGGCCGGACTTCCACACCCACCGCGGCCTCGGCAGCGGCTTCGGGTTCGCGGCGTTCCACCCGGACTTCCGGCGCAACGGCAAGTTCTACACCGTGCACACCGAGACCGGGTCCGCGCTCACCACGAAGAAGCCCGACCTGCCGTCACCGGCGAACGCCCAGGTGCACGGCGTGATCACCGAATGGACCGCAGCCGACCCGAGCGCGGACGTGTTCGCCGGAACGCACCGGGAGATCCTGCGCGTCGGCTTCGCGTCGTTCATCCACGGCTTCCAGGAGATCGGCTTCAACCCCACGGCTCCCTGGTGGGAAGGGGACCTGCTCCACATCGCGTCCGGCGACGGCGGCATCGGCTACAACACCACGGTGCCGCAGGACCTCTCCCTGCCGCAGGGCAAGATCCTGCGCATCGACCCGGCCGGAACCGACGGCGTCAACGGTCAGTACGGCATCCCGCGCTCGAACCCGTTCGTCGGACAGGCGGGCAAGCTCGGCGAGATCTACGCCTACGGCATGCGCGACCCGTACCGCTTCAGCTGGGACGCGGGCGGCTCGCACAAGATGTTCCTCGGGCACATCGGCGAGAAGGCCGTCGACTCCGTGTACGAGGTCCGCAAGGGCGCCAACCTGGGCTGGAGCGAACGCGAGGGCCTCTGGGAGTTCCGCCGCGGCGACCCGTCGTGCGGTGTGTTCCCGCTGCCCGCCGACGACGCCAAGTACGGCTACACCTACCCGGTCACGGCGTTCGACCACAACAGGCTCGCGACTCAGAGCCCGTGCGCCGACAGCGGGAACGCGGTGATGGGCGGCTTCGTCTACCGCGGTACGAAGATCCCTTCGTTGCGCGGCAAGTACATCTACGGCGAGGGCGTGAAGGGGCTGCTGTACTACGCCGAGGAACGCGAGATGCGCGCCGGCAGTCCGATGGCCGTGTCACGTGAGTTGATGGTCTACGTCAACGGGCAGCTCACCACGCTCAAGGCGCTGGTGAACGACCCCGACCGCGTCGACCTCCGGTTCGGCCGGGACGCCGCCGGTGAGCTCTACGTGCTGGCCAAGGCGAACGGCAAGATCTGGAAGGTGACGGGGGCGCGCGCGTTCGCGTCCTGCCGCCTCGGCCACGACGTCGTCGCCGGTACCGGGTCCGCTGACGCCTGGGCACCGGTCACGCCCGGACTCTGGCAGTTCCCCGGCCGTGAGGTCGTGCTGGCACAACCCGGTGCCGCCCGTCCCGGCCCGCGGCGGCCCTTCGAGTACGCGGTGCTCACGAAGGGCCCGGCGTTCGGCTCGGTGCAGGTCGACGCCTCGGTGCGGCTGGACACGCCGGTGGCGGAGTCCAACCGGGACGTGATCATCGTGTTCGGGTACCGGTCGGACACGGAGTTCTACTACGCGCACCTGTCGTCGGACAACACGATCTACCCGCACAACGGCATCTTCGTCGTCAACAACGCCGACCGCCTGCGCCTCGACCACCAGTGGGACGCGACGCGTTCCGTCGGTGCACCGCCCGCAGTGACGGACACGGCGTGGCACCGCGTCAGAGTGCGGCATTGCGCCGACACCGGCGAGATCGCGGTCTACCTGGACGGTTCGCGGTTCCCGCTGATGACGGCGGTGGACAGGACCTTCCTGTCCGGCCGGGTCGGCTTCGGCTCGTTCGACAACATCGGCAGGGCGCGGGACGTGCTGGTGCGGGGGAGCGGGTCGTGAGGCGGCTGCTCGTCCTCGGGGTGACGGCCGCCTTCCTCGCCGGTGTGGCCGCACCCGCTCAGGCCACGTCCGGTGTGCTGCCCACGCTCGCCCGCAACCTGGTGTCCTACTACGACTTCGAGCACCCGGTGCGCGGTGACGAGGCCCTGGAACGGGACCGCGGCCGTTCCGGCACGACGTTGTCGCTGATCAACGGCGGCGCGGCCATGCGGGTGCGGGACGGTGGGTCGCGCCGGACTTCGGTGCAGCTCAAGCAGGTCAACTCTCAGACGGCAGGCAACGACGACTGGAAGGCCGGTGTCCACAGCGAGTCCGGCGTGCCGTCGTTGAGGGCGTTCAGCGGTGCCCGCGAGGCGTCGATCCTGAGCTGGGTCAAGATGACGGGCCAGAACCCGGCCCCGAACTCGAACACCGCCGACCCGGCCGACCTGTACGGCGCGATCGGCCTCGCGGGCGTGCTGACCGGCAGCTCCGACGGGCACGCCGTGCGCGCGCTGCTGGAACTGATCCAGGTCGACGGCGAGCTGAAGCTGGTGGCGCTGGCCAGACGACTCGACGGCGGCGCGTCGCAGACGTTCGCCGCCGACCGGCCGTGGCAGGAGCTGCTGCCACCGGGCGAATGGGTGTTCCTGGCGGCGACGTTCGACTTCGACACCGGCACGATGGCGTTGTACCGCAACGGAAAGCCGCTCGACGGCAGGTACGTCACCGCCGGCGACCCGTGGCAGCTCGAAGGCGAACCGGAACCGGACGTGACCTCGTCGACCGACCCGCGCGGGATCAAGATCGGCGGGAGCTACCCGCAGAACACCCGCGAGCACAACACCTGCACCTGCCGGATGGACGACCTGATGTTCCTCGACCGGGCAGTCCGGCCGTGGGAGGTGCTGCTGCAGCACCGCCTCTCTCAGTAGTCGAAGGTGAGCACGCCCTGGGTGATGGGCTGCAGCGTGCCGACCTTGGCCGTGCTCACCTTGATCTTGGTGGTGTCGATCACCTCTTGACCGCTGGTGCCGATGATCTTCACCTTCGCCGGAGCGGAGCCCGACACCTCGACGGACAGGACGTTGAGCGCGCGGGAGTCGGCGTCGTTCGACTCGAGCAGCACCCCGGCCCACGCGCTCTGGCCGGGTTGCAGGGTGATCTCGGGGCCCTCGCCCGGCACGAGCTCGCGCTTCACCGGGATGGCCATGGGCGTGCCGGTGGGGTCGCTGAAGGAGAGCTTCGGCCAGCCCTGGACCTTGGTCGGCGCGGCGCCGGCGTTCTTCAGGGCGAGCAGGCCCAGCCCCGGTTTGCCCTGCATCGTCAGCTCGGCCGTGAGCACCGTCTGCGGTTGCCCCTTGTCGTCGGTGCCCGCGTTCGAGGTGCCCGGCGCGGACGTGCCCGGCGACGAGGGCGGCTTGCTCTGGTCGCCCGGGGTCGTGTTGATCGTGATGCACGCCGTCAGGCTGGCCATGAGAACGACGGCGAGGATCGTGACACGCATCGGCTAACCCCCTGGTGGGTGGAGATGATCTCGACCATCTAACCGCGCCAGGGGGTTCCGCGAACCTCGATCTCCGGTTTGTCCGTCTCAACAGGACTCAGAGGACGGCCAGGTCGACCGCCTTCGCCATGGCCGCGAAGCCCTGGTCACCGGGGTGGAGGTGGTCGCCCTCGTCGTAGGCGGGCCGGATGCGCTGCGGGTCGGCCGGGTCGCGGATCACCTGGTCGAAGTCCACGATCGCGTCGAAGTCGGAGCTGGTGCGGATGAACGAGTTCACGGCCTGCCGCACGCCCTCCAGCTCCTCGGTGTAGCTGTTCCAGCCCTTGAACGGCGTGATCGTCGCGCCGATGACGCGCAGGCCCCGGTCGTGCGAGCGCTGGGCGACCTGCTTCAGCGCCGCGATGATCTTGGCGGGATCGGTCTCGTGCGGGGTCTGCTGGATGTCGTTGATGCCCTCGAACACGATCACCGTGCGGACACCGGACTGCGTCAGCACGTCGCGGTCGAGACGGGCCAGCGCGTTGGGGCCGGCCGAACCGCCGTCGAGCAGCAGCCGGTTGCCGCTGATGCCCGCGTTCAGCACGCCGAGGCGGGTGTTCACGCGGTCGGCGAGTTGGTCGGGCCACCGCAGGTTGGCGCCCCACGTCGAGTTCGCGCCGTCGGTGATCGAGTCGCCGAGCGCCACCACGCTGCCCTTCAACGTCGACGTGCGGACGTCCACGCCGGACACGTAGTGCCAGTTGGTGGTGCGCTCGCGGTACGGGGCGGCGGACTCGTCGGCGGTGTGGTCGCCGTCGCGGGTGAAGTACGAGTTCTGCATGGTCAGCTGGTGGTGCGTGACCGGGCCGCCCGGCTCGGGCGTGAAGACGCTGACCAGCAGGTCGGAGTCGGCGGGAACGGTCAGGGTCACGCCGTCGCTGACGACGTCGGCGCCGGGCGGGGCGGTGATCGACCGGGAACCGCCGAACGTGAGGGTGCGCATCGTGCCGGGCAGCGCCGTGGGCGTGTCCGGACCGGCCGCGCGCGCCACCGTGACCTGGCCGAACAGCACCGGTGTGCGGCCGTAGGCGTTGGAGAGCCGGACTCTGATCTCCTTGCCGCCCGCGCTCACGTGCACGATGTTGCGGATCGAGAAGTTCGGATACCCGGTGTCCGTGCCGGGCACGGCGGACGAGGGCGCCGTGGCCCAGGTCCCGACCCACCGCAGAGGGGCGGCGTGCGCGGGAGAGGCCGCCGCCACGAGCAACGCCACTGCCAGCAGAAAGCGCGTCATGACTCGACCTTGGCAGCGCTCTCACCCGTCCGGTATCCGCCGATCTTCGGTTCTATGCTCACCGGGTGTGGAACGGAGCTGAGTACCAGCGCAGGTTCGACTCGCTCGCCGAGTCGGGGGTCGACGTGCACGGCGAGGCGTCGTTCGTGCGCGCCTTCGGACCGAAGACCGTGCTGGACGCGGGCTGCGGCACCGGGCGCGTCGCGATCGAGCTGGCCCGGCACGGCGTCGAGGCCGTCGGAGCCGACCTGGACGAGTCGATGCTGGCCCACGCGCGGGAGCTCGCGCCGGACATCACGTGGGTCCGGTCCGACCTGGCCGCGCTCGACCTCGGCCGGACGTTCGACGTGGTCGTGATGGCGGGCAACGTGCCGCTGTTCACCGCGCCCGGCACGCAGGACGCGCTGGTCGCCGGGGTCGCGCGGCACGTCGGCGGGGTGCTGGTCGCCGGGTTCGGCCTGAACCGGGGCTACACCGCCGAGCAGTACGACGAGCACTGCGCCGCTGCCGGGCTGAAGCTCGTCGAACGGTTCGCGACGTGGGACCGGAAACCGTTCGAGGGCGGCGACTACGCCGTCTCAATACACACCCTCTGATTCGGCCAAATCCGGGCGTGCGCACCCGTGGACGGTGTAGGTCTGGAAAGGCCTATCCACGGGGGGATACATGCGTTTGCAGGCAGCGATCGCCGCCACCGCACTGGTGCTGAGCGGTCAGACGGCAGTCCACGCGGCACCGGAACCGATCCAGCCCGACCCGGTGCTCGCCTACCTCGAAGACCCAGGCGGCGTCGACCTGGCGAAGGTCGTCCGGTCACGCGAGGCGAGGACGAGGGCCCGCGTCCTCACCACGCCGAGACCCGGCCACACCCACGGGGAACGGGAGCCGGCGTCGGTGCGCGGCCGCAACGACAGCCCGTGGACCGCCGAGCGCACGGACTTCGGCAGGCACCGGGCCGCGGTGTTCACCGGGTCGCTGCTCGCCGATCCGACGATGCCGGTGGTCGGCGAGTTCGCCGAACCCAACGACAGCGCGCAGACCGCGAGCGACACCGGCGTCGGCACGACTAGGCGGGCGATCCGCACGACGGGCGCGATCACCGCGCAGGACCAGGACTTCTACCGGCTGCGCGGTGCCGGACTCACGACGGTCGGCACCATCACTCCGGGCAGCGACCTCGACACCGCGCTGACGGTCTTCGACGCGGCCGGAGTGGAGGTCGCGACCGCGGACAACACCATCGCGTCCACCGACGCCCGCCTCGACGTCGAACTGACGGCGGGAGCCGACTACTTCGTGCGCGTCACCGGCGTGGCGGCCACCGAAGGCACGTACGAACTGACGCTCGCCGCCGGTGAGGGCCAGGGAGACCGGGACTTCTTCGCCGTCGACCTCAAGGCGGGCGACGTGCTCGGCGCGTCCGTCACGGGGGCCGCGCGCAAGCTCGTCGTGCACGACACAGCGGGACGCCTGGTGGTGGGGTCGCAGCAGGACCTGTCGTTCGCCCTGCCACCGCAGAGCCCGCTGCCGGGTGGGGGCAACGCGGTCGCGGACTACGTGGCACCGCGTGACGGCCGGTACTCCGTCGGCGTGGAGGACGGCACCGGGCGCTACGACCTGACGGTCCAGGCGTTCCGGCCCGGCAGCGAGAAAGCCGGTCCGCAGACGGTGTTCGTCGACTTCGACGGCGCCGTCGTGGACACGACCCCGTTCGGCGGCGACGGGAACCGGCGGCTGTCCCCGTTCTCGAGCTTCCTGCGGAACTGGGGTCTGTCCGAACAGGACGGTGACGCCGTGCTCTCCGCCACGCTCGCCACGATCAGGGAGAACCTGGCCGTGCCGGGGAACGTCCGGCTGCTGAACAGCCGCGACCACGCCGACCTGTGGGGGCGGAAGAACGTGAGCAGGCTCGTCGTGGGCGGCACGATCGCCGAGTCCGGCATCCAGACCGTCGGCATCGCGCAGACGATCGACCCCGGCAACTTCGGCCACGAGGAGACCGCGATGCTGCTCCTCGACCGGCTCAGCGGTCCCGCGGGCACGTCCGTCTCGCTCAACACCTACCTCGCGCCGCAGAGCGACAAGATCGCGTTCCTCGGCCGCGCGCTGGGCAACGTCGCCGCGCACGAGCTCGGGCACCTGTCCGGGTCGTGGCACCAGCACCAGTTCAACGCGCACGACACGCTGATGGACCAGGGCGGCAACGCGCGGGCGATGTTCGCGGTCGGCGCCGACGGCATCGGTGGCACGGCCGACGACACCGACATGGACTTCGGCGAGGACGAGTACGTCCCGAACGAGGGCTTCACGGGTGTCGAGGACACGGCGACTCGCACGAAGTGGGGCTACAGCCGCCGTTAGCGGGCCTTGACCGCCGCCTCGACGAAGTCCCTCGTCAGCGGGTCGTCGTCCACCCACGCGATCACGACGGGGCTCGGCGGCAGGTCGTCGAGCGGCACGACGACCACGCCGTCGCCGAGGTCGTGGCCGAGCGGTGCCAGGCCCACGGATCCGTTCCACAGCACGGACTGCACGCACTCCTGCACGGCGCGGACCGTGGGTCCCCCGCGCGACCGGCCGCCGTTCCAGTAGCTCCGCCAGAGCTCGTCGGTGCCGTCGGGGAACTGGAACCAGTCGCGGCCGGCGAGGTCGGCGGTGGTGATCCGCTCGTGGCGCGCGAGCGGGTCGTCCGCCCTGAGCACCGCGCCGACCGGGTCGCGGCGCAGCACCCGCGTGCGCAGACCGGTCTCGTCGAACGGGCCGCGCGTCAGGGCGACGTCGACCTGACGCGCGCGCAGGCCGCAGGTCGGGTCGGCCAGGTCGGCCTCCTTGACGACGACCTCCACGTCGGGGTGCTTCCGGCGGAACGCCGCGGCCACCTCCGCCGCGCCGTGGTCGCCGAGGATGCCGACGGTCAGGGTCCTCCTCGCGATCTTGGCGCGGATGCGGTCAGCCTGGTCCAGCAACGCCTTCGCCTCGTGCAGCAGCGTGCGACCGGCGTCGGTGAGCGCGACGCCGGCGGGGGAGCGCTGCAGCAGCGCGGTGCCGAGGTCGTGTTCGAGGAGCTTGATCGCCCGGCTCAGCGGCGGCTGGCTCATGTGCAGGCGCCGGGCGGCCCTGCCGAAGTGGAGCTCCTCGGCGACCGCGACGAAGTAGCGCAACGTCCGCAGCTCCATGAGCAGCCACGATACTCGCCCGGTATCGGGAGACCGGAACCGGTCTTGGACGGCCGCGGCGGTGCGGCGGTGGAGTGGGAGCATGAACCTCCCAGACCCCGCCGTCCAGGTCTCCGGCGCCGTCGACATCGCTCCCGGCGTGCTCGTGATCCCGAACAACCACGTCGGTCTCGTGCCGAACATCGGCGTCATCAGCGGCACCGAGGCCGTTCTCGTCGTCGACACCGGACTGGGCCTCGACAACGCCCGCTCGGTGTCCCGGTTCGCCGAGGAGGTGGCCCGCGGACGCCGGATCCACCTGACGACGACGCACTTCCACCCGGAGCACGCGTTCGGCGCCTCGGCATTCGACGGGTCCTATGTGGTCGGACGCGCGCAGGCGGACGACCTGGCGCGCAAGGGGTCCGGCTACCTGGAGATGTTCCGCGGCTTCGGCGGCGCGATCGCCACGCGGTTGTCCGATGTGGACGTCCCGGTGCCGGACGAGGTGTTCGACGGGGAGCGCGTGCTCGACCTCGGCGGGCGGACGGTCGTGCTGCGCCCCACCGGACGCGGGCACACGCTGGGCGACCAGGTGGTCGAGGTGCCGGACGCCGGCGTGCTGTTCACCGGCGACCTGGCCGAGACCGGGCAGTTCGCGATCTTCCCGTGGTTCCCGCCGCACGACACCGACGTGTCCGGGCTCGCGTGGATCGACGTGCTGGACCGGCTGATCGCCGGGGCGCCGCGGGTCGTCGTGCCGGGACACGGCTCGGTGGGCTCGATCGGCGTGCTCGAAGGCGTGCGCGACTACCTGCTCGAGCTGCGGGACGAGACCTGGCGGCGGCGCGACTCCGCGATGGCGCTGGACGACATCGTCGCCGAGGTGCGCGCCGTGCTGGTCGAGCGGCACCCCGAGTGGGCGGGGCAGGAGTGGATCGAGCCCGGTGTCAGTTGCCTCTGCGCTGAGTCCTATAGCTTCAGTGTTGACTAAAGATAGGCCTCGCCGAGGTGCTCGCGGATGACCTTCTTGGGCACGCACATGGTCCAAGCGCCGATGACGAGCTCGGTCATCTCCTCGACGTCCAGCTCGGCCATCGAGGCGTGCACCCACTGGAAGCGCATGTCCGACTGACCGGGGAACGCGAACTTGACCGGGTCGCTCGCGACCAGCGCCTCGCGTTCCTCGCGCGGGTAGCCGAAGCCGAGCACCGTCTCGTCGCGGGACAGGGCCGCGTAGACGATCCGGCCGACGCGGAACTTCACGCGGTCGCGGATGAGGTGCTCGGTGGTGCGGGGGAGCCGCAGTGCCACGGCGCGGATGTCGGCGACGGTGACCATCACGCAATCCTGCCCGCGGCGGCGCCGTTGTGCAGGAACTTCGCGGTGTTGCCCGACCGGATCAGGGACAGCACCTGGTATGGCGGTTCGGTGGTGATGATCGTGTCGTCACCGAGCCGCGTGACCTCGACGCGGCGCTCGGCGCTTCCGTTGTGCGGCCGGTGGGTCAGGAACGCGCGGCCGCCCTCGACGGCGAGGGTGGTGTCCTGGAAGTTGGTGCGGTAGGTGCCGCACATCCAGTCGTCGATCGGGCGCCGGCGGGTGGGCGGTGCGGGCAGCGGGTCGATGCCGCTGAGGGTGGCGCTGAAGATCTCGTGGGCGAGCGCGTCGGCGTTGGCGCTGTTGGTCAGCACGACGACGGCTCGCTCGCGGTCCAGGCGCAGGTAGGCCTTCTGACCCTTCGAGACGCCGGTGTGGCCGGCGCCGGTCGCGTAGAGCATCCAGCCGAGGCCCCAGTTCCGGACGCCGCCGCCGAAGTCCGGGACGGAGGCGAGCTGCGGCTCGCGCAGGGTGGCGTGGTCGCGCAGGTGGAGGCGGACGAACGGCATCAGGTCGCGGGCGCTCATGGCCAGGTAGGAGCCGCCGGGGCGGTGGAGTAGGAGACCGCCCACTTCGTCGTGGGAACGCCGTCCGCTGCGACGCTCGTGAGTTCCGGGAATGCGGCGCGATGAGGACCTCGGATGGTGGCCCGCGACGTTTCCGTCGGCCTGCCGAGTGCCGTTGAGCCGATGCGGGAGCAGGAAGGCGGTGCCGAGGCGCGAACGAAGGCGACGCCTCGGGACAGCGAATCCCGCGATGGCGCGCTGTCGGGTGACGTGGTCGGCGTCGAGGCCGCTCGCGCGAGCCGCGGGCGGGTGGCGGACGGTGATGCCCCGCGACACCGGACGGCTGCGCGTCGCGGGTCAGCCGATCTTGAACACCGAGTCCGGCGTGACCTCCACCCCGGTGCGCCGGCTCAGCACGCCCGCCGCCTGGTCGCGGACCTCGCCGTCGACGAGCACGGCGACCTGCGCGCCCGGAACGTCGTGCTTCGCGATGAGCTCGCTCAGGATCACCCACTGATCTTGCCTTGGAAGACAAATGAGAACTAATCGGACAATTGAGATCAAGAACGTTCTCGTTCACGAAAAGCGGTGCTGCCGGCGCAATTCGCGGTCCTGAGCACGGCAACCCGCCTTTCGGTTGCTTCAGATGCGCTGACCTGCGACGAGACCAGTATTCGTCGCCAATTGAGATGGCGGTTTCCGGAACTGTGAGAGCGCCGACACACTTCTCCTCCCTTTTCACTCGATCAGGTGAAAAGTGGGGCAATGAACTTGAAACGGTCCCTTCCGGCACTTCTTCCCCTCGTGCTCACCGCGTCGTTCTTCGCGAGTGGCGCGGCCGAGTCGGCGACGCCGACGCAGAGTCCGGTGAACGTCACGCCGCACGCGATCCGGTTCGACCCGCACGCGGCCAAGCTCGACATCGGCTACTCCAGCTCTGCGCTGGAGCTGAAGTACATCCGCAAGGACACCGACAAGGCGGACGGCTGTGCCACACGGGACCACGAGGAGACGGAGGAGGCCGAGGTAGAACCGGGTGCCGGTCACGTCACCGTCGCCGGCACGAGGTACGACCTGGTCCAGTTCCACTTCCACACGCCGTCGGAGCACACGTTCGGCGGCCGCCACACGCCGCTGGAGATGCACCTGGTGCACCGCAGCGCGGAGGGCAAGCTGCTCGTCGTCGGCGTGCCGCTGGTCGTCGGCGCGCACTCCGCCGTGGACGACGTGCTGGCCCACCTCGCGCCCGAGTGCGGTGCGCCGGTCGACGTCGCGCCGGTCAACCTCAACCGATTGCTGCCCGTCGGCCACCACACGCTGCACTACACGGGTTCGCTGACCACCGCGCCGTTCACCGAGGGCGTCGAGTGGTACCTGACCGCTGAGCAGCACGTGACCGCCGCGTCGATCGCGCGCTTCCAGGGGCTGTTCGGGAGTGGCAACGCACGGGCGACGCAGCCGCTCAACGGGCGGACGCTCGTCGAGGTGCCGCGGATCTGAGCTCATCGGGGGAGGCCGGTCTCGCGCTTGCGGGGCCGGCCTTGCGCGCACCGGCCCTCGTCGCTGACGGGAGTCGGGCCGGCGTGTGAGCAGTCGCACCTGCTCGGAGGCTTCTGAAGCGCGTCAGAAGGACCGTAGGATGGTTCCAGTCGCTAACTATTTCGTCCTGCGTCAGCGCCGACCGCGGACAACCCGACCAGGAGCGAATGTGAACACCACCCGCGCCATGACCGCTCTCGCGCTCGGCGGGTTCGGCATCGGCACCACCGAGTTCGCGACCATGGGACTGCTGCCGCAGATCGCGGAGACGTTCGGCATCCCCGACTACGAGGCCGGTCACGCGATCAGCCTCTACGCCGCCGGTGTCGTCGTCGGCGCGCCGTTGATCGCGGTGCTCGGCGCCAAGCTGCCGCGCAAGGGCATGCTCATCGGCCTGATGCTCGCGGTCGCCCTGGGCAACGGGCTGTCGGCGGCCGCCCAGGACAAGACCCTCCTGCTCGTGGCGCGGTTCGTGGCCGGACTGCCGCACGGCGCGTTCTTCGGCATCGCCGCGGTCGTCGCCGCCACGCTCGTGGCACCCGAACGGCGCGGCACGGCGGTCGCGCGCGTGATGGTCGGTCTGACCGTGGCGAACCTCGTGGGCGTGCCGCTCGCGACGGCGGCCGGGCAGCAGATCGGCTGGCGCACCGCCTACCTGTCGGTCGCGCTGATCGCCGTCGTCACGGCGGCGGCGATCGCGGCCTGGGTGCCGCGGGTGCCGAAGGTCGAGGGCGCGTCGATGCAGGGCGAGGTCCGCGCGTTCGGGCGGCCGACGGTGTGGTTCGCGATCTTCACCGGCATGATCGGCTTCGGCGGCATGTTCGCCGTCTACTCCTACGTCGCGCCGCTGACCACCGAGGTCGCCGGGCTGTCGGCGGGGGTCGTGCCGTGGATCCTCGCGGTGTTCGGGCTCGGCATGACGCTCGGCGCCACGTTCGGCGGGCGGTTCGTCGACCGGTCGGTGACGGGCTCGGTGTTCGGCGGGCTGGTCGCGGTCTGCGTGATCCTGGTGCTGTTCGGGCTCACCGCGACGATCCCGGTGTTCCTGTTCGCGTTCCTGTTCCTGCTGGGCTTCGTCGTGCAGATCCTGGCGGCGGCGCTGCAGGTCAGGCTGATGGACGCCTCGCCGGACGCGCCGTCGCTCGCCGCCTCGTCCAACCACTCGTCGCTCAACGTCGCGAACGGCGCGGGCGCGTGGCTCGGCGGTCTCGCCATCGCGGCGGGCTGGGGCTACACGTCCACGGCCTGGGTCGGCGTGGGGCTGTCGCTGGCCGGTCTCGCGATCGCGGTGGCGTCGGTGCTCTACGAACGCCGTGCCTTGGCGCGGGAGACCACGAACCACACGATGGCGATGGCCAGCGCGGCCAGCACGACCGTCGACACCCAGCCCAGGTAGCGGTCGACGAGCTCGTAGTTCTCGCCGAGCGCGTACCCGGCGAGGATCAGCGCGGAGTTCCACACGAGGCTGCCGGCCGCGGTGTAGAGGGTGAACTTCACGATCGGCATCCCCGACACCCCGGCCGGGATGGAGATCAGGCTGCGCACGACCGGCACCATGCGCCCGACGAACACGGCCTTGGTGCCGTGCTCGTCGAACCACCTGTCCGACTTGTCCACGTCGGACACGGTGACGAACGGGATCTTGTCGGCTATCTTGCGCAGTCGTTCGAGCCCGAGCCACGCGCCCAGCCCGTAGAGGACGAGGGCGCCGACGACCGAGCCCGCCGTGGTCCACAGGATCGCGGCGACCAGCGAGATCTTGCCCTGACCGGCGGTGAAGCCGGCCAGCGGCAGGATCACCTCGCTCGGCACCGGCGGGAACACGTTCTCCAGCGCGACCGCGAGCCCCGCGCCGGGCGAGCCGAGCGCCTCCATGAGCCGGGTGATCCACTCCATGGTCGTGATTACCCGTTTTGTCCGGCCTCTCAACCCGGAGCGGTCATTCAGCGCATGAGCGGAACCGCCACCCGGCCGGCGAAGCGCGGGTGCTCCGCCTCGTCGAGCATCGCGGCGGCCACGGTCTCGCGGCTCACCCGGAGCCGGAGCAGGCTCTTCGGGGACGTGTCCAGCCCGACCGCGCGGCGCGCGGGGCTGAGCGGCTGCCGCGACAGCGGACCGGCGTGGAAGACGGTGCCGCCCGCCGCGAGCACGGTCGCGTCCGACGCCTCCTTGTCGGCGATCTCGGCGCCGAGACCCTTGAGCACGAGGCGGTTCAGCACACTGGCGACGGCCGCCGACGGACCGGTGCCGTAGGCGCCCAGCCAGATCACCCTGGCGCCCGACGCGACGGCGGCACGGGCTCCTGCGGCGAGGACGCCCGGCTTCTGCCCCTTCGGCACGCCCAGCCCGGACAGGAGGATCTCGCTGCCGTCGAGGGCCGCGGTGATCGCCTCGGTGTCGAACACGTCCGCGGCGACCGCGGTCAGCAGGGAGGAACGGGGCAGCGGGTCCGGGGTGCGGGCGACGGCGGTGACGGTGTGCCCGCGGTCGAGGGCCTGCCGCGTCAGGGCGAGGCCCGTCGGACCGGTCGCGGCGAGGATGGTCAAGCGCATCGGAGCTCTCCTGGTGGTTCGGGTGTTCGCCCCCGATGCTCGGTGCCGGTGCCACCCGCGAACCTGGGCCAGGCAGGCCCCCGTCAAGATCGCGGGATACTGGGACCATGGCCGATCTCCACCTCCTCGGCGCCGCGGTCCGGGGCTTCCGGGAGAGGACCGCACCCGCTGACGTCGGCGTGCGCGACCTGGGCGGACGACGGCGGGCGCGTGGGCTGCGGCGGGAGGAGCTCGCCGGCCTGGCCGGTGTGTCCGAGGACTACCTGCGGCGCGTCGAGCAGGGCCGCCGCCACCCGTCCGCGGACGTGGTGAACGCGCTGGCCCGCGCGCTGCGGCTGCCCCAGCCCGACTACGAGCGCCTGTGCGCTCTCGCCGGGTTCGCGCCGACGGCCGGCACCGTCCCGCGTGAGGCAGGACCGGCCGCCGAACGGTTCCTGCGGCGGATGGCCGGCACCGCGGTGTGCGTCGTCGACGCGACCTGGACCGTCGTCGCCTGGACACCCGCCTGGCGGGCGATGTGCAGCACCGCCTCCGACAGCGATCCCGCCGGCCGCAACGTGGCCAGGCAGATCTTCACCGGGGAGCGGAGCTCGATCCGGCGCACGGCGGAGGAGGAGACCGAGTTCCGCCGCCTCCTCGTCGACGACCTGCGCAGGGCGTCGCTGCGCTACCCCCGCGACGACGCGTTGGCGGGGCTCGTCGCGGCATTGCGGGAGGCCAGCGAGGCGTTCGACGCGCTGTGGACGTCGCCCGCCGCCCCGGGACCCGTGAGCGGGCGGGTCCTGCTGGACGACCCGGAGTTCGGTTCCATCGCGATCGACAGCGACATCGTCGGGCTGCGGGACGACGACCTGCGCGCGGTCGTGTTCACCGCCGCCGCGGGCTCCGCCGACGCCGACCGCCTGGCCGCGCTCCTCGACCCTCGGGTGGAGACGGATCTCCACCCGTTCTACGGCGCCGGGTCCACGCGCTGAGCTGCGGGAATTCCTAGCGTTGCAGCCATGAACGGAACTGTCGAGATCGTCCTGATCGCCGCGGCGATCGTCTACGTGCTGGCGCGCAGGCTGATGGGGGAGCCCGCCGTGGGCAAGCGGCTGCTGTTGCTCCCGGTGGTCCTCGGGGTGATCGGGCTGTCGCAGATGTCGGCGCACTCGGTGGACGCGGTGGTGTTCCTCGTGGTCAGCGCCGTGCTCAGCGTGGTCTTCGGCGTGCTGCGCGGCCTGACCATCCGCACCTACGAGCAGAACGGCATCGTGATGCTGCGCTACACGGCCATGACGGTCGTGCTGTGGGTGGCGAGCATCGTCGCCAGGATCGCACTGGGGTTCGTGACGAACCTGGTCGACCCCGGCGCCGTGCAGACGGGCAACGGGCTGATGCTGGTGGTCGGCGCGGGCCTGCTCGCCGAGGGGCTGGTCGTGATGTCGAAGGCCGTGCGGGTGGGTGGCCAGGTCGTGTGGTCGAAGGGCCGCGGCGGCGCGCCGCACCGCACGTCCGCGTTCGTGGACTCCTGGCAGGAGAAGGCGCGCGGAACCGGGCATGATTCGTCCCGATGACGTTCGCCGACGAGATGTTCCGCCCGCTGGTCGTGCTGGTGATCACCGTGGTCACCGTGGTCCAGCTGGTCGACCGGCCGCCGCGGCTGCCCGAGCTGGCCTGGGCCCTGACCGCCGTGGCGGCCGCGACGGCGCTGGCGGCCGTGCCGGGACGGCTGCCGGACCGCGTGAAGACCCCGGTGGTGGCGGTGTCCGTGCTCGCCGCCGCGCCGCTGTTAGCGCTGGCACCGGCCACGGCGGGCGTGGCGTTCGTGTTCTTCGCGGCCGGCACGGCGGGGCGTGAGCTGGAGTCGAGGCAGGTGGCGATCGGGGTCGCCGCCGGCGGGTCGGTGCTCGCGATGGTCTCGACGTGGGTCGTGGACTCGCCGGACGCCCCGCCGTGGTGGCTGTGCCTGACCGCCGGACTGCCCGTGTTCCTCGGCATGATGCGCCGGGAACGCGTCGCCGCCGCGGCCGCTGCCGAGTACGCGGCGGCACTGGAGGAACGCGGCCGCATCGCCCGTGAGATCCACGACGTGGTCGGGCATTCGTTGTCCGGGATCGCCGTGCAGCTGGACATGGCCGACGCACTGCACGCCGCCGGGAAGTCCGAGGAGGCCAACGAAGCCGTGTTGCGCGCACGGGCGTTGGCGGTGTCGGGCCTGAAGGAGACGCGTCGGGCCGTGCACGCGTTGCGAGAGGACACGCCGTCGTTGCCGCAGGCGCTGGCCAAGCTCGCCGAGGACCACCGCGCGTCGTTCCGCGTCACCGGTGAGGGCGCGGTGAGCGTCGAGATCACCCAGGCCGTCATCCGCACGGCGCAGGAAGCCCTCACCAACGCCCACAAGCACGCGCCGGGAGCCGACGTGGACCTGATGCTGGAGTACGAGCCGGCGGTGGTGAGACTGACCGTGGCCGACAACGGACGAGAGCACCGGGCGGGGAGTGGGATGGGCCTGACGGGGATGCGGGAACGGGCGATGCTGCTGGGCGGCACGCTGGCCGCCGGTCCGGGAGGTCCGGGGTGGACGGTGCGGCTGGAGCTGCCGCGGTGATCAGGCTGCTGATCGTGGACGACCAGGCGGCGGTGCGCGACGGGCTCGCCGTCATGCTCGACCTCGACCCCGGGATCACCGTCGTCGGCACCGCGTCCGACGGACGTCAAGCCGTCGCGGCAGTGGAGGAACTGACGCCGGAGGTCGTGCTGATGGACCTCAACATGCCGGTGATGGGCGGAGCGGAGGCGACCGCCGCGCTGCGGGTCTCGCACCCGGACCTGCCGGTCGTCGTGCTGACCACGTTCGACGACGACGAGTCGATCCTGGCCGCGCTGCGGGCCGGAGCGCGCGGGTACCTGACCAAGGACGCCGACCGGGGCACGATCGTCGAGGCCGTCCGCGGAGCGCACGCGGGCAACGCGATCCTCGACCCCGCCGTGCAGTCGCGGCTGCTGGACCTCGCGAGCCGCGGACCGGCCAAGCCGCTCGGCGTCGACCTCACCGCCCGCGAGCGCGAGGTGCTCGACCTGATCGGCCAGGGCCTGCGCAACGGCGAGATCGCGCGGCGGCTGTTCATCAGCGAGGCCACCGTGAAGACGCACATCAACAACCTGTTCGCCAAGGCCGGCCTGCACTCGCGCGCCGACGCGGTCCGGCTGGCGCTCGAACTGCGCTGAACCGCGCACACGGCCGCGGGCTGGGCTACGGTGGTCTGCCTTCCGCCCGAGGAGGTCGACGGTGCGCGGAGCGATCGCGGCGGGCCACCCGCTCACCGCCCAGGCCGGTGCGGCGATGCTGCGCGCCGGCGGCAACGCCGTGGACGCGGCCGTCGCGGCGATGCTCACCTCGTGCGTCACCGAACCGCTGCTGACCGGGCTCGGCGCCGCCGGGTACATGATGATCGCCCCGGCCGGCGAAGCCCCCGTGCTGCTGGACTTCTCCGCCGAGGCACCGGGCCGCGGCCGCACGGGCGAGCGCGCGCCGCTCGACCCCATCACCGTCCACTTCGGAGACGCGGACCAGGAGTTCCACGTCGGCCCGTCGTCCGTCGCCGCCTACGGCCTGCCCGCCGGTGCCGCGCACGCCGCCACCTACGGCCGCGCGCCGCTCGAGGACCTGGTGGCCGCCGCCGCGAAGCACGCCCGCGAAGGCCACCTGGTCAACCGCTACCAGGCCTACGTCACCTCGCTGCTGCTGCCGCTCGCGCACAGCATCGGCCTCTCCGCGCTGGCGGAAGGCGAGCTCCTCGTGCAGTCCGAGGTCGCCGACGCCCTCGACCGGCTGGGCCACGACGGCGCGGCGCCGTTCTACACCGGCGACATCGCGGCCGCGATCGTCGAGCGGGTCAGCGCGCACGGCGGTGACCTCACGCAGGCGGACCTCGACGCGTACGAGGTGACCCGGCGCGAACCCCTGCACGCCCGGCACCGCGGCCGCGACATCCACACCAACCCGCCACCCGCGGCGGGCGGCGCGGTGCTCACGCAGATGCTCGAAGCCTTGCCGGACAACCCCTCGCCGCGGGACCTCGTCCGCGCGATGGCCACCCCGAAGACGTACGTGAACCGGCTCGGCTCCACGACGCACATCTCGGTGCTCGACGCCGACGGCACCGCGTGCTCCGTCACCACCACGAACGGCGCGGGCTCCGGGATCTCCATCTCGGGCGTGCACCTGAACAACATGATGGGCGAGGAGGACCTGTCGCCCGACGGGTTCTTCAGCCACGAGCCCGGCGACCGGCTGCCGTCGATGATGGCGCCGACCGTCGTCACCCGCGACGGCGGCGCGGAGCTCGTGCTCGGCAGCGCCGGTTCCAGCCGGATCTGCGGCGCGATCCTGCAGGTGCTCGTGAACGTCCTCGACCGCGGAATGGCCGCCCAGGACGCCGTCGACGCGCCCCGGATGCACCTCGGTTCCGACCGGGTGCACGCCGAACCGGGAATTCGACCGGAAATCACGTTGCCGGTCACGTTCTTCCGCGCGCCGAACATGTTCTTCGGCGGCTGCCAGCTGGTCGAGATGACCGGGTCCGGCCTGCTCAGGGGTGGTGCAGATCACCGTCGGGACGGCGCGGTCGTCGTCGTGTGAGATGTTGCCCGCATAATGGGATATCCGGTTTCCTGATTAACGGGTCAACCCGGACGATGACAGCGTGACGGCACTCAGCGAGAGAAGATCCTCGCCGCTCCTGTCCCGTACTTTCCTCCAACTCTCCGTCATCAGCGTCGTGTCCGGCATGTCGATGGCGTTCGCCCTGCCGTTCAACTCGCTCTTCCTCACCAGCGAGATCGGCGTGACGCCGTTCCAGCTCGGGTTCTTCCTGATCGTGAGCCCGCTCGCGTCGGTCGTGGCCAGCACGGTCATGGGCAAGCTGTCCGACGGCCGGGTGCAGCGCCGGTACATGCTCGCCGCCGGCGGTGTCGCGGGCGCGGTCGGCTACGGCCTGTTCGCCGTGCTGCGCGACTACTGGTTCCTGCTCGGCACGTCCGTCGTCTTCATCGCGGTCACCTCGGCGTTGCTGCCCCAGCTCTTCGCCTACGGCCGCCAGGTCTCCCGCGGCCCGTCGATGGTCGTCAGCGTCCTGCGCACGCTGCTGTCCGTCGCCTGGGTGGCCGGACCGCCGCTGGCCGCGCTGCTCGTCGCGAAGACCGGCTGGGTGGGCCTGTTCGGCTCGACCGCCGTCCTGAGCGCCGGTGTCGCGGTGCTCGCCCTGCTGCTTCCCGTGCCCACCGCCGAACCGGAGGAGGAGCACACCGAGGAAGCCGCCGCGGGACCGGTGCGCGGCACGATGGCCGTCGTCTCCGCCGCGTTCACGTTCATGCAGGGCTCGGTCGCGCTCGCGGTGAGCGGCCTGCCGTTGTTCATCACGACCAACCTCGGTGGCACCGCGGGGGACGCCGGCATCACGATGGGCCTGTGCGCGGCGCTGGAGATCCCGATGATGCTGTGGTTCGGGTCGCTGGCGAACCGGATGTCGCAGCACAAGCTCGTGCTCATCGGCGCGGCGATCTCGTTGAGCTACCACGGCCTGATGGTGTTCACCGACGCCGTGTGGCAGGTCATGGCTCTGCAGCTGCTGCACGCCACCGTCATCTCGTTGGTGATGGGCGTGGGCATCACGTACTTCCAGAGCCTCGACCCGTTGCGGCCCGGCCACGCCACGACGATGTTCAGCAACACCCAGATCGTCGGTGGCATGGTCGCGGGCGCCCTGCTCGGCGTGTCCCAGGGGCTGGGTTTCCGCTGGGTCTACGGCTTCAGCCTCACGATGTGCGTGTGCGGCCTCGTGCTGCTGCTGGTGGCGGGCAGGATCACTGGATCGTCGAGGCGGTGACCTTCGGCTTGCCGCCGGCACCGAGGTAGAAGATCCCCTTGATGGTCTCGAAGCCGAGGCTCGGGTTGCGGCGCAACGTGGAGCCCTCGACCGACATCGAGCCGGAGTTGTCGTTGCTGACGAAGAACACCGCGCCGCCGCCCTCGTTGGCCTGGTTGTCCTCGACCAGCGACCCGGCGATGCGCAGCGTGAACGTGTTGCCGTCGTTGTAGACGGCGCCACCGCTGCCGCCACCCGGCGTGCCGCCGCGCGCGGGGTTGGCGCCGCGGCCGATGGCCTTGTTGCCCTTCATCAGGCTGTTGAGCACGACCCACGACGTGCCGATGCTGCTCAGCGCGCCGCCGTTGGAGCAGACGCCGCCCTCGAACGTGCTGCCGGAGATGTAGACCGGGCCGTCCTTGAACTGGTCGAGCACGCGGATCGCGGCGCCGCCGAGGTCGGGACCGTTGGCGTCGCACCTGTTGTTCGCGAAGCGCGAGTTGACGACCTTGAGCCGGCCGCCGCGCACGAACAGCGCGCCGCCGCCACCGCCCTCGGTCGCGTCGCCGGTCGAGTTGCCGTCGGCGAGCGTGATGTTCTGGACGACGAGCTGGGGCGCGTCCTGGTCCTGGCAGTGCGAGGTCGTGATGCCCAGGCCCTTGTCGCAGGTGTTCTGGTAGAGCACACGGCGCTGGCCCTGGCCGCTCAACGTGATCCTGCCGCCGCCGTCGAGGACGACCTTCGCGCCGGAGTTCGTGCGGACCTTCGCGGTCGCGGCCATCGGGATGGTGAGCGGGTTCGGCCCGCAGCTGAACGTGATGACCCCGCCGGCGGCGACCGCGTCGACCACGGCCTGCGACGTGCAGGAGGCGGGCGTGCCGGTGCCGATGACGCGGGTGGGCTTGGAGGTGTCCTCCGCGGCGGCCTCGGCGGGCACGGCGGCGGAGCCGTTCGGGTTGCCGAACTTCGCGACGGGAGGCGGGGGAGGAGGCGGCGTGGTCGTCGGGGGAGCGGCACTGCTGGTGCTCGACGGTGGCGTCACCACGGTCACGGTCCGCAATGGCGACGCCGTGGGTAACGACGGGGCGGCGACGGGGGATCCCTGGATCGTCGTACCGCAGCCCGCCACGAGGACGGCCAGCAGCACGACTGCCTGTCTACCTGACATGGCGGGCACCCTAGACCGAATGCTCCAGCGGGCAAAGGGCCTGGTGAGAAGCCGCGAGATCAAGGTGTTCCCCAGGTGTTTCCCGACCGTGACCCCGCGTACCGGGGCGGTGCCGGGGTGTGCGCGCTCCCACGGACCGAGTCCGCTGGTGCGGGCGGTGAGCGGCTTGACTCGCGAGTCAGCTATCGGGTTGTCGCTGGTCCGGCCATCGTCACGGAACGTCGACGAAACGGCGGAACGGGGTGTGCGGGGCGTGGTGGGTTGAGCTCAAACGACCCGTTCGTGAAAGAGCCACGCGTTCGGGTGACCGTCTGCCCCTGGCACACTGCGCTCCGTGCCGACCGAGTTCGACGACGATCGCCCGACCGAGCGTCTCTTCGCGCCCGACCCAGCCCTGATGGAGGCTGCGCGGGCCCGCGGGCGTGCGCGCTGGGCGGCCGCCGGGGAGGCCAAGGCGCAGGAGCAGCAGCAGGCGGAGAACCCGCTCAAGCCGCGGGCGGCGGCCATCGCGGCCTTCGTAGCCCTGCTCGTGCTCGGCGGGATCGCCATCGCGACGTTCAACGGCGGCTCCGGCGGCGACAGCACGGACGTCGCGCAGCCGTCGCACAGCTACGTGCCCGGCCTCATCACCCCGCAGGAGGACCTGCCGGAGGAGCCGAGCAGCGAGAACCCGGCGACCACGTCGTCCACGCCGAACTCGACCCAGGCCGCGATCCCGCCCGCCGGCGACACCGGCAGGGCTCCCGGCGGCGCCAGGACGTTCACGACCGGACCCGGCTGCGGCGGCTACACCAACGTCGGCCTCTACCGCGACGGCAAGAAGGGCTGGGTCGACCACGGCGACGGCAAGTGCGGCTCGTCGTTCGTGTCGATCCCGATGTCCGGCGACGCGCGCAAGGACGACACCTCCGCCTATGCGCAGTGGACGTTCGCCGTCACCGGTTCGTGCGAGCTCTCGGTGTTCATCCCGAACGGCGGCGTCGAGGAGGTCGGGGGTAACCCGACCGTGTACTCCGTGTTCGACCGCAACGGCGTCGGCGGCACCCCGATGGCGTCGTTCGCGATCAAGCAGGTCGACAAGCGCGGCCAGTGGGTCGCCGCGGGGAAGTTCAAGGCCAGCGGAAACCTCACCGTGCAGCTCCTCACCCGAGGTCAGGACTGGGACGGCTCCGGACCGACCTACGCCCATCACGCCGCCGGTGCCGTCAAGGCAGACTGCACGGCGTGACGAGAGATCTTCATCTGGTCCGGCACGGCGAGGCGACGAAGGACGAGTCCCGGCTCACCGCGCGGGGCCGCAAGCAGGCAGAGGCACTGGCGGAACGGTTGCGGGGCACCGGTTTCGCGGCCGTGCACCACGGTCCGCTGCCCAGGGCGGCGGAGACGGCGTCGATCCTCGCGGACGTGCTGAAGGTGCCCTGCCGGGTCGAGGCCGCCGCCGGCGACTACGTGCCGCACTTCGTTCCCGACCACGACGGGTTCTTCGGGCAGTTCCCCGAGTCCGAACGCACCCGCGGCCCCGCGCTGGCGCACGAGGCCGAGACGCGGTTCGCGCGCCCCGGCGACGGCCCGGTGCTGGTGGTGACCCACTCGTTCCTGATCAGCTGGCTGGTGCGGGACGCGCTGGACGCCCCGCCGGAGCGGTGGCTGACGCTGAACCACGACACCGCGGCGCTGACGGTCATCCGCTACACGACCGGCGAGTCACCCCGTCTGGTGCGGTTCAACGACAGCGGGCACCTCAGCGGGATTTGAGCGTCAGCAACGTGATCTCGCTGGGCGCGAACACGCGCATCGGCGGGCCCCAGAAGCCGGAACCACGGCTCGTGTAGAGCTGCGTGCGGTCGCTGTGGCGGCTCAGTCCCGCGACGACGGGCTGCTGCAGCCGCACGAGGTAGTGGAACGGCCAGATCTGCCCGCCGTGCGTGTGCCCGGAGAGCTGCAGGTCCACGCCCGCCTCGACGGCCTTCTTGACCTCCGAGGGCTGGTGGGCGAGCAGCACGACGGGCGCCTCGCGGTCGGCGCCGTCGAGGGCGCGCCGCAGGTCGGCGGCGTGACCGGGCTCTCCGGAGTGGTCGGCGGTGATGTCGTCGATGCCCGCGAACACCAGGCGGGCGTCGCCGCGTTCGAGCGTCTCGTGCTCGTTGTGCAGCGCCTTCCAGCCCAGCCGGGTCATCAGGTCGATCCAGCCCTGCGCGTTCGAGTAGTACTCGTGGTTGCCGGTGATGTAGAAGCGGTGCTCGGTGTTCACGTCGCCGAGCGGCGTCGCCTGCTCCAGGCGCTGGTCGGCGGTGCCGTCCGCGATGTCACCGACGTGCACGGCGACGTCGGCGTTGAGCCCGTTGACGGCGTCGACCATGCCGCGCGACCACTTGGCGCGGTTGATGGCGCCGTAGTGCGTGTCGGTGATGACGGCGATCGTCAGCCCGTCGAACGCCGGGTCGAGCCGCGGGATGGCCACGTCCTGGCGCTTGATCCGCGGCACCCGCATGGCCTCGTGCACGCCGTACGCCGTGATGGCGACGATCAGCACGGCCAGCAGCACGGCGATGAGGCGCGAGCGCAGCGGGTTCTCGACACCGCCGAGCGCCAGGCCGAGGCGGACGAGGTCCGTGATCAGCGTCCAGACGAACGCGATCCACACGAACCCGAGCAGGAACTGGGAGATCCGCGCCGCCCGGTCGCTGCCGCGCTGCGTGAACAGCACGATCATCGCGATGGCGGCCGCGGCGAAGACGACCGCCGCGATCGGCCGCACCGGGTCCGGCCACTCGGCGCTCGCGGCGAACAGGCCCTCGAACGGCACCCAGAAGAGCAAGGTCGTCACGGTGAGCAGGACGAGCGTGAACACCACCCGCCGTACCGTGATGCGGGGCCGGGTAGCGGTGGTCGTCATGCGGTCATCCTCCTGCGGGGTCGGTTCAACCCATCTCAACGCTCCGAGGCCGTCATTTGTTCGCAGGACCTCCATCACACGGTGGTCACGCAACCGCGACGACCGCCGGGAGTCCTCATAGCGAGTACTTTCCGAACCGCTGGAACCGACGACCTAGAGTGGGCGACATGATCTTCTACACCGACGAGGAGAGCCGCACGCTGCGCACTGCCGTGTACGGCGCGATGCTGCTGGTCTCCCACGCGGACCCCGGCCCCGTGCTGGAGGAGCGGTTCGCCGGCCTGCGCGCTCTCTCCCACCTGTCGCACGACCTGCGCCAGGTGCTGGGCGGCGCCCGTCCGTCCGTGCCCGCGGGAACGGACGAGGAGATCGAGCCCGTCGTCCTCGAGGCGCTGCGGTCGTCGATGAAGACCCTCTCCGTGAAGGCACCGGAGGACGCCGCGGACTTCCCGCGCGCCGTGCTGGCGATCTGCCGCGAGGTGGCGGAGGCGGACGGCGTGGTCGTGGACTCCGAGGACGCGATGGTGGCCCGCATCGAGGGCGCTCTGGCGCTCTGACTCGTGCACCGGTTCGCGGCCAGTCCTGCCCTGACGCGGCTGGAGTGGATCCTCGACGGTCTGGACGGCACACCCGGCTGGGGAGCTGACGCTGCCGAGGCGTTCGTGGCCGCGTTCACGGCTTTCGTCACGCCCGAGCAGTACGTCGAGGTCACCCGCGATCGAGCCGCCCGGTACGCGCCGGTCGTCGTGGTCGGCCTCGACGTCGGCGAGACGACCGCGCGGGCGCGGATCCGTCGTCACGACGGCACCGTCGACGTCGTCACCTGCGTCGTCGAGGCAGCACCGCCGCACCGGATCGTCTCCACCTGGGTCGCCGGGCTGGTGCCGGCCGGCGTGACTCCAGGACTGCCGGCCGATTTCACCGGCTACGACCTGCCTTCCGCCGCGGACACCCGGCTGGTCGTGTTCTCCGGGATGCCCGGCAGCGGGAAGAGCACCCTGGCCGACGCCGCGGGCGCCGCGCTCGGGATCCCGGTCTTCGCCACCGACTGGCTGCTCGGCGCGCTGACCCCGTTCGGCGGCCGGTACTTCGACGACCCGCTGGAGATGGCGGAGGAGCTGCTGACCACGCTCGCCCTGCGCCAGCTCGCCGCCGGGCAGTCCGCCATCCTCGACCACCCCACCGAACGGGTCGAGACCAGACAACGCTGGCGCAGCCTGGCCGGCAGGGCCGGTGCGGGGTTCCGCGTGGTGGTGTGCCGGTGCTCCGACCAGGACGTCCACCGCGCCCGGCTCGAAGGCCGCAGCCGCGGCATCCCCGGCTGGCACGACGCCGGCGACTGGTCCGACGTGCGGGAACGGCTGGCGAACTTCCCCGCCTGGACCGGGGAAACGCTTTCCGTGGACACCGTCCAACCGCACGAGCAGTGCCTTGCCGCGGTCGTGCGGCACATCGTCGCCTGACTGCTCTCGCTCCGTGACCGCTCCGTCTCAGCCGGTGGGCGCTGGGCCGAACGGCGGCTGTGCGGCTCCCGCGCGGTGGCAGGGTGGTTCCCCTGGGGATCAACACCGGTAGACCAACACTGGGGGAGTGTCGCCGTGGAACTGTCTCGTCGCGAGCTGCTGACCCGCACCGGCCAGGCCGCCGCCGTCGCCACCGCCGCGTCCGCGCTGACCATCGGCACCGCGCAGGCGACGCCGGGTGAGGGCGTGCGGCTGACACAGGGCACCAACATCTCGGTGTCGCGGTCGCGGGACGGCAAGTGGCTCGCCATCGACCTCGTCACCGCGATCTGGGTCTTACCAGCCGCGGGTGGCGTGGCGCGCAAGCTGACCGACGAGCTGCAGGACGCCACGCTGCCGTCGTTCGGTCCCGGCGGCCAGATCGCGTTCCAGTCCTATCGGGACGGCAACTACCACCTGTACGTCATCGGGCTCGACGGGCGCGGGCTGAAGCAGCTCACGAGCGGGAAGTACGACCACCGCGAGCCCGCGTTCTCGCCGGACGGCACGAAGATCGCGTTCGTCAGCGACCGGGCCGGGAGCTACGGCGTGCACGTGCTCGACGTCGCCACCGGCCGGATCACGCAGCTCACGGGCGTGCCGGACGACGCCGCCGCGCCGCAGTGGTCGCGGGACGGCAAGCGGATCATCTTCGTCACGGGCACGGCGACGGTCGACGTGGTGTCGTTGGAGGGCACCAGAGAACGGCTGGTCACGGCTCCCGCAGGGGCCCAGCTGTTCGGCGCGGCGTTCGGGCCGGGGGAGCAGCCCAGCTACACGCTGATGCGTCCCGGGCAGGCCGATCTGATGCTCGGGACGACGGCGGTGGTGACCGGGCAGGACGTGTTCGGGTTCGCGCCGGTCTGGGACGGCGACAGCGTGCTGTACACGGCCGACGGCCGGATCCGCAGTCGTGCCAACGGGTCCACGAAGGACATCCCGTTCGAGGCGACGGTCCCGGTCAAGAAGGTCGAGCGGCACCGGACGAAGAACCTCAGCGGCGGACCCGTCAAGGGCATCGCGAGCCCGGTCGTGTCGAGCGACGGCACGATCGCGTTCCGGGCGCTCAACGCGATCCACCTGCTCAAGAACGGCAAGACCACCAAGCTCACGGACGGCGGGTACTTCGACTCCGACCCCGACTTCTCACCCGACGGCACCAAGCTCGTCTACGCCAGCGACCGGACGGGCGTCGCGCAGTTGTGGTTGAGGGACCTCAAGACCGGTGAGGAGAAGCTCTACGCACCGGCTCCCGGCGCGCAGACGACGCCCCGGTTCTCGCCGGACGGCACCAAGGTCGCCTACGTGGACCAGGACGGGCAGGTCTGGGTCGTGGACGCCGCCGGGCGCAGGCAGATCACGCCCACGTTGTTCCAGCCGGGGCGGCCGACCTGGTCGAAGGACGGGAACACGGTCGCGCTCGCCGCGGTGAAGCCGTTCTCGCGCCGGTTCCGCGAGGGCACGAGCCAGATCCTGTCGGTCGACCTCGCCAGCGGCGAGCTGCGGTACACCGAGCCGATGCCGTTCCGGTCGATCGCCACCCGCGGCGACGACGGGCCGGTGTGGTCGCCCGACGGCAAGCACATCGCGTTCGTCGTGGAAAGCGTCGCGTACGTGGTTCCCGTGGACGCCAAGGGCAACTTCACCGGCGAGCCGCGCCAGGTGACGCGTGAAGTCACCGACTCCCTGGCGTGGGACGGCACCGACCTGGTGTACCTGAACAACGGCCGTCTGCGGAAGTCCACACTGGACGGCAGGACCTCGACGATCCGGGTGAACCTCAACTGGCGCAAGCCTCAGGCTCCCGAACGCAAGATCGTGCACGTCGGCGCGTACTGGGACGGCGAAGCGGAATCGTTGCGGCACAACGTCGACATCGTCGTGCAGGACGGCAAGGTCGCCGAGGTCCGGCCGCACCGGGGACGTGCCGACGTCGACTTGTCCGGTGTCACCGCCATCCCGGGCCTGATCGACGCGCACAACCACTGGCACCTGCGCGGCCGGCAGTGGGGCGCGCGGCAGGGCAATGTGTGGCTCGCCTACGGCATCACGACGGTCCGCTCGCCCGGAGACCCGGTCTACCAGATGGTCGAGACCCGCGAGGCCCTCGCCGCCGGAACCCTGACGGGGCCGCGGTTCTACGCCACCGGCGAGGCCGTCGACGGCTCCCGCGTCTACTACAACTTCATGCGCCCCACGCTCAGCAAGGCCCAGCTCGACCTCGAGCTGCGCCGCGCCCACGAGCTCGGCTACGACATGATCAAGACCTACGTGCGCCTGCCCGTCGAACTGCAACGCGCCGCCGTGCAGCGGTCGAAGGTGCCGCTGTCGTCGCACTACCTCTACCCGGCCGCCAACCTCGGCATGGACGGCATGGAGCACGTCGGCGCCACCAACCGCCTCGGCTACTCCCACACCGTCACGCGGGTCGGCAAGGCCTACCAGGACGTCGTGTCGCTCTTCACCGCCTCCGGCATGTCGATGACGCCGACCCTGTTCCACAACCGCGCCCTGTTCGCCGAGGACAAGTCGCTGGTCACCGACGAACGCACGCGCGTCCTCTTCCCGCCGTGGGAGTACGAGCGCTACCTCGCCGACGCCACCAGCGGCGGCGGCACGTTCTCGGCCGCGATCCTGAAGAACTGGGTCGAGTTCGCCCTGGCCGTCCACCGCGGCGGCGGCCTGGTCATCTGCGGCACCGACGCCCCGCTCGACGCCCCGGCCACCGCCACGCACATGAACCTGCGCGCCATGGTGAAGTACGGCTTCACCCCGCGGGAGGCGCTCATCACCGCCACCCGCAACCCGGCCCGCTGGCTCGGCCTGCCGCTCGGCGCGATCAAGCAGGGCGCGCCGGCGGACATCGCGTTCGTGCGCGGCAACCCGTTGCAGGACATCAAGGCCGCGGCGGACGTGCAGCAGGTGATGGTCGGTGGCCGGCTGCACGCCGTGGACGAACTGCTGGCGCCGTATCGCGGTCAGCAGGTTTTGAGCGCGTCGGCCGCGCTGGAACCGTTGGCGTCAGCGGAGAACAAGCACTGGTGGCACGAACCGGAGTGGGCCGAACACGTGTGCTGCGACCACTGAACACGATCTAGTCCCACCCGACCACCGCGAACGGCGTCCCGGCCCGGTACGCCTCGATCCCGGCGACCGAGTACCCGATCGCGTCGCCGGGCAGCGCGTCGAGCCGGAACCACCGCAGCTCCGAGCACTTGTCCGGCTCGCGGTTCACCGGCTCGCCGCTCCAGCGCCGCACCTCGAAGAACAGGCCGAGGCGCGGCTCCACGCCGTACCCGTTGGCGTGCAGCGTGTGTACGTGCCGCAGGTCGGCGAGCTCGATGACCACGCCGATCTCCTCGCGGGCCTCGCGCGCGGCGGCGGCGAGCACCGACTCGCCCGCGTCGAGCTTGCCGGACGGCAGGTGCCAGAGGCCGTCGAACCGCGGGTCGCGGTCGCGTCGCCGGGAGAGCAGCACCTCGTCGTCGCGGACGAGCAGGAGGTGGGCGTCGATGAGGTGACGGTCGGCCATCGGGCCACCGTAGGTGATCAACCGCGGGAAATGATCAACTGCGGGGCGACAGGCCGTCCAGCACCACGTCGACCGCCCTGTCCACGGCGGTCTGCTCGCCCGTGGCGCGGGAGAGCGCGTTGATCAGCACGAAGACCTCGTCGAGGGTCGCGTCCGCGCGCACCTCGCCTGCCTGCTGGGCGCGGGTCAGCAGGTCCTGCACGGCCTCGCGCAGGCCGGAGGCGGCGGCCGCCACCTCGCCGGTGTGCTGCTCCAGCAGGGCGACGAGCGCCAGTTTGGCCGGGGCACCGGACACCATCTCGCGGAAGGCCTCCCGGAACGCCGGTCCAGCGTCCTCGGCCCGCGCCGGCTGAACGTGCAGGGTCTGGGCGAGCTGGGTCAGGTGGCGCACCACCGCGGCCTCGACCAGCGCCCGCTTGGTGGGGAAGTGCCGGAACACCGTGCCGATGCCGACGCCTGCCCGGCGCGCGACCTCCTCGGTCGACCCCGCGTCCCCCGACTCGGCGAAGACCTCCTCGGCCGCGGCCAGCACCCGGTCCCGGTTCGCCCGCGCGTCGCTCCGCATGCCGTCATCTTCGCCGTTGCCAACCGGAGTGGCGACTCCGTATTATCCGGAGTCATGACTCCGAACAAAGAAGTGACTCCGGAAGCCGTCTTCCGCGCCGTGCTCGACGGCGCCTGCAAGCTGCAGAACGGCGACCGCGCGCAGGTCGACCTGGTGGCCGGGTACTACGGCGAGGTGACCGACGTGCGGCACCCGATGCTCCCGTCCGACACCCCGCTGCTCAGCCGTGAGGAGGTCCGTCAGCGCTTCGCGGAGGCGGGGGCGAGCGGCCTGACGGGCTTCCGCGTCGAGGACCTGCGCATCCACCGGACGGCCGACCCCGAGGTGGTCGTCGGCGAGTTCGCCTACCGCGGCGACGGGGGCTGGACCGTGCCGGGCGTCATCGTCGTCCGGGTCCGCGACGGGCTGATCGTCGAGTCGCGCGACTACCTGGACCACGCCGGGTTCGGGCGGGCGACAAATGATCTGCGGGCCGACCGGGCGTCGTGACACGATCGTGCGATGACCGCCTTCGCGACCCCCGAGGACATCGCCCGCCGGACGACCGCCGCCCGAGACGCCGCGGTGGCCGCGGGTCGCGAGCTCGGCCTCACCATCGCCGAGGGCCGAGTGCTCTACGAGCTGTTCTCCGTCGTGGTCCACCTCGCGCCGGCGCCGGTGGTGGCCCGCGTCCCGACCGTCCTGCCGCACACCACGACGCTCGACAGCCTGAAGAAGCGCCAGCAACAGGAGCTCGACGTCGCGCAGTGGCTGCACGAGCAGGGCACGCCGGTGATCCCGCCGAGCACCCTGGTACCGCGTGAACCGGTCCAGCGCGACGGCTTCTCGATCACGTTCTGGCCGTTCACCGACGAGGACAAGAGCAGCGAACCCGACTACGTCAGGAACTCCGAGCTCTCCGCCGACCTGCACAAGGCGCTCCGGGACTACCCCGGCGAGCTGGAGTTCCTGTCGTCGGCGGAGCCGCGGTTCGTGCGGGAGGGCCTCGACCGGCTCGCCGACCTCGTCACGGCGGAGGACCTGGCCAGGGCCAAGCGGGAGTGGGAGGTCCTCGAACCGCTGGTCGCCGACGAGGCGGCGTTCCGCAAGCGCTTCCCCGGCATCGACCTGCAGCCGATCCACGGCGACTCACCGCCCGCGAACATCTTCGCGAGCACGACCGGCCCGTTGTTCTCCGACTTCGAACTGGTCACGTACGGGCCGGTCGAGTGGGACCTCGGCGGCCTCGGGCGCGAGCTCGAAGCCGCGTACGACCGGGGCGCGCGCCGCAACGGCCTGCGCGAGCTCGACCCGGAGGTGCTGCGGTTCGTCAACGCCGTCGGCGCCGTCCGGGTGCTCGCCTACCTGTCGTGCGCGGACCAGCTGCCCGCCATGGTCGACTTCATGAAGCCGTTCATCGACCAGTGGCGGGACACCGAGCCGTACTACGCGTGAGCCGCGGCGCGATCTCCCAGCCAGGACACGACTTCCTCGGCGGGCAACGGCTCGCTGAGGAAGTACCCCTGCACCACGTCGCACCCGGCCTCGGCCAGCGCCGTCCAGGTGTCCTGGTCCTCCACGCCCTCCGCCACGGCCTGCAACCCGAAGTTGCGGGCCAGTGCCACCAGCGCGTGCACGATCGCCGAGTCGCCCGCGTCCGTGCACATGTGCGTGACGAACGACCGGTCCAGTTTCATCTCGTGCACCCGCATGCTGCGCAGGTACGAGATCGACGAGTAGCCGGTGCCGAAGTCGTCTATCGACAACCGGACGCCGAGGTCGGTCAGGCCGCGCAGCACCTCCACGGCCCGTTCCGGGTCCGAGATGATCGCGGACTCGGTGATCTCCAGCGTCAGCAGCCGCGCGGGCAGCCCGTGGCGCTTGATCAGGTCGGCCACGTCGCCGGGGAACTCGGTGTGGTGCAGGCAGGCCGCGCCCACGTTCACCGACACCGGCACCTCCCAGCCCGCGTCGGACCACGCCCGGCACTGCCGCAGCGCCGCGTCGATCACGTACCGGGTCAGCGGCTCGATCAGGCCGTTCTCCTCGGCCACCGGGATGAACTCGTCGGGACGCACCAGGCCGCGCGTCGGGTGCTGCCAGCGGGCCAGTGCCTCGACCCCGCACACCGCGCCCGTGTTCGCCAGCGCCTTGGGCTGGTAGTGCAGGAACAGCTCGCCGCGGTCGATCGCGTGCCGCAGCTCCGTCACGGCCGTCAGGTGCGCCGCGCCGCGTTCGTGCAGGCGTGCGTCGTAGACGGCCACACCGGACTTCTCGCGCTTGGCCGCGTACATCGCGATGTCCGCGTGCCGCAGCAGCTCGTGGCCGTCGCCGGAGTCCGACGGGCACAGCGCCACGCCGACGCTGCCCGCGATCTCCAGCTCCAGCCCCTCCAGCGTCACCGGCAGCGCCAGCGCCTGGAGGATCTTCTCCGCGACCATGCCGGCGTTCTCGGCCGAGCCGACGCCGGGCAGCAGCACCGCGAACTCGTCGCCGCCCAGCCGTGCCACCAGGTCCGTGTCGCGCACGGCCCAGGACAGGCGGTTGGCGACCTGGCGCAGCAGCAGGTCACCGGTGTGGTGGCCCAGCGAGTCGTTGACCTCCTTGAAGCGGTCCAGGTCCACGATCAGCAACGCCAGCGGCTCGTCCTTCTTGCGCGCCTTCTCGACGGCCAGCTCCATCCGCCGCGCGAGCAGCGTCCGGTTCGCCAGACCCGTCAGCGCGTCGTGGTGCGCCTCGTGCTCGTTCTTGGCGGCCTGGCGCAGTATCTTGCGCCGGTAGCCGAGCAGCACCATCCCGAACAGCGCCACCAGGAACCCGTCCACGACGAACGCCACGATCTGGGCGATCCGCAGCTGCGCGTTGCGCTCGTCGGCCGCGCGCAGGTACTCGGTGGTGTCGAGCCAGTTGGCCCCTATGGTCGTGGAGATCTGGCGGCGCAGCGACGAGTGCGCGAGCGAGGCCTGGTCGGCCTGCAACGGGTCACCGGTGGCGATCACCCTGCGCAGCGTGTCGGTGGTCTGGTCGTAGAGAGGCAGCAGCCGGCCGGCCACGGCGGCGTCGGACGGCCGGGCGCTGGTGTTCAGCCACTCCAGCTCGTCGCGCGCCGCGCCGACGGAGTTCTCCAGCGGCTTGAGCGTCTGCTCGGTCCGCGCCACCTGGACGTCGTGCAACGCGTTGTCGGCGACGTTGATGTGCTCGAGCACCCGGCTCCACCGCTCGCCGGTCTCGTTGAGCTTTCTCACGTACGCGGTCGTGTTCTGCGCGCTGATGCTGCTCCACAGCGCCAGCCCGGCCAGGGCCAGCAGCCCGAGCGTCAGCCCTGCCGTGGCCACCCGTGCGGTGCCGCGGTTCTCCCCAAAGCTCACCGTGCCTGCTCCAACGGTCGCACCCAGCTCGCCGGATCCTCGACGAAGCTGTCGATCTGAGGCTGGAAGTACTCCTTGCGCGACTGCTCCGACGCCTGCCTGCGCAGCACCACGTCGAGGTTCGAGGTGGTCACCGTCAGGCCCGGCGTCTCGATCCAGCCCTGCGGCAGCGCCGCCCTGCCCGTCGCGTGCCGCGCGAGCAGCCAACCAGCCAGGGCGCCTTTCAGGTACTGCTCGGGCGAGATCGTTGCCACCATCACGCCGTCCCGCACCGCCTGCAACGTCCTCGGGTCGACCCCGAACCCGCCCACCAGCCATCTCGCCGACTTCTTCTCCGTCTTGAGCGCGGCGAGGCTGATCCCGTCGCAGTCACCTGTCCCCATGAACGCGAGCGCGTCGGGGTTCGCGGCGACCAGACGCCGCCACGAGTCCCGGTTGGCGTCGTCGTCGCGCTGCGTGTCGAACGGCCCCAGCACGAGCACTCCCGGTAGTTTCTCCGCGAACCGCTCCCGGATGCCGTCCACCCGGTCGTCGAACCCGGACAGCCCCGGTGCGGTGTTCCCCAGCACCACGGTCCCGGTCGCGTCCGGGGGCAGCCGGCGCACCACCTCGTCAGCCAGCTTTTCGCCGAGCTCGTGGTTGTCGTTACCGATGTGCAGCTTGACCCGCGAACCGGTGAGCCGCATGTCCACGCCGACCACCGGGATGTCCTCGCCCAGCGCCTCCGCGATGGACGGCGCCATCAGGGCGGGTTCGGACGTGGCCACGGCGATGCCGCTCTTCGCGGTCGTCATGAGCTCCCGGAACAGCGCGACCTCGCGGTGCCCGTCCTGCCCGGGAGGCCCCGTCACGGTCGCGGTGACGCCGCCGGCGCGGCCGACCCCCTCCTGGAACCCGCTGGTCATCTCCCGCGCGAACGACGTGCCGGTGCGCTTGACCACGAAACCGACGTGGGGCGACGCGTCCGACCTCGCGGTGGTGCCGCAGCCTGACAACAGCACCAGTCCCAGAACCAGCGCCGCAGCTCGCATGGATGACCTCGGGCTCGACCGTCGGTGATGTGATGTCCAGAGCGGCCGAGCCTACATCGGACGGTGCCAAATCGGAGTGACGGACCCTGGTGGGGGCAAGCGCTTTCACACAGCGGAGACGTCAGGCGGGCTCGTACCCCAGGTTGGGACGCAGCCACTGCTCGGCCTCCGCGAGCGGCTTGCCCGCCCGGCGCGCGTAGTCCTCGACCTGGTCGCGGCCCAGCCGCCCGACGGTGAAGTACTTCGCGTCCGGGTGCTGGAAGATCAGCCCGCTGACGCTCGCGGCCGGCGTCATCGCGAACGACTCGGTCAGCCCGACGCCGATCTCCTCCGCGCCGAGCAGGTCGAACAACTGGCGCTTCACGGTGTGGTCGGGACAGGCCGGGTAGCCCAGCGCGGGACGGATGCCGCGGAACTTCTCGGCGTGCAGGTCGGCGAGCGCGGGGTCGGCGTCCGGCTCGAACCAGTCGCGGCGGGCCCGCAGGTGGATCCACTCGGCGAACGCCTCGGCGAGCCGGTCCGCCAGCGCCTTCACCATGATGGCGCGGTAGTCGTCCTGGTTGGCCTCGTACTTCGCCGCGAGGTCGTCGGCGCCCAGGATCGTCACCGCGAAGCCGCCGAGGTGGTCGCCCTCGGGCGCGACGTAGTCCGACAGCGACCGGTTCGGGCGCGACACCTGCTTCTGCGTCTGCTGGCGCAGCATCGGGATCAGGACGCCGTTCTCCAGCCGGATGTCGTCGCCCTCGGCGTGCGCGGGCCAGAACCCGTAGACGCCCTTGGCCGTGAACAGGTCCTTCTCGACGATCTCGTCGAGCAGCGCGGTCGCGTCGTCGTAGAGCTCGCGGGCGACCGGCTGGTCGAGGATGGCGGGGAACTTGCCCTTCAGCTCCCACGCGAGGAACAGGAACGTCCAGTCGATGAACTCGCGCAGCTCCGCCAGCGGGGGCGACATCGTGCGGACGCCGGTGAACGCGGGCGTCGGCAGCTCGGTGAAGTCGACCTTCTCGGAGTTCGCGCGCGCTGCCGCCAAGTCCAGCAACGGCAGCTGCCTGCGGTTCTCGTGCTGGTGGCGCAGCCGGGCCTGCTCGGCCCGGTTCGTGAGGTTCAGCTCGTGGCCGCGCCGGTCGTCGAGCAGGTCGGACACGACGCCGACGACCCGCGACGCGTCGAGCACGTGGACGGTCGGCTCGTCGTAGACCGGGGCGATCTTCACGGCGGTGTGCTGGCGGGACGTGGTGGCGCCGCCGATCAGCAGCGGCAGCTTCATGCCGCGCCGCTGCATCTCCTCGGCGACGGAGACCATCTCGTCGAGCGACGGCGTGATCAGCCCGGACAGGCCGATGACGTCGGCGTGCTCCTTGATCGCGGTGTCGAGGATCTTCGCGGCGGGCACCATCACGCCGAGGTCGATCACCTCGTAGTTGTTGCAGCCCAGCACGACGCCGACGATGTTCTTGCCGATGTCGTGCACGTCGCCCTTGACCGTGGCGAGCACGACCTTGCCGTTGCCGCCGGTCGTGGCCTTGGGCTCGGCGTCCATGAACGGCTCCAGGTACGCGACCGCGCGCTTCATCACCCGAGCGCTCTTCACCACCTGGGGCAGGAACATCTTGCCGGCGCCGAACAGGTCGCCGACGACCTTCATGCCGTCCATCAGCGGGCCCTCGATCACGTCGAGCGGCCGCGGGAGGGCCTGGCGGGCCTCCTCGGTGTCGTCCTCGATGAAGTCGACGACACCGTGCAGGATCGCGTGCTCCAGCCGCTTCGCGACCGGGGCCTCGCGCCACGACAGGTCGACGACGCGCTTCTGACCGGGGCCCTTGACGGTCTCGGCGTGCGTGACGAGCCGGTCCGTCGCGTCCTCGCGCCGGTTGAAGATGACGTCCTCGACCAGCTCCAGCAGCTCGGGCGCGATGTCCTGGTAGACCACGAGCTGGCCCGCGTTGACGATGCCCATGTCCAGACCGGCCTTGACGGCGTGGAACAGGAACGCGGAGTGCATCGCCTCGCGCACGACGTCGTTGCCGCGGAAGGAGAACGACAGGTTCGAGATGCCACCGCTGGTGCGCGCGCCCGGACAGCGCTCCTTGATCAGCGGCAGCGCGTCGATGAACGCCTTGGCGTAGCCGTTGTGCTCCTCGATGCCGGTCGCGACCGCGAGCACGTTCGGGTCGAAGATGATGTCCTCGGCGGGGAAGCCGATCTGCTGCGTCAGCAGGTCGTACGCGCGGCCGCAGATCTCGACCTTGCGCTCGGTCGTGTCGGCCTGGCCCTGCTCGTCGAACGCCATCACGACGACACCGGCGCCGTAGTCGCGGATCGTGCGGGCCTGCTCCAGGAACGGGCCCTCGCCCTCCTTGAGGCTGATCGAGTTGACCACGCCCTTGCCCTGCGCGCAGCGCAGCCCGGCCTGCAGCACGCTCCAGCGCGAGCTGTCGATCATCACCGGGATGCGGGCGATCTCCGGCTCGGTCGCGATCAGGTTGAGGAACGTCGTCATCGCCTGCTCGCCGTCGAGCAGGTCGGCGTCCATGTTGACGTCGAGCAGGTTCGCGCCGCCCCGCACCTGGTCGAGCGCCACGGTGAGCGCGGCGTTGTGGTCGTCGGCCTCGATCAGCCTGCGGAACTTCGCGGAACCCGTGACGTTGGTGCGCTCGCCGATCATCACGAACCCGGTGTCCGCGCCGATCTCGAACGTCTCCAGACCGCTGTAGCGGGTCCGGTGGCGCGGCGGGACCAGCTCGCGCGCGGTCTCGTCCTTCACGGCCTCGGCGATGGCCTTGATGTGCGCGGGGGAGGTGCCGCAGCAGCCGCCGACGACGTTGACGATGCCCTTGCCCGCGAAGTCCTTCAGCAGGGCCGCGGTCTCGTCCGGGGTCTGGTCGTAGCCGCCGAACGCGTTGGGCAGCCCGGCGTTGGGGTGACAGGCGACGTAGGTGTCGGCCAGCCGCGCCAGGTCCGTGACGTGCGGGCGCATCTCCTCGGCGCCCAGCGAGCAGTTCACGCCGACGACCAGCGGCTCCGCGTGCGCGATCGAGTCCCAGAACGCCTCGACGGTCTGGCCGGACAGCGTGCGGCCGGACAGGTCGACGATCGTCACCGAGATCCACAGCGGCAGGTCCGGCGCCACCTCGCGGGCGGCGGCGATGGCGGCCTTGCAGTTCAGCGTGTCGAAGATCGTCTCGATCAGCAGCAGGTCGACGCCGCCCTCGTGCAGCGCCGAGATCTGCTCGGCGTAGGAGGCCTTCACCTGCTCGAACGTGACGGCCCGGTACGCGGGGTCCTCGACCTTGGGCGACAGGCTGAGCGTGACGTTGAGGGGACCGACCGAACCCGCGACGAACCGGCCGCCGAACTCGTCCGCGGCCTGCCGGGCGATCCGCGCGCCGGCGATGTTCATGTCGCGCACGCGGTGCTCGAGCCCGTAGTCGGCCTGGCCGATCGACGTGGCGGTGAACGTGTTCGTCGTGGTGATGTCCGCGCCCGCCGCGAGGTACTGCCGGTGCACGTCGAGCACCAGGTCGGGACGCGTGAGGTTGAGCAGGTCCGGGTCGCCGACGACGTCGGTGTGGTGGTCCGCGAACTCCGCGCCATGGTAGTCGGCCGGCGAGAGCTTCGCCTGCTGGAACATCGTGCCCCAGGCGCCGTCGAGCACGGCGATGCGCTGGTTCAGCAGGGACTTCAGACCGGCCACACGCGCTCCCGATGAACGTCGGAAGCGCCCTTTTCCGTGGTCGTGCGAAGACGAGCGTGGCAGACCTTCCCTGGCCCGTTGCAGCGCTTCTCGGCTTCGCCGCCCAGGTTACCAACGCCGACCATGGACCAGGAACTCGTCTCACTCCATAGGATGGCCCGCGTGACTGGAGAACGCGCATTGGTCCTGGGCGGCGGTGGTGTCACCGGAATCGCTTGGGAGACCGGGATTCTGCACGGACTGGCTGAGCAGGGCGCCGACCTCTCGGGCGCCGACCTGTTCGTGGGCACCTCGGCCGGGTCCGTCGTGGCCACGCAGCTCGCCGGTGGTGTTCCACTGGCTGACCTGTACGCGAGCCAGCTGCTGCCGCCGGACGGCGAGATCCCGGCGCGGCTGACGCCGTGGATGGTCGCCAGGTACGCGCTTACCTACGTGATGCCGGGGACGCCGGCGGCGAAGCGGGCGCGCCTCGGTCGTGCCGCGGTGAAGGCGCGCACGCCGTCGGAGGAGTCGCGGCTGGAGGTGTTCGAGCACCGGCTGTCCGTCAAGGAGTGGCCGTCGAGCGCGTTGAAGGTGACCGCGGTGGACGTGGCGGACGGAAAGTTCGTCGCCTTCGACCGGGACAGCGGCGTGCCACTGGTGAAGGCCGTGGCGTCGAGCTGCGCCGTGCCGCTGGTGTGGCCGCCCGTGACGATCGACGGCCACCGATACATGGACGGCGGCATGCGGTCCGTGGCGAACGTCGACCTCGCGGCCGGGTACTCGCGGGTCGTGGTCGTGGCGCCGCTGACCCGTGCGGCCAGTGCCGCCGCGACGCCCCGGGCCCAGGTCGCGAAGCTCGGGGTGCCGTCGATCGTGCTCAGCCCGGACGAGACGGCGCTGGCGGCGATCGGGAAGAACCTGCTCGACCCTGCGCGCCGGAAACCGGCCGCGGAAGCGGGGTTCGCCCAGGCCGCGTCGGTCCTGGAGGCCGTCAGGGAGGTCTGGAACTAGTTCCGGTCCCCGCCGCCTCTTGTCCGGACGTGACCGCCCCGCCTACTGTCGCGCGCATTCAGGCAGGTTTGTTAACTAATGGGGTGGTTCGTGGGCAGGAGATGGGTGTCAGGGGTGCTCGTGCTCGGGCTCCTCGCGGCAGGGACGACCAGTGCTTCGGCGGCGGATCCGCTGGTCTCCCAGGGCAGGGCCGTAACGGCCTCGTCGGTCGAGGGGTCCGGGTTCGAGGCGGGCAAGGCGGTCGACGGCAGCACGTCGACCCGGTGGGCCTCGGCCGAGGCGCACGATCCCGAGTGGATCCGGGTCGACCTCGGGTCGACGTACAAGGTCAGCCGGGTGCGGCTCAACTGGGAGGCCGCGTACGCGCGGGCCTACCAGGTGCAGACGTCTTCGGACGGGTCGTCGTGGACGGACGTGTACTCGACGAGCTCGGGTGATGGCGGTGTCGACGACCTGACCGTGTCCGGCACCGGCCGGTACGTGCGGGTCTACGGCACGGCGCGCGGCACGGAGTGGGGGTACTCGCTGTGGGAGCTGGAGGTCTACGGCGCCGGTGACGGCACTCCGCCGCCGTCCGGTGCGGGCTACGCGTTCGGCAGCAGGCTGCAGCCGTACGCGTCGGGCGTGCTGCGGCCGTCCGGCAGCACGTCCACTTTGGACGCCGCGGTGGTCGATTACTACCAGCGCTGGAAGTCCGCGTTCGTGCGGCAGAACTGCGGCAACGGCTGGTACCAGGTGATCTCGCCGGACGCGGACCACCCGTACGTGGCCGAGGCGCAGGGCTACGGCATGGTGATCGCCGCGACGATGGCCGGTGCCGACGCCGACGCGCGCAAGATCTTCGACGGCCTGGTGAAGTGGAAGATCGACCACCCGTCGTCGATCAACCCGGACCTGCTCGCGGCCGAGCAGGACGTGAGCTGCCGCAGCGTCAACGGCGGCGACGGCGCCACGGACGGCGACCTGGACGTGGCCTACGGGCTGCTGCTGGCCGACCGCCAGTGGGGCAGCACGGGAACCTACAACTACAAGCAGCTGGCGATCCGGCACATCAACGCGATCAAGGCCAGCGAGGTCAACCCTGCCACGAACCTGCTCAAGCTGGGCGACTGGACCAGCTCTGGCGACCAGTACTACTACCTCTCCCGGTCGTCGGACTGGATGGTCGACCACTTCCGGGCGTTCCGGAAGGCGACGGGCGACGGCGCGTGGGACACGATCCGCACCGCGCACCAGAACCTGATCTCGTCTCTGCAGGCCAACTTCGCCCCGTCGACGGGCTTGCTGCCGGACTTCGTGGAGAACACGAACTCCTCACCACGCCCGCCGGCCGGCGAGGTGCTGGAGAGCGAGAACGACGGCAAGTACTCGTGGAACGCCTGCCGCGACCCTTGGCGCATCGGCGCGGATGCGGTGACCAGCGGTGACGCTGCTTCTCTCGCGGCGGCCCGCAAGCTCAACACGTGGGTGAAGGCCAAGACCGGCGGCAACCCGAGCTCGATCGGTCAGGGCTACCAGCTCAACGGCACGCAGATCTCCGGTGGCAGCGCCGCCGCGTTCTTCGCGCCGTTCGCGGTGGCGGCCACGACCGACCCGGGCAGCCAGGCGTGGCTGGACGCGTTGTGGGCCAAGATGCTGGCGACTCCGATCGACTCGAGCAGCTACTTCTCGGCCAGCATCCAGCTGCAGGTGATGATCACGGTGACCGGCAACCACTGGGTGCCGTAGACCGGCCTACAGCCTCGTCCGGAACCACCGCCGGACGAGGCTGATGGTCACTGCCATCATGACCAGGTAGACGCCGGCCCGCACGAGGTCGCCGGAGTCGCCCTGCGTACCGGTGTAGGCCGAGGCGCCGTAGAAGAAGAACACGGTGTCGGCCGCGAGCATGACGAGCACCGCCCACCCGGTCCAGGCGTGCACCTTCGCCTTGATGTACGTGCGGTTGTCGACGCGCATCTTGCCGCCCTGGTTGGCGTAGACGGTGCCGCCGTTGTGCGCGGTGTTCTGCTGGCTCGGCCCTGATGTGTTGGGTTGCGTCATCGGCGGCCTCCGCGGTTCTGGTTGATCGTGAAGTTCCCGCCCTGGTTGGCGTAGACGGTCCCGCCGCCGGTCGCGGTGTTGTGCTGCTGTGGACCCGCCTGCGGAGCGGGTGGCGCGGCCGGCCGGTCGCCGTCCAAGGTCGCGATGAGGCCGTTGACGTCGGACTCGAACGTGCGGTGGCGCACCTGCCAGTACATCGAGTGGCTGATCAGCCGGAGGTCGCCCGGCAGCATCTCCGGGGCGGGCAGCGGGGTGCCGTCGAGCAGCACCGGCACCACCCGGATGCCGCGGTCGAACGCCATCCGCAGCTCTGTGCGCACCCAGTCCCGTTCGTCGTCCAGGCACCGCTCGCCGTTCTTGTTCCTGATGCTCAGCCACGACGGGCCGATGACGGCGAGCACGACGTCCGCGCGTTCCACCTCACGGCGAATCCGCCGCGGGTAGATCGAGCCCAGCGGCAGGGAGTCCCGGTCGCGGAACACGTTGTCCTGGCCGTAGTGCCGGGCCAGGTGGGTGGCGATCGCGGCGGTCGCGTGCACGCTGTCGTTGATGCGGTAACTCAGGAAGATGCGGCGCACGGGGACTACATCGAGGTGGTTCGCGGAGGCGTTAACGGCGTTTTGGGACAGTAAGTGGACACTTGCTTGACCTTGCCCTTGGGTCAGGGTTCGAGGCTGTGGCCCGTGGACAACGACTTCTTCGCCGAGACCGCCCGCCACTTCGCCGTCCCCGGTGCCGCCGCGGCCGTCCTCCACGACGGACGCGAGCACTTCTTCCGTCACGGCGTCACCAGCGTCGAGAACCCGCTGCCCGTCGACGAGAACACGCTGTTCCTGCTCGGTTCGGTCACCAAGACCTACACCGCGACCGCGGTCATGCGCCTGGCGGCCGCCGGGCGGGTGGACCTCGACGCGCCGGTGCGCGCGTACGTGCCGGAGCTGGAACTGGCCGATGGCCGCGAGATCACCGTGCGGCAGCTGCTCAACCACACGTCCGGCCTCGACTGGGGCACGCTCGTCGACACCGGCGAAGGCGACGACGCGCTCGCCCGGCACGTCGCCGCGCTGGCGACGCTGAAGCTCGTCGCGCCCGCCGGGGAACGGGCCTCCTACAGCCAGTCCGGGTTCACCCTCGCCGGCCGGATCATCGAGAACGTCACCGGGCAGACCTACGAGCAGGCGGTCACGACGTTGCTGCTGGAGCCGCTCGGGCTGCGCGACACGCACTTCGACCGGGACGCGGTGATGACGCGCCGGTTCGCCGTCGGGCACGAGAAGGGTGTGGTGGCAAGGCCGTGGCGGCACTGGCGGGCCAACAACCCCGGCGGCGGCATCGCGGCGTCGGTCGCCGATCTGCTGAAGTGGGCGCGGTTCCACCTCGAAGCCGCGGACCTGGCCGGGATGCGGCGGCCCACGGCGGTGTTGCGCGGCAGCAACCTCGGGGACGCGATCGGGGTCGGCTGGTTCCTGCGCGAGATCGACGGCGTGCGGACGATCGGGCACGGGGGTTCGTCCAACGGGCAGTTCGCGGAGCTGCTCATCGTTCCCGAGCGCGGCTTCGCGGTGGTGTCGGTCGCGAACCAGGGGCCGGACGGGATCCCGTTCAACCAGGCGGTGGTGCGCAAGGCGTTGGAGGACTTCGCCGGCGTCGCCGACCGCGACCCGGAACCCCTGCCGTACAACGCCGTCGACGCACGTCAGGTGGCCGGGCGTTACGACAACGACGCGATGGTGATGACCATCGACGACACGGGGACCGGACTGGTGCTGGAGGTGTTGCTCCGGCCGGAGATCCGTGACGCCGCCGAGGTGGAGCTGCCGGCCGACCACGCGCCGTTCCCGCTGGGGCTGCTGCGCGCGGACGAGTACGTGATCACGGGTGGCGCGTTCACCGGGCAGCGCGGGTTCTTCACGCGGGAGGACGGCGTGGTTGTCGGCGTCGATCTCGCCGGCCGGCTGTTCGGCCGGGTGGGATGATCGCCCGGTGATCACGATCGGCCAGCTCGCCCGGTACGCGGGGGTGACGGTGAAAGCGGTGCGGCACTACCACAAAATGGGGCTGCTGCCCGAGCCCGAGCGCGACCACTCGGGTTACCGCCGCTACGACGCGCAGGACGCGATCGACCTGGTCAAGATCCGCACGCTCGCCGAGGCCGGGGTGCCGCTCGCGCGGGTGAAGGAGCTGCTCGGGGCGTCGGAGCAGGAGTTCGGGGCGGCGGTCGCCGAGATCGGCGAGGCGTTGCGGCGGCGGGAGGAGGAGATCCGGCTGGCGCGCGAGCGGGTCACGCGGCTGCGAGCCGGCACCGCGCTGTTCCTGACCGACGACGCGGCGGCGTTGCTGGAACGCCTGCGGGAGCTGGGAGTCAGCGACCGCGGTGTGCGGATGGAGCGCGAGGTCTGGGTGCTCATGCAGGCCGTGGCGCCCGAGGAGGCCGCGGTGTGGCTCGCCGACAAGACCGACGCGCTCGCCGATCCGGAGTTCCAGCGGATCTACCTCGACTACGACGAGGCGTTCGGGCTGGCGCCGGACGACCCGCGGCTGCCCGCGTTGGCGCAGCGGGCGGCCGCGTGGCTGGGGAACCGTCCGGCGATGCCGGTGGCCGATCCGGAGATCACCGCGCTGGCGATGTCCGCGGCCGGGGCGTCCTCACCCGCGTGGGACGTGCTGAGTCAGTAGAACGTCCGCAGGAACTCCGGCCCGCCCTCCTCGGCGTTCAGTCCTTTCTCGACGAACGCGATGTTGTGGTGGAACGAGATCCCGCTGATGGTGCGTTGCAGGGACGTCCCGGTGCCACGCGGATCACCGACCTCCGCGTGGTTCAGGCCGTCCACGAAGGACTTCAGCATCCCGATCGACGTGCCGTCCGTCCCCTCCGGGTGACCGCCCCAGCCCGGCCAGTACGCCGTCTGCAGGTCCTCGACCACGTACAGCCCGCCGGGGCGCACGTGCGGGAACAGGGCGTGGAACGACGTCCGCACGTGGTCGTTGAAGTGGCTGCCGTCGTCGATCACGACGTCGAACGGCCCGAGCTCGCGGCCCAGCCGGTCGAGGAACTCCGCGTCGGACTGGTCGCCCCGCACGGTCATGATCCGCGGCCCGCTGACGTTCTTGCGCGCGATGTCCAGGCCGTGGACCAGCCCCCGCGGGAAGAACCGCTGCCACATCCGCAACGAGCCGCCGCCGCTGTCCGGGTCGTCCCAGCCGCCGATGCCGATCTCCAGCACCCGCACGGGTTCGGTGCGCAGCCGCGCGAAGTGGCGCTCGTAGTGCTGCGTGTACCAGTGCAGGTCGCCCCACTTGTCCGTGCCCAGCTCGACGGCGAGCTCGCCGAGGTCGCGCCGGACCGGCCGCAGTGCCGACAGCAGGCCCTGGACGGACGGCGCGAGGCCCTTGCGCGCGGCGAACCAGCCCTGGACGCCGCGTTCGTCGATCTCGGGGTCCGGCGTGCTCACGGCGAGGCTCGACCACGGCTGCCCGGCGTAGAGGCCGCGCACCGCGTCGGCGAGGTCGAGCGAGACCACGACGTCGGCGCCGGCCAGCAGGTGGCTGGTCGTCACGCCGTCGAAGGTGAGGTCGAGCCGGACGTCGTGCTCGCCGATCTCCTTCAGGACCTCCTCGGCGACGGCGCCCGGCGTGAGCCCGCGGATGGTGGCGTCGAGCAGGTCGGGTCCGGCGGTGGCGGCCTGCAGCAGTGGGGCGAGAACCGTCCAGCGGGCGGCGTCGAGCACAGAGTCCCCCTCGATGACTTGAGTCCGGCTTGAGCGGGTGCGACTTACCATCCCCGGCATGGGGATCCGACGAGTTTCATACACGATCTTGGTGGCGTTGCTGGTGCTGGTGACGGCGGTTCCGGCTCACGCGGGTGAGCGGCAGTTGCTCTTCTACAACCACGTGTGGGGAACCTTCGACCGCGCCACTGCAGACGCGGTGGAGCACTCCTCCTACCTGCGGGAGTTCGCCGACTTCGAGGTCCGCACCACGACCGGCGCCGACGGCAGCGTCTGGACGGGCCGGTACCTGCGCGGCCGCGAGACCTACATCGAGGTCTTCGGCGTCGGCGACGTCGGCGGTCAGGACGGCGAGCTCGGCGCCGCGGGACTCGGCCTCTCGACCGAACGCGACGGCGACATCGGGACGCTGGACGACCGGCTGCGCGCCGCGGGCCAGTCGCCCATCGACTTCCTGCAGACGCGCGACTTCGGCGACGGCAAGCCGGTGCCGTGGTTCGACGCGACGTTCCTGGTCGAGACCTACGACCGGTTCGGCGCCTGGGCCATGGAGTACCGCGACGAGTACCTCGCCGACCCGCGCAGCGAGGTCGGGCCGGCGAAGTTCCCCGGCGACGTCAGCCGCGAGCGCTACCTGCCGGACCTCTACCAGGACCGGCTGATGCGCGACATCACCTCGATCCGGCTCGCCGTCACCGCCGCGGACCTGGAGGCCACGGTGCCGCTGCTCCGCGCGGGCGGCTTCACCCCGCGCGCCGACGAGCACGGCGCCGTGGCGACGCGCGGCGGCACGACGATGCGGTTCGACGTGGTCCCGATGGGACAGACCGGCCTCAAGCGCGTCGAGTTCGAGCTCAACCACGGCGTCGCGCGGCACGTCGAGCGGCTGGGCACGTCGACGCTGGTCGTGGGTCCGGGCAAGCGGGCCGTCTGGACGTTCTGACACCCTGGGACCCGATGGATCGACGAAGCGGGCTCGTGGGACGCGAGCGGGAGCTGCGCCGGCTGACCGGCCTGGCGGACGCGGGCGGCGCGCTGCAGGTCGTCGGCGAGCCGGGGGCCGGCAAGTCGGCCCTGCTCGCGTCGCTGCCGGAGTCGCTGTCCGGGCACGTGGTCGTGGGAGTCGAGTCCGAACAGGACCTGCCGTACGCCGGGCTGCACCAGGTGTTGCACCCGTTCCTGGACCTGTCCGCACTGGCCGATGTGCGGCGGTCGGCTCTGGAGGTCGTGTTCGGACTGGCCGCGGGTGCCGTCCCGCCCGTGCACCTGGTGGGCCTCGCCGCGCTGGACGTGCTGAGCGCCGCCGGAGCCGTCGTGCTGGTGGACGACGCGCACTGGCTGGACTCGGCGAGCCTGGACGTCCTCGGGTTCGTGGCACGACGGCTGACCGGTGCCGTGCTCGTCGTGGCGTCGCGCTCGGTCGTGTTCGACGGCGTGCCGACGCTCGCGCTGGAACCTCTGGGCTCGTCCGATGCCGCCGCTCTGTTGTCGTCCGTCGCGCCTTCCCTGACTCCGGAACGTCGCTCGCGCGTGCTCGCCGAGGCCGCCGGCAACCCGTTGGCCCTGGTGGAGCTGCCGTTCGGCGGCCACTCGCTGGAGGAGACGTTCGCGGCTCGGCTCGCGGCGCTGCCGGGCGAGGTGCGGGCGGCGCTGCTCGACGCGGCACTCGGCGGTCCGCCGTGCGTGGAGCCGGCGGCGGTCGAGGCCAGGCTGGTCGACCGGGATGGCGCGTTCCGGCACCCGACGATCAGGTCGGCGGTCGAACGTACGGCGAGCGCTTCTGAACGCCGTGACGCCCATCTCCGGCTCGCTGCGTCTGCTTCGGAACCAGACCGGCGCGCATGGCACCTCGCCGGCGCCGTGGACGGTGTGGACGAGACAGTCGCGCTGTTGTTGGAGGAAACCGCAGACCGCGCGTTGCGTCGTGGCGGCGCCGCGGCCGCCGTGCGCGCGTTGGAACGTGCGGCGTCGCTGGGAGACACGGCCGAGCGCGCGCGTCGCCTGCTGCGCGCCGCCGAACTCGCGGCCGAGGCAGGCCGGCGCGACGACGTCGAACGCATCCTGCTGGACGCGCGCGCGTTGGACCTGACCACCCGCGACCAGGCGCTGGTGACGTGGCTGCCGAGCGCGTTCGACGACGGCGTGGGCGAGGGCGCGGCCGGTCCGGGCGAGCTGGTCGGCCTGGCCGAGGCCGTGGTGGCCGACGGCGACGTCGAGCTGGGCCTGCGGATCTTCTGGAGCGTCGCGATGCGCTGCTTCTGGGTCGAGCCGGGCGCCGAGGTCAGGAACCGGATCGCGGCGGTGGCCCGGCGCCTGCCGATCGACCCCGGCGACCCGCGGATGCTCGCCATGCTGGCGTACGTGTGCCCGGCCGAGCAGGGGGACGCGGTGGTGACGGGCCTGCGCGCCACGGGAACCGCCGACCCCGCCACCCTCCGCCTCCTCGGCAGCGCCGCCCTCCAGGCAGGCGCCTTCGAGGACTCCGTCCGCCTCTCCACCGCCGCCCAGCGCGGCTTCCGAGCCCAAGGCCGCTACGGCCTCCTGGCCAGGGCGCTGGCCGTCGAAGCATGGAGCCGCACCCGCCTCGGCGACCTCGCCGCCGCCGAGCCCGCCGCCCGTGAAGCCGCCGAACTCGCCACGGAGACGTCCCAGCCGTACATGCGCGGGCTGGCCGCCGCCGTCCTCGCCGAGATCGCCGCCCTGCGCGGTGACCACGACGACGCCGCCCACCACGCGGCCGAGGCCGAGCGGATCGGGCTCGCGGCGGGGGCGCGGCCGGTGCTGGCGACCGTGCAGCTGGCCCGGTGCCTGTCCGCGCTCGGCCAGGGGAAGTACGCCGACGCGTTCGCCGCCGTCCTCCGCGTCCACGACCCGGCCGATCCCGCCTACCAGCTGGCGTTGCGCCGGTACGTACTGCCGGAGCTGGTCGAGGCCGCCGTGCGCAGCGGCAACGCCGACGCGGCACGCAAGATCGTGGACGAGCTGGACGCCGCGACCAGCTCACCGGCGCTGGCGTCAGGACTGAGGTACGCGCGGGCGTTGCTGGCCGAGGACGAAGCGCTCTACGAGGCGGCGCTGCAAGCGAAGAGCTCGCCGTGGGAGCGTGCGCGGACGCAACTGGCGTTCGGCGCGTGGTTGCGTCGGCAGCGTCAAGCGGCGAAAGCACGGCCGCACCTCAAAGCGGCAGACGAGGCGTTCGAGGCGTTCGGTGCGAAGGACTGGGCGGAGCGCGCGAAGGACGAGCTGCGGGCGTCGGGCGAGTCGCGCATCGGCACGGGTGAGCTGACCGAGCACGAACTGACCATCGCGCGCATGGCGGCCGACGGGCTGACGAACAAGGAAATCGGCGAACGGCTGCACTTGTCTCATCGCACCGTGAGCACCCATCTGCACCGCATCTTCCCCAAGCTAGGCGTCACGGCCCGCACGGAGCTGGACGACGCACTCATGACGTACGCCGACACCGTCACCTGACGCTCGCGAGCGCCACGACACCCGCCCTAACGTCCCAGTCATGATCAGCAGGCGGCAGTTCTCCCAGGCACTGGCGGTGGCGGGCGTGGCGGCACCCCTCCTCACGCCGGCCGCGCACGCGTCCACCCCGTCGTGGGGCGAGATCAAGCAGGTCAGGGCCGGGCTGCTGACCATCGGGTACGCCGAGCTGGGCCCGAAGACCGGCCCGGTGACGATCCTGCTGCACGGCTGGCCGTACGACGTCCACAGCTACGTCGACGTCGCACCGGCGCTCGCGGCGCAGGGCCACCGCGTCCTCGTCCCGTACCTGCGCGGCTACGGCCCGACCCGGTTCCTGCACGCGCACACCCAGCGCAACGGCCAGCAGTCCGCGCTCGCGGCGGACGTCATCGCGTTCATGGACGCGCTGAACGTCCGCCAGGCGACGGTCGCGGGCTTCGACTGGGGCGCGCGGACCGCCTGCGTCACCGCGGCGCTGTGGCCGGACCGGGTCAAGGCGCTCGTGTCGGTCAGCGGCTACCTGGTCGTCAACCTCGCGCAGAACCAGGAACCGCTGACCCCGCAGGCCGAGCTGGGCTGGTGGTACCAGTACTACTTCGCGACCGAACGCGGCGTGCAGGGCTACACGCGGAACTCCTACGAGTTCAACAAACTCATCTGGAAGCTCGCCTCGCCGCGGTGGAACTTCGACGAGGCGACCTACGCCCGGAGCGCCACGGCCTGGAAGAACCCCGACCACGTCGCGATCGTCATCCACAACTACCGCTGGCGCCTGCAGCTCGCGGACGGCGAACGCCGCTACGACGGCCTCGAGAGCAAGCTCGCGCGGAAGCCCGTGATCTCCGTCCCGACGATCACGATCGGCAGCGACTTCGACGGGCCGAACAAGGACGGCGCCGCCTATCGCAAGCAGTTCGGCGGACGCTACGAGCACCGCGTCCTCGACGGGATCGGGCACAACGTCCCGCAGGAGGCCCCGGAGGCGTTCACCCGCGCGGTGCTCGACGCGACGCGCTAAACGGCGGGCGGCGTCAGGATCCCGCCCGCGGCCGTGCGGATGCGGAGGGAGGAAGCCCTCGCCTCCCGCGCGATCCGCTCGACGTCGTACCCGACCAGTCGGCCGCCCCGCTTCACGATCCGGCCGTCGGAGAACACGGTGTCAACGTTGGCAGGGGTCGCTGCCTGCACCAACGTCGTCTCGAACAGCCCGCCCGGCGCGAGGTTCACGTCGGTGGTGCGCACCAGCACGACGTCCGCCCGCTTCCCGACCGTGAGCGACCCCGTGACGTCGCCGAGGCCGAGCGCGCGGGCGCCGTTCAGCGTCGCCATCGTCAGCACGTCGCGGAACCCGACCTCCGGCAGCGTGGCCGAAGGTGTGCCCTGCCAGGGGATTCCGGTGGTCCAGGCGACGCGCATCGACTCGAACGAGTCCGACGGCGCGATCGACGTGGCGTCCGAGGACAGGGACACCGGCACGCCCGCCCGGCGGAAGCGCAGCAGGGTGTCCCGCGGGTCGCCGGCCGCGCCGAGCCGGAACTCCGAGTGGGGCGACCAGCTCAACGGCGTGCGGGTGCGCGCCATGATCTCCATGTCGCTGTCCAGCGCCGTGACGTAGTGCGTCAGCAGCGTCTTGGGTCCCAGCCAGCCGCGCCGCTCGTAGTCCGCCGCGTCGACGATCCGGGGCGGGGACTGGCCCGCGTGGATCGAGACCGGCAGGCCACGGCTCAGCGTCGCGTCCATGTCCGCGAAGAACGCAGGCTCGTCGCTCTGGGACAGCCCGCGCACGCAGACGCCCAGGTGCACCAAGCCGTCGAACGCGCTGCCGCGGGAGAAGTACCGCTGCCGCACGCTGTCCACGCCGGTGAAGTCCATCGGCACGTCACGCGGCATCTGGTCCACATGTCCGTACGAGAACCGTGCGCGCAGCAGGCCGTCGCGGTGCGCACGCAGCTCCGCCTCGGCGTGGGGGAGTGAGCGGGTGTTGTTGGACCAGTTGTGCACGGTCGTCACGCCCGCGTTCGCCAGTTCGGCGAGCCCGAGCAACACGCTCCGATAGACGTCTTGGGGTTCGTACAACGTGGATGTGGCGCGCTTCGCCGCGAAGTACGGGAACCCGTCGGCCACGAAGTTGCGGCCCAGCGCGCTCCACATGTGGAAGTGCGTGTTGACGAAACCGGGCATCACGATCATGTCGGTCGCGTCGACCACCCTGGCGCCACGCGCGTCCAGGCCGGGGCCGATGCCGACGATCGTGCCGTCGTCGATCAGGACGTCCGCGCGCGGCAGCGTCCCGAGGACCGGGTCGACCGTGACGACGGCGCCGCCCCGGATCAGGTAGCGGCGGCGGGAGGTGTCCGCGTCGGGAGCGGCGGTGGCGGGAACGGCGGCAGGAACGGCGGCTGTGGCCGAGACCGCGAGGGCGGCGCCGGCGGATTTCGCCAGCGTCCTACGGTTGATCATGCAAGTCCTCCAAACGGCGGGGTGCCTGCATGCTCGCTCACGGTCCGCGGCCTGTCACCGCGGTGGAAGGCCGGCTGCGCCGCTCGGCTCAGCGCGCCTGGTCGAGTGGGCGCAGGTACTTCATCGGATCCGCCGTCAGCGCGTCGATCTGCGACCTCAACGCCTGCAGGCGGGTCGACTCGCTGGCCTGGCGCCGGGTGATCTCGTCGACGTTGGCCGCCTGCACCACGAGGCCCGGCGCGACGAACCAGCCCTCCGGCAGCTTGCGGCCGCTCTTCGCGTGCTGGGCGAGCATCCACCCGGCCACGGCGCCCTTGAGGAAGTGCTCCGCGGAGATCGTCGCGAACAGGTGCCCCTCCTTGACGCCCTGCAACGCCTTCGGGTCGATGCTGAACGACGCCGCCAGCCACTTCCCGTTCTTCTCGGCGTGCACCGCGGCGAGGTTGACCGCGTCGACGTCGCCGGCGCCCAGCAACGCGAGCGCGTCGGTGTTCGCGTCGGCGATCCGCTGCCACGTCGCGAGGTTCGTGACGGCATCGCGTCCGGTGTCGAGCGGGCCGATCACCTGCAGCTTCGGCATCCGCTCCAGCAGCCGGGTCCGCATCCCGAGCACCCGCTGGTCGAGCGCGGGCATCGCGGGGGAGTTGCTGCCGATCACGATCTTGCCGGTGGCGTCCGGCGGCAGCTTGTCCGCGGTGACGTCCGCGAGCGTCCTGCCCAGGTCGAAGCCGTCGTTCTCGATCATGAACTTGACCTCGCTGCCCGGCGCGACCTGGCCGCCGGCCACCGCCATCACCGGGATGCCCTGCCCGACCACCTGCGCCATCGGCTCGGCCACGAGCTCCGGCGCGACCGCGGAGACCCCGATGCCGCCCTTGGCCCGCGTCGCGAGGTCGTGCAGCAGCTCGACCTGCTTGAGGCCGTCGTGCGTGTCCGGTCCGGTCAGCTCCACCTTCACGCCGCCCGCGATCTCCGCGCCGGCGCGGAAGCCGTCGCTCATCTCGCGCGAGAAGTCGCGGCTGTTGTTCTGCGCGAGGAACCCGATTGTGGGCGGGTCATCCGACGTCTTCTCGCCGCCGCATCCGCTCACCCCCGCCACCGCGAGCAAAACCGCTGGCAGGACGACACGGACTGCGCGAACCACGGAAAGCCCCATCAGTTGACCGCTCGAAAGCGGTCAAGGCTAGTGCACCGCGAACCGCTGTGTCGGCTTGCGTGCAATCCTTTGGCTGCGTACCAATAGCTACTTCGCCGGAAAGCGATGTCCACGTGAGGCGCCAATAGATGCTGTCCAACTGGGTCGAGGCCCGCACCACCGCGCACACGACCGTGATCAGCCTGACGATCGGTCTGGCCGCGCTGGCGGGTCTCGCGCTGTGGACGAGTCTCAGCATGCAGAGGGCCGCCGACCACCTGCACGAGCTCAACGAGATCAGCGACCGCTGGGGTCTCGTCGTCCAGAACGTCGACGTGGCCGACCACGCGCTCGTCGACTACCTCCGCTCCGGCACACCCGTCATGCGCAGACCCGTGTCGAACGCCGCGGGTGCCGCCGACGAGAGCCTGCGCTGGCTCAAGGCCCACGGCGGCACCGCCGACGTCCGCGCCGCCACGATCGTCAGCGACCTCTACGGCGACTACTCGACCCTGCTGCGCGACACGGTCACCGCGGGCGACCGCGGTGACGCCACCAGCGCGTGGCAGAAGGCGGACCAGGCCGAGCTGACGCTGGTCTCGTTGCGCAAGCAGCTCTCCACGGTCGTGCAGATCAAGCGCCTGGAGACCACCGACTACCTGCGGGAGGCCGAGGCGCAGAACGGCAGGCTGCGGCTCGCCGCCGTCATCGCGTTCGTCGTCGACCTCGGCCTGGTCGGGCTCTGCGCCGCGGTGCTGATCGGGCACCGCCGCAAGATCCTGCGCCAGGCGGCCAAGAGCGAGCACGAGGCGATGCACGACGCGCTGACGGGTCTCGCCAACCGCACCCTGCTCGTCCACCACGCCCAGGAGGCGATCGAGCGCTCGGACCGCACGGGCGACCCGCTCGGCCTGTTCCTGATCGACCTCAACCGCTTCAAGCCGATCAACGACACCCTCGGCCACGCGTTCGGCGACCGGCTGCTCCAGCACGTCGCGAACCGGCTGACCGCGGCCGTGCGCGACGTCGACACGGTGGCGCGCCTGGGCGGTGACGAGTTCGCCGTCCTGCTGCCGTCGGTGCTCTCGCCCGCGAACGCGCTCGTCGTCGCCGACCGCGTGCACCTCGCGCTGCAGGAGGCCGTCGACCTGGACGGCCTGTCCGTCGACGTCGGGTGCAGCATCGGCGTTGCCATGTACCCGGCCGACTCGGCGGACGTGCACGACCTGCTCAAGCACGCCGACATCGCCATGTACGCGGCCAAGCGCGCCCGCCTCGGCACGTCCGTCTTCGAGCCGGGCGACGACCACAGCGCCGCCCAGCTCACCGTGATCAGCGACCTGCGCCGCGCCCTGGACCACGAGGAGCTGGTGCTGCACTACCAGCCCAAGGCCGACGTGCGCACCGGTGCCGTCTGCGGCGCCGAGGTCCTGTGCCGCTGGCAGCACCCGCGTCTCGGCCTGCTCGGCCCCGACCGGTTCATCCCGGCGGCCGAGGAGACCGGCCTGATCGAGCCGCTCACCCGGTACGTGCTCGACCACTCGCTCGCGCAGTGCCGGACCTGGCACGCCGAGGGCTGGGACGTGCCGGTGTCGGTCAACGTCGGCGCCCAGTGCCTGCACGACCCGACGTTCCCCGAGCAGGTCGCCGACGCGCTGAAGCTGCACGGCCGCCCGCCGGACGTGCTGACGCTGGAGATCACCGAGAGCGCGATCATCGCCGACCCGATCCGCGCGAGCGACGTGCTGACCCGCCTGCGGGAGCTGGGCGTGCGGCTGTCGATCGACGACTTCGGCACCGGCTACTCGTCGATCGCCTACCTGCGGACGATGCCCGTGCACGAGATGAAGATCGACCGGTCGTTCACCACGAACATGCGCACGGACGCGTCCAGCGGCGCGATCACCCGCTCGTTGCTGGGACTCGCGCACAACCTCGAGCTGGAGGTCGTGGCCGAGGGCGTCGAGGACGAGGAGACGTGGGACGTCCTCGCCACCCTGGGCTGCGACATCGTGCAGGGGTACTGCCTGAGCAAACCGCTGCCGGCGGACGAGTTCGCCGCGTGGCTGCGGGACCGGACGGCGAAGGAGCTGACCGCGCCGGCGCCGTGACCTACCGCTGGGCCGCCAGCCGGTAGGCGGCGGCACCGATCAGCTCCAGCGACACCTGCAACCGTTCGAGGCTGACGTTGTCGCGGATCGTGTCCTCCGGCGTGTGGTAGATCGGCTCCAGCTCGGCCGGTCCGCCCTCGCCGCGCCAGCTGAAGTTCGCCGCCGCGATGCCCTTCTCGTGGAACGGCACGTGGTCGCTCGACCCGCGCACCACCGGTCCGTGCACCCGCGGGTCGTACCCGAGCCGTTGCGCGGCGGCGCGGACACCGGCGGTCGTCGTGTTGTCCGCGCCGTCGACCGAGAGCAGCCAGTAGGCCGTGGCGGGGTTGTGGCTGGTGGCGACCATGTCGTTCTGGAACACGCCCTTGATCCGCGCGATCTCCTCCGGCGGCAGCTGCGAGACGTAGTACCGCGAGCCCAGCAGGCCCTGCTCCTCCGAGCCCCACAGCGCGAACCGCACCGCCTTGTGCGTCGGCAGGTGCCGCAGCACGCGGGCGAGCTCCAGGCACAGCACCGTTCCGCTGCCGTCGTCGTTGGCGCCCGGCGAGCCCGGCACGCTGTCGTAGTGCGCGGTGACCATCACGACCCCGTTGTCGCGCCACGGGAACGTCGCCGGCCGGTCCGCGATCACGTTGTAGGACGTCAGGTTCGGGTGGTGCGTGGTGGTGATCGTGAGCTCGCCGGAGCCCTGGGCGCGCAGCTTCTCCGTGTGCACCTGCGCGAGGCCGATCACCGGCACGGCGACGTCCCGGTCGAGCGTGGGGGAGAAGGCGCTGGACTTGCTCGCCGTCGCGGAGATCCGGCCGAGGACGACGGCCACCGCGCCGCGGGCGATCGCGTCGTGCACGTGCGCGGACCCGGTGGGGGCGTTGACGAAGAACGCGATCTTGCCGGTCAGCTCGATGCCGTCCACCACCTCTGCGAACGGCGCCTTCACCGTCACGCCGAGCGAGCCGGACCGCGAGGCGCCGGCCTGCCACCGGCCGTCGATCTCGGCCAGGTACTTGTCCGGCACGGTGAACGGTTGCGTCGTCACCTGGTACCGCAACGCCTTCAGCTCCCGGACGAGGTAGTCGCGCGCCCGGTGCTCGGACTCGGTGCCGCCGATGCGCGGCCCGATCCGGTCGCTCAGGACCTTCAGGTGCTCCAGCGCGTGGCGGGCCCTGACCCGTGCCACGACGGGGAGGTCGCCGAGGTCGAGGTCGGGCAGGTGCGAGGCACCCGGCCGTTGCTCCTGGGCCGCGAGAGCACTGGCCGGGTTTGCCACGACGGCGGCGAGTCCCGCCGCCGCGGCGAAGAAGTCACGTCTGCGCATGTCGGTCCCCCATCGGAAGATGTGCAGGCGTTCCGAACGTAGGCAGGCGCGCACGGACCCGACAAGCGACTAGTGGATGGCTTTCGCGGCAGCGTGGTCGAGCACGAGGTCCTCGACCTGGCGGCGTGCGTCCGAACGGGCCTTGTGCACGCACGCCATGAGCCGTGCGGCGAGGACGTCCGGGTCGAGGTCGCGCACGTCCGGGCTCAGCGAGATGCCGGTCGTGACGCCGTTCGAGTCGACGGTCACGCTGACGCCGCCGCGCGTGGCCTCCCCGTTCACCGCGGCGAGCAGCCCGACCAGGTCGCGGTACCGGCGCTCCTCGCGTTCGGCGGTGGCGTTGCGGCGCTCCTCCCACCACTCGACCCGGCGGCGCAGCAACGCCGACGCGGTCGCGGGATCGGACACCGGGACGGTCCACGAGCCCGACGCGGTGTGCAGCACGATCGCGTTCGCCTGCGCCGTGACGCGGTCGATGCGCGCGAACGAGACCCCGGCGTCGACGCGCGAGCCGGTCCTGGTGGTCCAGTCGACGCGGTCGGTGCCGATCACCACGCGGGACCCACCGCCCGCGAGCACCAGCGGGAACGCCGTCGACCCGAGCTCCAGCACCGGAGTCGCGAGCAGCGAGCGGTGCGCCATCCTGGCGAGCGCGCTCGCCGAGCCCGCGCCGAGAACCCCGGCCGCGCACAACGCCTTCACCGCGATGGCCGCTCCCGGGCTGAGCCGCAGCGCGATCCCCGAACCCGGCAGCACGCCGAGCACGAGCTGTGCGCCGGTCATCAGCGTCGTCGCCGGCAGCCACGAGTGCGGGTCGCTCAACCCGTTGCGGCGCAACCACGACAGCAACGCCCACGCGCACGCCGCCGCCGCGACGGCCGGGATCGCGGTCCACCACGGCATGACCCGCTGGCCCGCCGACGTCATCCCGGCGAGCACGACGCAGACGATCCCGATCGCGACGGGCAGCACGCCGGCGGAGAGCAGCAGCAACGTCCTGGTGCGACGCCAGCGCGCGGCCAGCGCGTGCACGACGTGGGGGTCGTTGATCAGGGGGATGGACCGGGGAATGAGTGTCATCAGCGCACCCCTAGTCAGCTCTCCGCCGCCACCGCGTGTGACGTGCGGGCCGACCAGACTTCCCGGCTCACCTGCCCGTTAATATGCCGTAAATGTCCAGATCAGGCAAGCCCTGTCCACAGTGGACGGTGGTGGTCCGTGGCACCGGACCACCACCGTTCCGTTGTGTCAGGCCGTTTTCGCGCGCCTGCCCAGGACGAGATCCACCACGAGGAACACGACGAGGCTGATCCCGAGCAGCGGCACGAACCAGCCGACGACCAGGGTGGCGGCCCCGAGACCGGCCAGCGCCGCCGGCGGGGCCTTGCGCCACTGGCCGCGCGGCGTCGGACGGCCGAAGCCGCTCGTCGGCCTGCGCTTCCACCACATCCGGTAGCCCATCACGACCAGTGCGACGAGCCCGCCGCCGATGAGCAGCAGCAGGAGCTGGTTGGGCCAGCCGAACAGCACGCCCATGTGCGCGTCGATGCCCCACCGGGTCAGCTTCGCGGCGAGCGGGAAGTCGGCGAACCGCACCGAGCTCACCACCTCGCCGCCCTGCACCGCGACCTGGTCGCCCTGCGTCGGCAGGCCCTTCTCGATCTCGGCGACCTTCCAGACGCCGTCGGACGTGGTGGGCAGGCCGATCTCGACCAGCTTGGCGTCGACGCCCCACGACCGCGCGGCGCCCAGCACGCCGTCGATGTCGCCGGGACCGCCGGCGGCCGGGTCGTGCTCGCCGTGGTCCGCGTGGTCGCCGCCTCCGCCGGGCATCTCCAGCGACGGCGTGGTCCAGCCGAACGACTGGCGCAGCGACGCGATGTTCTCGCCCGCGTAGGCCGACCACGTGAGCCCGGTGGCGGACAGGAACAAGGCGCCCGCCAGCACCCACACGCCGACCAGGCCGTGCTTGCGGATGCGCTTGCTGTTGCGGGGCCTGCTGATCCACAGCACCAGCCCGCCGAGCGCCACGACCCACAGCCACGACGCGGCGAGCTCGCTGTAGAGGCGGCCGGGCTCGCCGAGCATCAGGTTGCGGTGCAACTGGTCCAGCGTCGTGCGCACCGGCAGCACGCCGCTCGTCCCGTAGGCGACGAGGTCACCGGTGACGCGTCCGGTGCCGGGGTCGACGAAGACCGCGCGGCGTTCGGACTCGCCCAGACCCTCCTCGGCGAACAGGACGCGCGTGGTGAGACCGGGTTCCGGGGCGGGGCGGACCGCCACGAGCGTGCCCTGCGGCGAGGTCGCGAGCGCGGCCTCGACCTGGGTCTTGAGCGGGAGCTGGTTCGCGGTCGCGGGCACGCGGAGCTGGTCCGAGTAGATCCACGACTCGAGCTGCGGGGTCAGGGCGTAGAGCACGCCGGTCAGTGCTGCGATGAGGACGAACGGGCCGACGAGCACACCTGCGTAGAAGTGCAGGCGCATGAAGAGCCCTCGCCACGCGAACGATGTGCGTGACGGAGCGGATGTGGTGGTCATGGCACTCCAAATGGGCGTGAACAGGTACCAGGACCGCGCGGATGCGGTCCTGTGAAAGGGGTTTTCAGACCTGTTCAGCCGGAGGACCGCGCCACGACAGCACGTCCGGGGAGACGGTCGCGGCCGGCCCGTGCGCGGGCGTGGCGACGACGAGGGGAGCGGAGGCGGGCAGGACGGCGGGCCTGCGGGGAAGAACCGCCGCGACGGCACGGGCGACCGTCAGCACCGTGCGTTCGGCGACGGCGAGGACGGCGATGGTGAGTGCGGTGGCCACGACGTGCGACACGACCATGCGTGACGGATCGGCGTGCTCGTGCCGCGACTCGGCGAGCGACAGCACGAAGTGCATCGCGAGCTGGCCTCCGCCGACCAGTGCGAGCAACCGCGCGGGCGTCAGCTCGTGCCGGGCGAACCCGGTCGTCGCCCACGTCAGCAGCGCCACGAGCGAGAAAACCAGTCCCGCGTCGGGCAGACGGCCGTCCGCACCCGTGTGCGCGAAGACCGCCAACGCTCCGGTGACCACGCCGACAGCAGCGCAGCGCACACGGCGCAACGGCACTGGTGGCGGGGTCATGAGCAGGAGCGTAGCCAGCGAACCGGGATAAACCACCCCACGCAATTTCGCCGGGAACGGTTCAATGTCGTCGTGATCACTTACGACACCGATGTCAGCGCTCTCACCGAGGAAGACCTGGTGGGCTTCTTCGTCGGCTGGCCGACCCCTCCGTCACCCGCGCAGCACCTCGCCGTGCTGCGCGGGAGCTACCGCGTGGTGGTCGCACGCTCGCAGGACACCGTCGCCGGGTTCGTGAACATGATCAGCGACGGCGTGCTGACGGCGTTCGTCCCGTGGCTGGAGGTGCGGCCGGAGTTCCAGGGGCGCGGCATCGGCTCCGAGCTGATGCGCCGGGTCTTCGCCGAGGCCGAGCACCTCTACTCCGTGGACCTGGTGTGTGACGACGCGCTGCGGCCGTACTACGAACGCCTCGGCATGGCGGCGCTGACCGGAATGGGCGTGCGCCACCGCGGCGTGCTGAACGGTTAGATCCCTTCGAGGTCGAGGGTCTGCTGGTGCGGCCCTCCGGTGAACGAGCTGGTGAGCAACCCGGCGCTGCGGCAGCGCCCGCACGTCACCGGGGACGTCGTCGCCTTGAACCGGGTGAAGTCCCAGCTGCCCGTGCCGACGTGGCAGCCGGGGCCGGGCACCTCGAGCCCCAGCCAGCCCTGCAGCCGCACGGCGTGGACGACGTCGGACCCCTCGAGGTAGCCGTTGAGCCGTCCCGCGAACCGGTTGCGCGCTTCCTCCGCGGGCGCGCTCAGTGCCTCCTGCAACAACGAGATGCCGTTCATGACAGCGATTCAACCTCACCCGGACGCGTCGAGCCGCGCACCACGCCGCTCCAGGACCGCGAGGCTGCGCGCACACCACCGCGCGTTGTCCCGTTCGAACGACAGGCCGCGCACCAGGGTCAGGTACGGCCCGACCCGGTCGGCCTCGTCCAGGAACTCCTCCTCGGTCCGCCCGTCGAGCAGCCGCGCCCTCAGCCGCTCGTAGCGCGCGATCTTGGCCTCCGCCCACTGCCGGCGTTCGCGGATCGACGCCTTCACGGCCTCGACGTCGCCCGCCTCCACCGCCATCACCGCGACCAGCAGCTCGTCGCGGATCGCGGTGGGCTTGTGCTGCTCGGCGGTGAACGCGGTCAGTGCCTCCACGCCCTGCGCGGTGAGCGAGAAGAGCCGCTTGGTCGGCCTGCGCTCCTGCTCGACCGTGCGCGCCTCGACCAGCCTGTCCGCCGTCATCCGGTCCAGCTCGCGGTAGAGCTGCTGCGGGGTGCACGTCCAGAAGTTCGCCACCGACGCGTCGAACGCCTTGGCCAGGTCGTAGCCGGACGCCGCCCCGTCGAGCAGCGCGGCCATCACGGCGTTGCGCAGAGACATAGTCGCAGGTTACGGTGCCCTGACCTAGTCAACAAGTTGAGTATTCGGGGTACTGACGTGGACGCATTCCGCAAGGCGGTCGAGGCACGCGACACCGACGCCATGGAGGCCTGCCTGGCCGACGACGTGGTGTTCACCAGCCCCGTCGCGTTCACGCCGTACCCCGGCAAGCCGATCACCGCGGCGATCCTGCGCGGCGTGCTGCGGGTGTTCGAGAACTTCCGCTACGAGCGCGTGATCCACGACGGGGACAACCACGCCCTGGTCTTCCGCACCGAGGTGAGTGGCAAGGAGATCCAGGGCTGCGACTTCCTGCACCTGAACGCCGACGGGTTGATCGACGAGTTCACCGTGATGGTGCGCCCGCTGTCCGGCGCCCAGGCGCTGTCGGAGGCCATGGCCGCGCAGTTCGACCAGATCAAGGCCGAGGCGCTAGAAGCGTTCCACGCCCAGCGCGACTAGCGCCAGGTCGAGGTTGCCCAGCCCCTGCAGCTCACGTCCTCGTCCGGTCTGCGCGTCCAGCTCCACGATCGCGGTGTTGCGCTGGTCGTCCGCGGACATCGTCTTGAGCGCGGCGTCGTCGCGGATACCGGTCTCCCGCAGGAACACCATGACCGCGCCGATGCCGGCGAGGTCGGCGTCGTTGTAGGCCTGGTAGTTCGTCTGGTTGCTGAGCGACGTCATCACGACGATCAACGTGTTGCGCATGTCGTCGTGGGACATGGCGTTGAGCTGGTGCTGGGTGCGGAACCGGCCCAGCAGCAGCACGCCGCGCACGAAGAAGCTGACCAGGCCGGGGCGTTGGCCGCGCCTCGCGAGGTCGCTGCCCAGCGCGATCTGGGCGAGTTGCAGGTTCGTGAAGCCCTGCAACGCCCTGCCCGCGCCGGTCTGCGCGTCGAGCTCGACGATCGCGGTGTTGCGCTGGTCGTCCGCGGACATCGTCTTGAGTGCCGCGTCGTCGCGCAAACCGTTGCGGCGCAGGAAGACCATCATCGCGCCCATGCCCGCCAGCGTGTCGTTGTCGTAGCGCTGGTAGTCGTCCTGGTTGCTGTGGTTGGTCATCTCGACGATCAACGTGTTGCGCATGTCGTCGTGGGACATGGCGTTCAGCTGGTGCTGCGTGCGGAACCCGCCTGCCAGCAGCACACCGCGGATCGGGAACGAGATCACCGACCCCGCGCGCACCTCGACGTCGGCGAAGTCGTGCCCGGACCCGGTGAGCCGCACCGTGAAGTCGCCGGCCGGGCACACCCAGTCGGTGACGCCGAGCCGCACCACGCCCACGTACACGATCCGGCCCTCGGGGCTGCGGTGGTGCACGACCAGGCCTTCCGGCGTGATCGCCGCGTCGTAGCCACGGCGCTGGCGCAGTTCGACGAAGAACGTGCGGCCATCACGTCGTTGGGACGGCACGGCGATCAGCACGGGTTTGCCGGAGCCCGGCGAGTCGTAGTTCAGCGCGAACAACCGCACGCTGACGGGCAAAGAGCGGACGTTCACCACCGACGAGCTGTCGCGGAACGCCTGCACGCCGTACAGGTGCGCGGCGGTCAGCAGCGGACCGACGATCAGGTTCGCCGGCTTGCCCAGGAACGGCGCCTCGTGGTTCGGCCCGCCGTCGGGCAGTCGCGGGTCCGTGGCGCGCACGAAACTGGGCTGGCCGGGGACTCCGTTGCCGTAGACGCGCGCGCTCATCACCGAGTAAGGCGAGCCGTACTCGCTCTTGCCGTCCGTGTCGAGCTCGTGGCTCAGGCCGAAGCCGTGCCCGAGCTCCTGGCAGGCCGCGTCGAACGGCGTCACCGAGTCGACCACGCTGACCGCGACCTGCTTGTCCCCGCCCGGCACCGGCACGGTGACGGATCCGCCGCCCCACCACCCGGTCGAGCGGGCCAGCCAGATCAGCAGGACGTCCGTGCTCGCCCAGTCGACCTGCGTGGCGGCCTTGACCACGGCCTCGTGCAGGGCGCCGCGCCGGTCGTTGGTGACCGTGCCGGGGTCGGGGATCTCCACCGGGTCGTACACCCGGCTGCTCACGTCGAAGTGCCCGCGCGAGGACCGCCACCAGAAGTCCCCCAGGCCGAGCTCCACGCCCGGCCGCATCCAGTTCTCGAACTGCTCGCGCGACCAGACCGGGTCCGCGGCCGCGTACCGCACCGGAACGACTGCGATCATCGTCGCCTCCTCCGTGCCGCCTGAGTGGACACAGAGGAACTCGGTTGCCGGCCAAGAACGTTACGCGGCTCTTTCGTACACGCTCACGTGCCGCGTGCTGGACGCCACGAACGGCTCAGCGCTCCAGCCGGCCCACCGGTCGCGCAGCCGCAGCCCCGCGATCCTGGCCATCAGGTCGAACTCGGACGGGTAGGTCAGGCGCTGCCGGATCGGGCCGAAGCGGATGCCGTCCGCGCTGATCACCACGTGGTTCTCGTCGAGCATCTGGGTGACGGGGTCGTAGCGGTTGACGTCGAGGCCGACGCGGTCGAGCTCCATCGACTCGACGTCGATGAACTGGTGCCGGTCGCGCGCGGCCCAGCTCGGCAGGCCGCACTCGATCACGAACACGCCGCCGGGGGCGAGGTGCCGTGCCGCGTTCTCGAAGCACCGCACCTGGTCGTCCTGGGTGAGGAGGTTGGTGATCGTGTTGAAGACCAGGTACACCAGCGAGTACGTCCGTCCGGTGCCCACAGTGGACATGTCACCCATCGTGACGTCGACGTCGGCGCCGCCGGGTTTCTCCCGCATCCGCGCGACCATGTCGGGGGAGAGCTCGATGCCGTCCACCGCCACGCCGGACTCCTTGAGCGGCAACGCGATGCGGCCGGTGCCAATGGCGAGCTCCAGCGCCGTGGCGCCGTGGCTCGCGAGGAACCGCACGCACTCGTCCTCGTCGCCGCGGGGTGAGTTGTCGTAGTTCTTCGCCGTTTCGGGCCCGAAACTCGGGTCGAATCCCTTCACCTGACCCACGCTAGCCAGCGTGCCAACTAGTTTTACGGGCATGGACTTCATCGGGCAGGACCTGAGCGGATCCTCTTTCGAGCGGGTGAAGCTGGGCGGGGCGACGTTTCGTGCGGTGTCCATGCAGGACACGGTGTTCCGCGGCGTGTGGATGAACCGCGTCGTGATGCGCGGCGTCGAGATGGCCGACGTCGACATCCACGGCGAGATCGGCAAGCTGACCGTCAACGGCGTGGACATCGGCCCGTACGTCGAGGCCGAGCTGAACCGCCGCCACCCCGAGCGCGCGAAGATGCGGCCCACGGACCCGGACGGGTTCCGCGAGGCGTGGGCGACGCTCGAACGGCTGTGGGACGGCACGGTCGCCCGCGCCCGCGGCCTGGACCCCGAGCTGCTGCACGAGTCGGTCGACGGCGAGTGGTCGTTCATCGAGACCTTGCGGCACCTGGTGTTCGCGACGGACGCGTGGATCCGCCGCGTCATCCAGGGCGACCTCGCGCCGTGGCACCCGCTCGACCTGCCGTGGGACGAGATGCGCGACACGCCGGGCATTCCCCGCGACCGCGCCGCCCGGCCGTCGCTCGACGAGGTGCTCGAGCTGCGGCACGACCGGATGGCGGGCGTCCGGGCGTTGCTGGCCGGCATCACCGAGGAGCAGCTGGCGTCGGACACCGTGCCGGTGGCGGACACCGGCGGCTGGCCGGAGGCGCAGGCGTACCCGCTCGGCGAGGTCGTGCTCGGGATCATCAACGAGGAGTGGGAGCACCGCCTCTACGCCGAACGCGACCTCGACGCGCTGGTCAAGCGGGCAGGTTCCTGAGCAGCGCCAGGTCGTGCAGGTCGCGCTCGCGCGGCTCGTACCCCTGGTGGAAGTGCAGCTGCTGCTCCTTCGACAGGCACGGCACGGTGCTGCCGAGGACCGTTCCGGTCACGAAGCACGAAGCGGGGTAGCGGAACGGCTCGCCGGGCGTCAGCGACGACTGCTCGGCGCTGCCGTCCGCCGCGAACCGCAACGGGTGCAGGTCGATCTCGCGTCCGGCGGGATCGGTGAGCACGAACCGCACCGGCCGCCACGACAGCGTCTCGGCGAAACCCAGGTCGTCGAGCGCCTTCAGGACTTCTGGTTCCTGGTCCTCGCGGTGCATGAGGTCGAGGTCGTCGTGCGGCCGGGTCTGCCTGCCCACCAGCGCGTCGACGCCCCAGCCGCCGCCGATCCAGACCTGGTTCCCGTCCAGCGCCGCCAAGATCTCCAGCACGTCTTCCGCTTCCACGTGGTGAGCAAAGCAGCCGAGCGGCGGTCCGGTCACCTCGGTTACTGCTGCGTCGGGGGTCGTGCCGGACTTCACGCTGCCGCTCCACGGCGCTGACACCGACTGCACGTCCACCTCGTCGGCTCGGCCAGCGTCGGCTCCGTCCTGTGGGCCGTCCAGTCGACACTGAGGGACCGGCGCGACATCCACACCTTCCGTCACCTGGCTGGCGGGGGACCTGGCGCACCAGAACGTCCGGTACGCCGAGGTCACCGTGACGCCGTACAACCACGTCACCGCCGGCGCGCCCGCGGACGAGGTCTTCGCCGGTCTGGAGTCCGGCCGAGCGGAAGCCGCCGCGCTGGTCTCGTTCGGGCGGCGGCCCGGAGGTCGGCCGGGCGGATCGGGCACGGCACGAGCTGCGTGCGGGACCCCGCCCTGCTGGAACACCTGGCGGTGAAGGGGATCCCGCTGGAGGTGTGCCCGACGTCCAACGTCCGCACGCGCCAGGTGCCGTCGATCGAGGCGCACCCCGTGCGGCAGATGCTCGACGCCGGGGTGGTGGTCACGCTGAACACCGTCGACCCGCCGTTCTTCGGCGCGACGCTGGAAGGCGAGTACCTGGCGGTGGCCGAGGTGGCGGGACTCGGGCACGCGGACGTCGCGCGGCTGGCCGAGAACGACGTGCTGGCGTCGTTTCTGCCGAACCCGCGCAAGACGGTGCTGCTGGAGGAGATCGCCGCCGTCCTCGCCGCGGTGTGAGACCGGGTCCATTCGCCGCCGAAGTTCGGCGTCTGTCGCACCTGGTGAGCGCGTTGTCAGCGCGCATGCATCTCGTTTGGTGGCAAGCGATGCGCGGGTTCGGGCACAGTGGAGTCAGGGCGCAACATCAACAAGGGGGACTTCTCCGTGAAGAGAACGATCGGTGTGCTGGCCGCTGTCGTGGCCGCACTGGGGATCACCACACCGGCCCAGGCCTCGTACTCGACGTCGCTGGTGGTGCTCGGCGACTCCTACGCGTCGGGCGTGGGAGCAGGGGACTACCAGGACGGTACCGCCGGGAACTGCTGGCGCAGCAACAACTCCTACGGCGAGCAGGTGGCAGCCCGTCTGCGCGCCGCGGGCCGGCTCGGCTCCGTGACGAACGTCAGCTGCAGCGGCGCCGCCACCGCAGACCTGTCCGTGCCGTTCAAGGAACGCCCGGCCCAGCTCGACGCGCTGAAGCCGGACACGAACCTGGTGCTGCTCACCATCGGCACCAACGACATCGACTACGCCTCGTACGGCACCACGTGCGTCCTGAGCGACTGCACGGGCGCACCGACCGAGGCGACCCTGGCCAAGCTGCCCCAGATGGGCAGCAACGTCACCGCGCTGCTGACCGAGATCGACCGCCGCAGCCCGCACGCGCGCATCGTCGTGGTGGGCTACGGCCGCCAGGTGTCCACTTCGGACAACCCGCCCGCCGCCACGCTCGACCCGATCTGCGGCGACGGCCTGCTGACCACCGCCGAACGCGTCGAGGGCAACGCCGTGGCCGACGGCCTCGACGCGACGCTGAAGTCCGCCGTGACCGCCGCCCGCCGCCAGGGCGCGTTCGCGACGTACGCCAGCCCGTTCTCCCGTCCCGAGACGTTCGAGGGCCACGCGCTGTGCGAGGCCGGGACGCCGTTCCTGCGCGGGTTCGACGCGCTGGCGCCCGGGCAGGAGGGCATCGAGGCGGTGTTCCACCCGAACGTGGCGGGCCAGACGGCCCTCGCGTCGCTCGTGAGGGTCTGACACCGACCGGCGGAATCGCCCGTCCTGGCGGTGGACAACCGCCAGGACGGGCGAGGATCGTGCAGCACGTGGAACAGGTCGTCGAGATGACGGACTTGGACGCGGCGCACGAGATCTTCAGCGCCGCCTACAGCAGGTTGCGCCTGAACGGCGGCAAGGAGCGCTCGCACAGCTGGATGGCCTCGCGGACGCTCGGCCCGATCCGCTTCGACCGGGTCCGCGGCAGCATCGGCCTGAACGCCACCGGCGATCCGCTGCGCAACTACGTGTTCGGGCACCTGGACGCCGGGCGCGTCGAGCACAGCACGGGCGGGGACGACAGGTTCCTCCTGCCCGGCGACGTCTTCCTCACCGCGCCGCCCGACCGGCCGTTCCGGGCGGCGATCGACGACCCTGACGTGTCGATGGTCGTGCTCGACCAGAAAGTGGTCAACGAGTTCGCGGACGACGTTCGCTTCGAGGGGTTCCGGCCTCTCTCGCGGTGTGCTGGTGCTGCGTGGCGGTCTACGTGCGTTCATCTGCGTGATGAGGTGCTTCCGGTGTTCGAGGAGCATCCGCTCGTGGTGGCGAATGCGACCCGTCTGCTAGTCGCGACGACGTTGGCCACGTTCCCGAACAACGCACTCGTCGAGTCGCCTGGCGAACGGCGCGATGCGCACCCTCGGAGCTTGCGGCGTGCCATGGCGTTCATCGAGAGCAACGCGGCCAAGGACATCACTGCTGCGGACATCGCCCGTGCTGCGCGTGTGTCGATTCGCGCGATCCAGCTTGCGTTTCGTCGTCACCTGGACATGACGCCGATGGCCTACCTTCGACGCGTGCGGTTGTCGTGCGCGCACGAGGATCTGCGTGCTGCGAACGGGTCAGTCACGGCGATCGCCGTGCGTTGGGGTTACGCCCGTTCGAGTGTCTTCGCTGCTCATTACCGTGCCGCGTACGGAGTCTCGCCGTCGCAGACCCTGCGGTCAGGCTGAGGCACTTCGCTTTCGCGGCACCGGCTTCGTTCGAGCTGGTATCGGCCGCCTGGCCGCTGCGGTGGAGTAGGTGGTCCGCTCCCCGATGTGAGGTCCCCGATGACCGCCTGCGAGACCAGCCCGTTCGACGTGCGGACGCACCGCACCGGCACCCGGTTCGTGGCCGTCTGCCGGGGCGAGATGGACGTGACGACCTGCGAGCTGTTCTTCGCCGCGGTGCTGCCCGGCGTCACCGACACCGCCACGAGCAGCGTGTCGGTCGACCTGGGCGAGGTGACGTTCCTGGCCGCGAGCGGCCTGCGCAGCCTCCTGCTCCTGTTGTGCGCCGCGCACCACAACGGCAAGACGTTCGACCTCCGCGACCCCCAGCCACAGGTGCGCAGGGTGCTGGACCTGTTCGGCTTCACCACCTTCAAAGCCGGGCTTGTGTGGGAGGCAACCATGTCGCCGCGAGGCGGCCGTCATTAGCTTGACCAGCTATGTTGCTCCCGCTGGTCCTCGTGCTCGCGCTGGCCCCGCCCGTCGCCGGGATGACGGTGCCCGGCGCCGAACATCAGCAGCTCGCCCGTCTCGCCGACCTCACCACGACCGGCACGACGGTCACCGGCCACACCGACCCCGCCGACTGGGCGGGCCTCACGAGCGCCCTGCTGCCCGTGCCGGACCCGGTCGCCGGCATCCAGGTCGACGGCTACTTCCCGGACGACTCCCGCACCAACACCAACCACGGCTGGCACGACTCGCAGTTCGTGCTCAGGCTCCCGGACCGCTGGAACGGCGGCCTGGTCGTCACCGGCGCGCCCGGCGTGCGCGAGCAGTACGCCAACGACCGCGCCATCTCCGACTGGGTGCTGTCGCGCGGCTACGCCTTCGCCTCCACCGACAAGGGCAACACCGGCGCGCAGTTCTACCGCGACGGCCGCGCGATGGAGGAGTGGAACCAGCGCTTCACACAGCTCACCATCGCCGCCAAGTCCGTTGTCCGGCAACGTTACGGCCGCGCCCCGAGCCGCACGATCGCCACCGGCATCTCCAACGGCGGCTACCTCGTCCGCTGGCAGCTGGAGAACCGTCCGCACCTCTACGACGGCGGCGTCGACTGGGAAGGGACACTGTGGACGGTCGGCGGCCCGAACCCGTTGACGTTCCTGCCTTCCGTGCTCCGCGCCTACCCGGCCTACCTCGCGAGTGACCCGGCCGCACACGCGCAGATGGTCGCGGCGGGCTTCCCGGCCGGCACGGAGTTCCTGTGGGACTACCACTACCGCTACTACTGGGACCTGACCCAGCGCATCTACCGCGAGGAGTTCGACCCGGACTTCGACGGCGCGCTGGAGGCGGGCATCCCGTTCTGCGCGCCGGGCACCGAACTCTGCGACGCCGACTACTCGTATGCCGCGCGACGTCGCATCGCCGGGCCGGCGGTGTCGCGGATCGCGTTGACGGGCAAGGTGAAACGGCCGTTGATCACCGTGCACGGCACCCACGACGTGCTGCTGCCGATCAGCCAGGACTCGGACGTGTACGCGGCGATGACACCGGACCGGCTGCACCGGTACTACCGGGTCGAGCAGGGCACGCACGTGGACGGGTTGGTCGACACCTATCCGGACCGGCTGCGGCCGCTCGCGCCTTGCCACCGGTCGGCGTTCTTGGCGCTGGAGCGGTGGTTGGACGGGGTCGCGCCACCGGCGTCGAAGACATTGGCGAGGCCCGACGACGTGCAGACCTGCCCGCTGGTTTGATCAACGCTGCGGGAGAGGCCTTGCCGCGGGAGAGGCCCTGCCGCGGGAGAGGCCCTGCCGCGGGAGAGGCCCCGCCCACCCAGGGGGCTGACCACCCGACCCACCGAACACGACTTTAGCGTCGCGCACCGCCTGTCAAGCCCCTGCCGTGACGATCTGTGGACAACCCGGCCACAACCGTCTGGGCGGACCAGCTTGTCCACAGATCGCCCAATGGTGGGTTGACAGCCGCGAGTCGCCGCTATGTTGAGTGGAGGTGGGCGGCCTGCCCCCAGGGTGGGCGGGGCCTCTGCCGCGCTCGTTGATCACGTGAACGCCGCGCTCGTTGATCACATGCACGTCGCGCTCGTTGATCACGCGCACCGCGGGCCCGGTCCGAACACCGAAGACCGGTCGGAGCCACCGCAAGGACTGCCACCTGCACTCGATCAAGCCCGTCGAGGATCCGGGGACGACCAGCATCGCGTTCGTGGGCGCTGGAACGGTGGCTGAACGGGGTGACGAAACCGCCGTCGCAGACGGTGCAGCGCCCAGCTGACGTGCAGACCTGCCCGCTGACGTGATCCAATCGGGCACGTGGCCACCATCGAGTACGTCCTCGGCGACATCACCGCGCAAGAGGTGGACGTGATCGTCAACGCCGCGAACTCCTCCCTGCTCGGCGGCGGGCGAGTGGACGGCGCGATCCACCGCAGGGGCGGTCCGGAGATTCTGGCCGAGTGCCGGAGACTGCGGGCGGGCCACTACGGCGGCGGCCTCAGGACGGGTCAGGCCGTCGCCACGACGGCGGGCAGGCTCAAGGCCCGCTGGGTCGTGCACACGGTGGGCCCGGTCTGGTCGGACGCGGAGGACCGGTCCCAGTTCCTGGAGGACTGCCACCGCAACTCGCTCGCGGTCGCCACCGGTCTCGGCGCGACCAGCATCGCGTTCCCGGCGATCTCCACGGGCATCTACCGCTGGCCGGTCGACAGCGCGGCCCGGATCGCTCGCAAGGCGGTGCGGGACGCCGAGATCGACCTGATCCGGTTCGTCCTGTTCGACCAGGCGACCTACGACGCGTTCGCGCGCCCTTAGCCGGCGAAGCGGACGCTCACCGCGCCACCGTGCTCTCCCTGACCAGCAAGGAGAACGGCGTCTCCACGTCCTCCAGCGCGTCGTCCGGCGAGTCCACCCGCCGGTGCAGCAGGTCGACGGCGGCGCGGGCGATCGCGGACTTGTCCGGTGCCACCGAAGTCAGTGACGGCGCGCTGTAAGCGCTCTCCTCGTTGTTGTCGAAGCCGACCACGGCCAGGTCGCCGGGCACCCGCACCGACCGCTCCGCCGCGGTGCGCATCGCGCCGATGGCCAGCAGGTCGTTGAAGCAGAACACCGCGTCCGGCGCGGTCGGCATGTCCAGCAACGACTTCATGGCCGCCGCGCCGTCCGCGCGGTGGTAGTTCAGCGCCGGGATGACCATGTCCTGGGAGAACGGCAGCGACGCCTCGGCCAGTGCGGCGCGGTAGCCCTCCAGGCGCAGTGCGGCCGTGCCGCGGTGCGGGTGTGCGCCGATCGCGGCGATTCGCGTGCGTCCCAACGAGATCAGGTGGCGGACGGCGGCCTGGGCCGCGGCCACGTTGTCGATGCCGACGCGGGAGATCGGCACGTCGACCGCGTGCTCGCCGAGCATGACGGCGGGGACGGACAGCTGGAAGTCGCCCGCCTGCAACGCCTCGGGGCTCAGGATGGCCGCGTCGACGAGGTGCGGGCCCAGGGACGCCAGTGCCGCCCGCTCGCCGGCCAGGGTGCCGAACGTCTGCTCGATCAGCACGTTCCACTCGTGCTCCTGGGCGGCGGCGATCACCAGGCCCGCGAGCTCCGCGAAGTACGGGATCGACAGCTCCGGCAGCACCAGGGCGATGAACCCGGTGCGGCCGCGGCGCAGGTTGCGGGCTCCCAGGTTGGGGCGGTAGCCGGTCGCCTCGAGGGCCTCCTCGACGCGGCGGCGGTTGTCCGGTTTCACGAACGAGTAGCCGTTGACCACGTTCGACACGGTTTTGACCGACACGCCCGCCAGCCGGGCGACGTCCTTGAGCGTGGCCAACAGAGCCTCCAGATGAGTACCGGGAATTATACCGGGACGGTCTCGGGTCTTTACATCGTTGGAACAACGATGCAAATCTAGCGCCTGAGAGCGCCACCACGTACAGCCCCGTGTAGGAGCCAAAGATGTCTCGCATCCTGCTCATCGCAGTTGCCGCCCTGCTCGTGACCGGTTGCACTGCGAGAGAGAGTCAAGAAACCGCGACGAGCGGCGGGCCGGCCGCGAGTGCCGCGCAGAACCAGAGCTCAGGGCCCGGCTGCGCCCGGAGCAAGACCGGATACCCCCAGGTCGACCTCAAGGGGGCGGTCGTGGGCTTCTCCCAGTCGGAGAAGGAGGCCAACCCGTTCCGCATCGCCGAGACGCAGTCCATCAAGGACGAGGCGGCCAAGCGCGGTGCCGAGCTGCTGGTCACCAACGCGCAGAGCGACCTGAACAAGCAGATCAGCGACATCAAGTCGCTGCTCGACCGCGGCGCGAAGCTGCTGGTCGTGGCGCCGCTGAACTCCGACGGCCTGCAGCCCGCGTTCGACGCGGCCAAGGCGAAGCAGGTGCCCGTCGTGACGATCGACCGCAAGGTCACGTCGCAGCCGTGCACGGACTACCTGACCTTCATCGGGTCGGACTTCGTCGAGCAGGGCAAGCGCGCCGCCCAGCAGATGATCAAGGCCACCGGCGGGACCGGCAAGGTCGCCATCCTGCTCGGCGCGTCGGGTAACAACGTCACCGTCGACCGCACCAAGGGCTTCAAGGACGGCATCGCCGGCACCCCCGGCCTGAGCGTCGTGGCCGAGCAGACCGGTGAGTTCGACAGGTCCAAGGGCCAGGCCGTGATGGAGCAGCTCATCCAGAGCAACCCCGACATCACCGCCGTCTACGCCGAGAACGACGAGATGGGCGTCGGTGCCGTCACCGCGCTGAAGGCCGCGAACAAGCAGCCGGGCAAGGACGTCAAGGTCGTCTCGATCGACGGCACGCGCAACGCCGTGCAGCTGATCGCGGACGGCAGCTACACCGCGGTCGTCGAGTCCAACCCGCGCTTCGGCCCGCTCGCGTTCGACACGCTGGAGAAGTTCGGCAAGGGCGACGAGATCCCGGCCACCATCGTGATCTCCGACGACGAGTACGACACGACGAACGCCGCGCAGAAGCTCGCCAATGCCTACTGATCCGGTGATCGAGGTCGCCGGCGTCACGAAGACCTTCGGCGCCGGCGTCCGCGCACTCAGCGACGTGGACTTCACCCTGCACCGGGGTGAGATCCACGCGCTGGTCGGGGAGAACGGCGCGGGCAAGTCGACGCTGATCAAGGTTCTGACCGGCATCCACACCCCGGATGCCGGTCAGATCCGGCGCGACGGCCACATCTCCACGATCTACCAGGAGGTCAACCTCGTCCCCCTGATGAGCGTGTCCGCGAACCTGTTCCTGGGCCGCGAACCGCGCACCAGGTTCGGGTTGATCGACCGCCCGCGCCGCGACGCCGAGGCCGCCGAGGTGCTCAAGGGCTACGGCATCACCGCCGACGTGCGCCGCCCGCTGGGCGAGCTCGCGGTCGGCGAGCAGCAGATGGTGGCGCTGGCCAGGGCCGTCGCGGCCGAGGCCGACGTCGTGATCATGGACGAACCCACGTCGTCGCTGGAACCGCGCGAGGTGGAGACGTTGCTCGGCGTCGTGGGCAAGCTCCACGAGGCCGGCATCGCGATCGTCTACGTGAGCCACCGGATGGACGAGCTGTACCGGATCTGCGACACCGTCACGGTGCTGCGGGACGGCCGCAACGTCCACAGCGGACCGTTGCAGGACCTCCCGCGCATCGAGCTGGTGTCGCTGATGCTGGGCCGGTCGGTCAACGAGATCCAGAAGCACGGCACCACGGCGTTCGGCGAGGGTCACCACGCCGACACCCAGCCCGTGCTCGAGGCGACCGGCCTGACCAGCAAGCCGCGCATCGACAACGTCAGCGTCTCGATCCGGCCGGGCGAGGTGGTGGGCCTCGCCGGCCTGCTCGGCTCCGGCCGCACGGAGACCGCGAAGGCGATCATCGGCGCGCTGCCGCTCAACGGCGGCACGGTGCTCGTCGCGGGCAAACCGGTGCCGCACAACGTGAAGGGGTCCACGAGGGCGGGCATCAGCATGCTGGCAGAGGACCGCAAGACGGAGGGGATCATCCCGAACCTCTCCGTGCGGGAGAACATCGTGCTGGCGGCGTTGCCGAGACTGAGCAGGTTCGGCATCACCAGCAGGTCCAAACAGGACCGGATCGTCGACACGTTCGTGCAACGCCTGCGCATCAAGGTGTCCAGCCCCGAGCAGAAGGTCTCGGAGCTGTCCGGCGGCAACCAGCAGAAGGTGCTGCTGGCCAGGTGGCTGTGCACCGAACCCAAGATCCTGCTCCTCGACGAACCGACGCGCGGCATCGACGTCGGCGCCAAGGCGGAGGTGCAGGCGCTGATCGACGAGCTCGCGCGGGAAGGCCTGGCGGTGCTGCTGATCAGTTCCGAACTGGACGAGCTGCTCGACGGCGCGGACCGGCTCGTCGTCCTGCGGGACGGCGCGGTGGCCGGCGAGCTGGAAGGCGACCAGCTGACCCGCGAGCACGTGCTCGCGGCGATCGCGGCCGAGGAGGTGGAGGATGACCACGACAGCCACACCGGCACCCCCGTCGACAGCCACTAGGGCGGCTGCCAGGACGCGCTGGTTGCAGGACAACGGTGTCTACGTCGCCGTCGTCGTCCTGCTGTTGTTCAACGCGGTGTTCACGACCAACTTCCTGACGCTGGGCAACTTCACGACCCAGCTCGTGCAGGCCGCGCCCGTCCTGATCGTCGCGCTCGGCATGGCGCTGGTGATCGGCACCGAGGGCGTCGACCTGAGCGTCGGTGCCGTCATGGCGCTGGCCGCGGCGGTCATCCCGCTCTACCTCGGCGCCGGTCCGCTCATGGCGATCGTGATGGCGCTCGTGGTCGGTGTGCTGGCGGGGGCGTTCAACGGCTTCCTGGTCGCCAAGGTCGGCATCCAGCCGATCGTCGCCACGCTGGCGCTGCTGGTCGGCGGCAGGGGACTGGCGCTGGTGATCGCGAACGGCCAGCTCGTCTCGCTGCGCGACCCGGCGTTCCTCGCGCTCGGCACCGACAGCGTGCTCGGCATCCCGATCAGCGTGCTCATCGCGGGCCTGCTCGCCCTGGTGATCGCCGCGCTGACCAACCGCACGACGTTCGGCCGCCAGGTCGTCGCCGTCGGCGGCAACCGCAGGGCCGCCACCCTCGCGGGCCTTCCGGTCAACCGGGTCCTGATCGGCGTCTACGCCATCAGCGGCGTGCTCGCGGCGGTCGCCGGCGTGCTCGCCACCTCCCGGCTCGCCGCCAGCGACCCCGCCGACATGGGCATGCTGATGGAGCTGTCCGCGATCACCGCGGTCGTCGTCGGCGGCACCCCGCTGACCGGCGGCAAGGTCCGGGTGCTCGGCACGGTGTTCGGCGTGGTCCTGATGCAGCTCGTCAGGGCGACGCTGATCAAGCACAACCTGCCCGACTCGATCGCGCAGATGATCCAGGCCGCGATCATCATCGCCGCCGTGTACGTGGCACGGGAGCGCCGATGACCACCACCCAAGCTGCTCCCGCCGTCGCGAAGTCGGCGGCGGCACGGACCAAGGTGCTGCAACGCCAGGGCGCCGCCGTCGCGCTGGTGCTCATGGTCGCGGTGTCGTGGCTGGTGTTCCCGCGCTTCGGCAGCCTCGACAACATCCGCGACCTCGCGCTGCAGGGCTCGTTCCTCGCGGTGATCGCGCTCGGCATGACCTTCGTGATCATCACGGGCGGCATCGACCTGTCCGTGGGCTCGGTCTACGCGCTGGGAGGCGTGCTCGCGGCCTGGGGCTCGCAGTACGGCTTCGTGGTGGCGTTGCTGCTGCCGCTGGTGGTCTGCGGCCTGATCGGCCTGATCAACGGACTGCTGATCGCCCGCACGAACATGGCGCCGTTCATCGTGACCCTGGCGTCGTTGCTGTTCGCCCGCGGCCTGCTCCTCGTCATCACCGACGAGGGCGCCACCACGTACCAGATCCCGCCGGACAGCGCGTTCGTGGAACTGGGCCGCGGCACGGTCTTCGGCTTCGGCTACCCGATCTTCATCGCGGCCGTGCTCTGCGTCCTCGGCGGTGCGGTCCTGAACCGCACCAGCTTCGGCCAGAACGTGTTCGCGACCGGTGGCGCCGAGCAGTCGGCCGTCCTCATGGGTGTTCCCATCGCGAAGACCAAGGTCCTCGTCTACACGATGAGCGGCACGCTGGCGGGTCTCGCCGGCGCCCTGACCGCCGCTTATCTGCAGTCGGGGGTCACGGTCATCGGCGTCGGCCTCGAGCTCGACGCCATCGCGGTCGTCGTCATCGGCGGCACCCTCCTGACCGGCGGCATGGGCACGGTGCTCGGCACCGTGATCGGTGTCGGCCTGATCAAGGTGATTCAGAACGTCATCAACCAGATCGGCACGCTCGACAGCAACTACCAATCTGTGGTGAGCGGGGTCTTCCTGCTCATCGTCGTTGTCCTGCAACGAATACTGCGCAGATAGGAGCATCATGACCAGACGCGTCCTGGGCGTATTGGTCTCCACCCTGATCACGTTGTCCTTCCTGACGCCGACAGCGGCGCACGCGGCGGAGTGGGTCCCCAAGACCCCTCCGCTGGCGACCCCCTGGACCTCCCAGGTGTCGCCGGCGAACGCGCTGCCCGAGTACCCCCGTCCCCAGCTGCAGCGACCCGAGTGGCAGAACCTCAACGGCGTCTGGGAGTTCGCGGGCGCGTCGAACCTGAACAACCCGCCGATCGGCAGGCCACTGGCCGAAGGCGTCCTCGTGCCGTACCCGATCGAGTCCGCCCTGTCGGGCATCAAGCGGCACGAGGACAACATGTTCTACCGCCGCACGTTCAGCATCTCGTCCGCGTGGAGCGGCCGGAACGTGAAGCTGAACTTCGGCGCGGTGACCTGGGAGACGAGGGTCTGGGTCAACGGCCGGCAGGTCGGCACGCACACCGGTGGCTACGACGCGTTCTCGTTCGACATCACGTCCGCTCTCATCGCGGGCACGAACGAGATCGTGGTCGGCGTGAGCTCGCCGATCGACGGCAGCCGGTACCCGATCGGCAAGCAACGCCGTGACCCGAGCGGGATCTGGTACACCGCCTCGTCCGGCATCTGGCAGACCGTGTGGCTGGAGCCGGTGCGCGCGGCCAGCATCACGCGCCTCGACACCACGCCGAACGTCGCCGCGGGCGCGCTCGACCTGGTCGTGCAGGGCACCTCCGGCCAGAGCGTCACGGCGCAGGTGCTCAGCGGTGGCGTGGTCGTCGGCACCCAGACGGGCACCACCGGCACGTCGCTGCGCGTCCCGGTCCCCAACGCCCGGCTCTGGTCGCCGGACGACCCGTTCCTCTACGACCTGCGCGTGACGCTGGGCAGCGGTGACTCCGTCGTCGGCTACTTCGGCATGCGCTCGCTCGGCAAGGCGATGGTCGGCGGCGTCATGCGGCCGTTGCTGAACGGGAAGTTCGTCTTCCAGCAGGGCACGCTCGACCAGGGCTACTGGCCGGACGGCATCTACACCGCGCCGACCGACGAGGCCCTGCGGTTCGACCTCGAACGCCAGAAGGCGCTGGGCTTCAACATGGTCCGCAAGCACATCAAGGTCGAGCCGGCGCGCTGGTTCTACCACGCCGACCGCCTGGGCCTGATGGTGTGGCAGGACATGCCGGCCGTCGACTCGGTCGACGAGGTGCCGAACTCGCACGCCAACTACGAGTCGGAGCTGCGCCGGATCATCGACCAGCTCAAGGGCATCACGTCGATCGTGCAGTGGGTGCCGTTCAACGAGGGCTGGGGCGAGTACGACGCCGGCCGGATCGTCAACCTGGTCCGGTCGATCGACAACACCCGCCTGATCAACCACAACTCGGGTTCCAACTGCTGCGTCTCGGATCCCGACCCCGGCAACGGCGACGTGATCGACGACCACCACTACCAGATCACGACGGCCACGCGCACGCCCGACTCGAACCGGGTCGCGATGCTCGGCGAGTTCGGCGGTCTCGGCCGCCGGGTCACCGGTCACGAGTACCAGCCGGGCGCCGGCTTCGCCTACGGGGCCCTGTACCCCGACGAGACGTCGTTGACCAAGCGGTACGAGGAGGTGGCGAAGCAGGTCGCGCGGATGATCCACACGCGCGGGCTGTCCGCGTCCGTCTACACCGAACCGTACGACGTCGAGAACGAGGTCAACGGGTTCTACACCTACGACCGGCAGGTCCTGAAGATGACCGAGTCGCGGGTGCGGGACATCAACAACAAGGTGCTCGCGATCGCGCGCGGCACGGCGGTGGGACCGGACGAGGTGGTCTCGTTGCGCGTCACCACCACCGGCTACACCGACCGCTACCTGCGGCACTCCGGTGGCGTGGCGCGCACCGACGTGATCACCGACGACACCGGCCGGCTGGACGCCACGTACCTCGTGCGTCCGGGTCTGGCCAGCTCGTCGTGCCTGTCGTTCGAGTCGCGGAACTTCCCCGGCCAGTTCCTGCGGCACGCGAACTCGGTGCTGCGCAAGGACACGAACGACGGCAGCGCGTTGTTCCGCGGTGACGCCACGTTCTGCGCCAGGGAAGGCTCCGGCGGAACCGCGCTGGAGTCGTACAACATCCCCGGTGCGTTCGTGCGGCACTACAACTCGAACGTCTACCTGGCACGGCAGGGCGGCTCGAACCCCTGGGACACGGCGAACTCCTTCGCCGCGGACACGACGTGGGCGATCAGCGTCGCGTTGTTCCGCAGCGGCGCGGAGCTGCCCCTGGACCAGGCCCGCTCGTTCCAGGTGACCAACTCCGGGCTCACGGACCGCTACCTGCGGCACCGCGACTCGCTGGCACGCACCGACGTCGTGAACTCCTCCAGCGACGCCACCACCAAGTCGGACGCGACGTTCGTCGTCCGGCGCGGGCTCGCCGAGCCGACCTGCTACTCGCTCGAGTCCCGCAACTTCCCCGGCCAGTTCCTGCGGCACGCGAACTACCGGGTCCAGCTCGGCACGAACGACAACACCGACCTCTTCCGGCGTGACGCAACGTTCTGCGCGCAGCAGGGCACGGGTGGCGTCCGGCTGGAGTCGTTCAACGAGTTCGGCACCGCCGTCCGGCACTACGCGGAGGAGGTGTGGGTCGCCTCGAACGGCGGCGCGCACGCGTACGACAACCCCGGTTCGTACAGCCAGGACACGAGCTGGGCCGTCAGCTCGCCCTGGGCGCCGTAGAAGGACCCGCCCCTGCTCGGGGAGGCGACTGAACGGCCGATGACCGCCGGGACGCAAACGTGTAGGTTTCTCACGTCTGCGTCCCGGCGTTCCCGTTGGTCGAGGTGGTCTCGTGCTGGCAGCTGGTCTGGTCCTAGCGATGGTGGCGACCGGTGCTCCGCTGGACCCTCGTGAGCCGGGCCCGCAGTCGGTGGTCTACCGGGTCGACACGGTCGTTTCCGCGCCCGCGGAACGGATCTACGGTCTCATCACCGACTTCTCCGGGTACGAGCGCTGGAACCCGTGGGTGGTGAAGGCCGCGGGCGGCACCTCGCCGGGCGACGAGGTGAAGGTCGACGTGATGCTCGGGTCCATCAAGATGGCCGCGAAGCACACGGTGCTCAACGGCGTGCCGGGGCAGCGGTTCTGCTGGAAGGACGCCGGGTGGAACGCCTGGTTCGTCTACGCGCAGCGGTGCCGGACGTTGACGTCGCAGCCTGACGGGACTGTGTTGCTGTCCAACGAGATCCTGGTCGACGGGGTGTTGTCCGGGGGAGCGGACCTGGTCATCGGCAGGGCGTTGAAGGACGGGATGCAGGCGGAGAACGCGGCGTTGAAGCGCGTCGCCGAGTCGGGCTAGGTGAACAGGATCCGTTTCGCCACAGCCTTTCCCGGTGGCGTGCGCAGCGCCGTGAACGCCAGCTCGGCGATGCTCCGATGCCGGACGGACGCCAGCCCGCGCCGCAACTGCGAGCGCAGCAGGTATCGGCGGCGCATGGCCCCGCCGTCGTAGTGCTCCAGCACATACCTGTTGCCACTGCGCAAATAGTCGAACGTCACGGACGCGGCCAGCTCGGACATCCGCATGCACGGGTCGAGCCCGCCGGCCGTCAGCGGGGAGACCGCGCCCGCCGCGTCGCCGACCAGCAGGCCCTGCGGCGACACGATCCGGCGCAGCAGGCCGCCGACCGGGATCGGGCCGCCGCGCCGCCGGACCGGGCCGGTGGGTTCTGGGGTGGGGAAGCTGTCGCGGAACCGCTGCAGCAGCTGGGGAAGCGGTGCGGTGAAGCGGTCGGCACGACCGGCCAGGCCCACGTGGGCGTGCTCGCCGTCGTCAACGACCCAGGCGATGTAGCCGGGCGCGAGGTGCGGGTCCACGACGCAGTGGAACGTCGGCGTGGAGCCGGTCTCGACCGGGTAGACCTCCTCGATGCCGGTGATGAGCCGCCGGTTCACGTCGAGGCCGAGCTTCCTGGCGACGGTCGAGCGGGCGCCGTCCGCGCCGATGGTGAAGCGCGCCCTGGTCGACCTCGCCGGGTAGCCGGCGTTCAGGTTCACCTGTGCTCCGGCGCGTTCGGCGTCGCGCACCGCCTGGGCGTAGATGCCGGCCATGTCGCCCACCCGGAACTCGTCGCGCGTGCTCACCAGCTCGACCGGGTTCCGGTGTGACGGCGGGTGGAGCAGCACCCGGCGGACCGCCGGGCCGAGGTGCGGCAGCTCGTAGTCGGTCAGCGTGCGCCGGACGAAGATGCCGGTGGTGCGGATGCCCGTCTCCAGGCTCGTCCTGCGTTCGCACACGGCCACGTCGAGGCCTGCCTCCGCGAGCAGGCGCGCGGTGGTGAGACCGGCCAGCCCGGCGCCGACGACGAGCACGTCCACGGTTTCCATGCCCGACGGTAGGACCGCCTGCCTGTGCGGCAGTTGCTTTCCCGCAACACCTTCACGGGATCTGCACGGTATCTCCACACCCCTTGCGCACCAGCAGGTGCACGTGCTGAAACGGCCGCTCGTCCTCGTGCGGCTCGCGCCGCATCCGCGCGATCTCGGTGAAACCCGCGTGGCGCAACAGGACCACGAGAGTGTCGGGCGACCAGCGGTACGCGAGGGTGACCTTGTGGTCGAACGGTTCGGGCTCGGGGTCGTCGCCCGCGAAGAAGCCGAGGACGAGGTGGCCGCCCTGCCGCAGGACCCGCTCGAACTCGGCGAACACGACCGGCAGGTCGTCGGGTGGCGTGTGGATGAGCGAGTACGACGAGAGAATGCCGCCCAGCGCGCCGTCCTCGATGTCGAGCGCGGTCATCGTGCCCACGTCGAACCGCAGGTCCGGGTGCGCTTTCCTGGCCAGCGCGACCATCTCGGGGGAGAGGTCCACCCCGAAGGCGTCCAGACCGAGCCCCGCCAGGTGCGCGGTGAGGTGCCCCGGACCGCAGCCGAGGTCGGCGACGGGACCGTCGGTCATCTCGGCGAACGCGGCCAGCACTCCTCGTTCCATCGGCAGGGTTTTCAGGACATCGCCGAAGAGCTCGGCGTAGAGGCCGGCGACGGCGTCGTACGCGGCCTTGGTGTCGGACTGCTCGATCACGTTCGAGACCCTAGACCGTGAGTTCCGGCACGAATGACTGTTCCCTTTGGCCCGGTTGGAGGTGAAAATTGCTCGCGTGCAAGATCTTCACGGACGAACCTTCGAGAGCCGGGCCGGCGTCGCCGCGTTCCTGGCCGGGGTGTGGCTGATCGCCGCTCCGCCGGTCCTGCACTTCGGTGCCTCGTCGCAGGCCTTCCGGCCGTACTGGGTGTCGATGGGGCTGGGCGTGGTCATCATGCTGCTCGGCATGGTGCGGGCGATGGCGCCGCTGGACGTGCCGCTCGTCCGGCACATCACGATCGCCCTGGCGCTGTGGCTCGTGGGCGCGGCACTGATCCGCTCGGACGGCGGCAACTCCGTCGTCTGGCTCAACCAGCTCGTCGTCGGCGGCGTGATCGCGTTGTCCGCGGGCCTGGCGTTGCTGATCACCATGCGGAGGTGAGCCCGGCGCGGTGCCGCCGGGCCCACTCGCGGGATCAGCAGCGTTCGCCGGTCTTGGCGGACAGGAAGTAGCTGCTCCCGTCCACCTCGCCGTGCGTACGCGTGCACTTGTCGAGGGTGTCCGCCGCACCGGACCACAGCTCGCGCTGGCCGCGTGCGCCGGTCTTGTAGCCGTGCGTCAGGTTCGGCGGCGTCTGGACGTACGTGCGAAGCGTGAAGTCCCTGCCGTGGCTGGAGATCCACGAGTCCCACACGTAGACGTAGGAGTAGTTCCGGCCACAACCGGCGTACTGCTTGACCGACGCGACGGTCGTGCCGCCGTTCTTCACGTACGCCGTCGACCCGATCTGCGACGCGCTCGGGCAGGCGGGGTTGGTCTCGGCGTGGGCGGTGCCGGTGCCCAGCAGGCCTGCCGCCGCGGCCGCGACGGCGCCCGCGGCCAGGATCTTGCGCATGGTGCTCCTCTCGTGTCGTGGAGGAGCGTGCGCGGTGCCGGTTAGCCGCCGGTAAATCGGTCCCGGGGATCAGTCCCGTGATCAGTCCAGGACGGCCACCGCCTCGATCTCGACCCGGTGCTCCGGCACGTCGAGCGCGGCGACGCCGATGAGCGAGGCCGGCGGCTTTGCGGTCCCGCCGAGCCTGGTCCTGGCGTTCTCGATGCCCTTCAGCAGCTCCGGCATCTGGTCGGGCGTCCAGTCCACGACGAACATCCGGACTCGCACGAGGTCGTCGAACGTGGCCCCGGCCGCCTTCAGGGCGGTGTGCACGTTCACGTACGCGTTCTCGACCTGGGACGCGAGGTCCGGCGCGCCGCTCCAGTCGACCTGGCCGGCGAGGTAGATCGTCCTCGACCCGGTGGCCACCGCCACGTGGTGGTAGACGTCGATCTCCGGGAGTCCCTCGGCGTTGAGGAGGGTGACGGCCATGGGTTCTTCCTCTCTTGTGGTTACTCGGTCACCGTAGGAGAGTGGGCGGCGACCTGGAAGAACGCACTTTTTCGTGAGTGAGGAACCACAAGGTGAGCAAGCAGCTCAGCGGGGATCTGGCGCGTGCGGACTCCTTGGCGCGCGAGATCTTCTCGGACGTCGCGAACAAGTGGGCGCTGCTGATCGTCGAGACCATCGGCGACTCCACCAAGCGCTTCACCGAGCTGAAGAACGAGGTCGACGGCATCAGCCACAAGATGCTGACGCAGAACCTGCGGCTGCTGGAGCGCAACGGCCTGGTGGAGCGCGTGGTGCACCCGACCGTGCCGCCGCGCGTCGACTACACGCTGACCGAGCCGGGGCAGGCGCTGCGGGTCACCGTGGACGCGATGTGCCAGTGGACGACCCGGTACCTGGGGGAGATAGAGGCGGCGCGCCGGCGCTTCGGCGGGTGATGCGGCATTGGTCACTCAACTTGATAGTCACTAATCATGACTATATGGTGGAGTCATGACCGAGAAGAAGATCATTGCCGTGGTGGGCTCGACCGGCGAACAGGGCGGCGCGGTGGCGCGGGCGCTGCTGGCGGACGGGGAGTTCGCGGTGCGGGCGCTCACCCGCGGCACGGAGTCGGAGGCGGCGAAGAAGCTCGCCGCGCTGGGCGCCGAGGTCGTCGCGGCGGACCTCTACGACGTGGAGAGCCTGCGCAAGGCGTTCGACGGGGCCTACGGTGCGTACCTGGTGACGCCGTTCTTCACGCACCTGTCGGCGGCCAAGGAGATGGAGGAGGTCCGCAACCTCGTCGCCGCCGCGGACGGGCTGCGGCACGTGGTGTGGTCGACGCTGGAGGACACCCGCGAGGCCATCTCGCTCGACGACGACCGCATGCCGACGCTCGACGAGAAGTACAAGGTGCCGCACTTCGACGTGAAGGGCGGCGAGGCCGACGCGGTGTTCGCGGAGGCCGGCCTGCCGACGACGTACGTCCGGATGTCGTTCTACTGGAACAACTTGCTGCACGGCCAGGTCCGGCGCTCGGCTGACGGCGCGCTGTCGCTGACGTTGCCGATGGGCTCGTCCAAGATCTCCGGCATCGGTTCCGAGGACATCGGCAAGGCCGTGCTCAGCGTCTTCCGGCGGCCGGAGACCATCGGGCGGACGATCGGCCTCGGCACCGAGCACCTCACCGGCGAGGAGGTCGCGGCGGCGTTCAGCGAGGTGCTGGGCGAGCCGGTGAAGTACGAACCCCTGTCGCACAACGACTTCCGCGCGCTCGGCTTCCCCGCGGCGGAAGAGCTCGGCAACATGTTTCAGTATTACGCGGAGTTCTCCCACCACATCCTCCCGCGCCGCGACACGGAGGAGACGCGCGCGATCGTGCCGACGTGGCTGACGCTGCAGGAGTTCCTCGCGGCGCACCGCGAGGAGATCACGATCGGCCGGTGATCTCCGCGAACACCGCCTTGAACGCGGCGAACCGCTCCGGTCCGACCTGACGGGCGAACCCGGCCTCGATGTCGTCGATGATCGCGCGCGCTTGGACCATCTGGTCGCGGCCGCGGTCGGTCGGGACGACGAGCTTCGCGCGCCGGTCGGCGGGATCCGGCTGCCGCGTCACGTAACCGAGGCGCTCCAGCTCGTCGATCAGCGTGCCGATGACCTGCTTGTGCTGCCCGGACCGCTCGGACAGCTCACTCGCACGGGAGCCGTCGCGGCCGAGGTAGGCCATGACGGCGCCGTGCCGCGGGCGCAGCTGCTCGTGGCCCGCCGCGGCGAGGCGGGTGAACAGGTCCTTCTGGAACACCGAGAGCAGGTGCGCGGAGAGCACGCCGACGTCCGACATGCGGCAGATGGTAACCCGTCGGCGTGCGAGTCCGAAGAGGACGGACGACTCAGGCGAGCGGCACCGGCGCGCTCTGGAACTCGGAGATCCGGCGCACCACCTGGGCCACGAGCACGGCGGCGGCGATCCCCGCGGCGGTGGAGATGGTGGACAGCACGGCCTCGTTGAGGAACGTCCCCGTGGTCCACGACCCGTCGCTGTTGTAGCTGCGCAGGTAGCTGTTGCTGAAGATCGACATCATCAGGAAGGCGAACCACCACCGGGTGACCAGCCGGTCCTGCACCCGCCGGCGCAACGGCACGTCCTGCTGGCGCGGGTCGCTGGCGCGCCAGACGTCGTCGACGACCTGCTTCGGGAACCAGAGGTTCACGACCGGCACGATCCAGCCCAGCCAGACCCAGACGCGGCTGCGGCGGTGCTCGGCGGCCGGGGTGACGAGCTCGGCGTTGACACGTGCGGCGTGCAGCCAGATGACGAACACGACGGCCGTGGCGAGCGTCAGCAGGAACGACCCGAAGCCGGCCACGACGCCGAACCTGTCGACGGCGACCCAGGCGACGTCCAAGCCGGCGCGGTAGTCGCGGACGGTGGTGTAGGTGAGCCAGTCGGCGGTGGTGACGACCACCTGGCCGGCGGCGGCGAGCCCGACGAGTGCGGTGGCAGCGCGGCCGAGCCGGCCCACGGGTCTGAAGTGTTCCATGTTTTCCCCCTGGCAAACGATCCTGGTGACATCAGGACGCTCCCTGGGGGTGATTCGGTTGAGCGGCCCGCCGTATTCCACGGCGGGCCGCCCACGCGTCAGCTCCGCGGCTCGTACAGGCTGAACGGCGTGCCCTGGTCGTCGGTGCAGTGCGCGATGCGGCCGACGTCGGGCACGGACTGCACGTCGTCGCTCTTGCCGCCCAGCTCGGCGATCCGGCGCACGGACGCGTCGATGTCCGTGGTGTGGAAGTAGATCCGGGGCTGGTTGAGCTGCGCGTCCCGCACGGCGATCGCACCCGCCGCGCCGTTGGTGACGAAGTGGTAGTCCTCGCCCATCCGGCTGGTCTCCCAGCCGAAGACGCCCGCGTAGAACGCACGTGCCTTCTCGGTGTCGTCGGCGGGCAGCTCGAACCAGTTGACGTGTCCGGACATGTCGATCGCTCCTTCGGTTGCCGTTGTGAGCGAAGGACGAACGAAGGCGGGCGAACTCGACATCAGCCGCCGAGGTTTTTCAGCCGTCCTGCGAGAAACCGGCGATCAGCGGAACTCACCGCAAGCTCGTGCGCGATCCGATACGCCACAACGGCTTCGTCGACCCGCCCCAGCCGCCGCAGAAGGTCGGCACGGGCGGAATGCCACAGGTGGTACGAGCCGAGCCCGCGGATCCCGTCGACCAACTCCAGGCCGACGGCAGGCCCCGACGACATCGCGACCGCCACCGCGCGGTTGAGCTCGACGACCGGAGTCGGTGCCACCGCGAGGAGTTCGGCGTACAGCGCGGCGATCCGGTCCCAGTCAACCGGGTCCTGCACGTGCAGCGCGGCGATCACGGCGTGCAGCACGTACGGGCCCGGCGAGCCGAACCGCAGCGCGCGGTCGAGCAGCGCCATGCCTTCGGAGATCTCGTCCACGTTCCAGAGCGTCCGGTCCTGGTCCTCCAGCAGCACGACGTCGCCGCCGGCCGAAAACCGCGCGGCGCTGCGGGAGTCGTGCAGCAGCATCAACGCGACCAGGCCGTGCGCCTCGGGTTCGTCGGGCATCAGTGCTGCCACGAGTTTGCCCAGTCGCAATGCTTCCGCCCGCAGCGGACCGGACGCGGTGGTGTAGCCGCGGGTGAAGATCAGGTAGAGCACCGCCAGCACGCCCCGCAGGCGTTCGGGCAGCAGGTGGTCCGCGGGCACCTCGAACGTGATGCCGGCGTCGCGGATCTTGCGCTTGGCCATGACCAGGCGCTGGGCCAGGGCGGGCTCGGCGACGAGGAACGTCCTGGCGATCTGCGCGGCCGTGAACCCCGCGACCGCCTGCAGGGTCAACGCGACGCGCGCGTCCTCGGCGAGCGCGGGGTGACAGCAGGTGAAGATCAGGCTCAGCCGTTCGTCGCCCAGCGAGACCAGCTGCTTCTCGCTCATCACCACCGGCGGGGGCGGTTCCGGCAGCTTCGCGCGGGCCATGCGCGCGTGCCGCAGCCGGTCCAGGGCGTGGTTGCGGGCGACGGTGAGCAGCCAGGCGAACGGGTCGTCGGGCACCTGCGCGCGCGGCCACCTCCGCAACGCCTGCGAGCACGCCTCCTGCAGCGCGTCCTCGGCCAGCTCGAAGTCACCGAGCGCCCGCACGAGCGCCGCGAGCATCCTCGTCCGGTGCTCGCGGTACACCCGTTCGACCGCGGCCGACGCGAGGTCGCTCATGCCACCCCGTGGTTCAGGCCGGGGATGTGGTCGAGCGGGCGCACCTCGATCGTGGCGCCGAAGTGGGCCTGCGGGCACATCTCCGCCAGCTCCAGCGCCTCGTCGAGGTCGCGGCAGTCGAGCAGGTAGTAGCCGCCGAGGTGCTCGTGCGTCTCGGCGAACGGCCCGTCGGTCAGCAGCGCCCTGCCCTCCCGCACCCGCACGGTCGTGGCCGTGCTGACGGGCTTGAGCGGGTCGCCCGCCACGAACACGCCCCGCCGCCGGCACTCGTCGGCGAACGCGTTCACCCTGCCGAGGACCTCCTCGAACGCCGGGTGGCCCGGCTTCGGGCGGTCCTCGCAGTTGTAGATGAGAAACATGTAGTGCACGGCGTGTCCTCCAGTCGTCGGTCCGAGGACGAACGAGGCCTCTGGAACTCGACATTCGAACACGCGCGGTTTTTCACGGCGCGGCGAGCGCCTCCGTCGGGGTCAGCCGCGAGGCCCTGACCGCCGGGTAGACGCCCGCGACCACCCCGGTGACCACGGCCGCGCCGAGCCCCGCCAGCACCGTCCCGGTGGGGACGACCGCGGGCCAGCCGTGCGCGACCGCGTAGCCGGCCGTCCCCAGCAGGCCGAGCAGCACCCCGGCCACGCCGCCGAGCAGGCACAGCACCACCGACTCGGTGAGGAACTGCGTCCTGATGTGCCCGCGGTTCGCGCCCAACGCCCGCCGCAGGCCGATCTCGCGCTTGCGTTCGAGCACGGAGATCACCATCGTGTTCGCCACGCCGATGCCGCCCACGATCAGCGCCACTCCGGCCAGACCGAGCATCAACGCCGAGAAGGTGTTCTCGGTCAGACGCTTGGCCGTGAGCGCGTCGGACGGCCTGCTCACCCGCACCTGCGACGGCTGCTGCGGGTGCACGGTCGGCGGCAGCACCGCGCGCACGTCGTCGATCGCCGCCTCCTGCACGCGCAGGTACAGCACGGTGGGTCGTTCATCGAAGCCGAGCTGGCGCGCGGCCTCCCAGCCGACCAGCGCCGACCGTTCGACCTCGGGCGCGAGGGGGAGCGGGTCCAGGACGCCGATCACCGTGAACCACGTGTCGTTGATCCGGACCTGGGTGTCAGGGGCGGTCACGCCGAGCCTGGTGGCGGCGACGTCGCCCAGCACGACGGCCGGGAACCGCTCGGTGGCCTCGGTGAGGAACGTGCCGGTGCGGACGTGGCCGTTGATGGTGCCGAGGAGGTTGAGCCGCGTGGCGAGCACCGTGAGGCCGGACGTCTCCGACTCCGCGACCCGGTCGGACCGGCGGACCACGGCGTGGGTGTTGGCGACCGCGCTGACCTGCTCGGCCGGGCCGATGCGCGCGGCCATGGCGACCGAGTCGGGTGGCAGCGACGCCGGTTCGTCGTGCGCGCCGGGGGCGGCCTCGGCGCGCAGGAGGTTGGTGCCGAGGGCGGCGAACTCCTCCATCAGGGCAGCCCGGCTGGAGGCGGGGATGCCGGTGACGACCACCAGGGTCGCGATGCCGATCGAGATGCCGAGCGCCGAGAGGACGGCCCGCAACGGACGGGTGCGCAGCGGCGACAGGCCGAGGAGCACCAGGTCGACGGGGCTCAGGCGGGTCGGGTTGGCGCTCACATCGCCACCTCCGCCCTGATCCGGCCGTCCCTGATCTCCACCTGCCGCGGCAGCCGCGCCGCCACGTCGCGGTCGTGCGTGATCACCGCGAGCGTCGTGCCCTCGGAGTTGAGGTCCAGCAACAGGTCCAGCACCGCGCGCCCGGTCGCCGTGTCCAGCGCGCCGGTCGGTTCGTCGGCCAGGACCAGTGCCGGACGGTTCACCACGGCCCGCGCGATGGCGACGCGTTGGCGTTCACCACCGGAGAGCTCGTGCGGCCGGTGCTTCACCCGGTGCGCCAACCCGACGCGGGTGAGCGCTTCCGCCGCCATCGCCGCGCGCCACTTGCGCGGGGTGCCCGCGTACAGCAGGCCCGTCGCCACGTTCTCCAGCGCGGTCAGGCCGTCGGCCAGGTGGAACTGCTGGAACACGAAACCGATCCGCCGTCCCCGCAACGCCGACAGCCGCCGGTCGGACAGCGCCGAGATGTCGTGGCCGTCCAGCACGACCGCACCGCTCGACGGCCGGTCCAGCGTGCCGAGCAGGTTGAGCAGCGTCGACTTCCCCGACCCAGACGGGCCGACGATCGCCACCGCCTCGCCCGCGTGCAAGGTCAGGGACACGCCGTCGAGCGCACGGACACCGCCCGCGTACTCCTTGACGGCGTCGACGATCCGCAGCACCGGGGTCATGACGTCGTCACCACCTGGAGGCCCTCGCCGAGCCCGCCGCCGCTGATCTCGACGAGCCCACCGGCGAAGAGACCCGTCTTGACTGCCACCAGTTGTCCGGCGGCGGTCTGCACCGCGTAGCCGCCCTCGCGCAACGCCAGCAGCGCCGTCACCGGCACGGCCAGCACGCCCTTGCGCGCCGTGCTGGTGAGCCGCACGCGCACCGGGCCGGAGTCGAAGCCCGCCTCGCCGTCGAGACCGATGTCGACGGCGATCGTCGGGACCTCCTCGCCGGTGCCGTTCTTCTCCTGCTCGGCGTCGGTGCTGACCGCGCGGACGGTGCCGGGCACCTCGGTGCCGTTGGGCAGCACGACGGTGACCTTCTGGTCCTTCGCGAACACCTCGGCCTGCCGGGCGTCGACGGACGCGGCGACGGCCTTGCCGGTGGCGGTCACCGTCATCAGCGGCCCCTCGCCGGACGCCGAGAGCTTCGCGGTGACCGCCTCGACACGGACCTTCGCGGGCAGCACGACCACGTCACCCGGCTCGATCACGCCGCTCTGGTCGACCTTCTCGGCCTTCTGCCAGCGTTTGACGGCGTCGATGGTCGCCGGTGTCAGCTCGTCGGCCGCACCGCCGAGCCGGTAGCCCAGCGCACCCAGGTTGTCCTTCAGGATCTTGACGTCCGGGCCCTTCAGACCGGCCGCGTCCAGCTTGCGCCACAACGGAGTGTCGCCGGAGAACAGCCACACCGGCCGGTTGTCCACTTTGTACAGAGCTTGGCCGCGGTCCACGGCGGTGCCGGGGGAGGGGAGCCATGTGAGCGTGCCCGCGCGGCGCCCGGTCACCTGCTGCGAGGCGCCGAAACCCAGCACCGCCTTGAACTCCCGCACATCGGTGAGGTCGGTCTTCACCACGGCGACGGTCTTGGGTGCCGGCGGCGCGGACGGCTGGGCGGGAGCGCTGCGCGTCCAGGTGAACGCCACCACCCCACCTACCGCGACGACGGCCACAGCTCCGGTGACGAGCCACCGCCTCACTTGCGGCCCCCGCCGAAGACCTCCTGCTCGCAGTCCTCCTCGATCTTGCGGCGCTGGTCCTCCGGCAGGGTCTGCTCGCCGTCGTAGGTCCAGCTGCCGGGCTCGGTCTCGATGACCTTCATGCCGCGGCTGTTGATGCACTGGACGTTCTTGTGCCAGTTGTCGGCGAACGTCGGGTTCCGCGAGTCCATCTCCCACGGCGGCAGCGGCCACGTCTTCGCGCACGCCTTCCACGCCTCGTCGCTGTACTGCTTGCGGCCGGCCGGTGCGGGGACGTTGCCGTAGGTGGTCGCGTTCGGGTCCTTCTCGGCGAGGCAGGCGGTGTGAGCGTCGTACAACCGCTGCTTCTCCTCCTCGGTCATGTCCATGCGCAGGCGCGGCTGCCCGTCGTCCGGCGGCGTCGCGGCGGACGACGGCGCGACGGCACCGGAGGACTGCAGGGACGCGACGTTCGACGCCGCGGGAGGTGCGGTCTGGCCGCACGCCGACAGCAGCAGCACGGCGCCGATCACCAGCTTGGTTTTCATGCCGGCGATGCTGCCGGGCAGTTGTGGGGAGGATGTGCGCTCAGCGTTCGGGCAACGTGATCGTGAACGTGGTGCCGCGGCCCACCGCGCTGTCCACGGTGACGGTGCCGTTGTGAGCGCTCACCAACGCGTGGACGATCGCGAGACCGAGCCCGCTGCCACCCGTGTCGCGGGTGCGGGAGCGGTCCGCGCGCCAGAACCGGTCGAACACGTGCGGCAGGTCCTCCGCCGAGATGCCGGACCCCGTGTCGCTGACCGTGATCGTGCCTTCCGCCGAGGCGAGGCGGACCGTCCCGCCGGAAGGCGTGTAGCGGAACGCGTTCGTCACGAGGTTGGTGAGGACCTGCCGCAGCCGCACCGGATCGGCGGTCACGACCCCGCCGCCCTCCGCGACCAGACCGGGATGCGCCGCGACGAGCTGGTCGAACAGCTCCCGCAGGTCGACGGGCTCCGGGTGCAGCCGCAGCTCGCCCGCGTCCGCCAGGGCGAGGTCCTGCAGGTCGTCGACCAGGTGCTGGAGCACCAGCGCCTCGTCGAGCAACGAGCTCAGCGTCGTGCGGTCGAGCTCGACCATCCCGTCCCGCGCGCCTTCCAGCCAGCTGCGGATCGTGCCGAGCGGGTTGCGCAGCTCGTGCGAGATGTCGCTGGTCATGGCCTTGCGCTGGGCGTCGATGCGGGCCCGGTGGGCGGCCATGTCGTTGAACGCCCGCGCGAGCTGGCCGATCTCGCTGCGGGAGGAGATGTCGACACGGGCGTCGGCGCCGTCCCGCAGCCGTTCGGCGGCGGCGGTGAGCGTGCGCAGCGGCCTGGTCAGGCGCAGCGCCACCGCCAGGCTCACCCCGGCGGTCAGGACCAGCACCACCGCGGCGACCAGCACGACCCTGCCGGCGTCGAACTTCACGACGGTCGCCTGGGTCGTCCTCCCGGCCGCGTCCGTGACGAACAGCAGCGCGGGCGGTGCCACGTACGGCCGCAGCTGCGAACGGCGGGCGTTCCCGAGGCATTCGATGTTGGCGGCGACCGGCTGCCAGGCGGTGTTCATCCTGAGCTGTTCGGCGGGCAGGCCGCGCTGGCTCAGGCAGGTCTCGAACAGCGCGGTGAGGTCGTTGAACGCGGCGGACTCGCCCAGTGTGAGCGTGCTCAACCGCTCCTGGGCCTCGGTGCAGGCGGCGGTAGTGGGCGCCGGTCCGGTCCTGTCCACGGTCACGATCGGGCGGCCCCAGGCCGTCGTCCGCACCTCCTCGGCCTGCGCGGCGCCTCGGCAGCGCGCGGTGTAGAGCTCCGCGTCCAGCGCCAGGCTGCCCCTCTCGCGGTCGGTGAGCACGAACGGGCCGGTGACCCGCGGGTCGATCCGGTCGGCGGGCGCGTCCTGGGCCTGGGCGAGGTCCAGCTCCAGCGGGTCGATCACCGCGGACGGCACGGCGGGCAGCTGGCCGGGGTCGAGGTTCGTGCCGGTGTCGGCGATGACCTTGCGGTCCGCCGTGGTGAGGATCAGCCGGCGGGTGCTCTGCGGCAGCGCCACGCCGTTCCAGTCGCGGTGCTCGACGGCGAACGCGACCAGCGCCCGGTAGGTAGCGGCGTCCCCCGCCAGCGCGGCGCCGAGCTCCTGCCGGATCGACGTGGACGTGCTCTGCGCGGCCAGCCAGGCCGTCGCGGTGATCGAGCAGAGCGCGACGAGCACGGACGCCGCCAGCAGCCGCGCCAGCACGCTATGCACCGGACCCGTCCACCAGCTTGTAGCCGACGCCGTGCACGGTCAGCAGGTACGCGGGCCTGCGCGGCTGCGCCTCGATCTTCTTGCGCAGGTTCATGACGTGCGCGTCGATCGTGCGGGCGGTGATGTACCCGTCGAGCCCGTGCACCGCGCTGAGCAGCTGCGCGCGGCTGAAGACGCGGCCGGGGCTCGCCGCCATGGTGTGCAGGATGCGGAACTCCGACGCGGTGCACTCGACGGCACTGCCGCGCATGTCCACCTCGTGCCGTTCGGCGTCGATCCGCAGCTCGCCGAGCACGATGCCGCCACCCGTGCCGGTGCGGTGGACGCGCCTGAGCAACGTGCGCACGCGCGCCATCAGCTCGCGCGGGCTGTAGGGCTTGGTGACGTAGTCGTCCGCACCGAGGTCGAGGCCGTGCAGCAGGTCGTCCTCTGTGGACCTCGCGGTGAGCATCAGCACCGGGACGTCCGACTCGTTGCGCAACGTGCGCACCACTTCCAGACCGTCCATCCCGGGCATCATCACGTCGAGGAGCAGCAGGTCGGGCGGGTCGCGGCGGACCTCGTCGAGCGCGGTGGTGCCGTCGTGGACGATCCGCACCCGGTAGCCCTCCTGGCGCAGGTACCTCCCGAGCATGTCGGCCTGCATGACGTTGTCCTCGGCCACCAGCACGCACATGCCCATGCGTCGCAACATAGTCACCGCTCCGGCCGCCGCACGGGATGAGGACCTCATCCGAACAAGATCCTCACAACTGGCTGCCACGGTCATGACATGCGAACACTCAGCGTGGTTGCGCTGCTGCTCCTCGGCGTTCCGGGCGTGGCAGCGGCCGCTCCCTCCGCCGTCGTCGTGCACGACCTGGACACCGCCGGCGTGGCGGACTACTGGACCCCGGACCGGATCGCGGCGATGCCGACCGGTCCGGCCGCCCCACCCGGAACACCCGCCGTGGACGACCCGACCGGCGCTCCGGGCCCGGTCAGCCGCACCATCGGACGGTTGTTCTTCGTCGACCGCGACGGCGAGGACTCGAGCTGCACGGCCACGATCGTCGTGAGCGCTAACAAGCGCACGGCGGTGACCGGCGGCCACTGCGTGCACACGGCGAACCTCATCGGCGAGGACCCGCGGTGGCACACCAAGCTGCTCTTCGTACCGGGCTTCCGCGACGGCGCCCGGCCGTTCGGGCAGTTCGTGGTGCGCAAGGCCCTGGTGAACCAGACCTGGATCTCCGACGACCAGCAGTCCGAGTACGACCAGGCGTTCCTCGTGCTGGACCGGCCAGCGGACGTGAGCGAGAACATCGCGTTCGGCAGGCCCGGTGACCGGCCGGCGCAGGAGTACGGCTACCCGCGCGCCGCCGGGCAGCCCGGCCACCAGGGCCGGCCGGAGTTCACCGGTCAGCGGCTCGCGCGGTGCTGGGGGACGCCGGCGCCCAACCCCGGCTTCCCCGAGTCGCCGCCGGAGGAGAACCAGTGGGGCGTGCCGTGCGACATGGGCGGCGGCGCCAGCGGCGGCCCGAGGATCAGCGGTGGCGCGGTGGTGGGCGTGAACACGCAGAGCTTCCACCTCGCCGACGGGCAGTGGGTGCCGCCGGGCGAGGGCGTGCGGCACCTCGGCGGGCCGCAGTTCACGTGGAAGATCACGGCTCCGCTGTACCAGCGGGCGTCGGTGGGCTGACGTGACCGCACGGCGCTCGCGGCCGGTCCGCGAGCGCCGGTCGCGGTCATCCGCCGCGGAGGGTCAGGGCTGGGCGTCCACGTCCGACGGGTGGGTCGCGAGCGGCGTCACCTCGACGCGCGTGAACTCCCACAGCGGTAACGACGACAGGAACGCGTGCAGCTCGTCGTTGGACGGCACGTCCAGGACCGCGATGGTGCTGTTGTGCCCGACCACGCGCCACAGGTGCGGCCACACCCCCAGGTTCTGCAGCTCCAGCATCCGGTCCTTCTCCGCCTGGACCAGTTCGGTGCGGCGGTGGGGATCGAGGTCGTGGGGCAGCGAAACGTCCATGCGGACATGGAAGAGCACGGTCACCTCCTGGTGTGGACCCGCCGCCTCGTCGCGGCGCTGTGCACGGGAATACCCGCCACACCGCGTTTGATGCGGAGTTCGTCGCAAGGTCCACTGTGGACTCAAGCGCCGGTGACGCCGTCGATCCCCTCGCGCAGGAAGTCCGCGTGGCCGTTGTGCCGCGCGTACTCGTGGCACAGGTGGTGCATCACCAGCCGCAGCGACACGTCGGCGTCCCAGCGCGGCTGGTAGGCCGTCACGTCGAGCGACTCGGCCTCGCGTTCGATCCGGCGGGCGTGCTCCACCTCGGTCTGCCACGCCTCGAACGCCTCCGACCTGCTCGAACCGGAGGCGTCGTAGGCGACCTGGTAGTCACCGGCGTCGGACCACACCAGCGGGATGTCCTCACCGTTGAGGACCTTGCGGAACCAGGTGCGCTCGACCTCCGCCATGTGCCGGACCAGGCCGAGCAACGTGAGCGTGGACGGCGGCATCGAGCGGCGGCGCAGGTCGTCGTCGGACAGGCCCTCGCACTTCATCGCGAGGGTGGCGCGGTGGAAGTCGAGGAACGCGCGGAGGGTCTCGCGCTCGCCGGCGGTCAGGGGCGGTTCTGGTCGGGTCACGCCGCCCAGTCTGAGCGTGCAGTTGATCTCGCGCACCCGGATTGTCCGCGCGGCGCTACGGTGGCGGCATGACCTCACTCGACCAGGCCCAGTCGGTGTTCGCGGCGGCCCGGCCGAGGCTGTTCGGCATCGCCTACCGCATGACCGGCAGCGTCGCCGACGCCGAGGACCTGGTGCAGGAGGTCTGGCTGCGCTGGCAGCTCGCCGACCGCGCCGCCGTGCACAACCCCGAGGCGTACCTCGCGACGGCGATCACCCGGCTGGCCATCAACGAGTCGCAGACGGCCCGTGCGCGCCGCGAGACCTATGTCGGGCCGTGGCTGCCCGAACCCGTCGACACGGCGGCGGACCCGCAGGTCGGTGCCGAGCAGGGTGCGGTGCTGGAGCTCGCGGTGCTGGTGCTGCTGGAGAAGCTGACGCCGACGGAACGGGCCGCGTACGTGCTGCGCGAGGCGTTCGACTACCCGTACCGGGAGATCGCCGAGATCGTCCAGACCAGCGAGGGCGCGACCCGGCAGCTGGTCAGCAGGGCCCGCAAACACCTCGCCGACGAGCGTCGCGCCCCGGTGGAACGCGCTGACCAGCGCAAACTGCTGGAGGCGTTCGTGGCGGCCGCGCAGGCGGGCGACCTGGCGGCGCTGGAGGAGCTGTTCGCGCAGGACGTCGTGAGCTACTCCGACAGCAACGGCGTGGTGCGGGCGGCGGGCCGTCCACTCGTCGGTGCGGCGACCGTGGCCAGGATCTTCGCGGCCTGGGCACCGGGCTTCTGGGCCGGCGCGGACGTGTCGTACGTCGAGGCCAACGGCCAGTGGGCGGTCCGGTTGCGCAACGGCTCCGGCACCTTCGCGGTGATCACCGTGACGGCGTCCGCCGAGGGCATCGACCAGGTGATGTGGCTGGTCAACCCGTCCAAGCTGGGCGCGTTCCGGTAGGGCTGTCACAACTCGGCGGGCTGTCCGGTCTTAGCTCGTGAACACCCGCGACGGGCGGGTAATCGAGAGGGACGGACCCCATGAGGATCGTTGTCATCGGCGGCACCGGGTTGATCGGCAGCCAGGTCGTGAAGCTGCTCGGCGAACACGGCCACGACGCCGTACCCGCGTCGCCGAACAGCGGCGTGAACACGGTGACCGGCGAGGGCGTGCGGGAGGTGCTGGCGGGCGCCGACGTGCTGGTCGACGTGTCGAACTCGCCGTCGTTCGCCGACGACGACGTCCTGGCCTTCTTCACCACCGCCACCACCAACCTGACCGAGGCCGCCGCGGAGGCCGGCGTCGGCCACTACGTCGCGCTGTCGATCGTCGGCACGGACGAGCTGCCCGAGTCCGGCTACCTGCGCGCGAAGGTGGCGCAGGAGAAGCTCATCCGCGAGTCCGGGCTCACGTACTCGATCGTCCGCGCCACGCAGTTCTTCGAGTTCGCGGGCGCGATCGCGAACTCGGCCACCGCGGACGGGGTGGTGCGCCTGCCGCACGGTGGCGTGCAGCCGATCGCGGCGTCCGACGTGGCCGCGGTGGTGGCGCGTGTTGCCGCCTCCGAGCCGGTCGGGGGTGTGCTGGAGATCGGTGGGCCGGAGGAGCTCACCATGGACGGGTGGGTCCGGGCCGTGCTGGCTCAGCGCAAGGACGAACGAGAGGTCGTCGGGGACCCGGAGGCGCAGTACTTCGGGACGTTGCTGACGGGCAAGCAGCTGGTGCCCAACGAGGGCGCGCAGTTGCAGCCGACCAGCCTGGAGGACTGGTTCGCCGCCGGGAACTAGAACTTCGCGTCGCGCAACTGCCGCCGCGACGTCACCCCGACCTTCCCGAACACCTTGCGCAGGTGCCATTCCACCGTGCGCGGGCTGATGAACAACCGCGTCCCGATCTCCGGGTTCGAGTACCCCTCCCGCGCCAGCCGCGCGATCTGGTACTCCTGCGCCGTCAGCTCGTCGGTCGGTTCGGCGGTGCGCTTGCGGGCCGTCTCGCCGGTCGCGTGCAGCTCCCGTGCCGCGCGGTCGGCGAAGGCGGTCATCCCGCACGACACCAGCATCTCGTGGGCCGTGCGGAGGTGGTCGCGGGCCTCGACGCGCTGACCCTCGCGGCGCAGCCACTCGCCGTGGAGCAGGTGGGCGCGGGCCAGTTCGGGCTTCAGCGGCGTCCGTTCGAAGCAGGAGATCGACTCGCGGAAGTCCTCGGGAGAGCCGTTCAACGCGCGCAGACGTGCCTTCAGCCCCAGCGACCAGTCGGTGTCGACCCACTCGGCAGACCGTTCCAGTGCCGCCGAAACCAAACCGGGGTCGCCGACTCGTGACGCGGCCTCCGCGAGCTCCGAGGCGACCAGGCAGCTGTACCCCAGGGAGTCCGACGAGAACACGCGCAGAGCCGCGTCACGGGCCAGGTCGTGCCGGCTCTGTCCGTTGTGGAGGATCGCGGCGGCCCAGTCGCAGATCACCGCCAGACGTCCTTGCCCGGCAGCCAAAGCCGTCTCACGGGCCTCGCCGAAGCGGTCCTCGCCGCGGTAGGCCGCCCGCAGCAGGACCGCGTACCCGACGGACGGTGCGCCGGTGACCTCCGAGATCCGGAGGTCCTCGTCGATCAACGCGTCCGCGGCGGCCGTCTCGCCGGCGAGGAGCTCGTTGTCCGCCAGGAAGTTCAGGGCGAACTGCAACTGCACCAGCGCACCGGCGTCGCGGGACAGGCGGACCTGCTGCTGGGCGAACGCCCGGCGCGCGTCGAAGTCCCACATCTCGCTCGCCACGATGCCGCCCGCGCGGTTGCCGAAGAGCCACGGCGCACGGCTGACGTCGTCCGTGCCCACCTTCACCGCGCGCACCGCGTCCAACGCCTCGCGCATCAGCGGGACGGCGGCGGTGTAGCCCGACGTGATGCGGGTGGTCAGCGCCTCCAGGACCAGGTCCAGCGCACACGGCGGGGTGCGCGGCGGGGGAGCGGTGCGGGCCGCGTCGGCCAGGGGCGCGCCGGCCCAGATCGCGGCGGACAGGCCCTCCAGGTGCGTCTCGCGGGCCAGGTCGGCGTCGAACGGGGCCAGCCTGCGGGCCGCGCTGAAGAGCAACGGCGCGGCGTCGGCCACCCGGCGCTGGTCGAACGCGATGTGGCCGCGCAGGTGCTCGACCTCGGCGCTGCGGCGTTCGTCGGGCGGACCGGCCTCGACCGCGCTGAGCAGCCTCAACGCCGCTTCCAACGCACCCGCGTCGCGCTTCGCCCGTGCGGCGGCCAGCTCGCGTGACGCGCGCAGGGCGGGGGACGGCGTGAGCACCGCGGCCTGTTCGAGGAACGCGGCGGAGGCCAGCAGTCCGCCACGGGCCTGAGCGCGCGACGCCGTGTTCTCCAGCGCCGCTGCCACTTCCTCGTCCGGTGCGGCGGTGCCCTGGGCGCGGTGCCAGGCGCGCCGGTCCGGGTCGATCGCCGCGTCCGTCACGTCGGCCAGCGCCCGGTGCACGCGCAGGCGGTCCGCGGTGGACGCCGAGCGGTAGGCGGCGGACCGCACCAGCGGGTGCCGGAACCGGACGCGCGCGCCGAGCTCGACCAGGCCCGTCTCCAGCGCGGCGGCCGCGGGGTCGGCGCCCAGCCCGAGCAGGCCCGCCGCCTGCCACAGCAGGGTGGCGTCGCCGAGCGGTTCGGCGGCGGCGGTGAGCATCAGCAGGCGCGTGTCGGCGGGCAGTGCCTCGATCTGCCGCACGAACCCGGCCTCGATGCGGCTGGTCAGCGGCTCGGCGTCGAGCCCGTCCGCCAGCTCGGCCGCGGTCCACGCGCGGGGCAGCTCCAGCAGGGCGAGCGGGTTGCCCCGCGACTCGGCGACGATCCGGTCGCGCACCCGGCCGTCCACCGGCCCCTGGATCACCGACCGCAGCAACGCGCGGGCGTCGGCGTCGTCCAGGCCGCGCACGACCAGCTCCGGCAGGCCGTCGAGGTAGTCGTTGCCCTCGCGCAGCACGAAGACCAGCGCGATCCGTTCGGCCAGCAGCCGCCGGGCGACGAACCCGAGCACCGCCGACGACATCGAGTCGAGCCACTGCGCGTCGTCGACCAGACACACCAGCGGGTGTTCGTCGGCGACCTCGGCGAGCAGCGTCAGCACCGCGAGGCCCACCATGAACCGCGTCGGCCGGGGCCCGGAGGCCAGCCCGAACGCCGTGCCGAGCGCCTCCCGCTGCGGTGCGGGCAGCCGGTCCAGCCGGTCGAGGAACGGCACGCACAGCTGGTGCAGCCCCGCGTACGGGAACGCGCTCTCGGACTCGACCCCCGCCGCCCGCGCGACCCGGAACCCCGCCGCCCGCGCCGACACCTGGTCGAGCAGCGCGGTCTTGCCGATCCCGGCCTCCCCGCGCAGCACCAGCACCTGCCCGGCGCCGGACCGCGCCCGCACGAGCAACCGGTCCAGCGTCTCGCCCTCGGTGCGCCTGCCCAGGAGATCGTCCGACACGGGCCCGAGCCTACGGGCCAGGGGGTGACCAGGGTGTTCCCCGGGTTCGAAGGAGGCACGGGCGGGAGCAACCTCGGGTCATCGAGAAAGAAGGAGATGAACCCCGATGGACTACAAGATCGAGGTGGCCGTCATCCCGGTGAGCGACGTCGACCGGGCCGTGCACTTCTACAAGGCGCTGGGCTGGCGCTTCGACGCCGAGTTCGCCGACGACGAGGGCTACCGCCTCGTGCAGCTCACCCCGCCCGGATCGCCCGCGTCGATCATCTTCGGCACCGGCGTGACGAACGCGGCGCCCGGCAGCACCGAGGGCCTGCACCTGGTCGTCGACGACGTCGTGGCCGCCAGGGAGGACCTCCTCGGCCGCGGTGTGCGGGTCAGCGAGATCTTCCACGACAAGACCGGCGTCTTCCACCACGCCGGAGACGAGGCCCGCGTCGCCGGCCCGGCACCGGACCGGTCCAGCTACGGCTCGTTCGCGACGTTCAGCGACCCGGACGGCAACGGCTGGGTGCTCCAGGAAGTCACGACGCGCCTGCCGGGACGGGTGTGATGAAGAACCTCGCGGAGATCGACATGAAGATCGAGGTCACCGTCCTCCCCGTGACCGACGTCGAGCGCGCCGTGGAGTTCTACCGCGGCCTCGGCTGGCGCCAGGACAAGACACCGTCGTCGGTCGTGCAGTTCACCCCGCACGGCTCGAGCGCGTCCATCCACTTCGGTGAGGGCGTCACCACCGCCGAACCCGGCTCGGGCAGGCACTTCCTGGTCGTCTCGGACATCGTCGCGACGCACGAGGCGTTGCTCGCCGCCGGGATCGAGGTCGGCCCCCTGTTCCACGGCGACGCCGACGGGCCCGATCCCGAGCGCCGCAGCTACGTGACCCGCGCCGAGCTGGCGGACCCGGACGGCAACACGTGGGTGCTGCAGGAGGTCACGACCCGGCTGCCCGGCCGGGTCGAGGCCGACGACACCTCCTACGCCTCGGTCACCGACCTGGCCGCGGCGTTGCGCAGGGCCGCGGTGGCCCACGGCGAGCACGAGAAGCGCAACGGCGGCGAGTACGACGTGAACTGGCCGGAGTGGTACGCGGAGTACCTGGTGAAGGAGCAGACGGGCGCACCGCTGCCCCAGTAGGTTGCCCCGGTGCACGAGGAGATCAGCAGAGCGCTGCGCGGAACGCCGAACCCCCTGGCGTTCCGCGCGCTGTGCGCCGCGGTGATGAGGGCCGGCGCCGACCCGGACCTGCTCGCGTGGTGCGACGGCCGGCTCGGCTCGTGGCCGGACGCGACGCGCCGGGCACCGTACTCGTGGGTCGCCGCGCTGGAAGCCGGTTTCACCAAACCGGTGTGGCGGCTGGTCCGGTCGCTCGACCTCACCGGACGCGCCGGCATGCGGGTGCTGGACCTGCCTGATCCGCGCGACACCCCTGAGGTGCGGGCGGTGACGGACCTGCGGCTCGCGCCGTTCGCGGTCCAGCAGACGATGCGGCTGCCCGAGATCGCCGAGCACTGGGAGGGACTGCGGTCGGTCGAGTTCGGCGGCCTGATGAAGTTCGAGGCCCCGCAGCTCGGCCGGTTCCTGGCGGGGGAGGTGGCCACCCGGCTCGAGGCGCTAGTGCTCGTGCGGGCGGAGGACGATCTGAGAGAGCTCCCGCCGGTGCGGATCGACCGGCCGACCCGGCTGCGGCACGCCGGCCTGCGCGCACCCGACCTCGTCCACCTGCTGCGCACCGGCCTGGCGCCCGGCCTGCGCTCGGCCGAGGTGCTGGTCGCGAGCGCCGGCGAGGCGCGGGACCTGGCCGGCTGTCCCGCGATCTCCTCGCTGGACCGGCTCGCCATCGGCTTCCACGACGACACCGCGGCGCAGGAGTTCTTCTCCCGCGCGGACATCACGAACCTGAGCGGCCTCGCCGTCCACGGCACCTCGCGCCCGGTCTCGTTCGACGGGATGGCACGGTTGCGGCACCTGGACCTCAGCGGCAGGACCGGACGTTCTCCGCACCACTGGCAGCCGGAGGTGCGGCCGATCGGTGACGTGACGGCACTCACCGGGCTCGTCCGCCTGAAGTCGCTGAACCTCGCCGCCACGGGGCTCACCCGGCAGGACCTGCGGGTGGTGGCGGAGCTTCCGCTGGAACACCTGGACGTGTCCTCGAACCCGGTGGGCGGCTTGCCTTCGGTGCCGTGGCCGACGCTGAGGTCGGTGCGGCTGGACAACTGCGGTCTCGGCGACGACGACCTCACCTCGCTGCCGCCGGAGGCACCGCTGCTCGAAAGCATCTCTCTCGCCCACAACGACATCCGCTCCGACGGCGCCCGCACGCTCGCCAGATGGCCTGTGCTGCCACAACTGTGGGAGATGTGCCTGCACGACAACGTGATCGGCGACGACGGCTTGGTCGACCTGGCGCGATCCCGTGCGGCACAACGGTTGCTCGAGCTCGACCTGGAGCAGGACGTCGGGACCGCGCACCACCGCCGCACCAGCGTGCCGTTGCCGCCGGAGGTCGTGGACGGGGAGTCGTTCCCGAACCTCGACTCGATGTACCTCGGTCTCGTCGACGGCTACCACCTGTCCCGGTGGTCCGCGGGCTTTCCCGCCGAGCTGCACGAGGAGCTCATCAGGACCGGACGGCCCGCGCTCGTCGCGTTCCTCACGCACGTGAAGCTCCTCGAGCTCCTGGACGACGAGGACCCCGACCCGGACCCGCCCGTCGAGGACTTCCGGACCTCGGGCGGTCACCCTAGGGGGCGTCCCTGATGTGCGGAGGCGTTGCCGCGCCTTAGCTTCCTCCTCGACGAGGGAGGACGCGATGAGGGCGATCGTCCAGGACAGGTACGGCTCCGCGGACGTGCTGGAGCTCCGCGAGGTCGACCGGCCGGTGCCCGCGCCGGGCGAGGTGCTGGTGCGGGTGCGGGCGGCGTCGGTGAACGCGGCGGACTGGCACATGATGCGCGGAGACCCGTACTTCGCGCGGCTGTTCCTGGGGCTGACGGGGCCGAGGTCGCGGATCAGGGGGATGGACTTCGCCGGCGTCATCGAGGCCGCCGGACCCGGTGTCGGCGGGCTGCTGCAGGTGGGGGACGAGGTGTTCGGGGAGGTCGAGGGGTCCTTCGCCGAGTACGTGCGCGTGCCCGCGCACCTGGTGCAGCACAAGCCGTCCAACCTGACGTTCGAGCAGGCGGCCGCGCTGCCGCTGGCGGGCAACACCGCGTGGACGGGTCTGCGGGAGCTGCGGGCGGGGCAGCGGGTGCTGATCAACGGCGCGTCCGGCGGGGTGGGGCTGCTGGCGGTGCAGATCGCCAAGGCGCGCAAGGCCTTCGTGACCGGGGTGTGCAGCACGCGCAACGTCGAGCAGGTCCGGTCGTCGGGCGCCGACGTGGTGGTCGACTACACGAGCGACGACTTCACCCGCGGCGGGGAACGGTACGACGTCGTCCTCGACCTGGTCGGCAACCGGACGATGGCCGAGCTGCGGAGCGTGCTCACCCCGGACGGCGTGCTGGTGCTCTCCGGCGGCGGCAGCTTCACCGGCGGGGTGCTGTTCGGCCCGTACCGGCTGATCATCCAGGGCAAGCTGCTCGGCTCGTTCACCCGGCAGCGGCTCGTCGTGCTGGAGGCCAAGCCCAGCAGGGAGAGCCTCACCGCGTTGCGCGACCTCGCCGAGTCCGGGCAGCTGGTCCCGGTGATCGAGCGCACCTACCCGCTGACCGACGCGCCGGACGCGATCCGGCACGTCGAGTCGGAGCACGCGCGGGCGAAGGTCGTCGTGACGACCTGAGCGGAAAATGCGTGGCGCCCGGTCGGCGCGGCACGCCACCATCCGCGCATGGTCGAAGTGCGGGTCGGCGCCGGAGCTGTGCGCGGCGGGGTGGAATCGGGCGTGGCGGTCTTCCGGGGGATCCCGTTCGCGGCACCGCCGGTGGGGGAGCACCGGTTCGCCGCGCCCCAGCCGGTGGTGCCGTGGGACGGAGTGCGGGAGGCGCTCGCGTTCGGCCCGCCGCCACCGCAGGCCGCGGTGTTCGGCATGGACGGGCGCGTGACCGAAGGGGACGACTGGCTGACCGTGAACGTCTGGTCGCCCGACCTCGCCGGCGACCTGCCCGTCATGGTGTGGATCCAGGGCGGCGCCTACACGATCGGCACGTCCGGACTGCCCGAGTACGACGGCACGCACCTCGCGCGGGACGGCGTCGTCGTGGTGACGTTCAACTACCGCGTGGGCGTGGAGGGGTTCGCCCTGATCGAGGGGGCGCCGGCGAACCGCGGCCTGCTCGACCAGGTCGCGGCACTGGAGTGGGTGCGGGCGGAGATCCACGCCTTCGGCGGCGATCCGGACCGGGTGACCGTGTTCGGGCAGTCGGCCGGTGGTGGCTCGGTGGCCGCGTTGCTGGTCATGCCGCGTGCCGCCGGGCTGTTCCACCGCGCGATCGCGAGCAGTGTGCCCGGGGTGTTCTTCACGCCGGAGCTGGCCGCGGACATCGCGTCGGTGTGCGCGGCGGAGCTGGGCCTGGGCCCGACGGTCGCGGATCTGTCCACTGTGGATCCCGCGCTGCTGCCGGCGGCCGGGGACGAGGTGATGGCCGGGATCGGCCGGTTCGCCGGCCGGTGGGGACGGGCGGCGTACAAGAAGGTCCCGTTCGCGCCGGTCGTCGACGGCGACGTGCTGCCGGTGGCGCCGTGGGAGGCGCTGGCGTCCGGTGTGGCGCGGGACGTCGAGCTGGTCGCCGGGCACACGCGGTCCGAGCAGCGGCTGCTGACCATCATCGAGGGCATGCTCGGGACGGTGACGGCCGCACAGGCCGCCGAGGCCGCGGAGGTGCTCGCGCCCGGCCTGGAGTACCCGGAGCTGGGACCCGGCGAGCTGTTCGAGGTCGTCTGCTCGGACTGGCTGTTCCGGATGCCGTCGCTGCACCTCGCGGAGGCGCAGGTGGCCGGCGGCGGCCGGGCGTTCGTCTACGAGGTGAGCTGGGTGCCGCCGGGGCCGTTCGGGGCGTGCCACGGGATGGACGTGCCGCTGGTGTTCGGCAACCCCGGCATCGGGCAGTCGTCCGCGGTGCTCGGCGAGATCACGGCGGACACGCACGACTTGGCGGCGCAGATGCGGACGGCGTGGTCGTCGTTCGCCCGCACCGGCGATCCCGGCTGGCCCGAGTACGGCTCGGACCGGCTGACGCGGCTCTTCGACGTCCCGCCGTCCGTCGTGCCGTACCCGGAGGAGACGTCGCGGGTGCTGTGGAGCGGTCACCGGTTCGAGCCGTTGCCGTTGCTGGAATAACTCCCGCTCCCGGACGTTGTACGCGTCCGGAAGGGAGGTTCGATGGACGACAACTTCAACGCCTACCAGCCGAACGGTGAGGTGGCGGCGGACCGCTGGGTGACCGTGCGGCACCTGTTCGACGCGGGGTACGTGGAGACCGCGGCCGACAGGTGGGAGCGGGCGAAGGCGCTGTTCGACACGAAGGACTACACCAAGGCCGCCGTGCTGCTGGCCGAGGTCGTGGAGGAGGTGCCGTTCCAGGCGGACCTCCACCTGTTGCTGGCCCGCGCCTACTACCACTCCGCGCAGCTGGGCAAGGCCGAGGCCGCGCTGCGCGTGATCGTGGACCGCTGCCCGGTCGACCACTACGCGCACCTGCTGCTCGGGCGGACGCTGGAGCGCCTCGGACGTGACGAGGAAGCGGCGCCGTGGCTGAAGCTGGCGGCGGCGTTCGGCGGGGAACCGGCCGAGGTCTAGGAACCGGCGCAGACAGCCGATGATCGGCCGGGTCGACGTGGAGCGCGACCCGGCCGAACTCGCAAAAAATGTGGTGTTCCCAGGCAACCTCGACGGATCGTGGTTGCGGTACAACCCCGCGTGAGAGCCGTGCGTTTAAGACCGGTATGGGACTCGCATCGCACTCTCCGCAGCAGGAACTGTTGTCCCCCAAGCGATTACCCAGGTCGGCGGGTGAGTCGCGGCTGGGCTGGCTGGACGCGTTGCGCGGCATCGCCGCACTGGTCGTGGTCTTCGAACATTCCTCGTTCTCCTTCATGGCGGAGCTCCGGCGGGACCTGGTGCCGGAGCTCACCATCGGCCGTTACGGCGTCCTGGTCTTCTTCCTCGTGAGCGGCTACGTCATCCCCGCCTCGCTCGAGCGGCGCGGATGCGTCCGGACCTTCTGGATCGGCCGGGTGTTCCGCGTCTACCCGCTGTTCGCGGTGGCCGTCGTCGCGGCCCTCATCGCCGTCGTGTCGGGATTCGCGGAGATTCGAGGTGGGGAGCAGAACATCGCCGTGACGGCGGTCGCCCACGTCACCTTGCTCCAAGAGCTGCTGGGGACGCCCAGCCTGTTGATCGTCCTGTGGACGCTGTCCTACGAGATGGCTTTCTACCTGCTGGTCGTCGGCCTTTTCACGGTTCGCCTGCACCGGCGGTCGGCAGCGATCGCCGTCGTCCTGGCCGTGGTCGCCGCCGCCAGCGTGCTGGCAGGGGTCGCACTGCCGATCTCCGCGCTCTCCGGCGCGGTCGGCACCGGCACGCTGGTTGCGCTGGTCTTGACCGCCATGGTGGTGGCCATTCGCTGTGCGAGCGCTGCTTCACCCGCGCTGCGCGTGTTCGGCGGCGTGCTGGGCGCGGTGCTGGCGCTCGCGTTGGTCGCTTTCAACGGCACGGTCCCGATGTGGGAGGGGCTGGTGATCCTCGCCGTGATGTTCCTCGGCACGGCCGTCTACCGGGCCGAGAACGGTCAGAGCACGTGGCGGTGCGCGGCCTGCGCGGCTCTGGTGGTGGCCGCCTGCGCCGTGGGGAGCGCCTACGTGCACGGCGACGGGTCCTACTTCACCCGGCGCGGCTGGATCATGGCGTTCCTGCTGGCCCTGCTCACGTTCGGGATCGGCTTGGCGGCCCGGCGCCGGCGGGTACCGCGCTGGCTGATCGGCCTGGGCACGATCAGCTACTCGATCTACCTGATGCACCCCGTGCTCCTGGCGGTGAGCGACGGCACGATCGGCCGGTGGCCGCGGAACGCCCCGGTGCTGGAGGCGGCGTTCTACGCCGTGCTGCTGCCCCTGTGCGTGCTGACCTACCGGTACGTCGAGTCGCCGAGCCGGGAATGGGGCCGAACACTGGTGCGCCGGGGCTAGCTCGGGTCGAACCGGGCGAAGGCGCGCAACAGGCCCGGCGCCACCCGTCCCGCCAGCCGCGCCGCCTTCGCCTCCACCGTCACCGGCACGACCGGCCGGTTGCCGCGCACCGCCCGCACGATCTCGGCGGCCACGCCCTCCGGCCCGAAGCCGCGCCGTGCGTAGATCTGGGTGGCACGGGTCTGCTTGCGGCGTTCCTCCTCCGCGCTGACACCGGAGAACGTCGCGGTCGCGGTGATGTTCGTGTGCACCAGACCGGGGCAGATGGCCGTCACGCCGATCGCGTGCGGTGCCAGCTCGGCGCGCAGGCACTCGGACAGCATGAACACCGCCGCCTTGCTGCTCGCGTACGCGGACAGGATCTTCGACGGCAGGTAGGCCGCCACCGACGACAGGTTCACGATGTGGCCGCCCTCGCCGCGGTCCACCATCAGCTCGCCGAACGCCCGGCAGCCGTGCACGACACCCCACAGGTTCACGTCCAGCACGCGCTTCCACTGCTCCGTGGACGTCGACAGGAACGAACCGGAGTGCGCGATACCGGCGTTGTTCACGACCACGTCGGGCACGCCGTGCTCGTCGGCGACCTGTCGTGCCCACGCGCGCATCGCCTCTTCGGAGCGCACGTCGACCTCGTAGGCGTGACCACCGGTCAGAGTCGCGGTCTCCTCAGCCGCCGCGAAGTCCACATCGGACACCACGACCCGCGCACCCTCGCGGGCGAACGCGACCGCCGTCGCCTTGCCGATGCCGCTGCCGCCACCGGTGATCACGACGAGCGGGCGCGGGGGAGTGGAGTCCGCGACGAACTCGCCGATCATGCGCGCGAGCGGTTCGGGGTGCGACAGCGGCGCCCAGTGCCCGGCGGCGATCCGGCGGCGGCTCAGCGACGGCACCCAGCGTTCGAGGTCGAGCGGTTCGGTGCGGATGTAGCGGTCGCGGGTCGGCTGGACCACCTGGACCGGCATGGGCGCGACGCGGTGCCTCGGCGCGCGCATGATCCGGCGGATGTTGGCCCGGTACAACGAGATCCCGCGCATCGCGTCCGACGCGATGGTCGGCGCGGGCGTCACGCGCACGCCCTCCGTCCGGCGCAGCACGGCACCCCAGCGGCGGGCCAGGTAGAGCCGCCAGAACAACGGCGCGACCACGGGCAGGTGGAACGCGGCGATGTACCAGGACCGGACGAACTGCCTGAGGTGGGCGATGGACAGGCCACGCTGCGACCAGTGCCCCATGTGGTCGAGCGACGGTCCGGAGATCGAGGTGAACGTCGCGATCCGCGCGCCCGGCGTGGTCACCGCCTCCCACGACTGGATCGAGCCCCAGTCGTGGCCGACGAGGTGCACGGGTTCGCCGGGACTGACCTCGTCGATCACCGCGAACAGGTCGGCGGCGAGGCGGTCGAGCCGGTAGCCGTCCTCAGTGGACGGTGCCGTGGACTCGCCCGCGCCGCGCACGTCGTAGGTGACGACCCGGAAGTCCTTCTCCAGCAACGCCGCCACGCGGTCCCACACCGCGTGCGTGTCCGGGTACCCGTGCACCAGCACCACGACGGGCCCGGACGTGCCGCGCACCTGCACGGCCAGCTCGACTTCCCCGGAACGCACCTTCACAGATCCTCCAACACGAGCCGGTCACCGGTGGGCCTGTCCACGCAGATCCGCACGCCGCCGACCTCACACGTGCCGCAGAACCCCTGCCGGCACGAGTAGGCGACCGACGGCCGGAAGTCCCTGATCACGTCCAGCGCCGACCGGTCGGCGGGCACGGCGAGGGATACCCCGCTGCGGCGCAGTTCCACCGTGAACGGGCTGCCGGAGACGGGCGGCGGGCTGAAGCGTTCGAAGTGCAGCCACCGCGACGAGAACTCGGACCTCACCTGGTCGAGCATGGCCGCAGGACCGCAGCAGTAGACAGCACCATCCGGAGCAGCACCGTCGAGCAGCGTCCCTCCTCGGTGAGGACGCACGTCGACGTCACCCGGCGGCAGTTCGTCCAGCAGTGCGCTTCGCCCGCGGTGGACGAGCCGCCAGTCCAGGCCGCGGCGCGCGGCCTCGTGGACCATCGGCAGGATCGGCGTGATCCCGATGCCGCCCGCCACGAACAGCACCGGACCGAGGCCGGCGAACGGGAACGCGTTGCGCGGCCCGCGGACCTGGACCCGGTCGCCCACCCGCAACGCCTGCACCTCCCGCGACCCGGCGCCGACCGCGCGCACGGCGATCCGGTAGGTGTCGTCGGACGGGTCGCCGCACAGCGAGTACTGCCGCCGCAGCCCCGACGGCAGGTGCAGGTCGACGTGACAGCCGGGTTGCCACGGCGGCAGCGCGGTTCCGCCGAACCGCAGGCTCACCACGTCGTCCGACACAGGTGAACGTTCGACAACGGTGAGCCACAACGCATCCCGCGCGGCACCGGGGCGCGCCCGGCCGCCGAACCGCGTGACCGCGGCGTCGTAGAGGGCACCGAACCGGGTGAGCCCGCCCGACATCAGTGCGCCTCGCGGGCCGCGGGGGAGGACGCCAGGTACGCGACGGCCTGCGACGTCGAGCCCTCCTGCTTCGGGTGGTACGCCGGGTGGAAGTACCGCAGGAACGCCCGGAGGATCTCCGACAGCCGCGGCAGCAGCCCGCGCCGTCCAGCCCGCATCGCCTCGCGCCAGGTCAGCCGCGCCGACGTGGTCCGGTCCGCGCGCACCAGGAACCGGGCGCCCCGCACCCACAGCCAGAACAGCACCGGCGCGACCAGCAGCATCGTCCGCGCCCGCCGCACGTACCGGCGGTCGAGGTGGCGCATCAGGTCGAACGCGACGCTGCGGTGCTCGACCTCCTCGGCCGCGTGCCAGCGCAGCAGGTCCAGCATCACCGGGTGGACGCCCGCGCGGTCCAGGGCGCCGGCGTTCAGCATCCAGTCGCCCAGGTACGCCGTGAAGTGTTCGACGGCGGCCACGATCGCGACCCGTTCGATCAGCTGCTCGCGCGCCTGCTCCTCCGTCAGCCCCGTCCGGGGACCGAGGATGCGCCGGAACACGTGCTCCATCTGCCGCGTGAACGGGCGCGGGTCGAGGCCGTTGGCCAGCAGGTGGTCCAGCACCTCGCTGTGCGCCTCGGCGTGCATCGCCTCCTGCCCGATGAACCCGAGCACGTCCTCGCGCAGCGTGTCGTCGCCGATCAGCGGCACCGCCTGCTGGAACGTGCGCACGAACCACCGCTCGCCCTCGGGCAGCAACAGGTGCAGGACGTTCATGACGTGCGTGGCGACCGGCTCGTCCGGCACCCAGTGCATCGGCAGCGCCGACCAGTCGAACCGCACGTCACGCGGTTGCAGAACGAGGTTGTCCGGCTCCATCCCGCAGACCTCCCATTACTACGCGTGCGTAGCTTTGTGAAAGCTACGCCACCGTAGCAATATGGACCGGTGAGCACAACGCGCCGGAAGTACGCCCGCCGCCTGCCGCCGGAGCAGCGCCGCGAGCAGCTGCTGGACGCCGCACTGGCCCTGATCCCGGCGGGCTTCGACACGGTGACGATGGAGTCGGTGGCCAAGCAGGCCCAGGTCACCAAGCCGGTGCTCTACGACCTCTTCGCGAACCGCGCGTCGCTGATCGGTGCCCTGCTCGAACGCGAGGCCGCCCGCGCCACCGAGCAGGTCCTGGCCGCCCTGCCCACCGACTTCGCCACGAGGTCACCGGACGACGCCTTCGCCGACGCCGTCCGCGTCTTCGTCCACGCCGTGGTCGAGGCCCCCGCACGCTGGCGCCTGGTGCTGCTCCCGCCCGAGGGCACGCCCCGCGAGTTCCGCGCCCAGGTCGAACTGGTGCGCGCGGGCGTCCTGGCCCAGATCGAGGACCTGGCCGCGCTGGGCCTGAAGGAGCTGCGCCGGAAGGGGACGGGGGGTCTGGACGACCTCGACTCCGAGCTTCTGGGCCACGCGATGCTCGCCCTGGCGGAGATGTCCGGCCGGCTGGTGCTGACCGGGCCGGACAAGTTCACGCCGGACCGCTTGGTGGCCTTCGTGTCGCGGGTAGCGCACGGCCTGAGCACCTCACGCAGGTAGCCCGGCCGCGCCGCTCCCGTGGCCTCAGTGCACCCGCACGTGCGTGAGCAGTGCGAGGCCGGTCTGGTCGTGGCCCACCGACACGTCGCAGCCGGGCAGCAACGCGCGCACGGCCTGCTCGTCGCGCTCGATGACCTGCCACTCCATCAGGAACTCCAGCGGCCAGCGGAACTCGTTGCCCGGCTCGGTCCCGGCGAAGTAGAACGTGCTGCCGGGACGGGTGAGCCTGGTCAGCACGGCCTCGGTCAGGCGCACGGCCGCGCGGTCGTTGAGGTAGCCGTAGATGCCGTTGGCCAGCACGAGGTCGTACGGGCCGAGGTCGGCGAGCTGGTTGACCGCGCGGAAGATGTTGCCGGGGACGGTGGTCGTGGACTCGTTCAGCGGGCCGAGGCGCTGCTGCGCCAGCTCCAGCGCGTCCGGGTCGACGTCGGTGAGCACGAACCGGTCGCCGGGCCGCACGATGCCCGGCGGGATGGCGCGCAGGTCGGGAGCGGCTCCGGCGTCGATCACGAGGATCGACCGCGGGCCGTTGCGCGGCGCGGTGAGGCAGTCGCCGATCAGCCGGGTCTGGTGCATCACCCGGTTGCGCAGCTGCTGCGCGATCGCCGATCCCTGCAGCTGCGCCTCGACGTGCCAGCCCAGCGTGCCGGGCGCGCCGCCGTTGGCCTGCGCCAGGACGTGCTCGACCAGCCGGAAGTCGCTGGGGTAGCCGCGCGTCCACTCGTTCTCGTCGCGCATCAGCGGTGACCGCGCGCAGGCCGACCGCGCCGGCTGGACGACCGCCGAGACGTCGTAGTCCGGCACGCCCGACTGCACCGCGGCGCCGATCTGCGTGCCGAGGGCGCGGAAACGTCCGCCGACGAGGCCGTTGGCGGAGGGATCGGCGAGGTTGAACTCCTTCTCACTGCGCAGGAACCCGTCCACGGCGTCGTTGAGCCGGTGCAGGGCATCGGTGCTGTGGGGGAGCACGGTCATCGTCACTTCCTCGCTGCGGCAACGGTTCCGAAGCCTGTCAGCTGCGGCGGTCGCAGGACAGGGTCTTTCGGGTTATACGGGGACAACCCTGCCACGGTTCGGCGGACGGCCTCGTAGCCGGGATCACCACGACGGCGAATTCCGGAGGTCACCCGGATCTTCCCGGCTTGCGCGGACGGGCGCGTCGCCGCCCGGCGGGGGAACGGCAGGGGCTCAGCGGCTCGCCGCGGTGACGGCGTCCGCGATCGCCTGGTGGCCGGCGGGCGTCGGGTGCACGTCGGTGCGGTCGCAGAAGTAGGTGAGCGCGCACACCTTGGCCACCGACCCGGGGATCTGGCCGTACTTCGGGTCCTGGGTCAGCTCGGTCAGCGCGCCGTAGCCGCCGGTCGCGCTCGTGACGTCGGCGAACTTCGCCCCGAACCGGCCGTACTGCTCGGCGATCCTGGTGTTGAAGTCCTGGAACATCGTCACCGACAGGCGGGCGAGGTTCTTGCCGTTGGGGAACGTCGGGTTCACCCACGCGCCGAGGAACACGTCCGGGTAGGTCAGGCCGACGATCTTCACGTCCGGCGCGGCCTCCCGCAGCTCGGTGAGCGCGCCCGCGACGTTGGTCTGGATGCCGGCGACGGTCCTGGTGGCGCACTCCACCGGGTCCTGGACGATCGCGCACGGCGTCAGGTCGTTGCCGCCGACCACGATCGTGACCAGGTCGACCTTCCCGCCCTTCACCGTCTCCACGGCGGCGTCGAGCTGGGTCTTGCCGCCGGCGTTCGCACCGCAGGCGGGCCGGCCGGCGAGGTCGGCGGACGTGGCGCCGTCGCAGGCCAGGTTGACGAGCTCCAGACCGGAGGCGTCGGCCATGATCTGGGCGAAGCTCGTGTTCTTGGCGCCCGGCGCGAAACCGGTAGCGTAGGAGTCGCCGATCGACAGGTGGATCCGCTTCTCCTGCTTCGCCGGTGCGGAGCTGCCCGGTGAGGAGCTGCCCGGTGCGGGGGGTGGCGGGGTCGAGGTGCACGCCGCCAGCGCTGCCAGCAACGCCACGACCAGGGCGAACCTCGGCACAACCGCTCCTTCTCATCGGGAACTGATGTGCCGAGGCTACGAAACCGCCCGTGAGGGTCGCGTCAGTCGGGTCAGCGGAAGGCCCGCAGACGCAGGCTGTTGCTCACCACGAACACCGACGAGAACGCCATGGCGAAGCCCGCGATCATCGGGTTGAGCAGGCCGAGCGCGGCGAGCGGCAGCGCGGCGACGTTGTAGGCGAACGCCCAGAACAGGTTGCCCCTGATCGTGGTGAGCGTGCGCCGCGCCAGCCGGATCGCGTCCACGGCGGCCCGCAGGTCACCGCGGACCAGCGTGAGGTCGCTCGCCTCGATCGCGGCGTCCGTGCCGGTGCCCATCGCGAGGCCCAGGTCGGCCTGGGCGAGCGCGGCCGCGTCGTTCACGCCGTCACCGACCATGGCGACCACGCATCCCTCGTCCTGCAGGCGCTTGACGACGTCGACCTTGTCCGCGGGCAGCACCTCGGCGACGACCTCCTCGATGCCGACCTCGGCCGCGACCGCCCGCGCCGCCGCCTCGTTGTCGCCGGTCAGCAGCACCGGACGCAGCCCGAGCGCCCGCAGGCCCTCGACCGCCTCCTTCGACGTGGGCTTCACGGTGTCGGCGACGACGAGCACGGCGCGCGCCTTGCCGTCCCACGCGACCAGGACCGCCGTGCGGCCCTGCCGTTCCGCGTCCCGCCTGGCCTCTGCCAGGTCGTCGCCGAGGGTGATGCTCCAGTCGGTCAGCAGGCGTTCGCGGCCCACCAGCACCGCGTGGCCGTCGACCACGCCCCGCACGCCGAGCCCCTCGACGTTGCGGAAGTCCTCCACCTCCGGCACGGCGCCCGCCGCCCGCGCGACGGCCTGGGCGATCGGGTGCTCCGACGCGTTCTCCAGCGCTCCGGCCAGCCGCAGGACCTCGGTCTCGTCCTCGGCGGTGTGCACGCTCACCAGGCTCATCCGCCCGGTCGTCACCGTGCCCGTCTTGTCCAGCACCACCGTGTCGACGCGGCGGGTGGACTCCAGCACCTCCGGACCCCTGATCAGGATGCCGAGCTGGGCGCCCCGGCCGGTGCCGACCAGCAACGCGGTCGGCGTGGCCAGGCCCAGCGCGCACGGGCAGGCGATGATCAGCACCGCCACGGCCGCCGTGAACGCCGCACCGGCACCTCCGCCCGTGCCGAGCCAGAAGCCCAGCGTGCCGACCGCGAGAGCGATCACGATCGGCACGAACACCGCCGAGATCCGGTCCGCGAGGCGCTGGACCTCGGCCTTGCCGTTCTGCGCCTGCTCGACGAGCTCCGCCATCCGCGCGAGCTGCGTGTCCGAGCCGATCCGGGTGGCCCGCACGACGAGCCGCCCGCCCGCGTTGACGGTCGCGCCGGCCACGGCGTCACCGGGCCGCACCTCGACCGGCACGGACTCGCCGGTGAGCATGCTCGCGTCGACCGCCGAGCTGCCCTCCTCGACGACGCCGTCGGTCGCGATCTTCTCGCCCGGCCGCACGACGAACCGGTCGCCCTCCCGCAGCTCACCGGTCGGGACGCGCACCTCGCCGCCGTCCCTGACGACCGCCACGTCCTTGGCGCCCAGTTCGAGCAGGGCGTGCAGCGCCGCCCCCGCGCGCCGCTTGGACCGCGCCTCGAAGTAGCGGCCGGCCAGCAGGAACGTCGTGACGCCCGCCGCGACCTCCAGGTAGATGTTGCCGGTCCCGGCCGTCCGCTCGATGGTGAACGTGAACCCGTGCGTCATGCCGGGAGTACCCGCGGTGCCCAGGAACAGCGCGTAGAGCGACCACAGGAACGCCGCGCCGACGCCGAGCGAGATCAGCGTGTCCATGGTGGCGGCGCCGTGCTTCGCGTTGGTCCACGCGGCCTTGTGGAACGGCCACGCGGCGTAGGTGACGACCGGTCCGGCGAGCGCCAGCGACAACCACTGCCAGTACGTGAACTGCAGCGCCGGGACCATCGCCAGGACGACGACCGGCACGGCCAGCACCGCCGACGTGACCAGCCGCTGCCGCAACGGCGCAGCCGGGTCGCTCTCGGCCGCCTGCTCGGGAGCCTCGGGCAGTGCGGCGGTGTAGCCGGTGTCCTCGACGACCTTCACCAGGTCGGCGGGCGTGAGGTCGCCCGCGTAGCTGATGCGGGCCTTCTCGGTGGCGTAGTTGACCGAGGCCTGGACGCCGTCCACCTTGTTCAGCTTGCGCTCGATCCGCGCGGCGCAGGAGGCGCACGTCATGCCGCCGATCGAGAGCTCGACCGTGTCAGTGGCCATGACCGTCCTCCTCGTGGGTGGTGAGGGTGAACTCGGCCGTCCGCACGACGTTCTCGTGCTGGAAGTCGAGGAACAGCCGGTACTGACCGGCCGTCGGCACCTCGACCGCGAACTTCACGTCGGCGCTGTCCTCGGGGTGCACGTGCAGGTAGGCCAGGTCGGCCGCCCGAAGTGCGACGAGGTGTCCCTTCGCACCCAGGTAGTCCTGCAGGTCAGTCACCGGTTTGCCGTTCTTCGAGATCGCGATGGTGACCGGCGACGCCTTCCCGCTGTTCAGCTCACCGCTGAGGGACACCTCGTAGCCGTCGACGGCGAACGTGCGGCTGGTCTCGTGCCGGTCCGGCCGGTAGTCGCCCGCTCGCTCGACGTCGGCGCCGAGCGTGGTCCTGGGGCCGTCCTCTGGCCGGAAGTCGGCGAAGACGCGATAGCTGCCGGCGTCGGGCAGGCTCAGCGGCACCGACCACGTGCCGTCCGGCGCCATCGCGGGGTGCACGTGCCGGAAGTGCGAGCCGTCGCGGCGGACCACGACCAGGTGCAGGCGCTTCTCGTGCTCCACGGCGAACCTCGTGACGGGCTGCCCGTCCGGTCCGGCGATGTCGAAGCTCAGCGAGGTGTCCCGCTTGAGCCGCAACGTGTAGCCGTTGTCCGACACGGACAGTCCCGGCGGCACCCTCGACGGCGCGGTCTCGTGCCCGCCGTGGGCCGCCTCTTCGCCGATGGTCGTCGATGGTGGTCCCGCTGCCGCGCCCGCGGCCCACGTGCCACCGAAGATGACGGTCAGTGCCACGCCGTACAGCGCGACCTTGTGCCCGGTCTTCACAGGTCTCTCCTCGAGTCAGGAGCGGACCAGGCGCGCGATGGCGTCACTCGCTTCCGTGATCTTCGCGTCCGCGGTGGACCCGCCCTCGGTGATGGCCTGGCTCACGCAGTGCTTGAGGTGCTCGTCGAGCAACCCCAGTGAGACCGCCTGCAACGCCCTGGTGGCCGCGGAGATCTGGGTGAGCACGTCGATGCAGTACTCGTCTTCCTCGATCATCCGCTGCAGACCGCGGACCTGGCCTTCGATCCTCCGCAGGCGGCGCAGGTGGGCGGTCTTGTTCTCGGCGTAGCCGTGCACGTCTCGCTCCGTCTCCCGCCACCGCGCGGCCGGCCGTGACGCCGGGGGAGCGGTGGGCTCCCCGCCTTTATACCCTATGGGGGTATGGGTATGTCAAAGGCCGGTGACCAGTGGTGACGCCGCTTGCGGTGGACGGGGTGTGGCTCAGGCATCAGGAACGCGTAAAGATCACCCGCTCGCACTCAGCACGGGGCCCTGCTCGCGGTTATCTTGCGGGCACGCGTGGTCGAGGGGGTTGTTCGTGGCTGAGCAGCAGGTTTCCGAGGTGTCGCCTCGCGCCAGGGTGGCGCACGACACCGTCCGGCTGGCCGTGGTGGTCGGAGCGCTCGGTGTCGTGTTCGGCGACATCGGCACGAGCCCGATCTACACGATCCAGACGGTGTTCAACCCCGCCGACCCGCACCCGGTCCCGGTGAGCGTGGACAACGTGTACGGGGTCGTGTCGCTGATCTTCTGGTCGGTGATGATCGTCGTGACCGTCACCTACGTGCTGCTCGCGATGCGCGTCCACAACGACGGCGAGGGCGGCATCATGGCCCTCATCACCCTGCTGCGGCGGTGGAAGGCGAAGCAGGGGCGCAAGGCCGCGGCGACGCTGGCGGCGCTGGGGATCTTCGGCGCGGCGCTGTTCTTCGGCGACAGCATGATCACGCCCGCGATCTCCGTGCTGTCCGCCGTCGAGGGGCTCAAGGTCGTCGAGCCGGAGCTCGAACGGTTCGTCGTGCCGATCACCGCGGTGATCATCATCGGCCTGTTCCTGGTGCAGCGCCGGGGAAGCGCCGCGGTCGGCCGGTTCTTCGGACCGGTGATGATCCTGTGGTTCACCGCCATCGGCGCGGCCGGGATCCGCGGCATCGCCGGGCACCCGGAGATCCTCAGGGCGCTGTCGCCGACGTACGCGCTCGGGTTCCTGTTCGGACACTTCGACATCGCGTTCTTCGCCCTCGCCGCCGTGGTGCTGGCGGTGACCGGCGCCGAGGCGCTGTACGCGGACATGGGCCACTTCGGCCGCCCCGCCATCGCGCGCGGCTGGCTGTTCCTGGTGCTGCCCGCCTGCGTGCTCAGCTACCTGGGGCAGGGTGCGCTGGTCCTCGCCGACCAGGCGAACGTCAGCGGCCCGTTCTTCCTGCTCGTCCCGGAGTGGGCCCGGTGGCCGATGGTGGTGCTGGCCACCGCCGCCACCGTGATCGCGTCGCAGGCGGTGATCACCGGCGCCTACTCGGTCGCGTCGCAGGCCGCGCAACTCGGCTACCTGCCGCGGTTGCGGATCGCGCACACGTCGGAGTCGACGATCGGGCAGATCTACGTGCCGTGGATCAACTGGGTGCTGATGGTGTCGGTGCTGACGCTGGTGTTCGCGTTCCGCACGTCGGCTGCGCTCGCGTTCGCGTTCGGCATGGCGGTCACCGGCACGATCACGATCACCACGTCGCTCTTCCTCTTCCTGGCCCGCTGGAAGTTCGGCGCGCCGGCGTGGGCGATCGGGCTCGGCTGCGTCGTGCTGCTGGGCGTCGACCTGCTGTTCCTGGCGGCGAACCTGACCAAGCTGCTGCACGGCGCCTGGCTCCCGCTGCTGATCGGCCTGACCGCGTTCACCGTCATGACGACCTGGCAACGCGGCCGCGCGATCGTCACGAAGGCCCGCCGCGACGCCGAGGGGTCGTTGCGGGAGTTCATCGACGAACTGCACTCGCGGGAGCTGACCCGTGTGCCGGGCTGCGCCGTGTTCCTCAACCGCGGCAAGGAGACCGCGCCGCTGGCCATGCGCGCGAACGTGGAGCACAACCACGTGCTGCACGAGCGGGTGGTGATCGTGTCCATCGAGACCGAACCCGTGCCGCGCGTGGCACCGGACCGCCGCGTCGAGGTCGACGACCTCGGCTACACCGACGACGGCATCATCCACGTGAACGCCCGCTTCGGTTACATGGAGACGCCGGACGTGCCGGCCGCCCTCGCGCTGGTCGACCCCTCGCAGACCGAGGGCGCGCTGGACCTGGGCAGGGCGCGGTACTTCCTGTCGAAGATCGAGCTGCAGCGCGGCAGGTCGCGGACGATGGCGGGGTGGCGCAAGCGGTTGTTCGTGGCCACGTCGTACATCACGGCCGACGCCGCCGAGCACTTCGGGCTGCCGCGGGACCGAACGGTGATCATGGGCGCGCACATCGAGGTGTAGTCCACGTCCTGGGACGTCGTCCGGTCGCGGGCCGAACCTCGACGCGGTCAACTGGATAGTTCATCCGCTTGGTGTACGGTGAAGCGGATAGCTCATCCATTTGTGGTGGTCGGGGCGCCACCGCGGATCGAACGGAGACGTCTCATGTCCACCACCACCGCGCCGGTGCTGCGCGACAGCGTCGAGGTCGACGGGAGACTCCGCACCTTCACCGTCGTCAAGCCCGCGCACGCCACCGCGCCCCACCCGCTCGTCCTGGTGTTCCACGGCTCCCGCCAGAGCGCCGACAAGCACCGCGCGTTCACCGGGGGCATGTACGACGAGCTCGCGTCCGACGCCGTGGTCGCCTACCTCGACGGCTACCGCGGCAACTGGAACGACGCCCGCCGCGGCAGCCGGTTCCCCGCCCGCCGGGACGGCGTCGACGACATCGGCTTCACCCGCGCGGTGATCGCGAAGCTCGCGGCCGAGCACGGCGCCGACCCGGACCGGGTGGTCGCCGTCGGCTACTCCAACGGCGGGCAGATGGTGATGCGCCTGGTCCACGAGGCACCCGAGCTGCTCGCCGGTGCCGTCGTGATCGCCGCGACGATGCCCGCGCCGGAGAACTTCCTCTCCACCGGCGCACCGGTCGTGCCGATGCCCCTGCTCGCGATCCACGGCACCAAAGACCCGATCACCTCCTACGACGGAGGCAGCTTCACCTGGTGGCAGCGGCTCGTGTTCAAGGTCGGCGGCGAGAGCTGGTCGGCGCCGCAGACCGCACGGTACTTCGCCTCCCGCAACGGCATCACCGCCGACCCGGTCACCACCCGGCTGCCCGCCGCGGGCTCCGGCGATCCCACCGAGGTCGAGCGCACCGACTACCGCCAGGACGGCCGGCCGCCCGTCACCCTGCTGACCGTCCACAACGGAGGCCACACCATCCCCGGCCCCGCGGACGCCCCGGCCGTCATCGGCAGGACCAGCCACCACGTCACCACCGCGCGGGTGCTCGCCGACTTCTTCGGCCTGCGCCGCTGACACCGGGCACAACGCTGCGAGCCACGAGGTCCGATGTGAGAATGTCCTGCCATGGCGAGCTTCCAGCACCCGGATGACCTGCGCGGGGCCGCGTTCGTCGACGTCAGCCTCCGCGGCGCCCGCTTCACCCGCGCGGACCTGTCCGGTGTGGTCATGCGGGCGGTGGACGTCGCGGGCGCCGACATCGACGCGCCGTGGCTGCTCGACGGCGAGAGCACGCTGCGGGTCAACGGGGTCGACGTCGCCCCTCTCGTCGAGGCCGAGCTGAACCGGCGCTTCCCCGGCAGGGCCGAGCGGCGCGCCGCGGGGCCGGGCGAGCTGCGACGGGCGTGGGCGAAGGTGGAAGCCGCCTGGAGTGCGGCCGTCGACCGCGTGGCGACGATGCCGCCGGGCACCGCGGACGTGTCGGTGGACGGCGAATGGTCGTTCGCGCAGACGGTCCGCCATCTCGTGATGGCGACGGACACCTGGCTCCGCGGAGCGGTCATGGGCGTGGAGCGGCCCTATCACCCGCTCGGCCTGCCGAACGCCGAGTACGAGACGGATGGTCACGACCTGTCCGTCTTCGTCTCGGAGACTCCCGCGTACGCGGACGTCCTGGAAGCCAGGGCGGACAGGACGGCGGTGGTCCGCGACTTCCTCGCCGCGGTGACGGCGGCCGAGCTGTCGGCCCCGCGCCCGAACCCGTGGGACGCGACGTACCAGGAGACGGTCTTGTCCTGTCTGCACACCGTTCTGGAAGAGGAGTGGGAGCACCTGCGTTTCGCCACCCGCGATCTCGACGTGATCGCCGAACGCGAGTAGCCGACTGCCGGTTTTAGTCGCTGTCGCAAGGAATTCCGCGCACGTTCGAGGCCACGCCGAACCCGATCACTGCTCCGATCGTGTCGCTGCGCCGCGTTTTGCTTTGCAATCGCAGTGATCTGGTGTGGGGTGCTGGCGTGACGGAGTCTGACAGTTCGCCGGACAGAGCCGAGCAGGCGTGTTTCGAGGTGTTCTTCCACGCCTGCCCGGCCGCGGCTGTGATCACCGACTCCGAGGGGGTCGTCGTCGCGGCCAACCTCGCCTTCCGCGGTCTCGTCGGCGCGGTCGGCGGTTCCGTCACGGGCCTGCGGATCCGGGAGGCCGCGGCCGCGGAGTCGGGCAGGCAGGCGATCGACGACGCGTTGCACGAGGTGCTCGTCAAGCCGGAGGAGCTCGTGCAGTTCGAGGTGGAGATCGCCTCCGCGGAGGCACCGGGCCGTCCTGTCCGCGCGTCCGTCACGGCCCCGCCGGGGATCGCGGCACGGCGGCTGTTCCTGTTCGAGGACGTCCAGGAACTGAGGCAGCTGCAGGAGACCTTCCGCCACCAGACGCTGCACGACTCGCTGACCGGCCTGCCCAACGCCGCCTACTTCCGCTCGAACCTCGAGGGCCTCGTCGCGACCGCCGCCGGCCAGGAGCGGATCGCCGTGCTGTTCCTGGACGTCGACGGGTTCGGCGTGATCAACGACGGGCTGGGCAGGGAGGTCGCGAACGAGGTGCTGCGCGGGATCGCCGGCACCCTGCGCGAGGTCTTCGCCGGTCACGACGCCTTCATCGCGCGGTTGTTCCGCGACGAGTTCGCGGTGGCGCTGCACGGAACCCTCACCCGGCACGAGGTGGTGGCGCTGGTCGAGGAGATGATCGAGCGGCTCGCGATTCCGGTCTACCACGGTGAGGCGGGCATCGGCGTGAGCGCGAGCGTCGGCATCGTGGTGGCCGGGGCGTCCGCCGGCGGGCACGACGAGCTGGCGCGGTGCGCCGAGGTGGCGCTGCACCGGGCGAAGGACCTGGGGAAGTCGCAGTGGGTCCTGTTCGACCCGGACGCCGACCGCGTGGCGCGCGACCGCTACCGCCTGGCGGCGTCCCTGGGGGGAGCGATGGAGACGGGCGAGGTCGGCGTGGTCTACCAGCCGCACGTCGTCCTGCCGGACGCGCCCGTCGTCACCTCCCTCAACGCGAGCCTGCGGTGGCGGCACCCGGAGCTGGGCCAGCTGCGCGCGGCCGAGGTCTACGCGCTCGCCGAGCTGACCGGGATGACGGTGCCGGTCGGCAAGCACCTGCTGCACGAGGCGATGAGCACCGCCGCGGACTGGGCGGCCCGGTTCGGCGACGGCGCGCCCATGGTGTGCCTGACCCTGCCGCAACGCATGGCCATCGACGCCGATCTCGTCGGCATCGTCCGCACCGAGCTCGACCGCCACGGCCTGGAACCGCGACGCCTGATGCTCTGCACGGACGGCCCGTCGCTGCTGGACGCGCGCGGCGACCTGGTGGAGTCGCTCAGCGTGCTCGGCAGGCTGGGGGTGGTCTTCGTCGTGTACGTGACCGGGTTGCCCGAGCTGGAGCTCGTGTCCGCGCTGGCGCTGCCGGTGCCCGCGGTGATGCTCACCGGGCCGATCGTCGCGGGGCTCGCCGCCGAGAACCCGCCGGAGTGGGCCCGGCGCCAGGTCCGGTACCTGGTCGACCGGGCCGACGAGCTGACCATGAAGGTCGGCGCGCACGACGTGGTCTCGCAGGCCCACGCCGAGCTGCTGCACTCGCTCGGCGTCGTGGTCGCCGGCGGACCGTACCTGCCCGAGTACGCGAGCAGGGAAGAAGCCGAGGTGTGGGCGGGCCGCGTCTTCGCCATGGGATGACCGTTGCGGCGGGACGCGGCCCGTGCCTCAGCCGGAAAGCCTGGTGTAGAGCGCCGCGAACGGTTCCGCGACGGCATCGATCCGGAACCGCGCCCGGACCGTGCGCTGCCCGGCGGCGGCGATCGGTGCGGCCGCCGGGCCGAGATCGACGACGTGCCGCAGTCCTTCCGCCAGGGACCGGGTGTCCGACGTGTCGGCCAGGAACCCGTTGCGTCCCTGGTCGACGTAGTTCGGCAGACCGCCGCGCTGCGGACCGAGGGCGAGCAGACCCGCTTCCATGGCTTCGAGCACCGCGATGCCGAACTCCTCCTTCGCGCTGGCGCAGGCGTAGACGTGGGGAGCGCCGGAGGAGACCGGAGCCGCGGCCAGCTCGTGTTGCAGCCGCCGGACGTCCTGGTTGGACCAGGCCGGCAGCACCGCGAGCCGTCCGCGTGCCTCGGGCGCGGAACGGGACAGCGCGAGCACCTCGTCGAGCACCGCCTGCTCGTCCGGCGTCCGCGCGGTCGTGGAACCACCGATGAGCACCAGCGCCGTCGTGCGGTGCAGGCCCGCGTCCAGCCACGCCCTCACCAGCCGGGGCTGCTGCTTCATCGGGTGCAACCGCCCGACGTTGAGCAACACGGGCAGTCCCCGAGCAGACGGGTCGAGACGGGGCAGAGCCGACTCCGCGTACAGCGACGGCACCAGCGACCGGCCGGAGGGCGGGGGAGCCGGGGCGATGCCCTCCTCGAGCGCGAGCAGCTCGGCGGGGTCGAGCCGCGGGAAGTGCGTCAGCACCTCGTCCTGCCTGCCGCCGATGGTGATCACCTGGTCCGCGCGCTCGACGAGGTGGTCGGCGACCCGCACGCGGTGCAGGTCGAACCGCATCGCCGTCAGGTCCTCCGCGTCCTCGGGATGGCGTTCGGCGAGGTGCCGGTGAGGGTCCGGGGTCACGGTGAACACGAGCTTCGCGCCGAGGACCCTCGCTGCGTCCGCCACGGCGAGCGAGCCGTCGTCGGAGTAGCGGACGTGCACCACGTCCGGGGTCAGTCCGCAGCGCGGCAGGAGTTTCGTCAGCCACCAGGTGATCCCCGCCCGGTGCGACGCCATCTCGGTCTGGGTCAACGCGACCGGCGAGTCCACCGGCACGTGCACCGTCCAGTGGTCGAGCGCGGCGTCCTTCCGCACGGTCACGGTGGTCGGTTCGGGCGCGAGAACCACCGTCACCACCCGGCCGATGTCCTCCCTCCTCACCAACGCGGCCGCCAGTGAGGACAGGAACACGGTGAGCCCGCCACTCGCGCCCTCACCCGGTTGCGCGGTTCCGCCGATGAGCATCGACTGCGCGACCGTCGGTCCCTTCGCGGGCGGTGCCACCGGCAGGGCGATGTCGTCGTGCAGCAGGTCGAGCATCAGCTTCTCGCACGGCGTGCGGGGAACGGCGTCCACCGGCTCGCCGAGCGAGTCCAGGTAACGCCACTGCGCCGGCCCCGCGACGACCGCACGCGCCTCGGCCGGGCTCAGCGGTGCCAGGCGGTGTGCTGTCGCGATGTCGAGCAACGCGGCGGCGAGCTCGCGGTCCTGTGTGAACAGAACGGCTCTTCGCAGTTCCTCGGTCACCGTGTCCGCACCGTGTTCTCGCACGGCCCGGCCGATCTCCTCGCACGTCAGGGAGAAGGCCTCCGGGCTCGGTGCGTCGAGGAAGGCGCTCACCAGGACGTGGGGGCTTCTGGCCGCGAGGGCGCCTTCGGATCGACGGGACTCCAACGCTTGCTGTACCTCGGGATGTGTCCGCACACCCGACGTTCGAACCGGAGGACGTGTTCGGATCGAACAAGAACCCAGATGCAGCAACGAGGAGGAGAGCCCGTGTCGCGGTTTGTCGTTGTCAGTCCGCCTTTTCGGTCGCATGCGCAGCCCATGTCCGTGTTCGCGTCCGCGCTGAACAGCGCGGGCGCTCGGGAGGTGACCTTCGTCAGCGGTGCCGAGCTCGCCGACCTGGCTCGCGACATCCCTTTCCTGCCACTGAAAACCACGCAGGACTCGAACAGCGGCATCGCGGAGCGGACCGAGCAGGACGACCGGTCGGCCCGCAACCTGACCGACTTCCTCCAGGCCACGCGAGGAGGCGCGGCCGCAGCACTGCTCGCGCAGACGCGCCGACGCCGCGCTGAACCACTCGCGGCACCCGCGCGCGTGGTGCGCGAGCTTCGCGCTGTGCACGACCAAGTTCGTCCGGACTGGTACGTCGTCGACCAGATCGACTACGCCACAACGCTTGCCCTGCACGCACTCGGGCTGCCGTTCGTGTCCTATGTCACCGGTCACCCGACGTACCTGGTCACGCGGGACGACCAGTTCTTCGGTCTGCCCCAGGCGTGGCCGTCCGCCGTGCGTCCGTCGGCCGCCGAGCTCGCTGTGCTGTCCACTGAGGTCCGTCTGACGGATCTGGCGCTCACCGCCGCGTTCACCCGGTTCCTGCGCGACTTCGCGCCCGCCAGGCCGGTTCCGCGCCGCGCCTTCGCTCTCACCTCTCCTCACGCCGCCGTGGTGAACTACCCGGAACTGCCGTGGCTACCGCCGTTGCCCGAGCACCAGCGGCAGATCTTCCTCGGTCACTGCACCAGTCCCGAACCGCTGGACGACACGTGGCGCGCTCGGACGCACGGCCGTCGCGTGGTTCTCGTCGCCCTGGGCACCTTCCTGTCCGCGCGGCACGACGTGCTGCGCACAGTGGTGCAGGGCGTACTGCGAGTTCCCGAAGTCACGGTGGTGGTCGCCGCGGGTGGGCGAGTCGCGGAGCTGGCCGACCTGGCCGAGGACCCACGCGTCTTCGTGGAGTCCGTGGTCCCGCAGCGCGCGTTGCTGCCGCATGTCGCCGCGATGGTCCACCACGGCGGCAACAACTCCTTCACGGAGTGCCTCGAGGCCGGTGTTCCCGCGGTGGTGCTGCCGTTCTCCAGCGACCAGTTCTGCATCGCCCACGACGCGGAGCGAGCCGGTGCCGGCGTGTGCCTGGATCCCAACGCCGCACGACCCGAGGACGTGGCGACGGTGCTCCGGTCGGTGCTCAGCGAGCCGGCACCGTTCGCGGGCCTGCGCGACGCCGTCCGCGCGGCAGGTCCCGAGCGGGGTGCCGCGCGGCTCCTGGAGGAGCTGGACCGCGCCTGAGCTCCTCGCGCGGTCCTCGGCTTCTGTTCGGCCATGCGTCCATGGTTGCCCGGAGGAGGCGGGCGTGCATGACGAGTCGCCGCATGCCGTGCCGGAGCGTTCTCAGCTCACCGGCGGACGCCACCCCGCCGGGGCCTGTCCTCGGAGCCGCGGCTGAGCGAGTTGCGGACGATCAGCGTCAGCGCCAGCAGCGCACCGCCGATGCCGATGCCGCTCAGCGCGACGACGATCGGCGGCCAGTCGAGTCCCGGCGGCGGGGAGACGGCGGTGTCCAGCTCCTTCGGCTGCGCCTTCTGGAAACCGGGTGACTCGGCCGGCAGCACCGCGGTGAGCGCCGCCACCGGGTTGATCATGCCGAAGCCGGTCTTGTTGTCCTTGCCGGAGACGTTGCCGGGGTGCAGGGCGGTGGCCTTGAGGCGGTCCATCACCTGGCGCGCCTTGAGGTCCGGGAACCGTTCGCGCACCAGTGCGGTGATGCCGGCGACGTAGGGGGAGGCGAAGCTGGTGCCCTTGATGTCCTGCACGCCGTTGGCCGTGACGTTGGCGTTGGTCAGGCCGGTGCCCTTGGGGTCGACGGAGATGATCTCCTCGCCCGGCGCCGCGATGCTGACCCACGGGCCCCAGATGCTGAAGTCCGACACCGCGCCGGACCGGGCGATCGACGCGACCGACAGCACGTCGTTGGCGAACCACGCCGGCGAGGAGATCGAGTTGACGACGGCCGGGTCCAGGTTGTCGTTCTGCCGCGGACAGCCGGCGCCCTGGTCGCCGAGGTTGCCGGCGGCCGTCACGACGACGACGTCCTTCACGTCCACGGCGTAGCGGATCGCGGCCTGCAGCTTCCGGTCGTCGTCGCTGAAGAGCTTGGGAGCGCCGCAGTTGGTCAGCGAGATGTTGATGACCCTGGCGCCCTTGTTCGCCGCGCGGACGATCGCCATGGCCAGCGTGCCGACCTTGCCCGCGGTGGCGCGCTTCTCGTTGTTCGCGTCACCGTCGAACTTGAACCGGTCGCTGGTCTGCCGGATCGCGAGGATCGTCGCCCCCGGCGCGGCGCCGACGAAGTCGCCCTCGGTCTTGGCCGCCGCGGCGACGCCCGCCACCTCGGTGCCGTGGCCGTCGCAGTCGTCCGTGCCCTCGGCGTTGCCGTTGACGTACTCGCCGCCGCGCTCGACCCTGCCGGTGAAGCGGGGGTTGCGGGGGTCGACGCCGGTGTCGATGATCGCGATCCTGACGCCCTTGCCGGTCGCGAACCGGTGGGCCTGCTCCAGGTTCAGCTGCACCTGGCCCCAGGGCTTGTACTGGATCAGCTCGCTCTTGGTGTCCGACTCCACGCAGCCCTTGTCGTTGCGCTTGTAGGGCACGTCGGACGTGCCGGAGTCGGTGGGCGGCTGGGTGCCGGGAGGGAGGTCGGGCGGTACCGAGTTGGGACGGGCGGAGGCGGGGGCGGAGGACGGCTGGGCGGACGCCTCTGGAAGCGCTCCCATCACCAGCAGCAGTCCGGCGGCCGCCGCCGCGCAGACGCGCGAATGGGTACTGCGTGGCATTCGCACATCCTTCTGCATGATCGAGAAGCCGGTCTCGCGGCCCTCCCGTTCAGGAGGCGAGCCGGGTGGGCGCGGAGACCTCGGAGTTCCGCTGCACCGTCGCGCCGGACTCGTGCGCCGTCAGCCGGGTTCGCCGGACGGCCTGTCCCGGACGACGTGCAGGCCCGCGGCGGTCGCGGCGATGAAGTGCCGCAACGCCGGCCGGAACGGGGGGAACACCGCCGCGATGCCGGGTTCGCGGGCGTACAGCTCGGCCAGCGCCGCCGGTGGCCGGGTGATCGGGTGGAGCCTGCCGACGAACGCTCCGGCGGCGAAGACCACGGACGAGCCCTCGTGCTCGGCCAGTTCGGGGCACGAAGCGGCTATTCGCGCGCCGACCCGCGCGTACATGCTGATCGCCCACAGCTTGTAGGTGTGCAGCACGTCGATCGAGACGTTGTGCTCCAGCATCGTCTCCGCGTGGCTGACCAGGTCGCAGTAGAGCGGCCGCTCGGCGAAGGAGTCCGCGAGCACGGCCGCCATCGCGTCGATGCCGGAGGAGTCCGCGAGCCGGGTGCTCACCTCGTCGGCCCACTCGGTGCCGAGGCGCATGGCGAGCTGCAGGTAGATCTCCTCGCGGGTGCCGAAGTAGCGCAGCACGTTGGACTTCACCAGGCCGACGGCCGTCGCGATGTCACCGAGGCTGACCCCGGCCACGCCGGCGGCGAGCGCGAGGTCTCGGGCGGCGGCGAGGATCGTCTCCCGCCGCTGCTCCTTCTGCTCCGGATGCCGTGCCCGGCGGAACGACGCGTCCATGTGAGATGCACCGTACCAGGCATCGTTGTTAAAAGAACGGTGTTCCTTTACGGTGCCACCACCACCGCAGCCCCTCGGAAAGGTCGCGCTCCATGACGTCGAATCCCCGTTCCCTGTCCGCGACGGTCGACGAGTTCGTCGAAGCCTTCAACGACAACGACCTCGACCGCGTCATGGGGTTCTTCGCCGACGACGCCGAGTACGAGCCCGGTGACGGCGCGAAGCACCGGGGCAGGGCGGCGATCCGGGCGGAGTTCGCGCCGCAGTTCGCCGGCCGCTACGGCGCGATGCGGTTCGACGTGCACGACAAGCTGGTCGACGAGCAGGGGCGGCGCGCGGCCATCCGCTGGGCGTGCCGGATCGACACCTCCGGACCGCGCGCCCGTGCCGTCACTCCCGCCCTGCGGCTGTGGGGCCTGCTGCGCTACGGCTCGCGCATGGTGTGGCAGGGCATGGACGTCTTCCACTTCGACGCCGACGGCCTCATCGTCGGCAAGTACTCGTACGCGAACTTCAAGATCCCGCCGATGAAGCGCGATCGCGAGGCGGCGTGGGTCCGGGAGGAAGTCGCGTCGTAGTCGAACCAGTCGGAGTTGAACCAGTCGGAGTTGAACCAGTCGGCGGCCGGTCGAGCCGTCAGGCGGAGACGTCGTCCAGGTACTGCAGGACGGCCAGCACCCGGCGGTGCACGGTGTCGCCGGGCGGCAGGTTGCGCTTGGCGAAGATCCGGTTGATGTACTTGCTGACGGCGCGTTCGGTGATGCCCAGCTCGTCGGCGATCGTCGAGTTCGACGAGCCGCGCGCCATCGAGGCGAGCACCTCGCGTTCGCGGGGTGTCAGCTGCGTTTCGGGGCTGCTCCTGGCCAGCCGGTCGAAGACGGCCCTGACCACCTGGGGGTCGAGCACCGTCCCGCCGGCCGCGACCGAACGCAGGTCGGCCAGGAACTGGCGGACGTCGCCGACCCGGTCCTTGAGCAGGTAGCCGACGCCGCCGCGGCCGTCGGCCAGGAGCTCGCGGACGTACGTGCGCTCGATGTACTGCGACAGGATGAGGATCGGCGTGCCGGGGCGGCGCTTGCGCGCCTCGATCGCCGCGCGCAGGCCCTCGTCGCGGAACGTCGGGGGCAGCCTGATGTCGACGACGGCCACGTCGGGCCGTTCCCGGTCGAGGGCGTCGAGCAGGGCGTCCGGGTCGGCCACCGCGGCGACCACGGTGCAGTCCAGTTCGGTGAGCAGGCGGACCAGGCCCTCGCGGAGCAGCAGCAGGTCCTCGGCGATCACGACGCGCACGGCAGCTCCACGCGCACGAGGGTGGGGCCGCCGGGCGGGCTGGAGATCGACAGGGCGCCGTCGAACGCCGCCGCCCGCCGGCGCAGCCCTGCCAGGCCGGTGCCGCGCAGCTCCTCCGCACCGCCGTCGCCGTCGTCCCGCACGTCGACGCGCACGCGTTCTCCTTCCACCCGCACGAAGACCTCTGCTCTCTTGGCGTTGCTGTGCTTGACGACGTTCGTGAGCGCCTCGGCGACCACGAAGTACACAGTGGACTCCAGTGCCGCCGGAAGCCGTTCCGCGAGGCCGACTCTGGCCGTTACCGACCCGATCAGCGGCGCCGTGCGCTCCACCAGCGAGTCGATCCCGCCGGCCAGGCCGCGGTCCACCAGGATCGGCGGGTACACGCCGTGCACCAGGTCCCGCAGGTCCCGCAGCGCCTCGCCGACCTCCGAGCGCGCCTCGAGGAGCAACGCCCGGTGGCCCGCCGGCAGGTCGTCCAGCTTGACGTCCAGCAGGCCCAGCAGCATGCCCGCGGACACCAGGCGGGCCTGCGCGCCGTCGTGCAGGTCGCGTTCGATCCGGCGCAGCTCGGCGGCCTGCACCTCCAGCGCACCGGCGCGCGACGCGGTCAGCACCTCGACGCGGCGGGTGAGCCGGTCCGCGCGCCTGCCCTCGAGCACCGCGCGGTTGACCGCGGCGTGCCAGCGCGGCAGCCCGTAGCCGCAGGCCACGGCGAGCAGGACCAGCGGAATTCCGCACACGGCCCCGAGGACCGAGCTGGCGACGCCCGTGATCGGCACGAACACCACCGCCGGCGGGGCCACCCACCACCACAGGGGCGTGCTGACCACGACCAGGGCGACGACCCACGTGAACGCCGTCAGCACGAAGATCGCGGGCCCCAGCGCGGCCTGCACGACGAGCCAGCGCGCCCGTCGCCGCTTGCTCACCCCTGGGGGAGGGGAGGCGTTCCCCTCGACGCGGCCCTGGTGCTCGACCAGCGCGTCGACAGCCGGCCACGGGTCCTGCCCGCGGGCCGTGCGCCACGGCCACCGGACCAGCTGACCCGCGGCCCGCAGACCGGTCACCGCGTTGTGCAGGACGAGACGCTGCCCTTGCCGGTTCACCGGTCCGCCCCCTTCCCCGGTCGCCTCAGCGGCCGTGCTCGTCCACCGTGCGGTGGACGGTATCGGCCAGCCCGGTCAGCGTGTCGCTGTCCGCCGTGCTGTTCACGGCGAGGGTGATGACGACGCCGCTGTCCTGGACGTAGGTGTGCGCCACCTGGAACCCGAAGGTCTGGCCGCGGTAGGACCAGACGGGCCGGTTCGTGCCGGAGTCGAGGCGCTCGGCGACGCCGAGGCCGAACCCGACCGGGTCCTGCGGCGTGACGACCGGGATCGGCGTGCTGGTGGCCGTCGAGATCAACGACGTGAGCTCGCGCTGCTGGGCGGGCGGCAGCAGGCACCCGCTGTACAGGGCCCTGGTCCACGTCGTGAGGTCCTCCAGGGAGCTGACCAGGCCACCGGCGCCCTGTGCCCACGTCAGGGCGAGCGGGGGAACCGGCTTGCCCAGCCAGGTGGGCACGTCCGACGCTCCGTAGTACCCGGTGGGCATGCGCTGCGCGGTGCCGGGACGGCACGCCGGCGCCAGGCACGTGTCGCGCATCCCGAGCGGCCGGAAGAGGCGGCGCTGGAGCTGCGAGCCGTAACTGTCCTTCGTGACCCGCTCGATGATCAGCTGCGCGAGGATGTAGTTGGTGTTGGAGTAGCTGTAGGTCTTGGGCCCCGCCTGCCCGCGGACGAACGACACCAGCCGCTCGGCCGTGAACTCCGTGCTCTGGTCGGCGATCACCGCCTCGGCGAACGCGCCCTGCTGGCCGTAGTCGGGGATGCCGCTGGTCATCGACAGCAGCTGCGCGATGGTCACGTCACGCCACTCGTCGTACTCCGGCAGCCACCTGCCCAGCCCGTCCTGGATGGACAGCCGGCCCTCGGCCTCCAGCTGCAACAGCAGCACGGCGGTGAACGCCTTGGTGTTGCTGCCGATCTGCCACAGGGCGTCGTCCGCCACCGGCCGGTCGGAGCTCACCCCGACGGAGACGGCCTGCCGCCGGTCCGGGTAGCTCACCCGCAGGGAGACCGCGGACATCCGGTCCTGCGAGCGGTGCGCGTCCAGGTACTGCTGCAGGTCGGCGCGCAACGCGTCGGTCAGCCCGCGCGAGGGGTGCTGCGCCGCCGTCGCCGAGTGCGCCGTGACGCTGCAGGCGACCGCCCCGGCCACCGCGACCGCCGCCGAAACCCTTTTCCAGCCGTGGTTCTTCATCGTCGTCCTCATCGTTGTGCCTCGGTCTTGCCCGGTGACGAGAACGGTAGGGAGGACGTGATCATCGGGAAATCACGCCAGCTCCCCGAACCGATGACATGCCTGCATGTCACCCGGCCTCGCCGAGACGGGCGGCCGGCGGCACGTCGGGCGATGTCGCCCGATGGTGTCGACGAGATGCGTTGCCGTCCACACCGTGCCAATACTCGGACCGTGGCCAGTGACGCGTGGGATGCCGAGATCGGCAGAGTGGCGGCGTTGCGCGGGACCGGTGTGCTGGACACTCCTCCCGAGGAGCGGTTCGACCGGATCACCCGCACCGCCCGGCGGCTGTTGGACGCACCGATCGCGTTGGTGTCCCTCGTGGACCTCGATCGGCAGTGGTTCAAGTCGTGCTCGGGGCTGGACGCCACCGAGACGCCGCGGAGCGTGTCCTTCTGCGCGCACGCCATCGAGCAGCCCGAGCTCATGGAGGTGCCCGACGCGCTCGACGACCCGCGGTTCGCGGACAACCCGATGGTGCTGGGGCCGCCCCATGTGCGCTTCTACGCGGGACGGCCGCTCGCCGCGTCGTCCGGGCATCTCATCGGCACGTTGTGCGTGATAGACGAACGGCCGCGCAGGCTCAACGCGGAGGAACGGGAGCTGCTGAACGACCTCGGGGCGTGGGCGGAGCTCGAGTGCCAGGCGGGGGCGAACGGTGACCTGGTCGCGGTCGCCAGCCACGAGCTGCGGACGCCGCTCACGTCGGTGCACGGGTCGCTGGAGCTGCTGGAGTCGGGCCGGTTCGGGTCGTTGCCGCCGCAGGCGGGCAAGCTCGTCGAGATCGCGGTGCGCAACACCGACCGGCTGGTGCGGTTGACGAACGACCTGATGGACCTCACGCTCAGCCGCCGCGGCACGTTGCCGTTGCGGATCGGGGAGGTGGGCCTGGCCGCGGTGACGGAGCAGGCGTTCTCCTCGGTCGCGGAGACCGCGCGGCGTGCCGGGGTCCTGCTCGCCGACGACGGGCCGGACGTGCTCGTGCGCGGTGACTCGGACCGGCTCGTGCAGGTGCTGACGAACCTGCTCGCGAACGCGGTGAAGGTGTCCACCCCGGACACGACGATCGAGGTCGTGCGCGAGGCCGGCCCGGTGATGGCGCGGGTGCACGTGCGCGACGAAGGCCCAGGCATCGCCCAGGATCAGCTCGACCGCATCTTCGAACCGTTCGTGCGGCTGAAGGCCACCCCGGGCGGTGCGGGCCTCGGGCTGGCCATCACCCGCGGGATCGTGGCCGCGCACGGCGGCAGCGTGACCGTGTCGGACACCTCGCCCGCGGGCACGACCTTCACCGTGGAGCTGCCGCCGGCGGAGCCTCGGGGCTGACCAGCAGCTCCTCCACCTGGGTGGCGAGGCGGGTCGGGTCGAACGGCTTGCGCAGGACCCCGCCGAAGGGCCGCAGGTCCTGGACGTCGATCGTGGCGGTCAGGAACACGACGTCGATCTTCGCCGTGCGGGGGTCGGCCCGCAGCGCCCGGGACGTCTGCCTGCCGTCCATGCCGGGCATGTCCACGTCGAGGAGCACGACGTCGACCCCTCCCCGCTCGCAGACCCGCAGCGCCTCGGCACCGCTCGCCGCGTCGGTGACGTCCCAGCCCGTGCCGAGCAGCGACAGCAGGACCAGCTCGCGGATGTCCGGGTCGTCGTCGACGACCAGCACCCGGCGCGTCACAGGTTCTTCCAGTTCATCCGGTAGCCGACGCCGCGGACCGTGCTGATCAGGTTCGGCGCCCCGGCGGTGGCGAGCTTGCGGCGCAGGTTCGACAGGTGCACGTCGACGGCGTGGTCGTCGGCGCGCCAGGCCTCTCCCCACGCGCGTGCGCGCAGCTGGTCGCGGGTGCGGATCTGCCGCGGGTTCTCGCTGAGGGCGGCGAGCAGCTCGAACTCGATGCGGGTCATCGACACCGGTTCGCCGCGCACCGTCACCTCGCGGGTGTCCAGGTCGACCTCGACGGAACCCAGCGTGCGCCGCTGGTGCGGCACCGCGGGCGCCGCCGGGCCACCGCCGCGCGGGCGCCGGAGCATGACCTGCACCCGTGCGGTCAGCTCGCGCGGTGAGAAGGGCTTGGTCATGTAGTCGTCGGCGCCGCTGGTCAGCCCGACCAGCTTGTCGACCTCGTCCGCGCGGCCGGTCAGCATCACCACGTAGGCCGTGGTGAACTCCCGCAGCCGACGGCACACCTCGAACCCGTCGAGGTCGGGGAGGTTCAGGTCGAGGATGACGACGTCCGGTGCCCACTGCCGGGCTGCGCGCAGGCCCTCCTGCCCGCAGGCGGCGACGCGCACCTCGAACCGCGCGTCGGCGAGCGCCAGCTCGATCACGTAGCTGATCTCCGGGGTGTCCTCGACGACGAGGATCTTCGCGGTGGCCATCCCGTCCATTGTGGAACGGGTGGCCACTCCCGGCAGGCCGGCCGTCACCGCCGGCCCCGGTAGAGGAGCCGGCGCGTCGCGACCAGCACCGCGCCGCCGATCAGCACGATCAACGCGATCCGCACGCCCGTGTCCCTGCCGAGCAGGGCGATCCGGCCCACCACCGGCACGTCCGCGACCGCCACCGGCACGGTCGGCGAGGTGATGCGCAGCGCCTGCGGGTCCGCCGACTCGTTCGCGTCGCCCTTCGTCCGCACCACAGGTTCACCCGATCGGGTCGTCAGCTCGATGACGCGGTGGGCGTACCGCTCGCCGGGCGCGTCCGGGCGGGGCAGCACCACGACGTCGCCGACCGCGAGCTCCGCCACCGGCACGGCGCGGGTGACGAGCAGGTCGCCCGGCGCGAAGCCGGGTTCCATGCTCGGGGAGAGCACGGGGGAGAAGCCGATCCTGGCCAGCACCACCACCGCGGCGCCCGCGACCGCCGCCACGGCGAGCGCGGCGAGCAGCACACCGGACACGACCCGGCGCACCGGCTTCTTGTTCGTGGTCAGCGTCATGGGGTTTCCGTTCACGGTGTGGTGCGGGCTTGGGAGCGGGAGACCGACACGGACAGCGAGGCCGTGCCGCCCAGGAGGGCGGGTTGCAGGGTGAGCCGCACGGAGACGCCGGCTCCCACCGCGATGGGCAGCGCGGTCGCCCCGGCCAGCGCGACCTGGGTGCCGGTGCAGGTGCCGGTGGTCGCCTGCCAGGCGCCGTTCACGCACGCCGTGGCGGTGGGCGGGTTCACCAGGAAACCGGAGGCCGACAGCGTGTAGGTCTGGGCGGTCAGGGCGAGGGTGCCGGTGTTGCGGACGTTCCCGTACACGTAGCTCGTGCCCAGACCGGAGTAGGTGGTGCTCCACGCGGTGCCGGTCGAGAGCGTCCCGTCCGGACGGACGAGCGTCGCCGCCCACCGCGCCGTCCCCGCCTGGAGGTCCGCGACGGCGTCCGCGTCCACGCTCGCCCGCGCGGTACCGGTCTGGACGAGGGCCGCGAGGACGACGCCGAGCACCGCGCACAGGCGGGAGGAGAAGCGGGTCGAGGTCGTCATCGCGGTCAGGTGCTCCTAACCTGCTCAGGAGTTGGTCGTGGTGGCGGAGCGCTGGGTCTCGCCGAAGGTGTAGGTGAGCGACACCGACTGGCCCTGCACGGTGCCCGCGGGAGCCACGCCGTTCACCGTCGTCTCGGACTGGTCGGGCAGCTGGACCGACACCTGCAGGCGGGTCACGCCGCCGCTCGCCAGGCTGCCCGGCGCCAGCGTGACGGCGGAGCCCAGCCCGGACAGCGGCGTGGCCGCGAGGAGACTGCTGGAGGTGCCGCCCGTGCAGGCGCCGGTGGTGGGGTTCCAGGTGCCGCCGGTGCACTGGAAGACCGAGACCCGCAGCGCCTTCGAGGTCGCGCCGTCCGTCACGAGCGGGGAGGACCCGGTCGCGGCGACCTGGAGGGTCAAGGCCTGGCCGTCGAGCGTGCCGCTGTTGGTCAGGTCGACGTAGCGGTTGACCACGTCGCCGGGGGCCATGTTCGTGATGTTCTGCGAGAACCCGGTGCCGTTGTTGGCCATCGCCAGCTTCAGCGTGCCGGAGGTGACCTGCTCGGGCGTCGTGTTGGTCGCGGTGGCGGACAACGTCGCCCACACCCCGGTGCCCATCGCCACCAGCGTCGCGGTGCCGACGGCGGCGAAGGCGAGCGGGCGCCAGGCAGAACGGCGGCGGTCGGCGGTGTCGGCGGCGGCGCGGTGCTTGGTCATGTGCGGTGCTCCCGGTGGTGTCTCGCCCGCCCTGTGCGGTGGCGATGGGACAAGAGTGCGGGAGCTTTCTCAGCGCACCCTCCGCGTTTCCTCTGGACAACCTCAAGCTTTCGCGGGCCCGCTCGTCCTGCGGGGCACCAAGATCGCGACTTAGGGTGGGCCATGGGCCTTGTCGGCATCGGCGTCCTCGTGGCGCTCGCGCTGTTCGTGCTGGTCGCGGTCGTCGTCGCCCGGCACCCCCACCGGATGCGCGCGGCGCTGACCAGGGTCGACGGCGTGCCCGCGGTCCGCAGGACGCGGACGTGGGCGGCCGGGCACCTCACGACCGGCTGGCGGTGGCTGGTCCGCCGGTTCCCCGTGGCCGAGGCCGTGGGCGTGGCGTTGCTCGTCGGGCTGGGCGTGGTCGTCGTGCTGGCCGTCGGGTTCACGTCGTTGCTGGAGGACGTGCTGGAGGGCGAGGGGATCGCGGCGTTCGACCAGCCCGCCTCGCAGTGGCTGGCCGACCACCGCGAACCCTGGCTCACCACCGCGTTGTACGTCTTCACCCAGCTCGGCAGCCCCGTCGCGCTGGGCCTGCTCGCGACCGGGGTCGGCGTCTACGTGTCGCGCCACCGCCGGTCGCGGCTGCCGGTGGTGCTCAGCCTGGTGGGGGCGGCCGGCATCGGCCTGGTGATCACCCTGGCGAAGGCCCTGGTCGGCAGGGACCGCCCGCCACCGCCGGTCGCGGCGATCACCGAGTCGGGGTACTCGTTCCCCTCCGGCCACGCCACCGGCACCTCGGCGATCGTGCTGCTGTGCGCGTGGCTGGTCACCCGGCACCTGGTCACCTCGTGGGCGGGGCGGGTGGCCGTGTACGCGACCGCGCTCGGGTTCATCGGCCTGATCGGCTTCTCCCGCGTCTACCTGGGGGTGCACTACGTCAGCGACGTGCTCGCCGGCTGGTTGCTGGGCACCGCCTGGGCCTGCGCGGTCGCGGTGGTGGGGTCGAGGTGGGACACCACTACCAGGTGACGGGCAGCTCGTAGAGGCCGTAGATGAACGCGTCGGACTTGAACGGCAGGTCGTCGACGTCCGCTGCCAGCCGCAGCGTCGGGATCCGCCGGAACAGCGTGTCGAGGACGATCCGGAGCTCCGTCCTGGCGAGGTTCTGGCCCAGGCACTGGTGCGGCCCGAACCCGAACGCGAGGTGGTGGCGGGCGCCGCGGCCGATGTCGAGGTCGTCCGGGTTCTCGAACGCCCGCGGGTCGCGGTTGGCCGAGTGGGTCAGCGCCAGCACGCCGTCGCCCGCCCTGATGAGCTGCCCGCCGATCTCGGCGTCCTCGACGCACAGCCGCGCCGTCGCCGTGTCGAGGATCGTGAAGTAGCGCAGCAACTCCTCGACGGCGCCGGGCGTCCTGCCGGGGTCCGCCCTGATCGCCGCCAGCTGGTCCGGGTCGCGCAGCAGGGCCATCGTCGACAACGAGATCATGTTCGCCGTCGTCTCGTGTCCCGCCACCAGCAGCAGGAAACCCATGGTCGCCAACGACGTCCGCCGGTAGGTGCCCTCCTCGGTGAGCTTGCGGATCTGCCGGCCGAGCAGGTCGTCCGGCGGGTCGTCCTCCTTGGCCGCGACGAGGTCGACGAGGTAACGCTGCACGGCGATGAACGCCGCCTGGCGTTCGGGCTGGGGCGTCGCGCGGCCGACGATCTTCGCGGTGTTGTCCTGGAAGAGGGCGTGGTCGTCGTAGGGGACGCCGAGCATCTCGCAGATCACCAGCGACGGCACCGGCAACGACAGCGCCGCCACCAGGTCCACGGGTTTCGGGCCGGCCAGCATCGCGTCGACCCGGTCGTCGACGATCTGCTGGATCCGCGGCGTCAACGCCTCGAGCCGGCGCACGGTGAACTCGCCGAGCACGGTCCGGCGCGCGGGTCCGTGCTCGGGCGCGTCCATGTCGATCAGGGTGCGTTCGTCGTCGGGGCGCCGGGCGGCGGCCTCGCCCGCGGTCAGCTTCGGGAAGTCCGGGTGCTGCCGGTCGGAGCTGAACCGCCGGTCGCCGAGCACCTTCCGCACGTCCTCGTGGCGGCTGACCGCCCAGGCGAACCCGCCTTCCGGCAGTCGTACCCGCGACACGGGTTCTTCCTCACGGATCTCGCGGTAGGCGGGCGGTGGGGAGAACGGGCAGGTGCGGGTCATGGGGAACTCGTGCTGCGCGGTGCCGGTCATGGCTTCCTCTCGAAACGGTGGGCTCAGGGCGATGCCGGGGCGGCGAAGAGCGGTTCCGCCGCTTCCAGGCGTGGGACCGGGACACCCCGCCGCCTGGCCTCGGCCAAGGTGTCGCGGCAGATCTCGCGCGGTTCGGCGGCGCCGGGATCGGAGTGGGCCGCGAAGTTCACCCGTGCCGGCGCGTAGTGCGTGATGAGCCAGGAGAACGCGGGCGCCAGCAGCCGGGCGGGCAGGCGGAACGGCAGCACGGCCATCCGGTGGCGGCGCAGGTCGACGCCGCGCTTCTCCACCAGGGGCAGGAGCTCCCGTCCGGTCAGCAGCGCCTCCCGCAGGGCGGCCGGCTTCCCGATCAGGTCCGCCAACGCCCCGAGTCGCAGCGCCTGCGAGTGCAGGGCGGTGTCGGACAGGAAGTGGAGCCACAGCGCACCGGTGAGATCCGGTTGCTCGCGCACCCGGAACCCGGCTTGCCGGAACACCTGGCGCACAACACGTTCACGCTCCGTCGGAGGCCTGCCGACCGTGCCGAACGCGACCGCCGGCAGCACCGACCCGCGGAGCACGCCGTCCTCGCCGAAACCACCGCCGGCCATCGGAAGGCCCCAGGCGACCCGGTCGCGGGGCAGGGGACCGATGGCGTCCAACGGGTCGGCCCAGATGTTGCCGAACACCAGCACGGTCGCGTCGCCGATGCGCGGTGCCAGGAAGCGTGCCGCCTCCGGCAACCGGTGGTGCGGCAGGCTCAGCACGACCAGGTCGTAGCCGGGCCGAAGCTCCTCCCGCAGGCGCACCGGCCACGTTCGCGTGACGCGCCGGTCCCGCTTGCGCCGCCGCAGGTCCAGCAGGTCGAGTTCCACCGCGTCCCCGTACGTCGCCGCACGTCCCGGCCGCACGTAGAACTCGACGTCGTGCCCGGCCTCGTGCAAGGCCCAGCCGTAAAAAGTCGCGATCACGCCACGGCCGAACATCAGGATCTTCACGCTGCACCTCGTCGGGTACGATTGAAGTGGAGATTATCTCCAGTTCGAAGATATGGAGATAATCTCCACTTGTCAACGAGAGGTGTCACGTGGACCCGGTCAAGCCGCTGCGCGCCGATGCCCGGCGCAAGAGGGACGCCTTGCTCGCCAAGGCCAGGGAGATGTTCGACGCGGGCAGCTTCTTCGACCTGCGCTTCGACGACTTCGCGGGCCTGGCGGGGGTGGGTGTCGGGACCTTGTACCGCCACTTCCCGACGCGCGAGGAGCTGGCGGAGGCGGTCTTCCGCGAGGAGGTCACCGCGCTGTGCGACCGGGTCCGGCAGCTCAAGGAGGACCTGCCCGCGGTGGACGCCCTGGCGTCGTTCCTGCGCGGCTTCGTCGACTACCTGGACGACCACCGGGGGCTCGCGCAGACGCTGGCCACGCTGATGGGCTCACGGGCGAGCGCGCTCGCGGAGGGCAGCCAGGCGCTGGAACGGGCCGTGCTCGACCTGCTGGACACAGCGGTGAGCGAGGGGTCCGTCCGCGCGGACGTGGACGGTGGCGCCGTCATGATGGCGCTGCACGGCATCGGCGCGGCCCACGACCGGCCGAACTGGCGGTCCGAGGCGGACGGCCTCGTCACCGTGGTGCTCGCGGGCCTGCGGTCGGCAGGGGAGGAGACCGCAGGCCCCGCGACGCCCCGGCGTTAGGCGCTCTCGGCGGCTGCCGCCCGGCCCGCCGCGCGTCCCGAGAACAGGCAGCCGCCGAGGAAGGTGCCTTCCAGGGCGCGGTACCCGTGCACGCCGCCACCGCCGAACCCGGCGACCTCGCCCGCCGCGTACAGGCCGGGGATCGGTTGCGCGGTCGAGCCGAGCACGCGGCCCTGCAGGTCGGTCTGCAGGCCGCCCAGCGTCTTGCGCGTCAGGATGTTCATCCTGATCGCGATCAGCGGGCCGGAGCCGGAGTCGAGGATCTTGTGCAACGGCGCGGTGCGGGCGAGGCTGTCGCCGCTGTAGGCCAGCGAGTTGCGGATGCCCATCACCTGGAGGTCCTTGGTGAACGGGTTGTCGACCTGCTGGTCGCGCACCACGATCTGGCGGCGCAGCTCGTCCAGGTCGACCAGGTTCTGGCCGGTCAGCGCGTTCATGCCCGCCACCAGGTCGGGCAGGTTGTTCTTGACGACGAAGTCGACGCCCTTGTCCATGAACGCCTTCACCGGCGGCGGCGTGCTGGTCAGCAGGCGCATCGCGAGGTAGGCGATCAGGTTCTTGGCCGTGATCTCGGGGTTCTGCTCGGAGCCGGAGAGCACGAACTCCTTGTCGATGATCTTCTTGTTGAGGATGAACCACGAGTAGTCGTAGCCGGACTTGCCGATCAGCTCGAGCGTGCCGAGGGTGTCGAGCGACGGGATGCCGGGGTTGGCGAAGCGCTTGCCGCGGGCGTCGAACCACATCGACGACGGCGCGGCCAGCACGCGGATGCCGTGACCGGGCCAGATCGGCGTGTGGTTGATCATGCCCTCGGTGTAGTGCCACATGCGGTCGCGGTTGACGATCCGGCCGCCGGCGAGCTCGGTGATCGCCAGCATCCTGCCGTCGACGTGGGCGGGCACGCCGGTGACCAGGCGTTGCGGCGCGGGGCCGAGGCGGGCCGGCCAGTTGCGGCGCACCAGGTCGTGGTTGGCGCCGATGCCGCCGGAGGTGACGACGACCATCGGCGCGTGCAGCTCGAAGTCGCCGATCTTGGTGCGGGAGCTTGCGACGCCGCGGGCCGCGCTGCTGGGTTCGAGGACGCTGCCGCGCACGCCCGTGACGGCGCCGTTGGTGACGATCAGGCCGTCGACCTGGTGCCGGAACCTGAAGGTGACCTTGCCGTCGCGCACGGCGTCGCGGACCTTCTTCTCGAACGGCTCCATGACGCCGGGACCGGTGCCGAGCGTCATGTGGAAGCGCGGCACCGAGTTGCCGGGGCCGTCGGCGAGCTGGCCGCCGCGTTCCGCCCAGCCGACGATCGGCACCCAGCGCACGCCCAGGCCGTAGAGCCACGAGCGCTTCTCGCCCGCGGCGAAGTTCAGGTAGGCCTCCGCCCACTTGGCCGCCCAGTAGTCCTCGCCCAGCGGGTTGCCCACGCCGCGGTCGAACCCGGCGGTGTTGAACCAGTCGGCGCGGGCGAGGTCCAGCGAGTCCTTGATGCCCGCGGTCCGCTGCTCGGCGGAGTCGACGAAGAAGAGGCCGCCGAGCGACCAGAACGCCTGTCCGCCCAGGCTGGCCTCGGGTTCCTGGTCGAGCAGCAGGACCTTGCGGCCGGCCGCGGCGAGCTCGGAGGTGGCGACGAGACCGGCCAGGCCGTGCCCGACCACGATCACGTCCGCGTCGACTCTCGGGGCCGCTCCCGCGATGGTCTGCCCCAGCGTCGCGGTCGCGGCGATCGCACCGGTCGCGGCCAGGAGGTTGCGGCGGCTGATGTTCCGGTCTGACATCCCAGGGCCTTCCTCGTTGAAGGGTGGTGCCAACGCGAATTACTCTCGCGTAAAGCAACTAACCAGTAACCGCGGAGCGGGGCATAGGGTCCCGCCGCCAAACGGCGACGGCTGTGTTGTGGCCGTCGCACAACGCGATGTCTGCGAGGCGACGTGCCGGGTTTGTCCGCGATGGTCCGCCAGGTGCTCGAAGCCGTCGCCGCGGACGACAAGGTGGTCGACCGGGTCGTCGGCGCCGCCAGGGGCAGCTCGCCGGAGGTCGCCCGGCTGCCCAGCGAGGAGAACCGGCGCCACATCGCGTTCCTGCTGTCCGAGGGGATCGCGCACCTCGAACGCGGTGGCTCACCCGACGACGGCGACTTCTCCGCCGCGCTCGCGCTGGGGGCCGACCGTGCCGCTCAGGGCGTGTCCATGGCGGGTCTGCTGCGCGGGGTGCACGCCGGACGCACCGAGCTGATCCGCGCGGCCGTGGAGCTGGCGCGGTCGATGGGCGTCGACGACGGCACGATCCTGGACTTCATGATCGGCCTGGACCACTACGTCGGCGCGGTCGAACGGCACATCGTCAGCGGGTACCACACCGCCGAGCTGCAACTGTCCCGCACGGCGCGTGATCTGAACGCCCAGGTGCTGCGCCGGCTGCTCGTGTCCGGCGAGTTCCCCGACACGTCGGAACTGGCCCGTGCGGGTCTTAGGCCCGATGGTCGGTATCACTGCGTGGTGTCCGGGGTGACCGATCCCAGCCACGCGCGGACGTTGGAACAACGCCTGCACACGGCCGGCGGTGTCTTCGGACTGGTCGAGGGACGGCTGGCGGGACTCACGCACGTGCCGCCCGCGGCGTCGGACGACCTGCTCGTGGTGTCCCCGGCGACGACGCTGAAGTCGTTGCGCGCCATGTACTCGCTGTGCGCGAAGGCGTTGCCGGTCGCGTCGTCGGGAGGCGTGCGGATGCTCACCGACCTCGCCGGTGAGACCGCTCTCGCGGCGTTCCCCGCGCTGGCGGGCGTGCTCGCGGACGCGGTGCTGGGCCCGCTCGACCAGAAGAGCTCGTTCCACCACGAGATGGTGGCGACGGCGTTGTGCTACCTGGACCACGGCGGCCGGCTCAGCGCGACGGCCGCGGCGCTGCACATCCACGCCAACACCGTGCGGTACCGGCTCGACCGGCTGGTGGAGCTGACCGGTGCCGACCTCGGCGACACCCCGTGCGGAGAGCGCTCCCACGTGCTGACGACGCTGCACACCTGGTGGGCGCTGCGGTCGTGGGCCGACCGCAGCGCCAGGTGAGGCCGCTTCTAGAGGCGGTAGAAGTTCGCGTAGTGGTCCGGCGAGAAGTACACCGAGCCGTTCGTGCGGTCGACGACGATCCGGTACGCGTCGCGGGAGGCGTTGCAGGCACGCGGGTAGACGTCGAACTCCTGGTAGCTGTGCCCGGACGGCAGCTGGCCCTCGCGGTTCTGGAAGGTGCCGCCGGCGTAGTTGCACTGCCCGGTCGGCCAGCTGTACCACCCGCGCGAGGCCGGGTAGCCCTTCGACGACCAGGTCGAGTTCGCCGAACGGGCCGCGGAGCAGCGCGACTGCGTGCAGGAGCTGTACACGGCGGCGTCGGCCGAGGGCGCGACGGCCGTGGTCAGGCCGAGAACGGACGCGACGACGGCGAAGGCGGCGAGCAGGCGACGTGTCCGGTGCGGTGGCAGGGTGTGCACTTCAGACCTCCATCGGCAGGGTGTGTTGCAGGGGTGATCATTTCGGCTGGGCACCACGAGCCGGTGAACGGCAGGCGACCTCCCGCGCAACGGTTCGTGCTCAGGGGACGGAACCGGGGGCCGTCGCGGTTGGGCGGAGGCGCGCGTTCACCGTTCACGGACTCCGAAAGCCCGAGTTGATCAACTCCGAACAGCCGATTGCGGAGGCTGCCACCGCCGATAGAGTTGATCTATGGCAGCACGGAAGCACTTCTTGGTGCTGTTGACCCTGCTCACCGCCGCGTGCACGGCCGAGCAGGACGGAAGGCCCGTCGCCGCCCCGCGCGGCTCCTCCGACGCGAAGGCTCAGTCCACAAAGGTGAGTGGCGTCGTGGACGGCCGCACCGTCGACCTCGCCGACGGCACACGGGTTCGCGTCTCGTTCCTCGCCGAACCGCCGCCGTGCGCTGCTGCCGCGGCCCGCGAGTTCGCCGTGAAGACGTTGCAGGGCAAGGATCTCACCGCCACCAGCGTGCGTTCCGGCGAGATCTCGCTGGCGCTGCCGGACGGCACCGACTACGCGCTCGCGGCGGTCCGGGCCGGCATGCTGCGCGTCGCGGGTGTCGACGGCGGACCGTTGACCGAGGCGGAAACCAAGGCGTCCCAGGCGAAAGCAGGCCTGTGGGGACCGAGCTGCGCGGCGCCGTCCACGCCGCCGACCGTTGCGCCGCCGCCTTCGCCGTGCGTGGTCGTCTACCGGGTCGGCAGCCAGTGGCCCGGCGCGTTCCAGGCCGACGTGACCGTGCGGAACGTGAGCGACGTGCTGATCAACGGGTGGACGCTGCGCTGGCGGTTCGCCGACGGCCAGACCGTGACGCAGATGTGGAACGCCACCGCGTCCCAGTCGGGCGCGGAGGTGAGCGTGACCAACGCCGACTACGCGGCGCTGATCGTCGCCAACGGGTCGGTGTCGATCGGCTTCAACGGCGCGGTGTCCGGGCCGAACTCGGCGCCGGAGTCGTTCACGCTGAACGACGCGCCCTGCACGACCGGCTGATCACCGGACGACCCGCGTGCCGTCGCCCGACACGACGACCTCCTCGACCAGGTCCCGGTCGCGGTGGAAGCCGAAGCGCCAGGCCGCTGCCGGAGGAGTGCGCGCGAGGGCGACCGACAGCGCGGTGAACCCGGTGCCGAACTGCCGGATCGCGAGTTCCCTGGCGCGGTCCAGTGCTTCCACCAGCGGGTCGAGTCCTGGCACGGGGTGTCGGCCAAGGCGGCGGTCAGCGCGAGCGTGTCGTGGTCGGAGACGTCGACCGCGCCGGACGCGACCGTGCACAGGATCTTCCGGTACTCGTAGGCGAAACCGCTCCTGTCGCCCTCGCTGACCGGTGTCGCGTCCCCGCCGCACACCTCCACCACCCACTGTCCCGCCCAGCCGGCACTGGTCGTGAGCGCGTCGGCCGGGTCGGCGACACCTCGCGCGGACCCGGCGACGCCCGTGTTCGACAGGAACGCGAGCTGCCAGGTCCGGTCGCCCCACCGGTCCGTCAGCAGTTCGGTCGCCATCAGCAGCGCCTGCCGCGCGGTGAGCCTGCGGGGGATGTCCCAGACGTGGTTGCCGGCGGCGCGGAACTGGTTGGCCATCGAGAGCGTGTACCCGCCGTCGCCGTTGCTCCGCACGGAGAGGAAGTCGGCGTTGATCAGCTCGGTGCGCGCCGCCGCGGTCAGCACCTCGCCGGTGTCCGCGTCGACCGCGACGGCGCGCACGCTCTCGGTCAGCGTCGGGTCGAAGAACGCCACGGTCCAGGTCGGGCGCAGGTCGTTGCGCTTGTCGCGTTCGAGCCTGGTCATGACCATCAGGTCGTCGCCGCGCGGGATCTCCGGTCCCGCCGCGAGCGCGGCGGCCACCGCGACGTCCGAGTCGACGAACCGGCGCGTCAACGGCACCGGCCGGAACAGCACGTACCTCCTGCTGACCTCGGTGGTCTGGTCCGCGTGCCGGGCCATGTGCTCGCGCGCCTGCTCCTCCGTCATCCGGTTGTCGAGGTGGTTCACAGCGCAGGACATGGTGATCATCGACCCGTCGAGCGGTGCGGGGTCGGCGTCGTAGCGGTAGAGGTCGGTGAACTCGTGCACCACGCCGTCGATCACCGAGAAGGCCCGGATCCGGCCCGTGCCCGCCTCGTGGAACTCCACGACCCAGAACCGGCTCGTGCCGTCCATGGCGTCGGCGAACTCCCAGTCCCGCATGTTCGCGAGCGAGTACAGCTGCGCCACGCCCTGCTGGGAGATCCCGAACAGGTCGCCCGCCGGGGCGAACTCGGAGCGGACGAGCGCGGCGGCCTCCTTGGCGCGCAGGAAGCTGCCGCGGACGGGCACACCGCGGAGCCCGCAGATCAGCCGGCGGACGGCGCGCCGGTACTCGGCGGGGCGCCGGAAGTCGGCGTGCGCCAACTCCGACAGCCGCGGCGCCCACGCCGGCGGGACGTCCTCCACGAGGACCGGCAGCACCGGAACTCCGGACTCCGCCGCGAGGTCGAGCTCCTGCTGCACCCAGAACGAGTTCGCCGCGGACGCCGACACCACCACGACGAGGAAGGCGGCGTCCGCGATGGCGGTGCCGATCGCCGCCAGGCTCTCCCCGATCCGCAGCTCGCGTTCGTCCACCCACACCTCGACCGAGGCCCTGCGGAGATCCGCCGCCAGGCGCCGGACGAACGCCCGGTCCTTGCTGCTGTAGGACAGGAACACGGCCATTCGCGTCCTCCGCGTCGTGTCGGCCACCGCACGTGCGGTATCGGCCGAGGCGGGAGATCGGTTACCTGACCGGTCGCGCCGAGTCCGATGCGTTTCCGTTCAGCGGAAAGGTCCGGTCGACGCCGAGCCGTTCGCGAGCCTAACGTCCGGTCCCGTGACGAGCAGCCAGCACGAGATCAGCGACGAGATCGCGACGATCCACGCGGACTCGCCGGGCGGGGCGCCGCTGCTGGACTTCGCCCCCTACCGCAGCACGCAGCTGCGCCACCCCACCAAGGAGCTCCAGCTCGTCGACCCCGAGGGCGCCGAGCTGGTGGCGCCGGTCTTCGGCCACTCCGACGTGGCCGCCGTCGAGTCCGACCTGACCGTCCAGCGGGGCGGCGACCCGATCGGCGAGCGCATCCGCGTGCAGGGCCGCGTCCTCGACGGTGACGGACGGCCGGTGCGCCGCCAGCTCGTGGAGATCTGGCAGGCCAACGCCGCCGGCCGCTACGCGCACCAGGGCGACCAGCACCCGGCACCGCTCGACCCCCACTTCACCGGCGTCGGCCGGTGCCTCACCGACGACGACGGCTGGTACTCGTTCACCTCGATCAAGCCCGGCCCCTACCCGTGGCGCAACCACCAGAACGCCTGGCGGCCGGCGCACATCCACTTCTCGCTGTTCGGCACGGACTTCACCCAGCGGCTGATCACCCAGATGTACTTCCCCGGCGACCAGCTGCTGGCGCTGGACCCGATCGCCCAGTCGATCACCGATCCCGCGGCGCTGGCGCGGCTGGTCGCGTCCTACGACCACTCCCGGTCCGAGCACGAGTGGCTGCTCGGCTACCGGTGGGACATCGTGTTGACCGGCAGCCACGCGACCTACCTGGAGCCTTCCGATGACTGAGGCCACCCCCGGCCAGACCGTCGGCCCGTTCTTCCACCACGCGCTCGCGTTCCCCGGCGACTCCGAGCTGGTGCCGCTGGGCTCGGCCGGATCCGTGGTGCTGCACGGCCACGTCCTCGACGGCGCCGGGGCACCGGTGCCCGACGCGATGATCGAGATCCGCCAGGCCGACGCGTCCGGCGTCGTGCCGAAGGCGGGCGGGTCGCTGCGGCGGCGCGGCGCCGGGTTCACCGGCTGGGGACGCAGCTGCACCGACGGCGCCGGGCACTACTGGTTCAGCACGGTCGAGCCGGGCCTGCCGTTCTTCGCGGTGACGGTGTTCGCGCGCGGCCTGCTGGACCGGTTGTTCACGCGCATCTACCTGCCCGGTGCGGCCGACGCGATCGACGGGCTGGTGGCCACGCGCGAGGACGACGGCCGGCTGCGGTTCGACATCCACCTGCAGGGCCCGTCCGAGACCGTGTTCTTCAAGTACCCGCGGACGTGACCGTGCTCCCCGGCTCTCATCGCGCCGCCGGCCTGGCCGACGACGCGGCCCTGGTGCGCGCGATGGTCGACGTCGAGGTGGCGTGGGCGCGCGTGCTCGGTTCGACGATCTCCGTCTCGGTGCCGGTGCTGGACCCCGTCGAGATCGAGGCCGCCGGCAACCCGGTGCTGCCGCTGGTGTCCGCGTTGCGCTCCCAGGTCTCCGTCCCGGTCCACACAGGACTGACGAGCCAGGACGTGCTCGACACGGCGTTCATGCTGCTGGCCCGCGGGGTGCTCGACCGCGTCACGGCGGACCTGGACCGCGTGGCGGCCGCACTGGCCGCGCTGGCCTCGGAGCACCGTTCGTCGGTGATGGCGGGCCGGACGCTGACGCAGTTCGCCGTGCCGATCACGTTCGGGCTCAAGGCGGCGCGCTGGCTCGTGGGCGTGCTGGACTCGCTGGACGAGCTTGCGGCGGTGGTGCTGCCGGTGCAATGCGGGGGCGCGGCGGGAACGTTGTCGCGCGCTTCCTCGCCTGTGGAGTCGGCTGCCTTGTTCGCGCGGTACTTGGGTTTGGCGTCTTCGGACCTGCCCTGGCACACCTACCGGGCGCCGGTGACCCGTCTCGGTGACGCGCTGGTGCGGGTGTGCGACGTGCTCGGCGTGCTGGCGGCGGACGTGCTGACGCTGGGCCGTCCTGAGATCGGCGAGGTGTCCGAGGGCGCGGTGGCCGGTCGGGGCGGGTCGTCGACCATGCCGCACAAGCGGAACCCGGTGCTCGCCGTGCTGGTGAACTCCGCGGCTTTGCAGGCCCCGCAGCTGGGGGCGCAGCTGCACCTGTGCGCGGCGCGTGCGGTGGACGAGCGTCCGGACGGGGCTTGGCACGCGGAGTGGCCGGCGCTGCGGTCGTTGCTGGAGTTGGCGGTGGTGGCGTCGTCGCAGGCCGCGGAGTTGGTGGAGGGGCTCGAGGTGCATGCGGACGTGATGGCTCGGCGGGCTGGGGAGGCGGCGGGGGAGTTGCTGGCGGAGCGGGGTGGAGGGGCGGATCCGGCGGAGTATCTCGGGGCGGCCGGGGTGTTCGTGGACGCGGCGGTGGGCAGGTGGCGTGATGGGCGTTGAGCTGAGCCTGGAACGGCCTGTGGCGCGTGCTGCCGGAATGCCGTGGCCTGTCTGGGAGTCACCAGTTGGGCGGCGACTGCGGTGGCACGCGGTGGGATCCGGCTTGCCTGCCACGCGCGCTTTGCCTGCCACGCATGCCCTGCTTTCCGCGCGCGGCTGTCGTGCTGAGGCGACTTTCAGACCTGTCGCGGAGTGGTCGGCGGAGCGAGGCGATCGGCTTGATCCGGCGGCCCGTTTCGGGACCACTGACGCGTTCATCGACGCCGCACTCCTTCGGAATCGATCCCGCCTCGGCCCCCTCCGGGGGGCGCGTGAGGTCCCCACTCCTATCGTCTCAAAGGGGTCTGACAGAAATGGGCGTTGAGCTGAGCCTGACCCGGCTCGCCGGCTCCGACTCCTCCGACCGGCTGCTCGTGGTCGGCCCCTCCCTCGGCACGTCGGTAGCGATGCTGTGGCGGACGTGCGCACAAACGATCGGCGGCGAAGTCATCGGCTGGGACCTGCCGGGCCACGGTGCCGGAAGCTCCACCACCGAACCCTTCACGGTGCAGGACATCGCCGACGAGCTGACAAACCGCACCAATGCGTTGGCCAACGGCAGACCGGTCGCCTACGCAGGGGTGTCGTTCGGCGGCGCGGTCGGGTTCGAGCTGGCGAGCCGGCACGGCGGCCCGTTCGACGTGATCGTGTGCATCGGTGCGGCGAAAAGGATCGGAACGCCCGAGATGTGGCACGAGCGGGCCGCGGTGGTGCGTCGGCTCGGGACGCCGGTCATGGTCGAGGGGTCGGCGCAGCGGTGGTTCGCGCCGGGGTTCGTCGCCCGTGAGCCGCAGACGGCCGGTGGGTTGCTCAGGGCGTTGGCGGACACGGAAAGGGAGTCGTACGCACTCGTGTGCGAGGCGTTGGCCGGGTTCGAGGCGGGCGTGAGTGTGAAGCCCACCAAGGTGTTGGTCGGTGAGCACGACGTCGTGGTGTCGCCCGAGAGCGCGGATCGGGTGTTGCGCGGGTGCGGGCACCTGCCGCCCGTCGAGGATCCCGTGGCGGTGGCGGGTGTGCTGGCCGAGGTGCTGGAGGAGATGCGGTGTCCTACGACGACGGCATGAAGGTGCGGCGGGAGGTGCTCGGGGACGCGCACGTGGACCGGGCGGCGCCGGACGAGTTCACGCGCGACTTCCAGGAGTTCATCACCAAGTACGCGTGGGGTGAGGTGTGGACGCGGCCCGGTCTTGACCGGCGGATGCGCAGCGCCGTCACGCTCACGGCGTTGATCGCGCGCGGGCACTGGGACGAGCTGAGGTTGCACGTGGCCGCGGCGGTGCGCAACGGGCTGACCGAGGACGAGATCGGCGAGGTGATCCTGCAGAGCGCGATCTACTGCGGGGTGCCGTCGGCCAACCACGCGTTCTCGGTGGCGCGGCAGGTCCTGAAGGAGGGCGTGTGAACGTTCACGACACGGCGCAGGACGCCTTGGCCGACATCGCCGACGGCGCGACCGTCCTCATCGGCGGGTTCGGGCCCGCGGGGGAGCCGGTGCAGCTGATCGAGGCGTTGCTCGACAGCGGCGCGAAGGGGCTCACGGTGGTCAGCAACAACGCCGGGGCGGGGGAGAACGGGATCGCGGCCCTCATCCGCGAGGAGCGGGTCGCGAAGATCGTGTGCTCCTACCCGCGGCAGGCCGACTCGCGGCACTTCGACGCCGCCTACCGGGAGGGCCGGGTCGAGCTCGACCTGGTGCCGCAGGGCAACCTCGCGGAACGGATCCGGGCCGGCGGAGCGGGGATCGGGGCGTTCTTCACGCCCACCGGGTTCGGCACGGTGCTGGCCGAGGGCAAGGAAACGCGCGTGATCGACGGCAGGGGCTACGTGCTGGAGTACCCGATCAAGGGTGACGTCGCGCTGGTGAAGGCGCACCGGTCCGACGAGGCCGGCAACCTCGTCTACCGCAAGACCGGCCGCAACTTCGGGCCGATCATGGCCGCGGCCGCCACGACCACGGTCGTGCAGGTGGAGGAGCTCGGTGACATCGACCCCGAACACGTGGTGACGCCGGGCATCTACGTCAACCGCGTCGTCCACATCGGATGGTCGGCATGATCGACCGGAAGGCACTGGCGAAGCTCGTCGCGGCCGACATCCCGGCCGGGTCGTTCGTGAACCTCGGCATCGGCCAGCCCACCGAGGTGGCCGACCACCTCGCGCCGGGCAGCGGGGTCGTGCTGCACACCGAGAACGGCATGCTCGGGATGGGGCCGCAGGCGCACGGCGACGACGTCGACCTCGACCTGATCAACGCGGGCAAGATCCCCGTCACGGAACTGCCGGGCGCGTCGTACTTCCACCACGCCGACTCGTTCGCGATGATGCGCGGCGGGCACCTCGACGTGTGCGTTCTCGGCGCGTACCAGGTGTCGGCCAGCGGCGACCTCGCGAACTGGCACAGCGGCGCACCGGACGCCATCCCGGCCGTCGGCGGCGCGATGGACCTCGCGGTGGGCGCGAAGCAGGTGTTCGTGATGATGAACCTGCTGACCCGCGACGGAAAACCCAAGCTGCTCAGCGAATGCACGTACCCCCTCACCGGGCTGCGGTGCGTCAGCCGCGTCTACACCGACCTCGCGACGTTCCTGATCACCGAGAACGGCGTGGTGGTGCGCGACCTGCACGGCATCGAGCTCACCGATCTCCAGGCACTGCTGGACGTCCCGCTCGTGGAGGAGCACTCATGACGCGCACCAGAGTCGGCATCGTCGGAGGCGGACCGGCAGGGCTGATGCTCTCGCACCTGTTGTCGCTCAACGGCATCGACAGCGTGGTCGTCGACAACAGGTCACGGCGGGAGATCGAGAACACGATCCGCGCCGGCATCCTGGAGGCGGACAGCGCGCGGCTGCTCGTCGACACCGGCGTGTCCGACCGGGTGCGGCGCGACGGGCACCCGCACGAGGGCATCGACCTGCGGTTCGGCGGCGAGAGCCACCGCGTCGACTTCCGGGCGCTGGTCGGCGAGTCGGTCTGGCTCTACCCGCAGACCGACGTGTTCGTCGACCTCGCGAACGCCAGGGAACGCGACCACGGCGACGTGCGGTTCGGCGTGAGCGACACGTCCGTCGACGTCGGCGAGCAGACGATCCGGTTCGCCGACAGCGACGGGAAGCAGCAGGAGGTGCGCTGCGACCTGCTCGTCGGCGCCGACGGGTCGCGGTCGATCTGCCGCGCCGAGGTGCCGGAAGCCGTGCGCAAGCACAGCTCTCGCGAGTACCCGTTCGCCTGGTTCGGCATCATCACCCAGGCACCGCGCAGCGCTCCCGAACTGGTCTACGCGCACTCGCCGCGCGGGTTCGCGCTGATCAGCCAGCGCACCGAGACCCACCAGCGGATGTACTTCCAGTGCGACCCGGAGACCAACCCCGACGACTGGTCCGACGACCGCATCTGGGAGGAGCTGCAGGCGCGCGTCGCCGGACCGGACGGCTTCTCCCTCAAGGAGGGGCCCATCACCGAGAAGACGGTGCTGCGCTTCCGGTCGTTCGTCGCGGAACCCATGCGCCACGGCAGTCTGCTGCTCGCCGGCGACGCCGCCCACACCGTGCCGCCGACCGGCGCCAAGGGCCTCAACCTGGCGCTGGCCGATGTGAGCGTGCTCAGCGAGCTGATCGAGCGCGCGCTGCTGAAGAACGACTCCGAGGCGCTGGACGAGTACGGGCCCCGCGCGCTGGACCGCGTCTGGAAGGCACAGCACTTCTCGTACTGGATGACGACGATGCTGCACGCGCTGCCCGGCGCGTCCGACTTCGACGTGCGGCGGCAGCTCGGCGAGCTGCGATCCGTGGTCGGCTCTGAGGCGGGCTCGAAGTTCCTGGCCGAGGGGTACACGGGCCGCTGGCCTGCTTGAGCGCCGCTCGAGCGGGACCGCCGACACTGGCCCGATGGACATCGCGGCGCTGCGCCTCGGCAACATCGGGCAGCTCGACTCGCCGGAGGACGTCGTCCGGTCGCTGGGCGCCGTCCAGGGGCAGGACTACGGCCAGTCGTTGTGGGCGATCGGCCTGCGCACGGACTCCGGGCGGATCCAGGACGTCGAGGAGGCGCTGCGCACGGGCCGCATCGTCCGCACCTGGCTGCTGCGCGGCACCGTGCACTACGTCCTCGCCGAGGACGTCCGGTGGATGCTGAGCCTGTTCAGCCAGCGCTACCTCGCGCGCCAGACCCCCAAGGTGTGGCAGTACCACAACATGACGCCCGAGCTGATGACGTTGGCGCGCAAGACGTTCGTGGAGGCGCTGACCGGCGGCGGCTGTCTCACCCGGCGCGAGATGATCGACCTGATGGCCGACATCGGCATCCCGGACGACCGGCAGCAGAGCTACTTCACGTTCCTCAACCTCGCCCAGGAGGGCGTGGTCGTGCCGGGCCCGCCGCGCGGCAAGGAGCAGACCTTCGTGCTGCTCGACGAGTGGGCACCCCACCAGCGGACGCTGGAGGGCGACGAGGTGCTGGCCGAGCTCGCGGGCCGGTTCTTCGGCTCGCACTCCCCGGCGACCCTGGCGGACTTCGCGAACTGGTGCGGCATCGGCGTGCGGGAGGCCGCGCGCGGGTTCGAGGCCGTCAAGCCCTCGCTGGTGCGCGAGGAGTTCGACGGCAAGGAGTACTGGCTGCGGCCGGACCTCACGCCGGGCTCCGGCACCTACCTCCTGCCCGCCTACGACGAGCTGGTGATCGGCTACAAGGACCGCGGCGCGTTCTTCACCCGCTACGACGAGATCCCGATCTCCACCTACAACGGCATGTTCTACGCGACGATCATCGAGGACGGCCAGATCGCCGGACTGTGGCGGCGGGTGATGAAGAAGACCTCGGTGGACGTGGAGCTGCAACCGCTGCCGGGCTTCGACGTCGAGCGGCTGTCCGAGCACGTGGCGCGGTTCAGCGCGTTCCTCGGGCTGCCCGTGCGCGTGGTCGTGAAGGACCCGCCCGCGGCCGGGTCGTCGAAGGTCAGCTGGCGCTCCCGCAAGTAACGCCATCGATGACCGCTGACGACAAACGTCGAGCGGGAGGCGACATGACTCTGCAGGACTACCTGGCTGCTGGGGCGCTCGCGGCGGGCGTTCTGGCGTTGCCAGCGGCATGGGCGGCGTGGTCGAGCTGGCGAACTACGAGACAGGCGGGGGGAAAGGATCGGTTCCTCGACCACCTGCGCTCGCTCCGCGACAACCAGGGGACGCTGACACGCCGAGTGCTGGAGGCGAGCCCGGAGCGCCTACGCCAACCTGGCCTGCCGTTGCTCACCAAGCCGGAATGGTCGCTCGTAGTTCCCTTCGACCTTGCCGACATCAAGGTCGAGTGGCTTGACGGGCAGCTCGATGATGTCACCAAGTTGCGTCGTGCATCCTCCAAGGTTCTGGCCAAGCTGCGGATCGCACCCATTACTCGGTACAGCACTGCTCTGGTTGAGATCGCGGGACTGACGAGGTTGTTCGACGGAGTGATCTACCGGCTGATCGAGGCCGAGTTCACCGCGGACGTCAAGCGAATGGTCTTCTGCAGGGCCACTTACTTCGCAGACCTCGACACCAGCGAGGTGCTCGCGTTCGAAGCCCAGACGTCACGTCGCAGGCCGTATCGCAGACGCTTGCAGGATCCATTCGACTTCCGCAGGCGGGTGGCCGGCCTTGGTATCGACACGCTGACGATCCGGCGCGACGGTGAACGGGCAGGGTTCTTCTTGCATCGACGTGATCCGAAGAACGTCGTGAACAACGCGTCCATGATCGGCCTGATACCAGCGGGAGAGTTCACACCCTCCGATGTGTCGAGCGAGGCGATGTCGCGCGATCTCGACCTTTGGAAGAACATCATGCGTGAGTATGCCGAGGAGATGCTCGGAGTACCAGACGCGCAAGGGCAGGGCGGTAGGTGGATCGACTACGCCTCGGAGTCGCCCTTCTGGGAACTCGAAATGGCAAGGGCTACAGGGCAATTGCAAGTCAAGGTTCTGGGGCTCGGGATCGACCCGCTCCCGTGGAAGACCGAGCTTCTCACCGTGTGCGTCATAGACGCGGAGGTATTCGACCGCATCTTCGCTCCGGTTCCGGTGCGCAACGAGGAGGGAATCATCATCGCCGGTGATCGCAAGAACGGGCTGCTGTTCGACGCGACTACCGTTGACCGCTATTGCCGCGAGCCGGACGTTTCCCCGAACACGCAAGCATGTCTCAGGTTGGCTTGGCGGTACCGAGATCAGCTTGGACTCAGCTGACCTCATAAGATCAGCAGCTCGACCGCACCTCCCGCGTGACCGGGCGGCACCACCGCGAGAGCGTCCGCGAGCGCCGCACCCCACAACGAACCGGGCCGGTCGTGGCCGACGGGCACGGCTTCGGCCCCGGTCAGGACCACCGGAACCAGCCGGGTGTCGCGCGGGTGAGCGTTCACACCCGTCAGGTGCGCGGTGGTGGCCGGGCGTCCGGCGTGGCCGCCGAGTGCGTCGAGCAGCGGGTGGAGCAACGTCAGGACCGCGGCCAGCGCGGCGAACGGGTTGCCCGGCAGGCCCACGACGCAGCGGCCGTCGGGCAGCACGGCCAGCAGCATCGGGTGACCGGGGCGGCAGGCGACGCCGCTGACCAGGACCTCGGCACCCAGGCCCGCGAGGACGTGGCGCAGGTGGTCGGCCGGGCCCTTCGACGTCGCGCCGCAGGTGACGAGGACGTCGGCGTGGTCCTGGCCGAGCGCGCCGGCGAGAGCGGCCGGGTCGTCGGGCAGGTGCGTGGTGCCGAGCAGGTCCGCCCCGGTGAGGAGGCCGGGGAGCATCGGGCCGATGGCGTCGCGGACGCGTCCAGGCCGCGGCGGGCCCGCGTGCAGGAGTTCGTCGCCGGTGACGACCACGGCGACGCGGGGGCGGCGGTGGACGAGCAGGGTGTCGTGGCCGGCGCCCGCGGCCAGGCCCAGGACCGCGGGGGAGACGGTGGTGCCCGCCGGGACGAGCTCGTCACCGGCTGACCAGTCCTCGCCGCGACGGCGGACGTGCTTGCCTGCCAAAGAAGTGCCGGTCACCGCCAGGCCGGTCAAGGGCAGGCCGTCGACCGTGCACAGCTCCACCGGGACCACCGCGTCCGACCCGTCCGGCACCGGCGCGCCCGTCGCCACCACGAACGCCTCACCCGGCCCCAGCCGCACAGAAGGCACCGGGTCGCCGGCCGCCACGCGACCGCGGACCGTCCACGGACCGGGACCGGCCACCGCGTAGCCGTCCATGGCGGACGTGTCGCAGGTCGGCTGGCTGGTCAGCGCACGCACGCCCGAGGCGAGCGCGAAACCGAGCGCGTCGCCCAGCGCCAGTTCGACGGCCTCCAGCGGCTTCGCGGCGGCGCGAGCTGTCTGGCGGGCCAGCGTCCAGGGCGTGGTCATCCTGCCTCCCGTGGTATAGCCTACCGAATACTGTATGCAATCCTCGGGACGGGGTGAAGTGCATGCCAGTCGCGACTTACGTGCGGGACCACGTCGGCAGGCTCTACCGGGTGGGGGAGACCGACGTCGAGGTGGCGGGCCGGTCGCGCCGCACGGTGCTGTGGGCGGCCTGGGCGGCGATGCTCGCGGCCGGGATCGGGCAGTACGGGTTCGGCGCGCTGATCCCGCGGCTGCAGGACCGGTGGAGCGTGCCGGAGCTGTTCTGGGCCTTGGCGTTGTGGACCGTCTGCCAGGCCGGCACGGCGTTCCCCGCTGCCTGGCTGAGACAGCGGAACAGACTCACCCCGACCGGCGCGCTGTGGGTCGGCGCGCTGCTGTGCGGCACGGGCCTGCTCACGCTCGGGCAGGGGCAGCTGGCCGGGTACTCGGTGCTCGGCGGCATCGGCGCCGGGCTGGTCTACTCGACGTGCCTGGGCACGGTGGTGCGGTGGTACCCGGAACGGGTCACGCGCAAGGTCGCGTTCGTCAGCGCCGCGTTCCCGTACGGGTCGGTGCCGTTCGTCGTGCCGGCCGGGATGTTCTTCGGCGACGGGTTCCTGCTGCAGGCTGCGGTCGTGGTCACCGCGGTCGTCGCGGTGGCCGGCGTGGTGGTGAAGGACCCGCCCGACCACTGGTGGCCGCCGCACGTCCCGCCGCGCGAGTGGGCGCTCGACCGCGCGCGGGTGCCGAACCGGGCCGCGCTCAAGGAGTTCAGCACGCGCGAAGCGGTGCGGTGCGGCACTTTCTGGTGGCTCTACGGCGGGGTGGCGTTCGCGGCGGCGGTGTCGCTCTACGACCTCGCGTACCTGCCGTTGTTCGTGCAGGACCGGACTTCGGGGGTGATCGCCCTGGCGACCCTCGCCGCGGCGACGGGAACCGGACGGGTGCTGGTCGGCTGGATCTCGGACCGGGTCGGCCGGCGCAGGGCGCTCGTCTGGACGCTGGTGACCGGCGGGCTGGCGCAGTTCGTGGTGCTGTACTCCCACAACGTCGCGGGGCTCGTCATCGGCGCCACGCTGGCCGGCTTCGGCACGGGCTGCTGCTACTCGTTGCTCGTCGGCGTCACCAGGGAGTACTTCGGCGAGACCAACGGCGCGCAGAACTTCGGCGTGCTCTACACCGCCAAGGCGGCCGGTGCGGTCATCGCCGCGATCGTGCTCGCCTCGCAGGGCCCGGCGTTCGCGTTCGTCGGGGCGGGCGTGCTGGGGCTCGCGGGCGCCGTGCTCACGGCACACCTGTCGCAGCCGGGAAGGCCGCGGCTGTGAGCCGCGTGCCCAGGCTCACCAAGGGCTGGCACCGCACGCCCGCGAACGGGTGCTGCCTGATGGAACTGACGTCGGTGCTCGCGGGCGAGGTGTGGTCGGACCGGCCCGCCTGCGTGCACCCGGTGCTGGCGTGCGTGGCCAGGTGCGTGAACGACCGGTCCACAGAGGACGGACGGCGCAGGCTGCTTCCGTTCGCCACCAGGGTGATCGGGACGGAGCACGCCCCGGCGCACCGGCTGGTCGCGCACTGCGCGCGCCGGGCGGGGATCGAGGCACCGCGGTGGTGGCCCGGCACCTGGGTCGTGGCGCGGGCCGTGCGGACGATGACCGGGGACGAGGTGTTGCGGCGCCTGCTCGACGAGTGCGTCGCGATCTGCGGGGAGGCGGGCCATGGGACGGGTGACGAGCAGGCGGCGCGTGGTGCGGCTGGTGGACGACGCGGTCACCGCGCGACCGGACACGCTGGCGGTCGAGGAGCCGCTGGAGATCCGCGTGCGCGGCAAGTCCCTCGCCGTCACCATGCGCACGCCGGGTGACGACTTCGACCTGGCAGCCGGGTTCCTCGTCAGCGAGGGCGTCGTGCGGGCCCCGTCCGACATCGCCTCCATCCGCTACTGCGCGGGCGCGACGGCCGACGGGAGCAACACCTACAACGTGCTCGACGTCGGCCTCGGCGACGGCGTCGCGCCGCCAGATCCGTCGATCGAGCGCAACTTCTACACCACGTCGTCGTGCGGCCTGTGCGGCAAGGCGAGCCTCGACGCCGTGCGCACCACCGCGACCTGGCAGGTGGCGGCCGACCCGATCCGGCTCGACCCGCGGGCGGTCACCGAGTTCCCGACGAGACTCCGTGCCGCGCAACGGGTCTTCGACCGCACGGGCGGCCTGCACGCGGCGGGGTTGTTCGACGCGGACGGCGCCCTGCTCTGCCTGCGGGAGGACGTGGGCCGGCACAACGCCGTCGACAAGGTCGTCGGCTGGGCCACCCGCGGCGGACGGCTGCCGCTGACCGGCACCGTGCTGATGGTGAGCGGCCGGGCGTCGTTCGAGCTGGTGCAGAAGGCGGTCATGGCGGGGATCCCGGTGCTCACGGCGGTGTCCGCGCCGTCGTCGCTGGCCGCCGACCTCGCGGAGGAGATGGGCGTGACGCTGGTCGGGTTCCTGCGCGGCAACTCGATGAACGTCTACACGGGAGCGCACCGGCTCGGCGTCACCGCCGGAGCCCGTTAGCCCGTCCACGCGCATTGGGCCGATCAGCGTCCTCCGCGAGGAGGAGGTCCCGCGACGGACGCGATCTTGGGCGCGCCCGCATACCGTTCTCCCATGTTGACTGTGAGGGGGATCAGCCGGAGCTTCGGCGACCACCGGGTGCTCGACGACGTCAGCTTCGACGTCAAGCCCGGCCGCATGACGGGGTTCCTGGGTGCCAACGGGTCCGGCAAGACGACCACGATGCGCATCGTGCTGGGGGTGCTCGCCGCGCACGGGGGCACGGTGAGCTGGCAGGGGGACGAGGTCCGGCCGTCGAACCGGCCGGACTTCGGCTACATGCCGGAGGAACGCGGGCTCTACCCGAAGATGAAGGTGCGCGACCAGATCACCTGGCTCGGCCGCCTGCACGGGATGGACAGGGTGAAGGCGCAGGCCAACACCGAGGCGCTGCTCGAGGACCTGGAGCTCACCGGCCGCGCGGGGGACCGGCTGGAGGAGCTGTCGCTCGGCAACCAGCAGCGCGTGCAGATCGCCGCCGCGCTGGTGCACGACCCGGACGTGCTGATCCTCGACGAGCCGTTCTCCGGCCTCGACCCGATCGCCGTCGAGACCGTGCTGGACGTGCTGCGCAAGCGGGCCGCGAACGGGGTGCCCGTGCTGTTCTCCAGCCACCAGCTCGCGATCGTGGAACGGCTCTGCGACGACGTCGTGATCATCTCGAAAGGACGGATCGCGGCGAAGGGGTCGCGCGAGGAGCTGCGCCGCACGCACGCGGGCGAGCGCTACGAGATCGTCGTCGCGGAGGACGCGGGCTGGGTCCGCGACGTGCCCGGTGTGGCGATCCTGGAGCTCGACGGGCCGCGCGCCGTGTTCGAGTCCGTGCCGCAGCAGGTGCTCAAGGCCGCGCTGGACCGCGGTGAGGTCCGTTCGTTCACCCCGGTCGTGCCCACGCTCGACGAGATCTTCAAGGAAGTGATCTGACATGGCACGCGCCTCGTTCTCCCAGGCGACCTGGCTCGTCGCCGAACGGGAGATGAAGACCCTCGTCTCGTCCAAGGGCTTCTGGGTCGGGTTCGCCTTCACGATCGTCGGGCTGTTCGCGCTCACGGTGCTGCCCACGGTCTTCGGCGGGGACGACCCGAAGGTCGCCGCGGTCGGCTCGGCCGTGCAGGCGGTGCAGGGCAAACCGCTGGACGTGCGCGAGGTCGGCAGCGTCCAGGAAGCCGCCGACCTGGTCAGGTCCGACGACGTCGAGGCCGCGGTCGTGCCGGACGGCGGCGGGATCAAGGTCCTCGCCCTGAACGACCCGCCCAACGACGTGATCCGCCAGCTCGTCGAGGCACCGCCGGTCGAGCTGCTCGACCCGTCCGCGGTGACCTCCGCCCAGCGCTCGGTGACCGTGGTCGTGTTCGGGCTGGTGTTCCTGATGTTCGGCATGGGCGGCGCGGCGATCGCGCAGAGCACCGTGACCGAGAAGCAGACGCGGATCGTGGAGATCCTGGTGTCGACGGTGCCGGTGCGGGCGCTGCTCGCGGGCAAGATCCTCGGGCACACGATCCTGACGTTGTGCCAGGTGGTGGTGCTGGCGCTCGCCGCACCGATCGCGCTGCGCGTCGCCGGGCTGTCCGAGCTGCTGGCGGTGGTCGTGCCGGCGCTGGGGTGGTTCGTGCCGTTCCTGATGCTCGGGTTCGTGCTCATCTCGTCGCTGTGGGCGGTCGCGGGCGCGCTGGTCAGCCGCCAGGAGGACCTCGGCTCGACGATGGGCCTCGTCATGCTCGCGGTGATGGGCCCGTACTTCGCCGTGCAGTTCCTGTTCGAGAACTCCGGTGCGCTCGCGGTGCTGTCGTACGTGCCGTTCTCGGCGGGCGTCGCCATGCCGGTGCGGATGTTCGCGCAGCAGGCGCAGCCGTGGGAGGCGCTCGTCTCGATGGGCGTCCTCGCCGCCACGGTCGTGGTGATCCTGCTCGTCGCGTCGAGGCTCTACACCGGATCGCTGCTGCAGACCGGCGGCCGGGTGAAGCTGGCGAAGGCCTGGGCACCGGCAGAATAGGCGCATGACCGCTGACCCGATCCGCCTCGCCGTCGTCGGCCTGGGAGCCATGGGCACCCGGATGCTGACGGCGGCGCTGGCACATCCCGGCTACACCGTGGTCGCGGGCGTCGACCTCGCCCCGCGCACGCTCGACGTCCCCGTCGTCACCTCGCTCGACGAGGTGCTGTCCGATGTGGACGCCGTGTACGTCTCGACACCACCAGCGTCGCACGCCGCGCTGGTGCTGCAGGCGTTCGACGCGGGCAAGGCGGTGTTCTGCGAGAAACCGCTCGCCGTCGACCTCGGCGAGGCCCGCAAGATGGCCGAAGCGGCACGGGGACGGCCCAACGCGGTCAACTTCGCGCTGTCGGACATGGTCGCGACGATCGAGATCGAACGGCGGCTGCCCGAGCTCGGCTCGCTGCGCGGTGCGGAGGTCCGGCTGCAGTTCCCGCGCTGGCCCAGGGCGTTCCAGGCGGACGCGACCTGGCTCGCGCGGTCGGAGCAGGGCGGGTTCGTGCGCGAGGTGCTGTCGCATTTCGTCTACCTCACCGACCGGGTGCTCGGGCCGCTCACCGTCGAGTCGGTGTCGTCGGACTTCCCCTCGGCGGGCGCCGCCGAGGTGGCCTCGCGCGGTCTGCTGCGCGGCGGCGGGGTGCCGGTGCACGTGTCGGCGTTCTCGGAGCTGGCCGGGCCCGAGGTCTACGAGTGGACCCTGTGGGGGACCGAACGGTCGCTGCGGCTCGACCAGTGGGCCAGGCTGTCCGTTTCGGACGGTGGCGCGTGGGAGCCGGTGGAGCTGGAGCAGACCGGGTCCGACTACTCGCGGCTCACGTTGTTCGCGGAGGCGGTGCGCGGTGAGCACCCGCGGCACCTGGCGGACTTCGAGAGCGGGCTGCGGGTCGCCGAGGTGGTCGAGGCCTTCCTGCGGTAGGCCCCGACCACCGGAGCCGTCTCAGCCGAGCACCTCGCGCAGCTTGACGCCGAACTCCTCCGGCTTGCCGGCCCAGCCGAACTCGCCGCCGATGAACCCGCCGTGGTGGCTCGGGAACACGACGGCCTCCTGGCCCAGCAACCGTGCCGTGTGGACGGCCGTGCGCGCGGTGAACGCGTCGCCCGTCTCCTCGCCGACCGCGATCACCACGCGGGTGGACGCGGCCTTCAGCGCGTCGACCCGCGGGTGGTAGTCGGTGATCGCCAGCGAGGAGGTGCCGAGCAACGGGTCGTCGCGCCTGCCGTCGTCCGCGGCCGGCATGTCGAACTGGGCCGGGTCCGGCGCGGGCAGCGCGGCGTACTCGTCGGTGTACTCGCCCTGCCAGGAGCTCATCTGCAGGAACGCCGCCATGCCCGAGCCCCAGCCCTTGGCCTGGTAGACGTCCATGAACCCGTCGCGCGCACGGCGGGCGGCGGCCGCGTCGGGCAGCACGTCGATGATCGGCGGCTCGTGCGCGACGAGCGTGACGACGTCGTCCGGGTAGGCGGCGACGAGCTCGAGGGCCGTCACGGCACCGCCGCTGGACGCGAACAGGTCGACCGGGCCGCCGACGGCCTGGATCACCGCGTGCACGTCGGCCGCCTGCACCTCGGGCGTGTTGTCCGTGCGGCCGTCGGAGCGGGTGCTCCTGCCGAGGCCGCGCGGGTCGTAGGTGATCACCATGCGGTCGGGGAACTGGTCGCGCAGCGCCGCGAAGCCGCTCGCGTCCATGGGCTGGCCGATCATCATCAACGGGCGGCCCTCGCCGCTCACGTCGTAGGTGATGGCCGCGTCGCCGGTCTCGAGAACGTGGGTTTCCATCGATTTCTCCGCAGTCGGTCGGGTCTGAACAGCGTAGTCACAGACGTGAACCCCGCTGGGCTGACAGGCCGATCGACCTGCGCCGATTCCGCTGTTATCAACGATCGCATGACACGAACAGCAGTGGTGACCGGCGGCGGCACGGGCATCGGCAGGGCGGTGGCGGCCCGGCTCGTCGAGCAGGGCCTGGACGTGGTGGTGACGGGACGCCGGGAGGACGTCCTGAAGGCGGCGGCGCAGGAGATCGGGGCACGGGCGGTGGTGTTCGACGCGTCCGACCCGGAGGCGGTCGAGGCGGCGCTGAGCGACCTGCCGTCGTCGGTGGACGTCCTGGTGAACAACGCGGGCGGCAACATGGGCCGCCGGCTGCCCGCGCCGCAGAACCTGACCGACGTGCGGAACCTGTGGCTCGCCAACTACGAGTCCAACGTGGTCAGCGCCGTGCTCGTCACGACCGCGCTGGAACCGCGCCTCGCCGACAACGCCCGCGTGGTCACGATCGGCTCGATCGCGGGCCGGCGCGGCTCGGGCGCTTACGGCGCGGCGAAGGCGGCCGTCGAGGCGTGGACCGCCGACCTCGCGTTCGCGGTGGGGGCGCGGGGGATCACGGTCAACGTGGTGTCGCCGGGCGTCACCGCGGACACCGAGTTCTTCGGCGGCACGCTGTCGGAGGAGCGCCGCAAGAAGCTCGTCGGCACCCCTGCCAACGGCCGCGCGGGCACCCCGGCGGACGTGGCGGCGGCGGTCACGTTCCTGACCTCACCGGAGGCAGGGCACGTCACCGCCCAGGTCATCGGTGTGAACGGCGGAGCCGGGCTCGGACGCTGAACGCGACCACCGCCACCAGCACGACGAGCAGCGCCACCCACGAGAACTCGGCGAGGTAGTGCTCGGCGGCCTCTCCGACGAAGTAGACGGCCGCCGTCGTGCCCCCGGCCCACGCGATGCCGCCCGCCGCGTTGGCCAGCAGGAACTTCCCGTAGTGCATGCCCATCGTGGCCGCGAGCGGACCGGACAGGATGCGCAGCAACGCCACGAACCGCCCGAAGAACACCGCCCAGGCGCCGAAGCGCTCGAACACGCCGCGGGCGCGGTCGACCTTGTCCTGACTGAAGTGGCGGGGGAACTTCTCTCCCGCCCACCCGAAGACGCGCGGCCCGAACCGCTTGCCCAGCGCGTACCCGACGCTGTCGCCGATGATCGCCCCGGCCGACGCCGAGATGCCGACGACGAGAGGCGAGACGCCGTCGTGGTGCGAGGCCATCAACGCCGCCGTGACGAGCACGATCTCGCCGGGCAACGGGATGCCGACGCTCTCGATGCCCACGACCAGGCCCACGACGAGGTAGACCGCGAGCGGGGGAACGGTGTGGAGCCACTGCGCGAGCACGTCCGCGATCTTCCCCCACGTGGCGGAGTTCGGCCACGGGAGACGCGGGGGCGGCGGTTCGGGACCGCCGCCCCGGCCGGACGGTCCAGGGTCAGCCGGCCGTGAGGATCGCCCTGGCCAGTGCCGCCGTCTCCGACGGCGTCCTGCCGACCCTGATCCCCACCGCCTCCATCGCCCGCTTCTTGGCCTCCGCCGTGCCCGAGGACCCCGAGACGATCGCGCCCGCGTGGCCCATCGTCCTGCCCTCGGGCGCGGTGAAGCCGGCGACGTAGCCGACGACGGGCTTGGTCACGTTGTCCCGCACGAACTCCGCCGCGCGTTCCTCCGCGTCGCCGCCGATCTCGCCGATCATCACGATCAGCTCGGTCTCGGGGTCGGCCTCGAACGCCTCGATCGCGTCGATGTGCGTGGTGCCGACGATCGGGTCGCCGCCGATGCCGACGCACGTGGTGAAGCCGAAGTCCTTCAGCTCGTGCATCAGCTGGTAGGTCAGCGTTCCCGACTTCGACACCAGGCCGATCGACCCCGGTTTGGTGATGTCCGCGGGGATGATGCCCGCGTTGGACTTGCCGGGGCTGATGACGCCGGGGCAGTTCGGGCCGATGATCCGGGTCGGCGAACCGGAGGCGTGCGCCCAGAAGCGTGCCGTGTCGTGGACCGGGACGCCCTCGGTGATCACGACGGCCAGGCCGATGCCCGCGTCGACCGCCTCGGTCACGGCGTCGCCGGTGAACGCGGGCGGCACGAAGAGCACCGACACGGTCGCGTCCGTCTCGGCCATCGCCTCGGCCACCGTGCCGAACACCGGCAGCGTCACGTCGTCGAACGCGACGGACGTGCCCGCCTTGCGTGCGTTCACACCGCCGACGACCCGCGTGCCGGCCGCGAGCATCCGGCGGGTGTGCTTGGCACCCTCCGAGCCCGTCATGCCCTGCACGATCACGCGGCTGGTCTCGTCGAGGAAGATCGCCATCAGGACTCCTCGGTGGTCGAGGCGAGGGCGGCGGCACGGCTCGCCGCGTCGTCCATCGTCTGCGCCACGGTGATCAGCGGGTGCCGTGCCTCGTCGAGGATCCGGTGGCCCGCGGCGGCGTTGTTGCCGTCCAGCCGGACGACCAGCGGTTTGCCGGCGCGGTCGCCCAGGATCCCGAGCGCCTGCACGATCCCGTCGGCCACCGCGTCGCACGCCGTGATGCCGCCGAACACGTTCACGAACACGCTGCGCACGGACGGGTCGGACAGCACCACGTCGAGACCGTCCGCCATCACCCGGGCCGACGCGCCGCCGCCGATGTCGAGGAAGTTCGCGGGCGCGGCACCCGCCAGCGCCACGACGTCCAAAGTGGACATGACGAGGCCCGCGCCGTTGCCGATGACACCCACGGTGCCGTCGAGCTTGACGTAGTTCAGGCCCTTCGCGGCTGCCCGCACCTCGAGCGGGTCGCCCTCGAAGCCTCCAGCGGGACGGGAGTGCCGGAACGACGCGTTGTCGTCCAGCGTCACCTTGCCGTCGAGGGCGACGACGCGGCCGTCCTTGGTGCGTGCCAACGGGTTCACCTCGACCAGGGTGGCGTCCTCGGCGACGAAGACCTTCCACAGGGCGGAAGCGACGGCGTTCACCTCCGCCGCGACCTCGGGCGGGAACACCGCGGCCGCGTCGAAGGACGAGGCGGGCATCCGGGTGATGGAGTCCGCCATCTCCTCGATCTCCACGCCGCCCGTCGCCGACGCCATCGCCATGAACGTCCTGCCGGCACGGTCCAGCAGGAACGACAGGTAGTACTCCTCGGCTATCTCGCTCGCCTCGGTCACCAGGACCTCGCGCACGGTGTGGCCCTTGATGTCCATCCCCAGGATGGCGGAGGCGCGGGCGAAGGCCTCGTCGGGTGTGGAAGCGAGCTTGACGCCGCCGGCCTTGCCGCGCCCGCCGGTCTTCACCTGGGCCTTCACCACGACCGTGCCGCCGAGCACGGAGGCGGCCTCGCGCGCGGACTCAGGAGTGGCCGCCACGACACCGCGTGGAACGGGCACCCCGTGGCGCTCGAAGAGGTCTCGCGCCTCGTGTTCCAGAAGATCCACCGTCTACGTCCTCTCGCCGAAAACTTGCGGCCGTCTATGGACATCCGGTTGGTAGCGGAGTAACGATATGCCTACCTCATACGGTATGCAATCTACAGTCGAAGCGCCAAGGGGAGCTGATCGCCGATGACGAGTTCCGCGGAGCCAGTGTCCGATTCCAGTGCGGTGGCCGAGACGATCTCCGGTGGTCACCTGGTCGCCAAGGCGCTCAAGGCCGAGGGTGTCGACACGATCTTCACGCTGTGCGGCGGGCACATCATCGACATCTACGACGGCTGCGTGGACGAGGGCATCGCCGTCGTCGACGTGCGGCACGAGCAGGTCGCGGCGCACGCGGCCGACGGCTACGCGCGCATCACCGGCACACCGGGATGTGCCGTCGTCACCGCCGGGCCGGGGACCACCGACGCCGTCACGGGCGTCGCCAACGCCTTCCGCGCGGAGAGCCCGATGCTGCTGATCGGCGGCCAGGGCGCGCTGAGCCAGCACAAGATGGGCTCGCTGCAGGACCTCCCGCACGTCGACATGATGACGCCGATCACCAAGTTCGCCGCGAACGTCCCGCACACCGCCCGCATCGCGGACATGGTGTCGATGGCGTTCCGGGAGGCGAACGCCGGCGCGCCCGGCCCGTCGTTCCTGGAGATCCCGCGCGACGTCCTCGACGCCAAGGTGCCGCTGAGCACGGCGCGCATCCCGGAGGCGGGTCACTACCGCGCCTCCACGCGCAGCGGCGGCGACCCGCGTGACGTCGAGAAGCTCGCGGACCTGCTGGTGCACGCCAAGAAACCGGCCATCCTGCTGGGCAGCCAGGTGTGGACGACGCGGGCCACGGACTCGGCGATCGAGCTCGTCCGCACGCTCAACATCCCGGCCTACATGAACGGCGCCGGCCGCGGCACGCTGCCTCCCGGCGACGCGCACCACTTCCAGCTGTCGCGCCGGTACGCCTTCGACAACGCCGACGTGATCGTCATCGTCGGCACCCCGTTCGACTTCCGGATGGGCTACGGCCGCAGGCTCTCGCGGAACGCGACGGTCGTGCAGATCGACCTCGACTACCGCACGGTCGGCAAGAACCGCGACGTCGACCTCGGCATCGTCGGCGACGCCGACCTGGTGCTGTCCAGCGCCACGCAGGCCGCGTCGGGCCGTGAGGACAACGGCGCCATGGGGCGCAAGGTGTGGCTGGAGGAGCTGCAGGCCGTCGAGGAGAAGGCCCGGCAGAAGCGCGCCGAGCACCTGCTCTCCGACGACATGCCGATCCACCCGTACCGGCTCGTCAGCGAGATCAACGACTTCCTCACCGAGGACTCCATCTACATCGGCGACGGCGGCGACGTCGTCACGTTCTCCGGGCAGGTGATCCAGCCCAGGTCGCCAGGCCACTGGATGGACCCCGGTCCACTCGGGACACTCGGCGTCGGCGTTCCCTTCGTGCTGGCGGCGAAACTGGCCAGGCCCGACAAGGAGGTCGTCGCGCTCTTCGGCGACGGCGCGTTCAGCCTCACCGGCTGGGACTTCGAGACGCTGGTCCGCTACGACCTGCCGTTCGTCGGGATCGTCGGCAACAACTCGTCGATGAACCAGATCCGCTACGGCCAGGCCGCCAAGTACGGCCTGGAACGCGAGCGGGTCGGCAACACGCTCGGCGACGTGAAGTACGACCAGTTCGCCAAGATGCTCGGCGGCTACGGCGAGGAGGTGCGCGACCCCAAGGACATCGGGCCGGCGCTGCGGCGCGCCCGCGAGTCCGGCAAGCCCTCGCTGATCAACGTGTGGATCGACCCCGACGTGTACGCGCCGGGAACCATGAACCAGACGATGTACAAGTAGGTGAGCCGGATGACCAAGGCCTTGGAGAGCGTCAAAGTCCTCGACATGACGCACGTGCAGTCCGGACCGTCGTCGACCCAGCTGCTCGCCTGGCTGGGTGCCGACGTGGTCAAGCTGGAGACGCCGGGCAAGGGCGACATCACCCGCGGCCAGCTGCGCGACCTGCCCGACGTGGACAGCCTCTACTTCACGATGCTCAACTGCAACAAGCGGAGCATCACGCTCAACATGAAGTCCCCCGAGGGCAAGGAGGTCTTCGAGAAGCTGATCGCCGACGTCGACGTCCTCGTCGAGAACTTCGGCCCCGGCGTCGTCGAACGCTTCGGCTACCCGTGGGAGAAGCTGCACGAGCTCAACCCCCGGCTCGTCTACGCGTCGATCAAGGGCTTCGGCCCCGGCCGCTACGCCGACTTCAAGGCGTACGAGGTGATCGCGCAGGCGATGGGCGGCTCGATGAGCACCACCGGGTTCGAGGACGGGCCGCCGCTCGCCACCGGCGCGCAGATCGGCGACTCCGGGACCGGGATCCACCTGGTGGCCGCGATCCTGGCCGCCCTGTACCAGCGGACGAACACCGGACGCGGGCAGCGCGTCCAGGTCGCGATGCAGGACGCCGTCCTGAACCTGTGCCGGGTGAAGCTGCGCGACCAGCAGCGCCTCACCCACGGACCCCTGGGGGAGTACCCGAACGAGCAGTTCTCCGACGAGGTGCCCCGCTCCGGCAACGCCTCCGGTGGCGGCCAGCCCGGCTGGGCGGTGCGCTGCGCCCCCGGCGGCCCCAACGACTACATCTACGTGATCATCCAGCCGGTCGGCTGGAAGCCGCTGACCGAGCTGATCGGCAAGCCCGAGCTCGCGGAGGACCCGGCCTGGGCCACGCCGGAGGTTCGCCTGTCCAAACTGGACAAGGCGTTCGCGCTGATCGAGGAGTGGACGGAGAAGCACACCAAGTGGGAGGTGATGGACCAGCTCAACGCCCACAACATCCCGTGCGGACCCATCCTGTCCACCAAGGAGATCATCGAGGACGAGACCCTGGCGCAGCTCGGCACCGTGGTCGAGGTGGAGCACCCCGAGCGCGGCACGTTCAAGACGGTCGGCAACCCGCTGAAGCTGTCCGACAGCACGGTCGAGGTCCAGCGCCCGCCGCTGCTCGGTGAGCACAACGACGAGGTCCTCGGAGCACTCGGCTACAGCGCGGACCGCCTCGCGGGACTGCGCGCCGCCGGCGTCATCTAATCCTCTAGGGAGAAGAACCCATGCCGGACAACGGCTACGACCGCGCCGCGGTCGAGAACGTGCTCGCGAAGGTGCGGGCGGAGGGACGTTCCTCGCTCACCGCGCCGGAGGGCAAGCGGGTCTGCGACGCCTACGGGATCGCGACCCCCGCCGAGGCGCTGGCGACGTCGCCGGAGGGCGCCGTGGCGTTCGCCGAGGAGATCGGTTACCCGGTCGTGCTCAAGGTCGTCTCACCGGACATCCTGCACAAGACCGAGGCCGGCGGTGTGCTGGTGGGCCTGAGGAACCCGGCCGAGGTCGCCGAGGGCTACCGCACGATCATCCACAACGCCGGGAACCACAAAGCGGACGCCGACATCACCGGAGTCCAGGTGCAGCAGCAGCTGCCGACCGGCACCGACGTCCACGAGGTGATCGTGGGTGCCGTCACCGACGAGACGTTCGGCAAGATCGTCGCGTTCGGGCTCGGCGGTGTGCTGGTCGAGGTGCTCAAGGACGTCACCTTCCGGCTCGCGCCCACCAGCACCGCCGAGGCGCTGTCGATGGTCGACGGCATCGCGGCCGCGGAGATCCTGCGCGGTGTCCGCGGCGCGCGGGGCGTCGACGCCGGCAGCGTCGCCGACCTCATCCACCGCGTCTCCGACCTCGTCACGGACTTCCCGCAGCTCGCCGAGGTCGACCTCAACCCCGTGCTGGCCACGCCGTCCGGGGCCACCGCGGTCGACGTGCGCATCCTCGTGGACGAGGACGCCGCGCGGGAGCCGGTGAGGTTCACGCGGGACCAGATCCTCGCCTCGATGAACCGGATCATGAAGCCCGCCGCGATCGCCGTGATCGGTGCCTCGAACGAAGAGGGCAAGATCGGCAACTCGGTGATGAGGAACCTCGTCAACGGCGGCTTCGCGGGGGAGATCCACCCGATCAACCCGAAGGCGGACGAGATCCTCGACCGCAAAGCGTTCGCGAGCATCTCCGACGTGCCGGGCGACATCGACGTGGCGGTGTTCGCCATTCCCGCGAAGTTCGTCCCCGCGGCCCTGGAAGAGGTCGGCAAGAAGGGGGTCGCCGGCGCGATCATGATCCCGTCCGGCTTCGGCGAGACGGGCAACGTCGAGCTGCAGAACGAGATCGTGGAGATCGCGCGCAAACACGGCGTGCGCATCCTCGGTCCCAACATCTACGGCTACTACTACACACCGCAGAACCTGAGCGCGACCTTCTGCACCCCGTACGACGTCAAGGGCGGCGTCGCCCTGTCGTCGCAGAGCGGCGGGATCGGCATGGCGATCCTCGGGTTCAGCCGGTCCGCGGGCATGGGTGTCTCCGCGATCGTCGGCGTGGGCAACAAGGCCGACATCGACGAGGACGACCTGCTCACGTTCTTCGAGCAGGATCCGAACACCCAGCTCGTCGCCATGCACCTGGAGGACCTGAAGGACGGCCGGTCTTTCGCGGAAACGGCGAAACGCGTCTCGGAAAAGAAACCGGTCGTCGTGCTCAAGGCCGGTCGCACGGACCAGGGCGCGAAAGCCGCCAGCTCGCACACCGGTGCGTTGGCGGGCAACGACCGCGTCTACGACGACATCCTCAAGCAGAGCGGCGTGATCCGCGCACCCGGACTCAACGACCTGCTGGAGTACGCGCGCGGCATCCCGTTGCTGGCCACGCCGAAGGGCGAGAACGTCGTCATCATCACCGGCGCCGGCGGCTCGGGAGTGCTGCTCTCGGACGCCTGCGTGGACAACGGGTTGTCGTTGATGAGCATCCCGGCCGACCTCGACGAGGCGTTCCGGAAGTTCATCCCGCCGTTCGGCGCGGCGGGCAACCCCGTCGACATCACCGGCGGGGAACCGCCTTCGACGTACCGGAACACCATCGCGCTCGGACTCGCGGACGACCGCATCCACTCGTTGGTCCTGGGCTACTGGCACACCATCGTCACGCCGCCGATGGTGTTCGCGAAGCTCGTGGTCGACGTCGTGGAGGAGTACCGGGCCCACGGCATCCACAAGCCCGTCGTCGCCTCGCTCGCCGGGGACGTGGAGGTCGAGGAGGCCAGCGAGCACCTGTACCGCAACGGTGTGGTTGCGTATCCGTACACGACGGAGAAGCCTGTCGCGGTACTGGGTGCCAAGTACCGGTGGGCTCGTGCCGCCGGCCTGCTGTAGTGGGGCGTGAGCGGTTTTCGGTGCGGTGGCAGCGAAAACCGCTCATGAGTTGCAAGGGAGTGATGGCCCGTCCGCGACCCTGACACGCCCATGGTCGCGAACCCGCCAGAGAGGTCAACGAAGACAGCCGGTCCTCTGGAGGTCGTTAACCGTGGATGATCCCAATCTGGTCGCCCGTGCGGAAACCGCCACGCCACCCCCGACAGCGGGGGAGGAGGAGCGGGTGTGGCCCGCGGGCAGGCTGGAAGCGATGCCCATCAGGAAGCTCCCCGACGCACCACCGTCGATCCACCTGCTCGGTCCCACGGTGTTCCTGGTGGCTCTCGGCGTGGGCATGGGCGAGTCCTACATGTGGCCCCGCCTGGTGCTGGTCTTCGGGCCGGACATCAGGTGGCTCTTCCTGATCGGCGTGTCGTTGCAGGCCGTCGTCATGCTCGAGATGGCGCGGTACGCGATGGCGACCGGGGAGAGCATCTTCTTCGGCGCCGCACGCGTGTTCAAACCGATCATGTGGTTCTTCTTCGTCGTCGCGATCCTCGTCTACATCTGGCCCGGCCACCTCTCCGCCGGGGCCGCGGCCCTGGAGAAGATCACCGGCATACCGTGGACGGTGTCGGCGTGCGTCGGCCTGATCCTGGTCGGGGTGCTGTTCAGCCTCGCCAAGGTCATCTACAACCTGCTCGAGAACCTGCTGTCCATCCTCATCGGACTGCTCGTCGTCAGCACCGCGGTGGTGGCGGCCATGGTCGGCACCTGGGGCGACCTGGTCAGCACGGTGACCGGCATGTTCCAGTTCGGGTACTTCCCGGCGCAGGCCATGTCGCCGGAGTGGTTCCCGATCATCGTCGGCTCGATCGCGTTCGCCGGCCCGTCCGGCATGCAGCAGATGTGGTACACGCTGCACCTGCGCGACAGCGGCGCCGGCATGGGCTCCCACATCCCGAAGCTGCGCGGGTTGCGGCACGCGGGCGAGGAGGAGCAGATGCCCAGCCGCGGCTTCATGTTCGACACCGGCGACAAGGCCGAGCTCGCCAAGTGGAAGGGCTGGCGGCGCTGGGTCACGTTCGACGCCCTGCTGCTCTTCTGGGGCATCACCATGCTCGTCACGATCTCGTTCACGGTCCTCGCGCAGTCGGCGTCGCGGACCTCACCGGACGTCAAGGCGCTCATCGAGTCCGGCGAACGGGAAGCGGCCCTGAACGCGATGTCGGACGCGTTCGCCTCGGCCGGCGGACCGGTGCTGGGCGCGGTGTTCCTCGGGTTCATCGCGCTGATCGGCCTGAACGCCACGCTGGGCCTGTTCGACTCGTTCTCCCGCGGCCAGGCGGACATGACCTACCACTTCGTGCCCGGCGCGAAGCGGTTCCGCATGTCCCACCTCTACGCCGGTTTCCTCTGGGGCGTCATCACCTTCGGCATCCTGATCCTGCTCTTCGGACCGGCCGACGGACCGGGCGCGATCCTCGACGTGCTCGCGTTCCTGTCGACGTTCGCCATGGGCGCCTACTGCGTGGTGCTCCTGCTGGTGAACAACCGGATGCTGCCCAAACCCATCAGGCCCAGGCTGGTCACGAACCTGATCATCGGCTTCGGCGCGGTGTTCTACCTGGGCATGCTGTTCTTCAGCCTCGTCAAGTTCGGCGTCGTGGTGGGCTGACGATGCCGAACCGCGCAGGCTTGCTGAAAGACGCGGTGCCCGGCGCTTTCGTCGGTCTCGCCGCCGGGCTCGTCGCGGGAGGGCTGGCCGCGCTCGTCGGCCAGCCGCTCGGGTGGGCCCTGGTCACGACGGTCGCGCTCGGCCTGCCGCTGGGCGCGTTCGGTGGCGGCTTCGGCCTGCTGGTGGCGGCGGGTGTGCTGCCGGCCGGCCGGTTCGCGCCCGTGGCGCTCTACTGGCTGGTGGCGTTCCCACTGGCCCGACTGGTGCACGAGATCACCGTGGGCCTCGTGCTCACCGGTCAGTTCCGGACGCCACCGGACCTCGCCGGTTTCCTCGCCTACCAGGGGATCGTCAGTCTCGGCTGGGCCATCGGTTTCCTGTGGCTGCACGAGCGCGTCGCGATGCGGCTGCGCGACCGTGCCGCCACGGCCTCCCGCTGACCTCCCCTTCCGACGAAGGAGCCAAGCATGCTGGATCTTCCCGTCTGGGTGTGGATCGCGACCATGGGCGGCATCGCCGCCGTGATCGCGTTCGACTTCTACCTCGTGGCGCGCAAGCCGCACGAACCGTCGTTCCGCGAGTCGTTGTCCTGGGTGGTGTTCTACGTCGGCCTGGCCGTCCTCTTCGGACTCGGCGTCACGCTGGTCGCCGGGCCCGGCCACGGCGGCGAGTTCTTCGCCGGCTGGATCACCGAGTACTCGCTGAGCGTCGACAACCTGTTCGTGTTCGTGCTGATCATGGCTCGCTTCGCGGTGCCGCGGGAGTACCGGCAGAAGGTGCTCGTCGTCGGCATAATCCTGGCGTTGCTGCTGCGCGCCGTGTTCATCGCACTCGGCGCGCAGGCCATCTCGCGGTTCGACTGGCTGTTCTACCTCTTCGGCGCCTTCCTGATCTTCACCGCGTGGAAGCTGCTGCGGCAGGAGGAGACCGAGGAAGCCGAGTTCTCCGAGAACGCCGCGTTGCGCGCCGTGAAGAAGGTCGTGCCGGCGACCACGACCTACCACGGCGCGGCTCTCACGACGCGCGTCGGCGGCAAGCGCGTGGTCACGCCCATGCTGATCGTCATGGTCGCGGTCGGCACCACGGACCTGCTGTTCGCGGTCGACTCGATCCCGGCGATCTTCGGCCTCACCCAGGAGCCCTACCTGGTGCTGACCGCCAACGCGTTCGCGCTGATGGGCCTGCGCCAGCTGTTCTTCCTGGTGGGCGGCCTGCTCGACCGCCTGGTGCACCTGAGCAGGGGACTCGCGGTGGTGCTCGCGTTCATCGGGGTCAAGCTCATCTTCGAGGCGATGCACCACCACGGCGTGTCGTGGGCCCCGGAGATCCCGATCCTGGTGTCCCTCGGGGTGATCGTGGTGACGCTCGCGGTCACCACGGTGTGGAGCCTGCACACCTCGCGGCGGGCCGCCCGGTCCGCGGTCGAGGGTGCCGAGAGCGCCCAGCGGAGCGGGGACGCCCCGGTGAAGGACTCTCAGCCGTGAATCGAGTGGCCTTCGGAGTCGCGGCCGGACCGGAGCGTCCTGGCCACGGCGGCGACGGCCTCGGCGTCCTTGCGCTGCTCGTCCAGCGCGGTGGACAGCCCGAGGCCGATCGCGCGGCCGTCGGCGGAGGCGCCCGGCCTGGGCCGGGTGAGCGAACGGGCGAAGTCCTTGAAGCGGGACATGGTTTTCCTTCCTGCGACGTCGATGGCGGTGTCCGGGGCGCGCGGCAGCCGGGAAGGCGCTGCGGCGCGGGACCGCCAGGGCTGTGGCCGTGTCCTCCGGGTACCCACTTCGCGGGCACTCGGCGGGTGAGCTCTCGCGGGTCTCCGTCGACCCCGGCCCTGACGCGATTCAGCATACTGCGTTTTGTATGCAATCCGCCGCCATCGTGTCGCGGATCACCCGTGCGGTACCAAATGACCGAATTGGGTGATCCGAGCGTGATGACTCAGTCGCTCTCCGGAGTCTTCCGGTCGTGGTAAGTCTGGCGGGTCTGCTCCGCGTGGCGGTGCATGACCTCGCCGGCCCGGTCCCCGTCCCCGTCCGCGATCGCCGCGATCAGCTCGGCGTGCTCGTTCCACGAGTCGCGGCTGCGCGGGCGGGCGATCGGGGTGTAGTACCACCGGACCCGGCGGTCGACCAGGCCGATCATCTCGGTGAGGACCTTGTTGCGGCCGATCGCCGCGACGGCCGCGTGCAGGTTGGCGTTCGCCTCGACCAGGCGGTCCACGTCGGCGGTGGCCAGTGCGTCCTCGCCCGCCTTCTGCAGCTTCCTGAGCTGCTTCACGTCCTGGGCGGTCGCGTGCTCGGCCGCGAGCTTGGCGGAGTAGGTTTCCAGCACGCTGCGCACGGCGAGCAGCTGGTCGGCCTCCTCCTCGGTCGGGGTGTGCACGAAGGCGCCCTGGGCGGGGCGCAGGTCGACCCAGCCGTCGGTCTGCAGGCGCTGCAACGCCTCGCGCACGGGCTGCCTGCTCACGCCCAGGTACTCGGCGAGCTCGGCCTCGACCAGGTGCTGGCCGGGGGCGAGGGTGCGGTTGACGATGAGCTCGAGCAGGGCGTCGTAGACGGCCTGGCGCAGCGGTGCCGGCCGTTCGACCCGGCGGCTCGCCGCGGCGCTGAGCGACCCTCTGGGTGCTCGGCGGCCACTGGGCAAAGAGGTCATGTCGTCAGAATACAGCTTTTGGTATGCAAAAAGCACTTCTGGTTGAACATCCGGGGTTGTCCGTATACTGTATGCAATCTTGCCACTGTGGCGGAGCGGGGCGTGACATGAAGATCGCTGTTCTCGGAGCCGGGGCGATCGGTGCCTACGTCGGTGCGGCGTTGCATCGTGCGGGTGTGGAGGTCCACCTGATCGCCCGCGGGGCTCACCTGGAGGCCATGCGGGAGCACGGCGTCCGGGTGCTGAGCCCGCGCGGTGACTTCACCGCGCATCCCCGCGCGACCTCCGATCCCGCCGAGGTGGGCGAGGTCGACTACGTGTTCCTCGGCCTGAAGGCGTACTCGTACGCGTCGTCGGGAGAGCTGCTGGCGCCGTTGATGGGCCAGGACACCGCCGTGATCGCGGCGCAGAACGGGATCCCGTGGTGGTACTTCCACGGCATGACCGGGCATCCGCTGGAGGGACAGCGGATCGAGGCCGTGGACCCCGGCGGGTCGGTCACCGCCGTGCTGCCGATGGAACGGGCGATCGGCTGCGTCGTCTACTGCTCGACCGAGATCGAGTCGCCGGGCGTGATCCGGCACCTGGAGGGCACCCGGTTCTCGATCGGCGAGCCGGACCGCAGCATCTCCCCGCGCTGCGTCGCGTTGAGCGAGGCGATGGTGGCGGGCGGGCTGAAGTGCCCGGTGGAGAAGGACGTCCGCGAGGACATCTGGATCAAGCTGATGGGCAACGTGGCGTTCAACCCGCTGAGCGCGCTGACCCGCGCGACGATGGTGGAGATCTGCGACCACCACGACAGCCGCGACCTCGTGGCGCAGATGATGGCGGAGACCCTGACCATCGCGCGGGCCGCCGGGTGCGACCCGCGGATCTCCATCGACAAGCGCATCGACGGCGCCCGCCGCGTCGGGCACCACAAGACGTCGATGCTGCAGGACCTGGAGGCGGGCAAGCGGCTGGAGATCGACGCGATCATCGGCGCGGTCGTGGAGATCGCCGGGCTGACCCGCGTGCCGGCCCCGACGCTGCGGCACGTCTACGCGGCGATCGACCTGCTGTCGCGCACGTCGCTGGTGTCGTAGTTGTTGCTGCGACAGCTGGAGTACCTCGTCGCGCTGGCCAGGGAACGCCACTTCGCCCGCGCGGCGCAGGCCTGCCACGTCTCCCAGCCGTCGTTGTCGGCGGCGATCAGCAAGCTCGAACGCGAGCTCGGGGTGCCGATCGTGGCCAGGGGCCGCCGGTTCGAGTCGCTGACGCCGGAGGGCGAACGGGTCCTGCTGTGGGCGCACCGCATGCTGGCGGACCGCGACGCGCTGCGGCAGGACCTGTCGCGGATGCGCGAGTCGTTGTCCGGGGTGCTGCGGATCGGCGCGATCCCGACCGCGCTGCCGGCGGCCCCGCTGCTGACGACCCCGTTCTGCGAGCGGTACCCGCACGTCCGGGTGACGCTGGAGTCGTTGTCGTCGCAGGAGATCACGCGAGGCCTGGACGAGTTCGAGCTCGACATCGCGATGACCTACGTCGACAGCTCGGCCCGCGCCCTGCCGTTGTACGAGGAGCGGTACGTGCTGCTCACCCCGGCCGACGAGGAGATCGCCTCCCGGCCGGTCGCGCGGTGGGCGGACGTGGCGGCGCTGCCGTTGTGCCTGCTGACCTCGAAGATGCGCAACCGCCGGATCCTCGACGGCGTCTTCGCCGACGCCGGGGTGCAGCCGGTGCCGGTGATCGAGGCCGACACCGTGGCCACGCTGTGGGCGCACGTGGCGACCAGGAAGTGGTCGAGCGTGATCGCCCATGCGTGGCTGCAGATGTTCGGCGCGCCGGAGGGGATGCGCGTCGTGCGGATCGAGGACCCCCGGCGGGTGCCGCAGATCGGGCTGGTGGCGGGGGAGCAGGTCTCGATGCTGGCACGCGCGATGCTGGGCCTGACCCGCGGCCTGGACGTGCGCGGAGAGCTGGACCGGTTGCTGCACAAGCACCTCGATAGGCGCGACCTATGACGGGATAGGCAGTTTCGCTTGGACGGCAAGGGCTTCCGGCTCCGATGCTGGAGGCATGAAGATTCTCTGCGTCCTCTATGACGACCCGGTGAGCGGCTACCCGCACTCCTACGCCCGTGACGACCTGCCCGCGCTGTCCGGCTACCCCGGCGGCCAGACGCTGCCCACGCCGTCCGCGGTGGACTTCACGCCCGGCCACCTGCTCGGCAGCGTGTCCGGTGAGCTCGGCCTGCGCCCGTTCCTCGAAGGACTGGGCCACGAGCTGGTCGTCACCTCGGACAAGGACGGCGACGACTCGGTGTTCGACCGCGAGCTGGCCGACGCGGACGTCGTGATCTCCCAACCCTTCTGGCCCGCCTACCTCACCGCCGGACGCCTGGCCCGCGCGCCGAGGCTCAAGCTCGCCCTGACCGCCGGCATCGGGTCGGACCACGTCGACCTGGACGCCGCCATCGCGCACGGCGTCACGGTCGCCGAGGTGACCTGCTGCAACAGCATCAGCGTCGCCGAGCACGTGGTGATGTCGATCCTCGCCCTGGTCCGCGACTTCGTGCCGGCGCACCGGATCGTGCTCGACGGCGGCTGGAACATCGCCGACGCCGTGGCTCGTTCCTACGACGTCGAGGGCATGCACGTCGGCACGGTCGCGGCCGGCCGCATCGGCCTGGCGGTCCTCAGGCGCCTGAAGCCGTTCGACGTGCACCTGCACTACACCGACCGGCACCGGCTGCCCCGGGAGGTGGAGGAGGAGCTGGGGCTGACGTTCCACGCGTCGGCCGCGGACATGGTGCCGCACTGCGACGTCGTGACGATCAACGCGCCGCTGCACCCCGAGACCGAGGGCCTGTTCGACGACGAGCTGATCGGGTCCATGAAGCGCGGCGCGTACCTGGTCAACACCGCCCGCGCCCGGATCGCCGACCGGGACGCGGTGGTGCGCGCGCTGCGGAGCGGCCGCCTGGCCGGGTACGCCGGGGACGTGTGGTTCCCGCAGCCCGCGCCGGCCGACCACCCGTGGCGCGCGATGCCGCACCACGGCATGACGCCGCACATCTCGGGCAGCTCGCTGTCGGCGCAGGCCCGCTACGCAGCCGGCACCAGGGAGATCCTGGAGTCGTTCTTCGCCGGCACGCCGATCCGCGACGAGTACCTGATCGTCGACGACGGCAAGCTCGCCGGTGCGGGGGCGCACTCGTACGCCGTCCGGAGCTGACCGGGGAGAGCCGGCGGCCCTCCCCGTTGCGACTCGTCAGCCGAGGAACTCCAGCGCCTGCCGGACGAACAGCTCGGGGTGCTGGAAGAGCGCGGCGTGCCCGGCGCCGGGGTAGATGCTCAGCCGGGCGTCGGGGAGCCGCTGCGCGAGGGTGAACGAGCTGAGCGTCGGCAGCATGAAGTCGTTGTCCCCGTTGACGACGAGCACCGGCTGGCGCACCTCGGCGAGCCCGGCGGGTGAGCCCTGCTCCCACTTCGCCAGCGCGGCGGCCTGGGCACCGACCGTCTCGTTCGTGGCGGCCGGAACCCGGTCGTTCACCCGTTCGCCCAGCCGTGCGGCGAACGCGTCCGCCGCGTCCTGACCGGCCGGGCTCTGCGGGAAGAAGAGCAGGTGCTTGGGGTGCTTGCCCTCGGCCGCCGACCACTCGAGCGCCTGGTGCAGCAACGCCAGCGCGTTCGCCGGTCCCGCGTCACCGGCCGGGGACGTCCCGACGAGGACCACCCGGCGCACGAGAACGGGCTCCCGCTGGGCGACCACCTGCGCGACCATCCCGCCGAGCGACAGCCCGAGCAGGTCGACCCGCTCGAACCCCATCGCGCGCACGAACGCGGCGACGTCGGCCGCCATCTCCTCGACGCTGTCCGGCGTCGTGCCACCCGACCCGCCCACGCCCCGCAGGTCCACCAGCACCACCCGGCGCTGCGCGGCCAGTCCGTCCACGACCGCGGGGTCCCAGTCGTCCACCACGGCGGTGAAGTGGTGCAGGAACACGAGCGGAACCCCTTGGGCGACACCGATCTCGCGGTAGGCGAACGGGGTGCCGCCGACGTCGACGGTGCGCGTGACGGCTGTGGTTGCTGACATGGATGCCTCACTCATGGAATAACGATCGTTATGTAACGGGCGCTATCCTAAGATCATGACCCCGGAGGAAGTCAAGGAGGGGTGGGCGTGCGCTACGCGAAGGACCACAAGGTGCAGGCCAGGGCGGCGATCCTGGCCGCGGCGTCGCGCACGTTGAAGGAGAAGGGCTTCCACGGCGTCGGCGTGGACGGCCTCGCTTCGGCCGCCGAGGTCACCTCCGGCGCGATCTACTCCCACTTCGGGAGCAAGGAGGGCTTCCTGGAGCAGGTGATCCGCAGCTACGTCAGCCCCGAGTTCGAGGCGTTGAAGGTCGACGACGTCGGCGAACGGCGCGGCAGGCTCATCGCGCTCGTGCGCAGCTACCTCAGCGAGGAGCACTGCGAGGGCGTCGCCGACGGGTGCGTGCTGGCGGCCCTCACTGTGGACGTGAGCAGGGCCGGCGAGTCGGTGCGCGCCGCCTACCAGCTGCAGATCTCCCGGATGGTCGCCCTGGTGGTGCCCGCCATGCCCGGCGACGAGGAGGAGCGTCGGCGGCGCGGGTGGGCGCTCGTGGCGGCGCTCATCGGGGCGGTGTCCGTCGCGCGGGCGCTGCCTTCCGGGGTGCATCGTGACGCTGTGCTGCAAGCGGCGCTGCGGTCGATCGAGGACTCGATCAACGGCTAGGCCTTCGGCCACACCCGGACGGCGAGGACGATCGCGGCGCTCGGGCTTTGCGAGCCCACGTTCGAGCTCTTGAGGCGGAACCAGCCGTACTGGCCGCCCGAGGTGACGAAGCAGTACTGGGATCCAGGCGTGGCCGGGAAAACCGAGTCGGCGGTGTTCTTCCTGGTGCGAATGGCTTCCGTGCACCGCTGCTCAGCCAGTTGCTCGTGACCTTGGTCAGCGGCGAAGCCTCCTCCGTTGGCGTAAACGGAGAACTCGGTGAAGTGCAGATCCAGGTTGCCGTTGGCGCCCTCGGAGACCTCGGCCTCGGTGTCGGCGGCGTCGAGGTCGATGCCAGTGCCGCGGACCAGCCGGACCTCCCTGGTCGGCGAACCGCTCACCTGGGAACTCGTCCGGGCGGACGGGGTCGCCACATCGCTCTGAGGCGCCGCCGGTGACTCGCCCGCCGAACCGCGCGGCACGGCGTTCCACACCGTGATGCCGACGATCATGGCCAGTGCGATGCCCACGACCACGCCGATTCCACCCGTGCTGATCTTCGTGGACCGCGAGTTGTCGGTGTTGCCCATGGAGGCGTTTCCATGGATGTCGGCCGCCTGAAAGGCAGTTCCGGAACCCCGCACCCGTGCGTGGTTGCCGAACTGCGTGCCATCTGGTCCGGTCATGGCCTGCTCTCGTCGTCATCTCCGGTCGAACAGAGAGGCGATCGGAGTTCGCTCGCGCAACGTTTCACCACCCGGAGGCACCGATCGCCGCACAGGTGCCTGGCCTGCGGAGGCGCTGGAAAATTCCGGCTGGCAACGATTTCGTGGCCGATGCGTCCGGCGGGCCCGATTCGATAGACGCCGTCTATGGCCTGATAGGTGACGTCACTTGGACACGGGAGCGGTCGCGTACGGATCCTGGAACCACTTCTGCCGCGCCGGCGGTGACTCACCCGAAACTGCGACAGGGGCTAGCGCGTACAGAAGATTGCATACAGTATGTAGGCAGGAGGTGCGTCATGAGCAGGCGGAAGAAGACCGAGCCCTACGTGCGACTGACCCGGCCGTTGGTGCGCGACGCCGGCGTCCTGCGTCCGGCCACCTGGGACGAGGCGCTGGACAAGGCAGCAGAGGGCTTCCGCAGGAACGTGGCCGCCGGGGGACCGGACGCGTTCGGCATGTTCTCCTGCGCGCGGGCCACCAACGAGATGAACTACATGGCCCAGAAGTTCACCAGGGCGGTGATCGGCACGAACAACGTCGACTCGTGCAACCGCACGTGTCACGCGCCGAGCGTCGCCGGGCTGGCCAAGGTGTTCGGCAGTGGCGGCGGGACCTCCTCCTACCAGGAGATCGAGGACGCCGACCTGATCGTCCTGTGGGGCTCGAACGCGCGGGAGGCCCACCCGATCTTCTTCCAGCACGTGCTGAAGGCGGTCAACAAGGGCGCGAAGCTCTACGTCGTCGACCCGCGGCTCACCAGCACCGGCAAGTGGGCGGACAGGTGGTTGCGGCTCAACGTCGGCACGGACATCCCGCTCGCGCACGCCATCGCGCGCGAGATCATCGTGTCCGGGCTGGTGAACCAGTCGTTCATCGACCGCGCGACCGAGGGCTACCGGGAGTTCGCCAAGGCCGTCGAGCCGTGGACGCTGCCGGTCGCGGAGCTGGAGACCGGGGTGCCGGCGGAGCTGATCCGCGAGCTGGCGCACGCCTACGCCAAGGCGGACCGCGGTCAGCTCAGCTGGACGCTCGGCATCACCGAGCACCACAACGGCACGAACAACGTGCTGAGCCTCATCAACCTGGCGCTGCTGACCGGGCAGGTCGGGCGGTACGGGGCGGGGCTCAACCCGTTGCGCGGCCAGAACAACGTCCAGGGCGGCGGCGACATGGGCGCCATCCCGGACCGGCTGCCGGGGTTCCAGGACATCACGAACCCCGAGGTGGCCAAGAAGTTCAACGACGCGTGGGGCTCGAACTTCAAGGCAGCCAAGGGCTGGAACCTCACGCAGATGCTCGAGGCGATGGAACGCGGCGACATGACCACCGTGTACATCATCGGCGAGAACCCCGTGCAGTCCGAGGCCGACTGCGAGCACACGATCAAGCGACTGTCCAACTTGGACCACGTCGTGGTGCAGGACATCTTCCTCACCAAGACCGCGCAGCTCGCGCACGTGGTGCTGCCCGCGGCCGCCGCGTGGTGCGAGACGGACGGCACGTTCACGAACAGCGAGCGCCGGGTGCAACGGGTCAGGAAAGCCCTCACCCCACCGGAAGGCGCCCGCGACGACATCGAGATCATGGGTGAGATCGCTCAAAGGCTCGGTGCGAACTGGGAGCACAAGACCGGCCAGGACGTCTGGGACGAGCTGCGCAGCCTGTCGCCCATCCACACCGGCATGACCTACCAGCGGCTCGAGGAACTGGGCGGCATCCAGTGGCCGTGCCCCAGCGAGGACTCGCTCGAACCGAGCTTCCTGCACGGCCGGTTGTGGGAGGACGACCCGGTGAAGCGCGGCATGCCCGCGTCGTTCTCGCCGGTGCCGCACAGCCCGCCCGTCGACGAGCTGACGAGTGAGTTCCCCTTCCGCCTCACCACCGGCCGCAGGCTCGACTCCTACAACACCGGCGTGCAGTCCCACGGGTTCGAGTCGCCGCTGCGCGTCGGCGAGACGCTCGACCTGTGCCCGCAGGACGCGGCGGCGCTCGGGGTCGTCGCGGGCGAGGAAGTGCAGATCACGTCCCGGCGCGGGCAGATCCAGGCACCGGTGCGGATCGACGACGGGCTCACCCCGGGGTTGGTGTTCATGACCTTCCACTTCCCGGACGAGATCGACGTCAACGTGCTCACCATCGAGGCGACCTGCCCGATCGCGGGCACCGCCGAGTACAAGGCCGCGGCCGTCCGCGTCGACAAGCTTCCGGTGAAGGTGGGCTGAGTGGACCTCAAGCTGCTCGACATCGAGCCATCGGTTGCCGAACGCGTCGTCGTCGACCTGTTCGCCGGTCTGGGCCGGGACCAGCTGCTGCCCGCCCTGCACGCCGTGAACGACCGGGTCGGCTGGATCAGCCAGGGCGCGCTGAACCACCTCTGCCGCGTCCTGCACGTGCCGCCGGCCGAGGCGTACGGCGTGGCGAGCTTCTACTCGTTGTTCTCGCTGACCGAACGGCCGGCGAGGGTCGTGCACGTCTGCGTCGACCTCGCCTGCCAGGTCAACGGCGCGAACGCGTTGTGCGACAGGCTGACCGACGAGCTCGGTCCCGCGGGCGCGCGGAGCGGCTGGCTGCGCAGCCCCTGTCTCGGGGTGTGCGAGGAGGCTCCCGCGGCACTGGCGTTCGAGGCGGGAGAGGTGGCGACGGAACAGCTCCTGGCGCCTGCCCACGCCGGTGAGGTGATCGCGGTGGCGGCTGCCGGTCCCTCCCACGCCGGTGGTGCCCGCGCGGAGGTGCCGCAGGCCGGTGACCCCGGCCTGCGGCTGCTCAAGCGGGTCGGCGTCGTCGACCCGGAGTCGCTCGACGACTACCGGGCGACGGGCGGCTACCGGGCGTTGCGCACGGCCCTCGCGCTCGGACCGGCCGGGGTGATCCGCGAGGTCTCCGATGCCAAGCTGATGGGCCGCGGCGGCGCGGCGTTCCCCACGGGGCGCAAGTGGGACGCGACGGCACGCCAGCCCGTGCGCCCGCATTACCTGGTGTGCAACGCGGACGAGAGCGAGCCGGGCACGTTCAAGGACCGGCTGCTGATGGAGGGCGACCCGTTCGCGGTGGTCGAGTCGATGACCATCGCGGCGTTCGCGGCCGGCTGCTCGCGCGGCTACCTGTACCTGCGCGGCGAGTACCCGCGGGCGTTGCACCTGCTGCGCAACGCGATCGCGAAGGCACGCGAGCGGAACTTCCTCGGCGAGAACATCATGGGCGTCGAGGGGTTCTCGTTCGACATCGAGATCCGCCGCGGCGCCGGCGCGTACATCTGCGGCGAGGAGACGGCGATCTTCAACTCCATCGAGGGCTTCCGCGGCGAGCCGCGGTCGAAGCCGCCCTTCCCGGTGGAGCAGGGGCTCTTCGGCAAACCGACCGTCGTCAACAACGTGGAGACGCTGGTCAACGTGCCGGTGATCCTCACGGAGGGGTGCGAGGCCTACCAGAGCCTCGGCACCGAGGGCTCGACGGGGCCGAAGCTCTTCTGCCTGTCGGGCAACGTGAGTCGTCCGGGCGTGTACGAGGTGCCGTTCGGCACCACGCTCGGGGAACTCCTCGACCTGGCGGGTGGCGTGCCGCCAGGCCGGGAGCTGCGAGCGGTACTGCTCGGCGGGGCGGCAGGCGGGTTCGTCCGCCCGGACGAGCTCGACCTGCCGCTCACCCTGGAGGACGCGCGGGCCGCGGGCACCACGCTCGGCTCCGGTGTCGTGCTGGTGCTCGACGACACGGCCGACCTCGGCAGCTTCCTGCTGCGCATCGCCGCCTTCTTCCGCGACGAGTCGTGCGGGCAGTGCGTGCCGTGCCGGATCGGGACCGTGCGACAGGAGGAAGCGCTGCACCGGTTGGTGGGCAAGCGCCCGCTGAGCACGTCGGCCGCCGATCTCCAGCTGCTGCGGGAAGTCGGGCAGGTCATGCGCGACTCGTCGATCTGCGGTCTCGGGCAGACGGCCTGGAACGCCATCGAGTCAGCGCTCGACAGGCTGGGGTACGCCAGGGAGGCAGCATCATGACGATCGTCGAGATAGGACTGCCGAAGCGGCTCGTCGAGCTGACGCTGGACGGCGAAAGCGTGCGCGTGCCGGAAGGTGCGACGATCCTGGACGCGTGCACGGCGGCGGGGAAGTCGATCCCCACCCTCTGCTACGGCGACACCCTGAAGCCCGCAAACGCTTGCCGCGTCTGCATGGTCGAGGTCGAGGGCTCGCGGACACTCGTGCCGTCGTGCTCCCGCAAGGCCGAGGCGGGCATGGTCGTGCACACCGACTCCGAACGCACGAGGCACAGCCGCAAGCTCGTGCTCGAACTCCTCGGGTCCGCCACGGACCTCTCCACCACACCGCACGTGGACGAGTGGATGTCGGCGTGCGGTGCCGACGCCTCCCGGTTCGGTCCCGACGCCGAGACCACACTGCAGCCGACCATTGTGGACAACCCGTTGTACGTCCGCGACTACGGCAAGTGCATCCTGTGCTACAAGTGCGTGGACGCGTGCGGCGACCAGTGGCAGAACAGCTTCGCCATCTCGGTGGCGGGGCGCGGGTTCGACTCGCGGATCTCCACCGAGTTCTCGGCCCCGCTGCCCGAAAGCGCTTGCGTCTACTGCGGCAACTGCATCGAGGTCTGCCCGACCGGGGCGCTGAGCTTCAAACGCGAGCACGACAAGCGCGAGGACGGCACCTGGGACGAGGAAGCCCAGACGCAGACCACGACCATCTGCACGTTCTGCGGTGTCGGCTGCAACCTCACGCTGCATGTGCAGGACAACGAGATCGTCAAGGTCACCTCACCGCACGACAGCACCGTCACGCACGGAAACCTGTGCATCAAGGGCCGGTTCGGCTGGCAGCACGTGCAGAACCGCTGACTTCGGAGGGCGCGTGAGATGTCATTGATCCTCAAGCCCGGGGCGTCCTGGGACGACGTGTACTCGCAGTGCGTCTCCGCCGCACCGGAAGCGTTCCACGAAGACCGGCTGCTCAACTACCTCGGTGGTGAGTGGAGCCGCGCCGGTGAACCCATGCCCGCCACCACCCCGGTCGACGGCTCCACGATCGCGGGCCCGCCGTTCCTCGACTTCGACGTCGCGGGCCGCGCGGTCGTCGCCTCCGTCGAGCAGCACATGCGATGGCGGGAAGTGCCTCTCGCGGAACGCAAGCGGCGTGTGTCCGATGCACTGGACGCGTTGACCGAGCACCGCGACCTGCTGTCGTTGCTGCTGGTGTGGGAGATCGGCAAGCCGTGGCGGCTCGCGACGGCCGACGTCGACCGCTGCATCGAGGGCGTGCGCTGGTACGTCGAGGAGATCGACGCGATGCTGGCCGGGCGGACGCCGCTGACCGGCCCGGTGAGCAACATCGCGTCGTGGAACTACCCGATGAGCGTGCTGATGCACGCGATGCTGGTGCAGGCGCTGGCGGGCAACGCCGTGATCGCCAAGGCGCCGACCGACGGCGGCGTCAGCTGCCTGACCCTGGCGACGGCGCTGGCCGTGCGGTCGGGGCTGCCGTTGACGCTCGTGTCGGGCAGCGGGGCCGAGCTCGCCCCGGTGCTGGTGGGGTCGTCGTTCCTGGGCTGCGTGTCCTTCGTGGGCGGCCGGGACGTCGGCAGCGCGATCGCGGCGCGGCTGGTCGACTCGCAGCGGCGGCATGTCCTGGAGCAGGAGGGCCTGAACTGCTGGGGTGTCTGGGAGACCGACTCGTGGGACGTGCTCGGCACCCAGATCCGCAAGGCGTTCGACTACGGCAAGCAGCGCTGCACCGCCTATCCGCGTTATGTCGTGCAGCGGTCGCTGTTCGACAAGTTCCTCTCGGTGTACTTGCCGGCGGTGCGCGAGGTGACGTTCGGGCACCCGCTGGCCGTCGCTTCTGCGGACGACGAGCTGCCGTCGCTGGACTTCGGGCCGTTGATCAACGACGCGAAGGCCAAAGAACTGGGCGACGTCGTGGACGAGGCCGTCCGGGCCGGTGGGGTGCCGCTGTACCGGGGAACGCTCGGCTCCGGCCGGTTCCTGCCGGGCCAGCAGACCGCCGCCTACCTGGCGCCCGTCGCGATCCTCGACCCGCCGCGGTCGTCCGTGCTGCACCACGCGGAACCGTTCGGGCCGGTCGACACGATCGTGCTGGTGGACACCGAGGCCGAGCTGCTGGCGGCGATGAACGCCTCCAACGGCGCTCTCGTCGCTTCGCTGGCCTGCGACGACGAGGCGACCGCGCGGCGGTTGAGCGCGGACGTCCAGGCGTTCAAGGTCGGCATCAACAAGCCGCGGTCGCGAGGTGACCGGGACGAGGTCTTCGGCGGACGTGGGGCTTCGTGGCGCGGTGCGTTCGTCGGTGGCTCGTTGCTGGTGCACGCCGTGACCGAAGGGCCGCCCGACGAACGGCCGTACGGCAACTTCCCGTCCTACTCGCTCTACCCGCCCACGTGACGTACCGGGCGGACCTGCTCCGCATCATCCAGACCGTGGTGGCACCCTCCGCCGCGGACGTCGACCAGCAGGCCAGGTTTCCCCGCGCCGCACTGAACGCACTGGGCGCGCGGGGCCTGCTGGGCATGACGATCTCGCGCACGGTCGGCGGCGGAGGCCAGGACCTGCGGTCGGCGGGCCGCGTGGTCGAGCACGTCGCCCGTGTCTGCGGCGCAACGGCTTCGGTGCTCCGCTCGCACTACTCGGCCGCCGCCGTGCTGGACCGCTCGGGTCCGCACCGGGTGCGCGCGGAGATCGCGGCCGGGCGGCACCTGGCCACGTTGGCGGCCTTCGGTTCCGGCGGCGAGGTGTCCACGCACGGCGACGTCGTGCAGGTGCGGGGGCGCAAGAGCTGGGTGATCGCGGCGGGCGAGGCGGACAGCTACGTCTGGTCGTGCGGCGCCGAGCTGTGGCTGGTCCCGGCCCAGGCGCCGGGCCTGCTGGTGCCCGCCGACCACGCCGGGATGGGCCTGCGCGGCACCGTCGCCACCTGCGTGGAGGCCGACCCGGTGCGGGTGCCGGCGTCGAACCGGCTGTGGTCGGAGGAGCTCGCGTTGCCGTGGTTCCTGGTGCTGGGCGCCGCCGTGTCGCTGGGGTTGATGGAGGGCGCACTGGCGGCGGCGCTGGGACATCTCGGCGGCGGCGATCCGCGCACACGGGCCGATCTGGCGCGGATGCGGTTGCGGACCGACTCCGTGCGGGTGCTGTACGACGACACGCTCTCGGCGGTGACGTGGCACCCGGAACGGTCGCTCGACCGCGTGCGGCTGCTGGCGGTCACCGCCACCGAGGCGGCGGTCGCGGTGACGGACCTGGCGATGAAGGTGTGCGGGGACGCGGCTTTCCGCCGTGACCTGGGGATCGAGCGCCGGTTCCGCGACGCGCGCGCCGCGGCGGCGATCGAGCCGACGGTGGACGTGCTGCTGGACTCAGTGGCGATCTGAGGCGAGCGGCAGGAAGTAGACGAGCGCGTCGTCCACGCCGTCGAGCCCGATGACGTCGTGGGCGAGGTCGTCGTAGAACCCGCCGACCAGCCCGGTGCGGACGCGGTGGTGGGCGGCGGTCACCGTGAGGTTCTGGGCGAGGTGACCGGCCTCGGTGAACGCGAACCGCAGGGCGCGCAGGCCGTAGGTCTCGCGCAGCATGCCCAGCCGGACGTAGAGCGCGAGCACGGCGGGGGTCTCGGCCAGCTCGGTCGTGCCCGCGCCGAACCACATCGACGTGGCTTCGAGGTCCTCGACCGACGGGGCGTCGCCGAGGCGGACCAGGGTCTGGTTCGTCTCGTCCACCTCGTACCGGCCCGGCGCGAGTCCGTTGACGTCCAACGCGATCAGCCGGATACGAGCGCAGTAGCGGGCGCCGGCGCTCGGGTACGGCCTTCTGCCGTCGGTGGGGGACATCGCGGTCCACAGCAGGGTGCCGAGCTGGGTCGCGGTGAGCGTGCCCGACAGTTCCCGGCTGGTGCGGCGGGCGCGGAAGGCCGCGGCGAGCATCTCGTCCACTGTGGACTGCAACGGTGTCGCCGGCAGCCAGGGCGCGACCTGCGCCACCGGCAGCGGCTTGCGCGGCAGCTGTTCGGTGAAGCCCGGCAGGAACTTGCTCGCCTCCAGGTAGCGGCGGTCGGGGGCGGTGGCGCCGTCGTCGTGGAAGCCGGTCAGGCCGGTGGGGGACAGGGCGGCGGCCGCGGTGGTCCAGCAGATCATGCGTTCCTCGTTGGGGCTGATGCCCAGCCGGTTGAGGAGCATGTGCAGCTGCGAGGCCCAGACGTGGGGGAGCCAGGTCCCGAGCTTCTCCCGCGCCGCGCGGATCTCGTCCACCCAGTGGGCGGTGGCGCCGGTGGGCTCGCGGTGCCACCGGTCGGCCAGGTCCTGGCCGCGCTGGGAGAGGAGCTGGTGGGCCGCGATGTGCGAGCCGATGGTGGGCGCGGGTGCCCACTCGCTGACGGTGCGCCAGCCCGTGCCGAGGGTGCGCAGCCAGGACGCGGCCTGGGGCAGGTCCAGGTCGAGCGCGGTGGCGGTGGCCATCGTGAGCTGGAGGGCGGCGGACAGGCGGGCGCTGTCCGTGCGGGCTGCCTGGAGGACGGCGACGGCCACCTCCGTGCTGCGGCAGAAGAGTTCCTCGGCGACGGGAAGTGCTTCGGGGCCGCCGTAGCGCGCGGTCTCCGGGACGTACTCGACCTCGCGGACGTCGCCGTGCGGGAGCCAGCCCGGTTCGTCGTCGGTGGTGGCGAAGTCCTGGGCGGCGATGAGCTTCGTCAGCTCGGCCCGCAGGTCTCTCGGGTCGCCCTTGATCCGGACGCGCAGGTGCGGGCCGGACTCCCAGTAGCGCAGGAAGAACCACTCGTGCCCGGCCATGGCGGGAGCGAGGGCGTCGGCGACGAACGTGTCTACGTCGCCTCGTTTCCAGTTGACCCTGCAGTGCAGGCCGGTCCAGGTCACAGCTGCTCCAACGAGGTCAGGGGAACGGGTGGGGGTGCGGGTTGCGCAGCTCGGCCAGCCGGGGCAGGCCGTGCGTGCGGCGCTGGAGGTGGCCGAACGTCATGGGCAACGTTCCCGGCACGAGGACCTTCGCCGAGTACAGCCCCAGCCGGTTCGCCGTCACCGGGTCGGTCTGGTCGACGGCGATGATCTCCAGCTCGCCGGCGTAGCGGTCCAGGAGTTCTTCGAGGCTGGTGTGGTCGCGCTCGTCGGCGAGTTCGGTGGTCTCGTCGCCCACCAGGAAGGCGTGGCGTGCGGCGGCTTCCGGGAGCGTGTTGACCGCGACGTGGTCGTTCATGGTTCTGACCAGGGCCGGGTCGTCGAGGAGACGGCGGAGACGGTCCTCGCTGTGGTCGGCGGGGTGCGCGCGGACCCGGTCGGCGAACGACTCCACGTCCACGGCCACCTCGACGGCGGCCGACCGCAGTGCCTGGAGCGGGTCCGGGCTCGCTCCCGCGGCGAAGAACGCCCTGGGCAGGTCGTCGTCCGTCCTCGCCAGGCTGATCACGGCCGGGATGCCGAGATCGGTGGTGGCGTCGAGGAACAGCAGCTCGTAGCCGCGTTCCTCGAGCCGGTCGGTGAGGTGGTGCAGCAGCGGGTCGTCCGGGATCTTGATGCGCTTCAACGGCGAACCGGAGTACCAGGCCAGGAGGAACGCGTCGCGTTCGGCGACCTCGAACAGGCCGTGCAGGACGGCCTCGGTCAGGCTGTTGCCCAGGCCGCAGCCATTGGACGTCTCGTACAGGAACCGTTGCTCCGGCAGGGTTTCCGCGCCGTAGTACGCCACCTGCTCGGGAATCAGGACCGGTTTTCCAGCGCTGTAGGACCACGCCTCCGTCCAGCGGAAGCGGAGATCCGGGGTGTAGCGTTGCTCGAAGTCGCACAGTCCCAGGCGGCGTGGGTCCAGCGCTCGGTCGCCGAGTTCGGTGCAGGACGCTTCGACGCCCGCACGACGTGGGCGCAGGCCGTTGCGGCGCTCGATCGCCTCGAAGATCGCCACTCGTTCGGCCTGGTCGAAGGTGCTCGTGCGGCCGTACCCGGCGAGGTGGTGGTCCAGCTCGGCGGTGACCGTCGCGAGCGGCAGGTGGCCCGTGCGGAAGAGCCCGCTGACCGGGCCGTAGCGGTGGTCCACGAACGACCGCAGGGTGCCGAGCGTCGCGAGGTCGTTGGCCGACCGCAGGGCGTTCGGCTCGATCGTCGTGTCCGGTGGTGCTGCGGCGGGTGCGCAGCAGGTGAGCTCGTGGGTGGAGACGAGCCCCAGGTCGGTGCGGATGGCGATCACGGTGTGCGGCTCTGGCTGCAGGAGGTCTGTCAGTGGCGTGAACGCCGGCGCGATCAGGCCGCCGACGACGGCCTGGGGTGGGGCGCCGTTCACCGCCAGCCGTGCTCGTTCCGCGTGCTCGGCGCACGCCTCGTCGGTCGGCCCGATGAGGACGAGGGAACCGTCGGTCGTGGTCATCGACCGTCCACTGTGTACGCGACGAGTCCGGCGGCGGTGAGCTCGGGGTCGAGCGCGAGCGGGGTGATCCGGATCCCGGGCAGTCCTTCCAGGGCGCGGTGGAGCTTCTCGTCCTCGGGGCCGGCGACGTGCGCCGTGCCCTCGCGGCCCGCCTGGGCGTGACCCGTGGCGGCGAGCGCGGCGAACGCCACCGCATCGGCAGCCGTCGCCTCGACCGACCAGGCCAGGACCCGTTGTCCCTGGCGGACTTCGGCCCGGTAGGCGTCCGGTGCGAGCTTGCGGACGTCGACCACGGCCGGCTGCCGGAAGCGCCGGGTGAGCGCCTTCCACCACCGGCGGGCGGTGCGGTCGGTGGTCCACTCGTCGGGGTCGGCGGGCTCTCCGCCGAGGTGGCGGGCGGCGAGCCGGAGGGCGGCGCCGCGGGCGTGGTGGTCGTCGACGCCGATCACACCTTCGCACTTGAGGGCGTGCAGGGCCGCGTCGAGCCGGGCGGCGTCGGCGGTGGTGCCGATGCCGAGGGTGTCGCCCGACAGCGCGAGGCTGACCGGGGTCTGCGGGAGTGCGCCGAGCCGCGGGGTGTCGACCGGGCCGAGCTCTTCGTCGGTGAGGGCGTCGAAGGCTTTCCTCGGGTCGTCGAGGGGCGTGCCGGTGAGCAACGGGTGGTAGGTCGATCTAAGGGGATCGGTGCGGGCGACCAGAACCAGGTCCGAGTCGTCCAGGCCGATGAGGGCGCAGGTCAGGCGGTGCACCGCGGCCGCGCCGACCAGGGCGGCGATCACCTCGCCCGGTTCGCCGATCAGTCCCAGTCTGGCGACGATGCGGCTGGTGACTTCAGTGTCGAACGAAAGTGACGTCTCCGTGGTGGGGAGGACATAACCCACCTCGGTTCCACAGCCCGCCTGGACGGTGAAGTCCCCGGCCTGCACCCGGACCTCGTCGGCGCTGGTGACGTTCGCCCTGACGAGCAGTCCCGCCACGACCGCCGAACGCACGATCGCTTCCGCCAGCGGTCCGCTCCCGGTCACCGTCGTCACCCCGGCGCGCAGTCGTCGCCACGCCTCGACCGGGTCCGGCGCCACCGACTCGAGCCAGGCCGCGACGTCCGGCCCGGGACCGTCGGCACCCCACGGTTCCGACAGCGAGACCAGCATGTCGTGCTCCCGCAACTGGTCCAGGAGCAGCTCGACCGCCGCCCGCACCGCCGGAGCCGTGTCGTCGGGGACCGCCAGCGCGTCCGGGTGGAGCCCGGCGGAGAGCTGCGGGGCCAGACGTTGCCAGACCTTCCACAGGCCCGCACCGCCCGTGATCGTGCAGGACGACGTCCAGCCGCGCAGGTGCAGGCCGTCGGCGGTCCGGGTGGCGCGCACGACCGGGCGCAACCGCACCAGCACGGGCCTCACCCGGCCTTCGGCAACGCGGCGAACTGCTCCTGCCAGGTGGTGCCGCACACCTGCTGAGCGGCGCGGCTCAGCAGGTGCGCGGCGGCATAGCGCTCCATCGGCGTCACGTCGCAGATGGCCAGCAGTTGGTAGAGGACGTTGGTGCCCAGGCGGTAGACGGTCATGTTGCGCTTGATCGCGGGGTCGGTGAGGTCGGCGTTCCACAGGGCCGTGTGGTACTCGCTGAACGTCGTGCGCTCGCCGTAGTTGTAGCGGCGGACGGTGTCGGGGTCGCCGATCTCCCACGCGCGTTCCCCGTGCCGTGGGTTGACCTCGTCGAGCTCGCCGGCGTCGTAGGAGGCCTCGGAGGCGAGGCGCAGGGAGATGGTCCAGGTCTGCCAGGCGGCTTCGAGGCGCGACGTGGGGTGACCGAGCGCGACGCCCGAGACCAGGGCGCAGGCGGCTTCGGAGTGCGTGTCCCACATGGCGTCGAGCTTCGCGCGCACGGACCCGGTGGGGTCGCCGGCCAGCAGGAAGTCCTCGACGTGGGAGAGGAACGAGTGGTAGCCGTACCGCAGGCCGCCGGGGTAGCGGCTGGCGTGGACGGCCATCGCGGTCAACGCCAGCGTCGCGCGCGGCACGTCGAGCGACTCGCGCAGTGCGGGCAGGCCGAGCCGGAGTCCTGCGAACCGCAGGGAGATCTGCGCGTCGGGGAGCAGTTCTCTCAGCCGGTCCACCGACGTGGGTTCGACGCGCACGGAGTTGTTGGGGTGCAAGGGTGTGAACGGCGGCAGCAGCAGCTCGGCGACCGCGGCGGACCGTGCGTGGGCGAGCTGGGCGTCCTCGGACAGTTCCACTGTGGACGGAGTGGCGGTGACGTACGACCGGAGCAACGTCGCCAGCAGCAGCGCCGCGTTGTCCGCCGACGGGCCGAACAGGCGCACTCTCACGTGCGGGCCGTGCAACCAATGGCGTTCGACGTGGCCTGCGACGTCCGGGAAGGACGCCGTCACCGCGGCCAGTGCGGGCAGGACGCCGTCGCGCAGCAGTGGCGCCTTGATCGGGTCGTGGTAGGTGCAGACGACGTCGGTCATCCGGCCCTCCGGTAGGTCTCCGCGATCACCTCGAGCACCTGGCCCGACGGCACCGGCAGCGCCTCGGTGAACCGCACGCGGCCGGGGTAGCGGGACAGCAGCCGGGGCAGGCCGCGCAGGTGCAGGGCGTTGGTGAGGTCGAGGTACTGCGGTTTCGGGCCGTTCACGCGGGCCTCGAAGTCCTCGCGCGAGGTGATCTCGCCGCCCATGCCCGCGAACAGCTGGGCAGGGAGGCCGTGCCGGGCGCGGAACGCCGTCACGTCGGCCACGCCGGCCAGTTCGGGGGAGGCGAAGTCCCACGAACGGCGGGCCAGCAGCACGTTCTGGTAGCGCAGCCGGTCCGCGACCCGCACGCCGGAAGCGTCGGTGACGGGCTGCAACGGCGTGAGGTCGGCGGCACCGCAGGCGAGGTCGGCGTGCAGGGCGGCGGCCCGGTCGGGCAGCGAGACCGGCATCAGGTAGCCGAGGTACAGCACGTCCACGACGGCGCCGGAGTCGCGGCGCCGCACCCGCAGCTCGTCCTGCTCCTGGTCGTGGAACACCTCGAACGCGTCCGGCGTGTGGTCGGCCCAGCGCGGGTCGTCGCCGATCTCCGCGCGGCCGAGCAGCGGGTGCAGGTTCGGGTTGAAGCCCTGCACCGGGCGGTACTCGGCGAACCCGCGCGGGAACACACCGTCCAGAGTGGCCCGGACCGTCGCGTAGGCCTCGGGCGGCAGCAGGTCGAGGAACCGGCCGGGGAAGCGCCCGAAGCCGTCGTAGACGTGGTTCACCACGAGTCCGTCGTCGACCGGCTGCGCGAAGAACGAGTACGAGACCGGTCGCGTCTTCATCCACGCCGGCAGCAGGTCGGCGGCGGCGTCGACGGCCTCGTCGGTGATCACGCCGTCCCGCACCAGGTCCGCGACCTGCGCCCGGCTGGCACCGAGGCCACCGGTCGGCGCGCCGGACATCGCCGCGTGCAGCAGGGGAGCGCAGGCGGCGAGCCGCGCGGAGCCGCCGCGGCCGAACTCCTTGACGAACCGGTCGCGCGAGTCCCGCCGGACCGCCAGGTGCCGGTCGAACAGCATCAGCAACGGCGTCAGCGCGGCCAGCGACCGCACGCCGTCGTACCCGTGCCTGCGGCCGAGGCGAACGGGCTGGGGCAGCACGACGTCCTCGCTCAGCGGCGTCACGCCGCTCAGGTCGGCGCCGACGAGCGTGCCCAGCGACTCCCACTCGGCGAACAGCGCGGCGAGTGCTTCGGGACGTTCGGCGGCGTCGAGGTCGGCGAACGCCGCCGTGGCGCGGTGGATCGCGACCACCCGGTCGGCGATCCCGCCCCGGCCGGTGTCGCGCAGCCACGAGGCCAGCGCGAGGCAGGCGAACGGGTCCTGCGGGTCGACCGGCAGCACCGGGACCAGCAGCTTGATGTCGAGCAGCAACGCGACGTACCCCTGGGCGCGGTCGCCCTCGCCGTCCGGCAGACGGGTCGCGAGGGCGCTGGCGAGCTCGGCCGGGCTGATCCCCTTGGGGTTGGCGGCGGTGAGGCCGACGAGGAACCGCAACGGCGGGCTCGACGCCAGTTCGACGGTCTCCTCGATGCCGACGGACGCGCGCAACGGCCCCGTCGCCGGGACGTCACGGCGGAACCGCGTCCGCGACGACTCCTCGTGCACGTCCGGCGCGAGGCGGTGCGGGTGGTCGAAGAGCAGCGTGCGGTCGGTGACCAGCGCGGCGACCAGCCGGGTCAGCAGCACCTGGTTCACCCGCGTGACGGCGACCGGCGTGCCCCAGTCCGGCGCGGGGGCGTCCGGCGACCACGTGGCCCAGCCGACCGACGCGTACCAGGACAGGGGACTGGTCTTCGCGGTCGCGCGCAGGGCGTGGCGCAGCACGGACGGCTCGGCCTTGCGTGCCCGGCGGTCGTCGCGGCCTGCCCTGGCGAGCCCTTGCCACAGGTCGCGCCCGTTCAGCACGGCGGCCCGCCGCAACGGCTCCTGCGCGCAGACGTCCGCGAGCACCTCGCGTTCGGCTTCGAGCGCCTGCGGGAAGAGCGCCTCGGCTTCCGCTTGCAGCGCTTGTCGTTCGTCGAGCACGCGGAACCACGTGCCGAGCAGCGGAATCCGCTCGACCAGCTCCTCGGCGGCAGCGCGCAGGGCAGGACGCGGCGTCCGTCCGTTGTGGACGTCACGGCGCAACGGCAGCACCACCCGCCGGGGCCCGCCGCTGTCGTGCAGCAGCGCGCTCAGCGGACCGGCCAGCGCGAGCAGCTCGCTCTCCCTGTTCGCCAACGCCTCCACCACCCGCCGGAACGGCGCCGCACCCGCGGCGCCGTCCGGGTGCGGCAGGGCGGCCAGACGCACGAGTGCGTACGGCGCGGCTTCTCCCTGCACGCGATCGGTCATGCGGACGGGAGCTGGGGCTGAACGCAGCTGCTGCACGACGAGCTGCCGCAGGAGCACGACGAGGCCGCGCCGGACGCACCGGACTCGGGCAGAGCCGCGGAGTCGCGCATCGAGGTGACCGCGAGGTCGCCGAGTTCCAGGTCGTCGAGGTCGAACGAGAGGTCCTTCATGCCGTGTCCTTCGCATTCAGTTGTGTCGAACCGGCCGGGGGAGAGGCCGTCCGGACACGGTGGCAAGGCGCGATACGGCACGGATCGCGCCTTGCTTGATCGGAGTGGGGCGCGCGGCGGTGGTGGGCGGCCCGGTCAACTCGGCCCGCTGCGGATTCACGCCAGGAGGGAGTGCGCCACCCGCCCCTGCTCAGCGCAGCCCGCCCTTGTCGCCCGCCCCTGTCGCTCGGCTCGGTCAACTCGGCTCGCCCCGCGCGCTCGGTCCACCCTGACCCGGCCCGCCTCGGCCCCAGCCCACCCAGGCCCCGGCCCGCTTCGGCCTGCCCGGCTCCGGCCCGTCTCCGCCCTGGCCCGTCTCCGCCCTGGCCCGTCTCCGCCCTGGCCCGTCTCCGCCCTGGCCCGGCTCCGCCCGGCCCGGCTCCGGTCCACCCAGGCCCCAGCCCGCCTCGGCCCCGGCCCCGGCCAAGTCCCGCCCGCCCCAGTCTCCGCCGACCCCAGCCCCGCCCCGCCGGCCTCAGAGCCGCCCCCGCACCTCGTCCGCCTTCGGCTCCCCCAGCTCCTCGAACAGCGTCACCGACTCGAGCCAGCACTTCTCGGCCCCCCGCCGGTCCCCGAGCCCGTCCAGCGCCAGCCCCAGGTTGTCGAGCGACTCGGCCTGCCCGTACAGGTCGCCGATCGCCCGGAACGTCTCCAGGGCCCGCTCCACGTACGACACGGCCTCGGGGAAGTCGAGCAGGCCGCGGTGGACCTCGCCGATGTTGTTGAGCAGGATGGCCTCGCTGTACGGGTCCTTGATCTCCTGCCGGATCTCCAGCGCGCGCAGGTAGCGGGCCAGTGCGACGTCGAACCGGCCCGCGTCGGCGTGCAGCAGGGCGATGTTGTTCAGCGTCACCGCCTCCGAGTGCAGGTTGCCCAGGTCGCGGGCGATGGCGGCGGCCTGTTCGAAGCACGCCAGCGCGTCGTCGGGGCGGCCCTCGACCATGTGGACGATGCCGAGGTTGTTCCAGGTCGGTTCCTCGCGCGAGCGGTCGCCGATCGCGCGGAAGATCGCCAGGGCCTTCTCGTAGCACTCGACGGCCTCGTCGTGGCGGCGCACCTCGCGCAGGGCGATGCCCAGGGTGATCAGGGTCCTGCCCTCGGCCACGTGGTTGCCGGCCGCGCGGGCGGCGTTCAGGGCCACCTCGTGCGTGTCCATCCAGTCGGCCCAGTGCTTGCGGAGGTTGAAGAAGTCCCACAGGCACTGGGCGAGCGTCCAGGAGTGCTCCGGCAGGTCGTGCTCGGCGGCGTCGCGGACGGCGGCCACCAGGTTCGCGCGTTCGGTGTCGCACCACAGCAGCGCGGTGTCGCGGTCGGCGAACGTGCGCGGGTGCACGGCCGGGTCGGCGGTGGCGATCTCCAGCTTGCGCTGCGGGTTCAGCCGCTGGGCGCTCTGCCACGACGTGTGCACGTACCAGTCCATCACCCGCCGCCGCGCGAGTGCTCTGGCCGGTGGTGGTTCGGCGGCCATGACCTGCTCGACGGCGTACGCGCGCAGCAGGTCGTGCAGGCCGTAGCGGCCGGGGGTGTGCTGCTGCAGCAGGTGTTCGTCGAGCAACGTCTCCAGCAGGTCGCCCGCCTCGTACGCGGTCAGTCCCGCCAGTGCGGCGGCGGAGTCGGCGGTGACGTCCTCGCCGGGGTGGAGTCCGAGGAGGCGAAACAGGCGCCTCTGGTTCTCCGGCAACGCCTGGTACGAGAGGTCGAACACGCCCCGCGCACCGAGACCGCCCCCTCGTTCCAGCTGGGCCACGAGGTCCAGCACCGTCCACTGAGGACGCCGGGCGAGCCGTTTCGCGGCCAGCGCCACGGCGATCGGCAGGTGCCCGCACAGCTCCGCGACGCGCTGGGCCGCCTCGCGGTCGGCGTCGACGCGGTCGGCTCCCGCGATCCGCGACAGCAACGCCACGGCCTCGCCGGGCGTGAACACGTCCAGGAAGACCGACCGGACGCCGTCGAGGCGCAGCAGCGTGCGGCGGCTGGTGATCAGCACCATGCACGTCGCGCTGCCCGGCAGCAGCGGCAGCACCTGGTCCTCGCCGGCGACGTTGTCCAGCAGCACCAACGCGCGCTTGCCCGCCAGCCGGTCCCGGTACAGGGCGGCGCGGGCCTCCAGCGACTCGGGGATCTGCCCGCCCGGCACGCCCAGCAGGCGCAGGAAGCTCTCCAGCACGGCGGCGGGGTCGGCAGGCAGCTCGTCCGGGTCGAAGCCGTGCAGGTCCGCCCACAGTTGCACGTCCGGGAAACGCTGAACGAGCCGGTGGGCCGCGCGGACCGCCAGCTTCGTCTTGCCCACCCCTGCCATGCCCTCGATCGCGGAGATCACGACCGTGGTCTGCGGTCCCGGCTCGCACAGCTTGCGCAGCTCGGCCTCGCGCCCGGTGAACTCGGCGATGTCCATCGGCAGCTGGCGGTGCGCGTTCAAAGCCGCGGGCGAGGGCACCCGGCTTTCGAGGATCACCTGCTGCAACTGGCGCAGCCGCGCGCCCGGCTCGACGCCGACCTGCTCCACCACGTGCTTGCGCGCCGCCGCGTAGGCCTCCAGCGCCTCACCCCGCCGCCCGGAGCGGTCGAGCGCCAGCATCAGCTGCGCCCACAGCTCCTCGCGCAACGGGTGCAACGCCGACTCCCGCCGCAGCCGGTCGATCACGTCGTCGAACCGGCCGAGCTCCAGCGCCGCTCTGGCGTAGCGCTCGACGGCGGTGAGCCTGCGTTCCTGGATCCGGGTGAACTCCGCGCGCAGCAACGGTCCCGCGTTCAGCTCCGCGGTCGGGATGCCGTGCCACTTGGCCAGCGCACCGGCGAACGCCTCGGCCGCGGCCTCGGTGTCGTTGTCCGCCAACGCCTGCTCACCGGCGCGCACGAGCTCGTCGAACGCGTCCAGGTCCAGCTCGCCGGGCTCGACGGTGAGCTGGTAGCCGTGACCGGGCCTGGTGACCAGCCGGTCGCCGACGACCTTGCGCAGCCCGGCGACGTAGGTGCGGAGGTTCGACTCGGGCGAGACCGGCGGAACGTCCCACACGGCCTCCGTCAGCTGTGCGACGCTGACGGCCTCGTTCGCGTGCAGCAGCAGCATCGTCAGCACCGCGCGCTGTCTCGGTCCTCCCAGCTCCAGCAGTGCGCCTTCCCGCCGTACCGCCAGCGAGCCGAGCAGCAGGAACTCCACAGGTTGGTATCTCCTCGATGATCGGGAACGGTCGGTACGGCCATCCTCGCGCACATCCTGACCGTCTGTGCACGCCCTGGGCGAAATCTGTGCACGCCTCCTGGCACCGTTGCACCCAGAGCCGGTACCTGTGCCGCCAGGCCCGAGAACACCTGGGATTTGGGGGTCGGCACAGTTGCCGGATCCGGTTCCCCCAAGAACCCGGCCGGCGTGTGAAAGTCACCGCGCACGTCGGCCACCTTCACAAGACCGGTGGCCCGGGCGGGTCCCCCAGACTGAATCCGGGCCACCACCTTGTGCACGGCGCCGACGCGCTCAGGGAACTGTCAGGACCTTCAGGAGCAGCGCCAGCGCGCCCGCAGCGTGGACACGAAGATCTCGAACTCGCGTGCCATCGCGACTTCCTCCGGTTGCAGCAACCACTGCTGCTGCAACCCGTCGATCACCGCCACCGTCGTCCGCACGATCGAGCCGACCGGGGCGTCCGCCGCGAACTCGCCGCGCTCGACGCCCGTGCGAACGGCCTCACCCAGCCAGGTCCGAATGCCCGCGTAGTGCTGCTGCACCCAGGCGTGGGCGGGGTGCGCCGGGTCGGTCGCCTCGGCCGCGAGCCGCACGAACAACCCGACCAGCTCCGGCCGCGTGGAGTTGCGCGCCACCAGCGCGGTCAGCGCGTCGAACGCCGCCCAGCCCAGCGGGGGCGCCGTGCCGCCGGCCAGGAACGCGCCGTCCTGCCGGTCGCGTTCCTCCAGCACGGCCGCGAGCAGCGCCGCCTTGCTCGGGAAGTGGTGCAGCAGACCGGACTGCGAGAGCCCGGTCTTCGCCGCGACGGCGGCGACGGACGTTCCCCGGTACCCGGTCAGGGCGAACAGCTCGGTCGCGACGGCCACCGCCTTCGCCCTGGACTCCTCACCGGAGACGTCCACGCGCGACCTGGCCCGGTAGCGGGGTGGGAACGACACGGGTCACCCCTGCCCGGCCGGCAGGGTCACGCGGACGTCGCCCAGCCCGCGGGCGATCAGCACCTCACCGCCGCGCAACGGGTGCCAGCCGTCGAACCACACCCGCTGCACGCGAGCCGAGCACTCCACGTCGACCCGCGCGGTCTCACCCGCCGCGACGTCCACGAGCGACCAGCCGACCAGCCGGACCGGTTCGTCCGCCGGTCGCAGGTAGACCTGCACGACCTCGCGGCCCGCACGATCGCCGGTGTTGGTGACCTCGACGGACACGCGGTCGACCATTCCATCCACAGTGGACGGTGAGGCGGTGCCGTACTCCCAGGTCGTGTAGCCGAGGCCGTGACCGAACCAGAACAACGGGTCGGCCGCGGCGCGGTGACCGATCGCCGTGCCCTCGTCGTACTTCAGCTCGCCGTCCACCGGGACCAGCGGCAACACCTCGGCGTCGGTGCGCGGGAACGTGGTGACGAGCCGCCCGGCCGGTTCGACGTGCCCGAGCAGGGCCGCGGCGACCGCGTCACCGGCCTCCTGACCGGGAAGTCCCGCCCACAGCACGGCGTCGACCTGGTCGAGCCACGGCATCAGCACCGGCGTCGCCGCGTTCACCACGACGACCGTGCGCTTCGCGGCCGCCGCCACCGCCGCGACCAGCGCGTCCTGCTCGCCCGGCAACGCCAGCGTGGTCTTGTCGAAGCCCTCGGTCTCCTGCTCGTCGGTGAGGCCGACGACCACGACCGCGACATCGGCCTCGCGGGCCGCCCGCACCGCGGCGCCGATCGCGTCGGCGGGCGGACGGGGCACGGGCTGGGCGATGAGGCCGACCAGCGCGCTGGCCTCGCGGACGCGGGCGGTGATCCGGTCACCGGGGGAGAGCAGGACCTCGGTCGTCCAGTGCGGCGGCTTGAGCAGCGCCTCCTCGACGATGCCGTCCGCCCAGGCCAGCCGCGGGGAGTGCTCCTCGCCGCCGGCCTCGAGCGTCCAGGAGCCGAACCCGCGCACGCCGACCAGCAGCCTCGTCGGTTCGTCGAGCACGACCTCGCCGGACACCTCGATCGACGCGGCACCCTGCGCCCACCCGCCGTACGCCGCGAGCTCCGCGATCTCCATGTCGCGTGACGCCAGCACCTCGCCGGCGGCGTCGTAGGTCGTGGCGCGGATGTTCGTCAGGATCTTGGGCGCGGCGTACCGCAGCCGGACCTCCACACCGTCTACAACGGACACCCCGGGGCCAAGCAGCGAGGCCAGGCCGTCGGCGATGCTGATCACGTGCGGCGGTCGCAGCCCGGCGGAACCGCCGCCCTGGGCGACGGTGTCGAGTGCGTGCCGGCCGATCAGCGCCATCCGGGAGGAGGCGTCGAGCGGCAGCGCGCCCGAGTTCTTCAGCACCACCATGCCGCCTGCGGCGAACCTCCGCAGCTGCTCCCGCCGGATCTCGCTGTCCGGCGCGGGAAGGCCGGTGGGCCACGTGCGTTCACCGCCGAACGCGCCGGTGCGCGATGCCAGGAGCAGCAACCGGCGCAGGTGGTCGTCGATGGCCGCTTCGGTGACCTCGCCCGCCTCGACGGCGGCGACGAGCTCGTCCTCCCACGGCCCGCCGGGACCGGGCATGACCAGGTCGAGGCCGCCGTTTGCGCTGGCGGCGGTGGACTTCGTGGCGAACCAGTCGGACATGACCAGGCCGTCGAAGCCCCACTCGCCCTTCAGCACGCCCTCGACGAGCTCGGTGTGCTCGGTCGCCGGCACGCCGTTGACGTTGTTGTAGGCCGCCATGACCGCCCACGGCGAGGAGTCCTCGACGACGATCTCGAACGGCAGCAGGTACAGCTCGCGCAACGTCTTCTCGTCGAGCACCATGCCGGCCGTGCGCCGCTCGGTCTCGGACTCGTTGGCCACGTAGTGCTTCGGCGTCGCCGCGATGCCCTTGTCCTGCAGGCCCCGCACGTACGCGGCGGCGAGCACGCCGGTGAGCAGCGGGTCCTCGCTGTAGGCCTCGAACAGCCGGCCGCCGAGCGGCGTGCGGTGCAGGTTGATCGTGGGGCCGAGCACGACGTGCACCTGTTGCGCCGCGGCCTCGTCGGCGAGCACCTCGCCGACCTCGCGGGCCAGGCCTGAGTCCCAGTGCTGGGCGAGCAGCGTCGCGTTCGGCAGCACGCAGGCGATCACGCCGCCGCGCAGCTCGGCGCCGCGGACACCGGTCGGGCCGTCGGACAGCTTCAGCGACGCCAGCCCGATGCGCGGCTCGTCGTGCAGCGCGAAGAGCGCGGACCCGGTCAGCAGCCGCACCTTGCCGCGCAGGTCCAGGCTCGCGATCGCCTCGTCGATGTCCATGCTCCCGAGCAAACCACCGCTACCGACCAAGTGGTCGGTCGGTATATGCCGCCGTGACCTCACGGTGATGCCGCCGTGATGTGTGCCGTCGTGCGGCACACCGGCGGCACGCCTCTTCTCACGTCCAAGGGGAGGGGAATGGTGATGAGGATCCAGGTGCGGTTGCTGGGACCGCTGGAGGTGCACGGGCCGTTCGGCCCGGTGCGCTTCACGGGGGCGCGGCGGCGGGCGGTGTTCGCGTTGCTGGCGCTGAGAACCGGGCGGCTGGTGTCGAGATCGGCGCTGGTCGACGGCCTGTGGGGCGAGGACGTGCCGCCGACGGGCACGAAGACGCTGCAGGGGCACGTGGCGAAGGTCCGCAGGGCGCTGGAGCTGGCGGGAGCTCCCGGTGTCGTGCTGACCCGTGAACCGGGGTACGTGCTCGACCCCGCGCGGGTCGTCGTCGACGTGGAGGAGTTCGACGGGCACGTGCGGCGCGGGAGGTACGCCTCGGCACTGGCGCTGCACCGCGGGGACCCGCTGGCGGACTGCCCGGTCGAGGGGTGGGCGGCGGCGGAGGTCGTGCGGCTGCGGGAGGAGCTGGCGTTCGCGGAGGAGAGCCACGCGGCGGCGCTGTGCCTGGCGGGCCGGCACGCGGAGGCGATCGGGCAGCTGGAACGGCTGGTGGCGCTGTACCCGTTGCGGGAGTCGTTGTGGGACCTGCTGATGGAGGCCCAGCACCGGGCGGGAAGGCCGGGCGACGCGCTGCGGACCTACCGGCGGGTGCGCGCGTTGCTGGTGGAGGAGTTCGGGATGGAGCCGGGGGACGCGTTGCGCCGCAGGGAGGCCGCCGTGCTGGCCGGCTGCGCCTGAACACCGCGGCCCGTGTCGGGGGTGCGAGCCGCGGTGTCCTCTCCGGCGAGACCGGTCGCGTCGCGTTCTGGGGTACCGCTTTCCGCGGGCGACCGGCCGGGTGCGCCGCGACCCGCGCTGGGGGACAGGTCGCGACGCTGGTCGTGCTGCCGGCCAATGCCGCCCCCTCGGAGGCACTGACCGGTCACGAACCGGGTGGCACGGGCCGGAGGACCCGTGGGCGGAGGTGCTCGGCGCCTCCTGACCTCCAGCGTGCCGGACCGCGGTGGCGAACCGGCGGCCGCGCGGTGGTCAAGATCCGCCGGGCCGGTACGCACAGCGGTAGCCGGTGGTCACGGCCGAGCGCAACGCGTCCGCTGTGGACGGTTCGGTCGCCGCGATCGTGTCGATGGCGCGCCGGATCGCCTTGCGCACCGCGGTCCTGGCGCGTTCGGCGGGGCCGGCGAAGTTCCTGCCGCGCCCGCCCAGGCCCGTCTCGCGTTCCAGGTGGCTCAGCAGCGCCTCCAGCTCGGCCTCCAGCCGCGGCGACGGGTCCTCGTCGATCCGGGCGCGCAGGTCGCGGATCCGGGCGAGGTAGGCGGTGCGGGCCTCCGGGTCGAGCACCGGCTGGTTGCCGCTGTCCTCGCCGCCGACGAGCTCCAGCGCCGGGATCTCCGCGCCGGGGTTGGCGACGAGCCGCGCCAGGTAGCGCATGCCGACGAGGTCCTCGACGTGGACCTCGGCGCCGTGGTGGGCCACGACCCACCAGCCGCTCTCCCTGCGGATCGTGACGCGGCCGGCCAGCCCGTCGCGGGAGCGCGCCCACGCTGCGGCGCGGGCGGTCATGCCGATCTCCGCGGCGTCGGCGACGGCGGCGTCGAACAAGGCCCGGCCGCGGTCCCCGCCGACGACCTGCGCGAGCTCCGCGCGGGCGCAGGCGGTCATCGGCCGGTTGCCGAGACGGATGTTGGTGGTGACCGCGCGTTCCAGGTGCCGTGTCGCGAGGGCGGTGTCGCCGAACGTCGTGGCGGCGATGCCGAGCAGCAGCTCGACCGAGCCGAAGCAGACGATCGCGGTCGCGGGCACGACCGGCTGCGCGGCGAACGGTTCGAGCAACCGGTAGGCCTCGCGGGCGGTCTCCGCCTCGCCCAGCGCCGCCACCACGTGCACCACGCCGAACATGCACACGATCCACGTGCTGGACAACGGGACCGCCGCCAGCCCGTTGATCGTCAGCCGGTCCAGCGCCGACCGCGCCCGGTCCGGTTGCCCGGCCTCCAGCGCCAGCAACGCGTGCGCCGCCTCGAAGCTGAACTCCAGGTCCGGCAGCGTGGGCGAGTGGGTGACCTGTTCGGCCAGGTCGGCGAGCTCGCCGCCGCGGCCCTGCAACCACCGGATCGCGAACAGGTGCGAGCTGTGGAACGTCTCCGCGTCCACGTCTCCCGCCGCCAGGCCCATCCGCAGGCAGGCCAGCGCCTTGTGCTCGGCCTCGTCGAACCGCCCGGCGCGGATCGTGCGCATCACGTCCATGGCGGCGTGGTAGAAGAGCAGCCCCGGGTACCCGGCCGCGCGGCGGGCCAGCTCGACCTGCGACCGCTCCGCGTGCGGGTCGCCCAGGCAGAACAGGTCCTGCGTGCGGCGGCACAACCCGCTGAGCGCCAGCAGGTCCAGCCCCGCCGCCGAGGCGACGGTGATCAGCTCACCGGCCAGCGCCAGCCGGGCGGCGTTGTGCTCCGGCGACCACAACGCGTGGTGCGCGAGCGACAACGCCTCGGCCAGGGTCCGCGAGTCGCCCGTGTTCCTGGCCTCCTCCAACGCTTCCAGCGCGCACTCGGTCTCACGGCGCTCGTAAGCCCGTTCCGCCGCGAGCCGCACGGACAGCCGCGTGCGCAACGGCTCCGGCGGTTCCGCGGCCAGCGCCTCGCGCAACCGGGCCGTCGCGAGCGCGCGGTCGGCCCTGCCGCGGTACTTGTTGACCCACATGCCCGGCAGCCCGAGCGCCGCCTCCGGGTCGCCCTCGCGCGCCGCCTGGTCGAGCAGGTCACGCGCCTCGGTGATCCTTCCCCCGGCCAGCACGGCGTGGGCGCGTTCGACCAGCCGCACGGTGTCGTGGAGCGCGGTCGAGCCGGTCGAGGTGACGACGAGGACGACGGGCAGCCGGTGCACGCCGCCGGCGACGAGCTGCGTCAGCCGGAACGTCTCCTCGCCGGCCACGTCGACGTCGTCGACCAGGACCAGCGCCGGCCCGGCCGACAGCAGGTCGAGGACCTTCCTCGCGCACACCTCGGGATCGCCGTCGAGCGCGGACGCGTCCCCGCCCAGCCCGGCGACGACGGCGTGCCACGGCCAGAACGCGGGCGCGTCCGCGCGGCACCCGACCCAGGTGACCGCGAACCCGTGCGTGCGCGCCAGTTCCGCCGCCTGGACCAGGTCCCGCGTCCGTTCGGCTCCCGCCGGTCGCGTGACCGCGAAGAGCTGACCGGCTCCCGTTCTCGCCCGTTCGAACGCCGCTTCCGGCAGCACCAGTTCACCCTCGAATGCACTTCCTCGGCCAGGACCCGGAGGAACCTAGCGGAGACCGGAGACCGCCGCGTACGCGGTCGCTACGCATTCAAGGACGAAGGTTCCGCTGCAGAGATACGAAAAGCGGATCGGTGAACTCCGTGATCCGCGCGTGCTCCCGGGAGAGCACCGCGTAGGCCTGCGCGGCGGGGGACGGCGTGACGACGTCCGCGGTCGTGACCATCGCCTTCACCGCGGTGTCCCAGTCGGGGTGCACGCCGCCGCCGACCGCCGCGCAGATCGCCGCGCCCAGCCCGGCGGCGTCGCTCATCCCGGTGCGCCGCACGGGAAGCCCGAACACGTCGGCGAAGATCTGCGTCATCAGATCGGACCGCGACCCGCCACCGGAGACGACCAGCTCCGTGAACGGCCGCCCCAGCGCGTCGGCCATGGCCGTGCTGTGCCGGTGCATCGTGAACGCGATGCCCTCCAGGATCGAGCGGTACAGGTGGAAGCGGCCCTGCGTGCCGTCGAACCCGAGCAGCGCGCCGCGCCGGTGCGGGTGGTCGCCGGGCGCCAGCCAGTCGAGCACGGTCATCAGCCCGCCGCAGCCCGGTTCCACCGCGGCGGCACCGGTCTCCAGGTCGCCGAGGTCCGCGCCGACGAGCTGCCGGTACCAGCTCACGGTCCACATGCCGCGCCGGATCCCGTTGCTCTCGTACAGGTACCGGCCCGGCACCGAGCCGAAGTTCGACCAGAACCGCGCCTCCGGGTCCACGACGTGGTGGGCGCCAGTGGTCATCGCCGCGATGTAGGTGCCCAGCGACACCAGCAGCTCGTCGCCGAGCCCGCTGCCGAGCGCCTCGACTGCCTTGTCGTTGGACGTCGCGAACACCGGCAGCCCGGCGGGCAGCCCGGTCGCCGCGGCCGCGTCCTCGGTGACGTGCCCGAGCACCTCGCCGGGGCCGACCAGCTCGAACAGCTGCTCGCGGCGCATCCCGGTGTCCTGATAGGACGGTCCACCGTCCGGCCAGCGCCACGTCTCGTGGTCGATCGGCCACATGCCCTCGTAGTTGCCCGCGGTGTCGCGGCGCTCGCCGGTGAGCCGGAGCGTCACGTACCCCGAGGAGGTCGTGACGTACCGGATCGCCGGGTCGTCCCACTGCGGCTGCCCCAGCCGGTCGTCCATCCAGCTCAGCACCGGCTCGGTGAGCCGGCCGTCCTCGTCGAGGAGCGCCCGGCAGAACCGGATCGTGCACAGGCCGACACCGGCGATCTCACCGGGTGCGCCGGTGAACCGCCGCATCGCCTCGGCGCAGGCCTCCGCGATCGAGTCCCACACGTCGTCACCGGGATGCACGACCTGGCCGCGGACCGGGTGTTCGTACGGCCGCAGCGGCCGCTGGGCCGAGGCGTGCACCCGGCCCAGCTCGTCGACGATCGACACCTTCGTGCTCTGCGAGCCGTTGTCGATCGCGATCAGGTAGCTCATGACACCGGGAAGATCGTGCCGGCGTTCATGATCCCGTTCGGGTCGAACCCGCGCTTGAGCACCTCCAGCAGCGAGTACGCGCTGCCGTGCTCCTCGCGCGTCCACGGCGTGCGGTACTTGCCGATGCCGTGGTGGTGCACCATCGACCCGCCGAGCCGCAGCGCCTCCTCGACGATGATCGCGTTGAGCGGGATGTGGTACTCGGTGATCTCCTGCTCGGGCTCGCAGGTGATGTCGTAGTCGTAGACGAAGTAGAGGTTCGTGCCGGTCTGGTAGCTGTGCGACGAGTGCGCCCCCAGCATCGTGAGGTCGCCGAAGCGCGGGAACTCGGTGCGCACGCGGGTCATGATCGCGTCGTAGAGCGGCGTGACGTTCGACCAGTCGACCGAGACCTCGGTGGTGTAGCCGAGGTGCCGGGTCTCCAGCATCGCGCGCTTCTCGGCGTCGATCTTGTCCTGGCCCCAGTTGAGGTTGTCGAACCAGTCGACGACCAGCTTCGGGTCCACGGCCTCGGTGCCGGCGAACGTCTTCTCGATCGCCTCGGCGGTGGCCCGCGCGATGCCCTCCGGGCCTTCCGCGACCAGCACGACCACGTTCTTGTTCCGGGAGAAGTGACGGAAGTGCTGGTTCGCGTCCTCGGGGGAGTAGACGCGGCACACGGACGGCCGGTACCCGTCGGTGATCAGCGTGCGCAACCGCTCGACGGCGTCGCCGAAGTCGTCGGTGAGGAAACCGAAGTAGTGGTTGTGCTCGGGCTGGTGCTTGAACAGCTTCACGGTGACCTCGGTGATCACGCACAGCGCGCCCTCGTTGCCGATCACGACGTGGCGGACGTCCGGACCGGCCGCGCGGCGCGGGACGTTCTTGATCCGGCTGACCGTGCCGTCCGGGAACACCGCCTCCAGGCCCACGACCATGTCCTCGATCCCGCCGTACAGCGTGGAGAACTGGCCGATCGACCGGGTCGCGACGAGCCCGCCCATCTGCGCGAGCGGCTTGGACTGCGGCGAGTGGCCGGTCGTCAGCCCCTGCTCGCGCAGCGCGTCCTCCAGGCGCTGCAACGGAACGCCGCACTGCGCCGTGACCATCATGTTGACCGGGTCGATCTTGACGATGGCGTCCATCGTGGACCCGTCGAGCACGACGGTGTCCTCCACCAGCGTCTCCAGACCGCCTTCGGTGGCGGTGCGGCCGGTGCGCGGGACGACGTTGACCCGGTGCTCGTTCGCGAACGCCAGCACCTTGCTGACCTCGCCGGTGTTGCCCGGCTTGACGATCGCGGCCGGGATCGGGCCGGTGAAGATGCCGTGCACCGACGTGTACTTGCGGAACCTGTCGACGCTGGCGTCCTTCAGCTCCTGGTCGTCGGTGACGACCCGGCCGGCGCCGAGGAGGGCGGTGAGGCCGGCGACGATTTCGGCGCGGCTCAGGTCGGAGGCGGACGGGACGGAGGGCGGCGGTGCAGGAAACATGGCTCTGCTTTCAGGAGAGTCAGCGGACGAGATAACCGCCGTCGACCACGAGCGTGTGGCCGTTGACGTAGTCGGAGGCGCGGCACGCCAGGAACACCAGCGCGCCCATGAGGTCGCTCGGGTCGCCCCAGCGGCCGGCCGGGATGTGGTCGACCACCCGCTGGTTGGTCGCCGGGTCCGCGCGGGTGGCCTCGGTGATCTTCGTGGCGAAGTAGCCCGGCGCCAGCGCGTTGACCTGGATGTTGTGCTGCGCCAGCTCGTCGCAGTAGGCCTTGGTGAACCCGGCGATGCCGTGCTTGGTCGCGGCGTACGCGGGGGACTGCCTGCCGCCCAGGAACGAGAACAGCGACGCGATGTTGATGATCTTCCCGGATCGCTGCGGGATCATGTACCGGGTGGCCTCGTGGGCGAGCTCGAACGCCGCGGTCAGGTTGACCGCGACCATCGGGTCCCACTTGGAGCGGTCGAAGCCCTCCACGTCGTCGAGCAGGCTGATGCCGGCCGAGTTCACGACGATGTCGACCGACCCGAACTGCTCGAAGCACGCGTCCACGACCTGGGCGCAGGCGCCGGGTGCCGTGATGTCCGCGGTCATCCCCGCGAACCGCCTGCCCTGCGCCTCGACGAGCTCCTGCGTCTCGCCGTCGTCGTTCACCAGGCTGGGCACGAACACGTCGGCCCCGGCGGCGGCCAGGCCGAGCGCGAACGCCTGGCCCAGCCCGGTGTTGCCGCCGGTGACGACGGCGTTCTTGCCCTTCAACGAGAAGAGGTCCAACCCGAAGTCCATCAGATGCTCCCGAAGGGGTCGGACACGGCCACGTACGTGGTTTCGAGGTACTCCTCGATGCCCTCGGCACCGCCTTCACGGCCGATGCCCGAGTGCTTGACGCCGCCGAACGGCGCGGCGGGGTTCGACACGATGCCCGTGTTGAGGCCGAGCATCCCGGTCTCCAGCGTCTCCGCGAGCCGCAGACCCCGGTCGAGGTCGCGGGTGTAGGCGAAGCAGACCAGGCCGTACTCGGTGGCGTTGGCGAGCCGGACGGCCTCGTCCTCGGTGTCGAAGGTGGTGATCGGCGCGACCGGGCCGAAGATCTCCTCGGACAGCAGCCGGGCGTCCTCCGCGATGTTCACCAGCACCGTGGGCTCGTAGAAGAACCCCTTGCCCTCCGGTGCCTTGCCACCCAGGACGACCCGTGCGCCGCCGCCGACCGCGTCGTCGACCAGTTCGGACACCTTCGTCCTGGTCTTCTCGTCGACCAACGGGCCCAGCGGGTAGGTCTTCATGCGTTCCGCCAGCTTCGCCGTGAACTCCTCCACCACGTCGGAGTGCACGAGGAACCGGTTCGCTGCCACGCACGCCTCGCCGCCGTTGCGCAGCTTCGCGAGCACCGCCCCGTCGGCCGCGGCGTCGACGTCGGCGTCCTCGAAGACCAGGAACGGCGCGTTGCCCCCGAGCTCCATCGAGACCCGCAACACTTGGTCCGCGGACTGCGCGATGAGCTTCTTGCCCACCGCGGTGGAGCCGGTGAACGACAGCTTGCGCAGCCGGGGATCGCGGATCAGCGGACCGGTGACGGCGCCGGGATCGGTCGTGGTGACCACGTTCAGCACGCCCGCCGGCAGTCCGGCCTCGGTCAGCACCTCGGCGAACAGCAACGCGGTCAACGGGGTGAGCTCGGCAGGCTTGAGGACCATCGTGCACCCGGCCGCGATCGCCGGGGCGATCTTGCGGGTCGCCATGGCCAACGGGAAGTTCCACGGCGTCACGAACAGGCACGGCCCGACCGGCCGCTTGACCGTCACCAGACGGTTCTTCCCGTCCGGCGCGGTCGTGAACCGGCCGGAGATCCGCGGTGCCTCCTCCGAGAACCACCGCAGGAACTCGGCGCCGTAGGCGACCTCCACCCGTGACTCGGCCAGCGGCTTGCCCATCTCCGCGGTGATCAGCCGGGCGAACTCCTCGACGCGGCCGGTCACGAGCTCGAACGCCTTGCGCAGGATCTCGGCGCGTGCTCGCGGGGCGGTCTTCCCCCACGCGGGCTGGGCGGCGACGGCGGCGTCGAGCGCGTGGAGACCGTCCTGCGGCGTGGCTTCGGCGACCTGGGCCAGCACCTCCTCGGTGGACGGGTCCAGCACGTCGAACGTGCGGCCGTCGCTCGCGTCGGTCCACTTGCCGTCGATGTACAACTTGGTGAACATGGCGGTTCCCCTCACAGCCTCAGGTCGACCCCGATGAGGTCCTCGTAGAGCTTCATCGGGGTCATCTCCCCGGCGCGGTCGCCGTAGCTGGCGCGAGCGCGGCGGAAGATCTGCTCGACGAGTGCGGACAGCTCGGCGGGTACCCCGACCGACGCCGCGAGATCCGTCGACAGGCCGAGGTCCTTGCAGGCCAGCGCGATCGCGAAGCCCTCGTCGTAGTCGCCGTGGTCCAGCACGGACAGCACGTCGTGCTCGACGAAGTTGCTCTGCGCGGGACTGTTGACGAGCGCGGTGCGCAGCACGCCGAGGTCCACCCCGGCCTTGACGCCGATCGCCAGCACCTCGGCGGTCGCGACCAGGTGCGAGAACCACAGCTGGTTCAGCATCAGCTTCACCGTGTACCCGGCGCCGTGCCCGCCGACGTGCAGGATGCGTTCCTGGTCTCCCATGGCCTCGAACACCGGCCGGAGCCGCGTCACGTCGTCCGCGTCGCCGCCGACGAAGATCTGCAACGTGCCGTTCGCCGCGCCCACCGACATGCCGCTGACCGGCGCGTCCAGCACGTGCAGGCCGGGGTTGCGCTTGCGCACCTCGTCGGCCACCTCGGGCACCGAGGTGGACATGTCGACCCACGTACCGCTCGGGACGATCCCGGCGAGCACACCGGCCTGGCCGTTCACGACCTCGTGCACGTGCTTGGGCGTGGGCAGCATGGTGATCACCAGGTCGCTGTCGGCGGCGACCTCGGCGGGCGTGTCCGCCCACCGGGCCCCGTCGGCGACCAGCTCGTCGGCGGCCTCGCGGCGGATGTCGTTGACCACCAGCCCGAACCCGGCCTTCTGCAGGTTGCGGGTCATGCCCGAGCCCATGCTGCCGAGCCCGATGAAACCGACAGTCAGGTTCTTCGACTGCGCAGTCACGCTCTCTCCTGTGGCGTGTAGAAGGGGTTGCTCGGCGTGTCCCTGGCGGCCAGCACGTCCGCGACGGACGGCAGGTCCTTGGCGCCGTTGGCCAGCGCCGTCCGCGTGGCCTCGCGGTTGTTGCGGTAGACGGTGTCCGCGTCGTCGGCGCCGGGGTTGACCCAGACCGCCGCGATCAGCACGTGCGTCGACGTGTCCGGCTCCGGGATGCTGCCCTCGGCCACCGCGTCGGCGACCCCGGCGGCGACACCGGCCTGGGCGGGACCCCAGATCAGCAGCCCGTGCTCGTCGTTCGCGGGCGCCGCCTTCGTGACGAACAACGTCATGGGCTTGACCGGCAACGAAGGCCGCAGCACCGCCACGAACGGCACGTGCCCCGCGGAAGGCGTGGCGAGCGCGGTCGCCCACGCGGTGCCGGCGGGCCCGTCGCGGTGACCGAGCACGGTGTTGATGTGCGCGGCGTTGACGCCGTCGCCGACGAAGCTCTCCCCGATCCGCATCAGATCAGTCCCTGGGAGGTCAGCCACTCCTGGGCGACCTCGTCCGGCTCGTCACCGTCGACGTCGACCTTGGCGTTGAGCTTCTGCATCTCCTGCGTGGTCAGCTTCTCCGCCATCGGCTTGAGCACGTCCGCGATCTTCGGGTGGCTCTTGAGCACGTCGGCCTGCAGCGTGAACCCGCCCTGGTAGATCGGGAAGAACGTCCTGTCGTCCTGCAGCACGGTCAGCCCGAGCGCGGCGATGCGGCCGTCGGTCGCGAACACCTCGCCGAAGTTGCAGTCCTTGCCGTCCTTGGTGGCGGTGTAGATGACGCCGGTGTCGAGCAGCTTCACGTTGTCCTTCGGCGCGTCGAAGGCGTAGGTCTTCGAGACGCCGGGCCAGCCGTCGTCGCGGGTGGAGAACTCGCTCTCGATGCAGAACGTCCGCTCGTTCGCGGGCAGCTTGGCGATGTCGCTCATCTTCGAGACGCCGAGCTCCTTCGCCTTCTCGTTGCGGATCGCGAAGGTGTAGGTGTTGTTGAACGGCGCGGGCGCGACCCAGGCGATGCTCTTGGCCTCGTCGGCCTTCTTCACCGCGTCGAACTGCTCCTGCTCGGTCTTGAGCGGCGTCGTCTGCTTGTTGTAGGTGATCCAGGACGTGCCGGTGTACTCCCAGTAGCCCACGAACTGCTTGTTCTCCAACGCCTGGCGCACGTTCGCCGAGCCGACCAGCTTGGTGTTGGCCTCGAGCGTCGCGCCGTGGGCGTTGAGGATCTTGGTGGTCAGGTGGGCGAGGATGTACTGCTCGGCGAAGTCCTTCGAGCCGATCTGGCCGGACAGGCCCGCGAGATCGCTGCTCTTCGCCTCGGTGCTCGCGTTCGGGGAGCTGGAACAGGCGGCCAGCCCGAGGGCGAGCACACCGATGAGGGCGCGCTTGTACATGGAGGGTTCCTTTGTGGCGGAAGGGACTCTAGAGACCGCGGGGGCGGACGAGGTCCTCGACGAGGCCGGCGGCCCAGTCGATGAGGACGGCGATCGAGGCGACGAGCACGGCGCCGGCGACGATCACGGGGTAGCGCTGGAGCTTCAGGCCGTTGACGATCATGTCGCCGAGGCCGCCCGCGTTGATGAACGTCGCGATGGTGGCGACACCGACGGAGAACACGAGAGCGGTCCGCAGCCCGGCCAGGATCACCGGCGAGGCCAGCGGGAGCTCGATGCGCCAGAGGACCTGGCGCGGGGTCATGCCCATGCCCCTGGCCGCCTCGCGGGTGGCGTGGTCGACCTGGTCGAGGCCGGTCAGGGTGTTGCGCAGCACGGGCAGGAAGCAGTAGGCGACCAGCGAGACCAGGGCGGTGGAGAAGCCCGTCTGCCACACGATCGCCAGCAGGATCACCACACCGACCGCCGGGGTGGCCTGGCCGATGTTGCCGAGGCCGATCACGAACGCCCGCACCGCCCTGGACCTCACCCGGTAGGCGGCGATGCCCGCCGGGATCGCCAGCAGGGCGACGAGCGCGGAGGAGACCACGGTCAGCACCAGGTGTTCCCAGGTGCGGTCGAGCAGGTAGGTGGAGTTGAGGGTGCGTTGCTCGATGGAGTCGAGCGTCAGCGTGCTGATCCACAGGAACAGCACGGCGACGACCGCGAGCACGGCGACCGGCGTGACGAACCGCTTGAGCGCGAGCCGCGGCATCTGTCCGGTGTGGACGCTCATGACGCCTCCACCGGTTGCTTCGCCTTGCCGAGGGCGGCGGAGATCCTCGCGTGCGTCAGCGACCCGTTCGCACCGGACACGTTGACCCGCTCCGCACCGGTGACCACCAGCAGGTCCAGCGCGTCCCGCAACGACGCGTCCGCGTCCACCGCCGGCGCCGCCGGGTCCGGCGCGTCCAGCTCGACGTCGGAGATCGGGATCAACGCCAGTCGCATCAGGCCCGCGCCGTGGCCGATGAAGCTCGCCACGTAGTCGTTGGCGGGGGAGGCGAGGATGGTCGCGGGCGTGTCGAACTGCTCGATCCGGCTGCGTTCGCTCAGCACCGCGATCCGGTCGCCGAGCCGGATCGCCTCGTCGAAGTCGTGCGTGACGAAGATGATCGTCTTGCCGATGTCTGCCTGCAGCTTGAGGAACTCGGCCTGCAGCTTCTGCCGGGTGATCGGGTCGGTGGCGCCGAACGGCTCGTCCATCAGCATCACCGGCGGGTCGGCGGCCAGGGCGCGGGCGACGCCGACGCGTTGCTGCTGACCGCCGGAGAGCTGCTTGGGGTAGCGGTGCGCGAACGTGCCGGGGTCGAGCTGGACCGTGCGCAGCAGCTCGTCGACCCGCTCGGCCGTGCGCTGTTTCGACCAGCCCAGCAGCTTCGGCACGGTCGCGATGTTGTCCGCGATCGTCATGTGCGGGAACAGGCCGATCTGCTGGATCACGTACCCGATGTGGCGGCGCAGCTCGTTCGGGTCGAGCGACAGCACCTCGCGGCCGTCGATGGTGATCGACCCCGACGTCGGCTCGATGATCCGGTTGATCATCTTCATCGTCGTGGTCTTGCCGCAGCCGGACGGCCCGACGAACATGACCAGCTCGCCGGGGCGCACGCTCAGCGAGAAGTCCTCGACGGCCGCCTGCTGCTGACCGGCGTACCGCTTGGTGACGTGGCTCAGCTCGATGCCGACTCCAGGCTCAGACACGGAGACCCCTCGAGGTGCTGTAGCGGGCGATGAGGACGAAGGCGCCGTCGATCAGCAGCGCCAGCAGCACGACGCAGATCGTGCCGGTGAGGGCGAAGTTGAGCGCGTTGACCGAGCCGAGCGACGACAGCCCCTTGAAGATGTAGAAGCCGAGGCCGGGCCCCGCGACGTAGGCCGCGATCGCCGCGATGCCGACGGTGAGCTGCGCGGCCACCCGGATGCCGGTCACGATCACCGGCCACGCGAGCGGCAGCTGGATGCTCAGCAGCGTCTTCGTGGAGGTCATGCCCATGCCGCGCGCCGACTCGACCAGGTGGGCGGGCACCTCCCGCAGGCCGACCACGGTGTTCCGCACGATCGGCAGCAGCGAGTAGAAGACCAGCGACACCACCGTCGGCGCCCACCCGAGCCCGAGGACCGGGCTCAGCAGGGCCAGCAGGGCGAGCGACGGGATGGTGATGGCGATGCCGGCGGCGGTCAGGGCCGCCGAGCGCGGGACGCTCTTGTCCCACACCAGAAGTCCGATCAGAACGCCGAGAACGGTGGCGATCGCGAGGCTCAGTGCCACCACGGCGAGGTGTTGCAGCGTCAGCGTGACGAGGTCTTCCCAGCGGCGGGCGAGGAACTCGTCGAGGGGTGCGGTCACGGTGCTCCTTTCGGCGACGGTGCCGATGGCCGGGAACGGTAGGTTTGGCGGTGTCTTATGCACAACAGGTGTTGGCAATATGGCAACGTGCCTCGTAGGGTGCCCCGTCATGCAGGGATCTCGACGCAACTCAGCAGGCCTGGCACGGGACATCGAGGTGCTGGAGGTGCTCGGCCGGCCGGAGGCGGTGCAGGCGGGCGGCCTCGGCGTCGTCCGGATCGCCACCCTCGTCGGCAGGGACAAGACGGTGGTGTCGCGGACGCTCGCGACCCTGGCGGAGGCCGGGCTCGTCGAACGCGACCTCGACTCGCTGAGCTACCGCCTCGGGTCACGCCTGTACGCGCTGGCCGCCAGGACGTCCGAGGGCGCGCTCGCCTGGAACGCGCGCGGGCGGCTGAAACACCTCGCCCAGGTGACCCGAGAGACCGCGCACCTGTGCGTGCTGCGCGGCGGGAACGTGCTGACGCTGATGAGCGAGCTGAGCCCGAACCGCTTCCACACGACCGGCTGGGAGGGCGTGACGACCGCGGCGTGGCGCACTCCGTCCGGCCGCGCGTTGATCAGCGACTGGGATCTGTCCTCTTTGGAGGTCTGGTACGCCGAGCACGGTCACGACGCGGCGGTGCTGGAGGAGGGCGAGCGGGCCGACGCGCAGTTCGCCGTGCTGGAGCAGCCCTCGCCGCGGCCGAACTCGATCACCGACCTCGACTCGCTGGTGGCCGAACTTCGACGCGTGCGGGAGCGCGGCTACGCGACGTCCGACGAGGAGCTGGAACGCGGTGTGGTCGCGGCTTCCGCGCCGGTGTACGACTTCACGTCGCGGATCGTGGCGGCGTTGAACGTGTCGGCGCCCAAGGAACGCATCGGCACGCAGCTCGACAAGCTCGGCCGGATCGTGGCGGGGGCGGCGCGGGACCTGTCGGCGGCGATCGGGTTTCCGGGCTGAATTTCCGGGCTAGTGCGGGAACATCGCGTACGACAGGTCGTCGGTCAGCGGCGTCGACAGGTGTCCTTCGCCCTCGGTGTCCTCGAAGGACAGCAGCGACCCGGGACCGAACTCGCGCCGCTCGCCGTTCGAGACGGTGACGGCGGCTTTTCCGCTCAACACCACCAGCCACTGCTGGCGCGGCGCCACGTGGAGCTCCCAGTCCGGTGTGCCGCCCGGAGGTTGTTCGACCACCAGCATCGCCGACGCCGGGAACGGGCCGGACACCAGCAGTGGCGGCACACCCTCGACCGTGACCGTCGGCGTGCCTTCGACCTCGACGTCCTCGAAGGCCGATGCGCCGCTCTCGTCCGCGAAGACCCGCACGTACCGCATGATCGCGAGGTTACCGCGTCGCGAGCCTCGCGCACTGCAGCACGAACAGGTCCCACGGCCGGCGCGGGTCGCGTCCCGTCATCGCCGTGATCCGGCGCAACCGGTAGCGCACGGTCTGCGGGTGCACTCCCAGCCGCACGGCCACTTCCTCGGCGTTGCCCGCCACGAACAACGCGTCCAGCGTCTCGGTCAGGTGCTCCTGGGACGCGATCCCCGCCAGCACGGTCGACGCCGCCCGTTCGGGGTCCGCGTCCGCCCGCCCGGCGAGCAGCGCGAGCACCTCGGCGTCGCCCCGGTCGAGGACCAGCCGGTCCGCGGGCGCCCGGTCCAGGCACGCCCTCGCCAGCCGGTACCAGCGCGGGGTCTCGTTGGCGCCGATGTCCGCGAGCACGCAGCACCGCGCGCCGCGGCGGTGCAGCGCCTTCAGGTCGGCCTGCCCGGTGACGACGACCCCGGTGCCGTCGATGACCGCGTGCATCACCGGCTCCGCCACGGCGGGCAGCACGGCGTCGACGGCCGCGGCGGACTGGAGCACGACGACCGTGAACCGCTGGGGGAGGGGCACGTCGAGCTCGCGCAGCCGGGCGACGAAGGCACCCTCGTGGGCGTGCCGCCCGAGCACGAGGTCGCTGACCAGACGCCCGATCGCGCGGTCGCGGTCGGTGCTGATCGAGTTCTCCGCCGCCTGGTAGCCGTCGTGCAGGGCGTCGGACAGCTTGTCGTCGGCGGCCAGCCACACCCTGGTGAGGTCGGCCATGTCCCGCGCGGTGAGCACCTCGCCGAAGCGGTCGGCCACGTACCCCATGAACGCGCTGGCGGCGACCCGGTAGGAGCGCAGGATCACCGAGAGCGGCCTGCCGTCGCGCGCCCGCACCGCGCCGACCCCGCGGAACCGGTTGGCGTCGGCCTCGGTCAGCGACGTCCCGGTCGCCCACAGTTCCAGCACCCGGCTGACGTTCCACCGGATCTGCGCGCGCACCTCCGCCAGCTGCACCGCGTCGAGCACCTGGTAGCCGGGGATCTCCGCCAGGATGACGTCCATGAGGTGCTCGACGAGCAGGGCGTCGTCGCCGGTGATCCGGCGGCGCACCTGGTCGCGTGATTCGGGCACGGGGCAACTCCTTGTCAGACGATGACAAACCTAGCTGTCCGGGACTGACAAGTCATCTGGTTCGCTGCGGGCGCGCCGAGGAGAGTGGCGCCGCAGGGTCAGGACGATGTGGAGAGTGCGCGTGGACACCGATGTGATCGTGGTCGGGGCCGGTCTGGCCGGGCTGACCGCCGCGGCGGAGATCGCCGACGCGGGCAAGAAGGTGCTGCTGCTGGACCAGGAGCCCGAACAGTCGCTGGGCGGGCAGGCCTTCTGGTCGCTCGGCGGGCTGCTGTTCGTCGACAGCCCCGAGCAGCGGCGCATGGGGATCAAGGACTCGCACGACCTCGCCTGGCAGGACTGGCTGGGCAGCGCGCAGTTCGACCGCCCCGAGGACGAGTGGCCGCGGCGCTGGGCCGAGGCGTACGTCGCCTTCGCGGCCGGCGAGAAGCGGAGCTGGCTGAAGGCCATGGGCCTCAAGGTGTTCCCGATCGTCGGGTGGGCCGAGCGCGGGGACGGCAGGGCCAACGGGCACGGCAACTCGGTCCCGCGGTTCCACATCACCTGGGGCACCGGGCCCGGCGTCGTCGAGCTGTTCGAACGGCGGGTGCGCGCCCACGCGGCCGCCGGGCGGATCGTGATGCGGTTCCGGCACCGGGTCGACGAGCTCGTCGTCGACAACGGCGTGGTGACCGGCGTGCGCGGCGGGCTGCTCGCCCCGAGCACCATCGAGCGCGGCCAGGCGTCGTCGCGGGACGTGGTCGGCGACTTCGAGTACACGGCGCAGGCGGTGGTCGTCTCCTCCGGTGGCATCGGCGGCAACCACGACCTCGTCCGCGCGTCCTGGCCGGAGCGCCTCGGCACGCCGCCGAAGACCATGGTCGCGGGCGTGCCGGCGCACGTGGACGGCCGGATGATCGGCATCAGCCGCACCGCGGGCGCCCGCGTGATCAACGAAGACCGGATGTGGCACTACGTCGAGGGCCTGCGGAACTGGAACCCGATCTGGGAGAACCACGGCATCCGCATCCTGCCGGGACCGTCGAGCATCTGGCTGGACGCGACCGGCAAGCGCCTGCCCGCGCCGTACTTCCCCGGCTTCGACACCCTCGGCACGCTCGGCCACCTGCGCGGCACCGGCTACGACTACTCGTGGTTCGTGCTGACGCAGAAGGTGATCGAGAAGGAGTTCGCGCTGTCGGGCTCGGAGCAGAACCCCGACCTGACCGGCAGGGACCTGAAGCTGCTGCTCGCGAGGGCTCGCGGCAACAACCCGAACTCGCCGATCGAGATGTTCAAGAAGCACGGCGCGGACTTCGTCGTCGCGGACACCCTGACCGAGCTCGTCGCGGGCATGAACAAGGTCGGCGACGCCGAGCTGATCGACGAGGCCTCGGTGCGCGCCCTGCTCGAAGCGCGCGACCGGGAGCTCACCAACCCGTTCTCGAAGGACACGCAGGTCGTCTTCCTGCAGCAGCACCGCTCCTACCGCGGTGACAAGCTGCTGCGCACCGCGAAGCCGCACCGGTTCCTGGACCCGGCGAACGGTCCGCTCATCGCCGTGCGGCTGAACATCCTGACCCGCAAGACGCTGGGAGGCCTGGAGACCGACCTGTCCGGCCGGTGCCTGGCCGACGGCAGGACGCCCGTGCCCGGCCTGTACGCGGCCGGGGAGGCGAGCGGCTTCGGCGGTGGCGGCATGATGGGTTACAACGCGCTGGAGGGCACGTTCCTCGGCGGCTGCCTGTTCTCCGGCCGTGCCGCGGGTCGTGCCGCGGCTGCCGCGATCGTCTGACCTACCGGTCCTCCAGGTAGCGCGTGTGGTCGGCCTGGCGTTGCGCGTCCGCCGAGTGGAACCGCTCGGCGGTGCGCACCGCGTCGGCGTGCAGGAGGTCGAGCTGCCGCACCAGTTCCGCGCCGGAACCGCGTGCGGCGGCGTACCACCACGGCAGGTTCAGGTAGGTCTGCACGGACAGCGGCAGGTCGGTGCCCACGAGCCTGGTGACGGCGTGCAGGGCGTCCGGGTCGGCCCGCAACGCGCGCGGCCGGTCCAGCATGCCGTGCAGGACCTCGGCGACCTCCGCCAGCCTCGGCGGCACCTCGGCCGGCACGCGCAGGCCGTGGACGCGGTCCACGAGCGCGTCCAGCTCCCTCTTCAGCGCGCCCGCCTCCTCCTCGGGATCGGTCACCAGGGTGATCCGCTCGGGTGGGGCGGCGAGCGCGCCCACGCCGTACAGGCCGAGGACGACCACGACCCAGTACGACCCGGCCAGGCCCGTGAAGTGCAGCAGCAGGCCCACGAGCCCCGCGGTGCAGCCGGCGAGGTTCTTCCACGACCCCAGGTAGCGCAGCACGGGGTTACTGGTAGCCACGGATCTCCTTGAAGGCGGCCGAGAGCGACCGGCTGCGGGCGTCGAAGACCTTGCCGCCGCTCAGCTTCGCGAGCTGGTCCATCTCGGCGGTCGCGCTCTCGCCGAACAGCACCGGGAAGATCGGGATGCTCTTCAGGTCCGGTGGCAGGGTGGTGTGGAACAGCTGGAAGTCCGTGGCGTCCTCGCTGCCGGTGTTCTCGCCGTCGGTCATCAGCACGACGGACGTGAACCGGTCGGGGTCGGCGTCGATCTGCCGGCGCAGCACGTCGTACCCGCCGCGCAGGCTGCTGTAGATCGCCGTGCCGCCGGACGCGTCGAGCGCCGTCGCGGTGGTCCGGATCTGCTCGAGCACCGGCCGCGGGTCGTTCTGCGGCACCTCGTACTCCAGCGGTGCCCTGGCGGTGCTGCTGAACGGCAGCAGCGTCACCTGCTCGCGGCCGTGGAACCGGCTGAACTTCCCGGCGAGCGACTCGTCGGCGCCGGTCAGCCCGGAGACCGCCTGCTTGAGGCTCTCGATGCGGTCGCCCTGCATCGAGCCGGACGTGTCGAGCACGTAGAGCGTGCGGGACGGGCGGCGCAGCTGGTCGAAGTACGTGGTGATCAGACCGTCCACAGCGGACTGGCTGCCGGGGAACGGCAGCTCGACCAGGTCCTTGACCGCGAACTCAGCCCCGAGCTGCACGCCGGGGACGGCCGGCCGTCGGTGCGTGGTCTCCATGATCTTGCGCTGGACGTCGGGGGACCTGAGGTGCTCGGAGAGCTTGCGGTGCGCCTCACGGGCCTCGGAGTTCGCCGCCGTGAGCAGCGTCAGCGGGTAGTCCGCGGTCACCACGCCGTCGCTCGGGTAGACGAGCGTCAACGGCTCGGGGAGCGTCGCGTTGAGCGACAGCAACACCGACTCGTAGTTGATCAGACCGTCCACTTTGGCGTTCGGGTCCTTCGCGTGCTGCTGGAACGCCTCGCCCAGCCAGCCCGACGACCCGGCGGACAGCTTCTGCGCGGAGAAGAACTGCTTGAGCTGCGGCGCGACGGCGGCGATCCGGTTCGCGTCGAGCGCGGCCCCTTCGCCGGAGAGCGCGGCCGCGACCCCGACCAGCGCGCTGAACCCGGAGTTGGAGGCGGACGGGTCCGTCATGCCGTAGCTGAACTTCCCCGCCCCGGCGGCCTGCGCGATCTCGGCCCAGCCGACGCGCCTGCCGTCCCAGCCGAGCTCCTTGACCTTGCTGGCGGGCAGGCCGAGGACGACGGGGGAGGACATGACCTTGGCCGGGGTGCCGAGGCGTTTCTGGGCGTCCGGCACGAGCTCTAGGTAGCGGTTGGAGGAGAACCAGACGGCGTCGAAGCCCTGTTCGGCGGCGCCGCTCGCGACCTTGTCGGCGCCCTCGATGGTGCCGGTGAAGCTGAACTTGACGGTGATGCCGGTGGCCTTGGCGGCCTCGTCGAGGACCGGCTGGAGGTCGGCGAGCTCGCTGCCCGCGAGGACCCGCAGGGTGCCGGGGGTTGCCTCACCGACCGGGGTGGCAGGGTCGGCCTCGTCGGAACATCCCGCGAGCAGCGCCGCGACGGCGACTACCGGGACGAGACGGCGGATCATGACTGCTCCTGGGAGTGCTGACGGCTCAGGTGGTCGTGGGCGCGCCGGATCTCCGCGTCGAGTGCGGACACCGTGCTCGACATCGAGTCGGCGGCGCGTGCCTTGAACGTGTCGATCGCGTCGATCGCCGCGTAGATCTGGTCGAACGACGTCCGCACCGCCTCGATGCCGACGGCCGGCGTCGCCGCGATGCGCTGGACGTCCTGGCCCTGCAACGACATCGCCGCAGCGTTGGAGCGCAGGATCGAGTCGGTGAGCCCGCGCACGGCGTCGACCTGGTCGATCACCTCGCGCTGCCCGGCCAGTGCCGCCGCGACCGCCACACCGATCCGCAACGCCGTCACGGTGGTGCTCACGGCGCGTTCGACGCCCTTGATCAGCTCGTCGTTGTTGCGGCGCACCACGTCCAGCGCCAGGTACCCCTGAGCGCACACCGCGAGCTGGGTCAGCAGGTCCTGGTGCCGTTGCCGCAGACCGAACAGCACCTCGGCGCGCAACGCCTGGGCTCGTGCGGGATCGGCCAGGTCGAGGATCGCCACCTGGCGTTCCACCGCCTCGTCCATCGCGGCGGCCAAGGCGGCGTCCTGCGACAGCTTCGCCATCAGGTCCCACAGGCGTTGCCGCTCGCCCTTGATGGCGGCGTTGTCCCGCTTCAACGCGTCCTGGCCGGACCGCAGCTTCAGCACGATCCGGTTGACGGGCTCGTCGGCGGCGCGCAGCCGGGCCAGCAGGCCGCGGGCCGCGTTGCCGCCGGGCAGGAAACCGAGGACCTTGCGGCCGGTCAGCTTCGACAGGTCGGCCGGGTCCAGCTCCTTCACCGACCGGCGCAGCTCGGCCAGGCTCGTCGACAGCTGCGCGCCGTGCGGGGACGAGACGGACGCGAGCGTGCGGTCGAGCAGCCGGCCCGCGATCTGGGCCGCCACCCGCATCTCCGCCTCGCCGAGCACCAGCGCGTCGTCGACGATGCGGCCGAAGTCCGGCGACTGCGGGTCGACGGCGTTCACCGCGTCGACGAAAGCCGTTGCCCTGGTGGAGAGCTCCGTCCGCACTCCGGCGTCGACGGGGATCAGTCCGGCGGCACGGTCGACCGGCACGGGTGCGACCGGCTCCGGCGGCGTCAGCACGAAGTCCGCCATGTCAGTACTGCTTCGCGATCGCCTCGAGCATCCGCTCCAGCGTCTCGTGCGCGGGCGGTTCGACGACGTCCACGATCGTCTGCGGCACGGTCAGGTTCTTCTCCTTGACGATGTCGTTGAAGTGCTTGGGATCGGCGGTGCGGAACCCGAACGTCGCGGCGAGCTTGCCCAGCTCGGCATCGGTCGAGAGGAGCTGCCCGACGCGGTCCCCGTTCTCGCGCAACGGCACCAGCGTGTGCTTCGACAGCACGGTCGGCGCCGGGTAGAGGAGCTTCATGCCGGGCTGGATCGTCGAGTCGCCGCGCACCACCCGGTCGACGTACTGCGCCTCGTAGGCCAGCACCAGCGGCGTCTTGCCCATCCCCGCGGACAGGTAGTCCTCGAACGGGCCCTCGCTGCTGCTCTGCGTGTACCCCTGGTCCAGGAACAGCTTCGACACCGACGGCAGCACCTTGGCCTCGGCGTCCTGCGACGAGACGACGCCGCCGTTGGCGACGAACGACGTGATCGCCAGGTACATCGCCGCGGAGTTCGAGTCACGCGGGTCGGTCGTCGTGACCAGCAGGTTCTTCCGCGCCGGGTAGGCGGTGTTGCCGGGCAGCTGGTCCCACCGCGTGCCCTTGGCCGCGAGGTCCAGATAGGCCTGCACGTCGAACGTCGGGTAGCCGGGCCCGGACTTGACCACGCCGGCCTTCGTCAGCAGGTCGACGATCGGGTCGAACGTCGCCACCACCATCGGCGACGAGAAGGGCGCGTACGTCCGCGCGGCCTTGCGGTCCCGCTGGATCTTCTCCGCGGCCGGCGCGGACGACGGAAAGGCGAAGTCGTACCGGTCCAGGTCGACGGCCGTCGCGATCTGCCGCGACCCGGCCGGATCCACCTCGACGGCCAGCCCGTGCCGCGCGAACACGTCCTTCACCCGCTGGTCGGCGAAGAAGGCGAGCTTCTCCGACCCGATCACCCCGCGCACGGTCTGCAACGGCGGCCGGTCGTCGCCCTGTCCCAGGACGATGGCGGTCACCACGCCCACCAGCAGCACCACGGCGAGCCCGATGCCGAGCGTTCTCTTCACTGTCCACCCCTGCTGAAACCCTGTCGGGAAACAGATCTTTCGTCACTTCGACGCTGTTTCCCGGTGAGTGGTCGCAACCGCGAGGTGAACAGTCGATGAACGGGCCGATGAGTTCCGCTCCGCTGGTGAGTCGGTATGGCTGAAGAGTCCTGAATGGAGGAGGTTCGACCGATGAAGTTCGTGACGATCGGGTACGGCGACCGCGAGGGCTACGACCGCATGGAGCCATCACTTCGTGACACGGCGCATGCGCACGACGACCGTCTGCGCGCGGCCGGTGCCGAGATGGGCATCGCCGGGCAGCCCGTGCAGGTGCGCAACCACGCCAACACCGGGACGGCCGTGGCACCAGGCCCGTTCCTCACCTCGGCACTGCCGATCGCCGGGTTCGCGATCATCGAGGCGGACTCGCTGGAGGAGGCCGTCTCGCTCGTGTCGGGCACCCCGTGCGCCGTCGGCTACGGGGTGGTGGAGGTGTGGCCGCTAGACACCGCGCAGGGGTGACCGGTCGCCCACGGACCACTTGTGCCCGAACGGATCCGTGAAGCCGCCCTGCCGATGCGTGCCCCACGGCATCTCGTGGCTCACCACCGCGGAACCTGAGGCCCCCGCGGCCACGGCCTGCTCGACGACGATGTCGGGGTCGTCGGTGAACAGCTCGACCCGCACGTGGGTGACCCCGCCGGGACTGGTCTCCGCGGGGTTGTCCGGGTTCACCTCGTGGACGAGGAACGCGGCGCCGCCCAGCGAGAGGGCGGCGACTCCGCCGAGGTTCCACAGCTCCTCGGCACCGAGCGCGGTCCGGTACCAGGCGACCGCCGCGTCGGCGTCCGGCACGACCAGCATCACCGAGATCACGGGAGGCTCTGCCATGCCGTCCAGCCTGCCGGATCAGCCCGGAGATCGCCGGGTGGACCGGTCCGCGGAGATCGCACCGCGGACCGGACCGGCGCACGGCCGGTGCCGTGCCCGATCTGTCCGGCGACGCCGTGGTCCCCCCGTGCGCGACCGCGCCGTCAGCTCGTCAGAGGTCGGACAGCAACCAGCCGACGTCCCGCAGCAGCGCGTGCCGCCACCCCGCCCGGTCGTGCCCCGCGGGCGACCGGCTCACCCGCACCGAAGCGCCCGCCGCGGCCGTCAGCTCCTCCACGGCCGCGCAGTGCCGGTGCATCCGCGGCTCGTGCTCGCCGACGTCGAACGCCACCCGCAACCCCGACAGGTCCGGGACCGCGCGCAGCCGTTCCGCGGTGTCACCACCGGCCGGGCCGTCGAGCGAGAGCCCGCCGGCAGGCAGGTCGCGGGCGAACCAGAACGACCCCGACTGGCACGCCACCCGCGACACCAGCGACGGGAAGTCCAGTGCGGCCTGGAACGCGCTGAAACCGCCCAGGCTCTGGCCCGCCACGACGAACCGAGCGGGGTCGACCGTCACGCCGTTCGAGGCGAGCAACGGCAGCAGCTCGTCCTGGACCGCCTGCCACAGCGCGGAAGAGCTGTACTCGGCGTCTCGATCACGTGGCGTGGGAAGGAAGACGAGCGTGGCGGACGGCATCTCACCCGCCTTCACGGCGGACTCGAACGCCGCCGCGAAAGGGTGCACGTACATCCAGTCGTCGCCGTCGAGCAGCAGCACGACCGGCTCACCGCCCTGGTGCACACGCACGGTCTTGCGTCCCAACGACCCGTTCCACCGCACGCGCAACGACGGCAGGTCCAGCACCTCGTCCGGACCGACGACGGGCCAGTGCGGCTGCGGGTCGAGATCGGGTGTGCTGAACAGGGAACGGTTCGGGCCCGCACCGGCCGGGTTCGCCGGGTCGGCGTGCTCGTCGCCGTCGGCGTCGACGAAGTGGTAGGTCACGCGCAAACGTTCCGGCATCTCGACCTCGGCGGACCAGAGGTCATCCCGCTCGTGCGTCAGCGCAACCGGCTCCAGCACGCTCTCGAACGTGAGCGTGGCCGGGCCGCCGCGCCACTCGAACCTCGTCATCGGGCCACCGCCAGCTGGTAGGAGGAGTCGCGGTCGAGCAGGTCGCGGTGGGTGCCCTCACCGGTGACCGTGCCGCCGTCCAGGACCACCACCCGGTCGGCCACGTCGAGCAGCGCCGGGCTGCTGGTGATCACGACCGTCGTGCGGCCGCGGCGCAGCTCGGCGACGTTGCGGGCGATGAGCTGCTCGGTCACCGCGTCGACGGCGGTCGTGGGGTCGTGCAGCACCAGGATCTCCGGGTCGGCGGCCAGGGCGCGGGCCAGCGACAGCCGCTGGCGCTGGCCGCCGGAGAGGTTCGCGCCGCGGTCGCGCACGGCGTAGTCGAGTCCCTCGGAGTGCAACGCCACCACGTCGGTCAGCATCGCGGCACGCACGGCCTCGTCCACCAATGCACTGGTGCCGGCGGGATCCACGTTCTCCCGCAACGTTCCCGCGAACACCTCGTGGTGCGACGGGTTCACCAGCAGGCAGGTCCGCACGCTCTCGATCGTCAGCGCCGCGATCTCCCGCTTGCCCACCAGCACGACACCCGTGTACGCGGCCGGTGGCGTCTCGACGGACAGCACCGACACCAGCTCGGCGGCCGCCTGCGGCTGGTAGGCCGCGATCGCCACGAGCTCGCCCGGCGCCACCGAGAAAGTCAGGTCCCGCAACGCTCCGCACGTGACACCGCGGACCTCCAGGCCGCTCTCCGGTCCCGGCACCTCGACGCCCGGCGTCATGCGGGCGGGCGCGGCCAGCACCAGCGCCATCCGGTCCGCGGACGCCCGCGCGATCATCACGTACTTCGGCATCTCCGAGAACAGCTTCAGCGGCTCGATCAGGAACTGCGCCAGGCCGACCACCATCACCAGCTGGCCGATCGAGATCGTGCCCTGGAACGTGAGGTAGCCCGCCCACAACGTCACCGCCGCCGCCAGCACCGAGTTCAGCGCCAGCGCCAGACCCGCGTACACGCCGTTGACCCGCGCCACCACGATCGACTGCTGCTTCGCCTCGGTGCTCACCCGCCGGTAGGCCTGGAACGCCGCGTAGCTGCCGCCGAACCCGTGCAACGGCCGCAGTCCCGCGATCAGGTCCGACACCTTGGCGCCGGCGCGGGCGACCTTCGCCTGCTGCACCTGGGTGTTCGCGCCGATCCGGCGGGACATCACGCTCAGGACGCTCAGGATCGCCGCGGTGCCGGCGAACACCAGCACCCCCAGCGGCACGCTGATCACCGCCAGCACGACACCGGTGATCACCACCGACACCAGCGAGCTGATCAGCAGCGGCACCACCTCGATGATGTCCGCGGTCTGGTCGGCGTCCTCGGTGGCGACGGTGAGCACCTCGCCGGACTTCAGGTCGACCTCGCGCGCCACCGGTTGCAGGCCGCGGTCCGCGACCGCGACGCGCCACCGGTGCGCCTCCGTCGTGTTCGCCTTCTGCAGGATCCGCATGCCGAAGCGCCACGAGTACGACACGGTCGCCATGACCAGTCCCAGCGCCAGCAGCGCGAGGCCCAGCGAGCTGAGCTCACCGCCGCGCAGCGCGTACTCGACGATCACGCCGAGCAGGATCGGCACGGCGGTCTCGGCGGCCTGGTAGGAGCCCATGAGCAGGGTCCCGGACGCCATGGCGCCGAAGTTGCGGCGCAAGGCGATCCGCAGGATCTCCCTGCCCGTGCGGACTTCGGTGCCGAGGGGGACTTCAGTGTTCGTCAACGTGGCGCGCAATCGCTTCGGGGGTGGAGAGGGACAGCAGGTCGCGGATCGTGACCACGGGACCGAACTCGCGGCGCAGCAGGCCGATCAGCCGGACCGCGAGCATGGAGTGCCCGCCCAGGTCCGTGAAGCCGCTCGCCATGCCCACCTCGTCCTCGTCGAGGTCGAGCGCCTCGGCGAACAGCTCCCGGACGACGACCTCGGTCCCGGTCAGCTCCCTGACCTCCCGCGTGACCAGCGTGCCGAGCGGACGGGCCTCGGGCAAGGCCGACGTGTCCGCTTTGCCGTTGACCGTGAGCGGGATCGCGTCCACCGCGGCGAAGTGCGTGGGCCGCAGGTAGTCCGGCAGGCCCGCACCGACCTCGGCGGCGATCGACGGGATGTCCGCCCCGTCCGCGAGCACCAGGTAGGCGGCGAGCCGGTACGCGCCGTCGACCTGCGGGTCGGCCTGCGCGACGGCGGCGACGAACCGCACGCCCTCGTGGGCGGCGAACCGCGCCTCCACCTCGCCCAGCTCGACCCGGTGGCCGCGGATCTTGACCTGCTTGTCGGTGCGGCCCAGGTAGAGCAGGTTGCCGTCAGGACGCCGGATCACCAGGTCACCCGTCCGGTACATGCGCTCACCCGGCACCCACGGGCACGCCACGAACCGCTCGGCCGACTGACCGGGCTGCCCGAGGTAGCCGCGCGCGATGCCCACACCGGACACGTACAGCTCACCGGGAACACCGTCCGGGACGTGCCGCAGCCACGGGTCGAGCACGTAGACGTCGGTGTTGTCGATCGCCACACCGACCACCGGGTCGACGCAGTCGAACGTGCCGACGCCGAGCGTGTTGATCGTGTACTCCGTGGGCCCGTAGAGGTTGTAGCCGACGACGCCGGGGGTGTCGGCGAGCAGCTGCCACAACGTGGGCGTGACGGCCTCACCGCCGAGCAGCACGAGCGGGGGCTTGTGCGTCCCGCCGAGCAGTCCCTCGGCCACCAGCTGCTGCGCGTAGGTCGGCGTCACGTTGATGACGTCGATCTCGTGCTCCTGGCAGTACTCGACGAGCCCGGTGGCGTCGCGGCGCAGCTCCTCGTCGCAGATGTGCACCTCGTGGCCGTCGGCGAGCCAGAGCAGCTCCTCCCACGACATGTCGAACGCGAACGACACGGTGTGCGCGATCCGGAACGTCCGGTGCCCGTGCTCGGCGAGCACCGGCTCGAAGATCCGCCGCTGGTGGTTGACCAGCATGTTGGTCAGGCCCGCGTACTCTGTCACGACGCCCTTCGGCTTGCCCGTCGACCCGGACGTGTAGATCGTGTAGGCCGCGTGCTTGAGCCGGTTCGGGTCGTTCTCGCCGAACGTGACCACGGGTTCGGCGTCCGGCCACGGCTCGTCGAGCTTGAACGTCGTGCCCTGGATCCGCGGCGCCACCGCGCTCGTCGTGACGACCAGCGCCGGGCGGGCGTCGTCGATGATCGCGGCGATCCGCTCGTCCGGGTGGTCCAGCTCCAGCGGCACGTAGGCCGCGCCGCAGCGCAGGATGCCGAACAGCGCGACGACCCAGTCCAGCGAGCGCGGCACCGCGATGGCGACCGACGTCTCGACGCCGATTCCCTTGTCCGCCAACACACCCGCGAGGTGACGGCTGCGGTCGCGCAGCTCCGCGAACGTCATCGTCCTGCCGTGTGCGACGAGGGCGACCCGGTCCGGCGCGCGGTCGGCCGCCTCGTCGAACAGGTCGACGACGGTCTTGGTGCCGAAGTCGTTGGCGGGGTTGAGAACCGGCTCCGGCCCGGTGCCGCGGATCGCGCCGATCGGGCCTTCGGCGGTCGCGAGGTCGCCGAGGACGCGCAGGTACTCGTCGAAGAGCCGGTGCGCCAGTGCGGGATCGGTGACCTCCGGCCGGTACTCGAGCTTCACGGTGAGCTGCCTGCCCGGCGTCACGACCCACGTGAACGGGTAGTGCGTCGAGTCCTCCGACTCGTGGGCGACGATGCCGTTCTGCGCGTTCAGCTCGTCGAACGTGTCGTCGCCCAGGAAGTTCTGCAGCACGAACAGGCTGTCGAACAGCTGGTCGTGCCCGCTCGCGCGCTGGATCTCGCCGAGCCCGAGGTGCTCGTGCTCCATCGCCTCGACCCGCGAGGCCTGCACACGAGCGAGGAACTCGGCGGCGGTGTCGCCCGGCCGTGCGAGGACCCGCATCGGCACGGTGTTGAGCAGCACGCCGACGATGTCCTCGGTGCCCTCCTCCTCACGCCCGGAGACCGTGACGCCGAAGACCGCGTCGCTCCTGCCGGTCTCGCTGCCCAGCAGCACCCCGAGCGCGCCGGTGACGACGGAGTTGAGCGTGACGCCGTTCCTCGCGGCCGCTTCCTTGACGCGAGCGGAGTCTTCCTCGGTGAGGGTGCGCACGATCTTCGCCGGCAGAGTGTCCGAAGTGGACCCGTCGCTCATGAGCGTGGGGCCGGGCAGGTCCGCGAGATAGCCGGCCCAGAACCGTTCCGCGGCCTGGACGTCCTTTCGCGCGAGCGCCCGGCAGTAGCCCTCGAAGCTCGGCGAGGCGGGGGAGGAGTCGACCGGCTCGCCCGCGAGGAACGCCCGGTAGGCCCCGAACAGGTCGCGCAGCACGATCTCGCGCGACCAGCCGTCCCACAGCAGCAGGTGGTAGCTGAACAGCAGGGCGTCCCCGCCGTCGGGGGTGCGCAGGACGGTCAGCCGCACCAGGGGCGGCTTCTGGAGGTCGAACCCGGTGGCGCGGTCCTCGGTCCGGATGGCCTCGACGGCGTCCTGGCCGAGCACGTCGACCGTGCGGACCTCGACCTCACCGCCGGGCGTGAGCACCTGGACCGGCGTGCCGTCCTCGTCCTCGAAGCCCGCGCCGACCACCGGGTGGCGCGCGATGACGTGCTTCACCGCCTGGCGCAGCTTCTCGACGTCGAGGCGCCGGTCGAACCGGAAGCAGCTCTGCGCCACGTACTGCCCACCGGCGCTGAGCTCGGCCTGGAAGTACAAACCACGCTGCAACGGCGAAAGCGGCGCCGTCCGGCGTGAGGTCTCCGACGCGTCCGCGATCCGTTCGAGCGCCAGCAACCACCGCGCCGCGATCTCGTCGCTGATGTCCTCGGTGAGCGCGAACGTGGCCTTGAGACTGCCCGTCGTCGTGTCGACCCAGCAGTTGACCTCGACCGCGTACGGACTGGGCTGGTGCCCGGCGTCGACGTGCAACGCCTTCTCCTCGCTACCCCGGCCGAGGTAGTTGAACAGCACCTGCGGCCTCGGCAGCGCCGCGAGAACCGGCGCGGTCTGCGGGTTGAGGTAGCGCAGCTGCCCGTAGCGGACGTGCTGTTGTTCGTCCGGCTGACGTTCGGTGACCTCGTGCGCGGCCGCGACCGGGTCGGTGTGCGGACCGAGCCGCACCGGCGCGATCGCGGTGAACCACCCGACCGTGCGCGTGTAGTCGTGGTGCTCGTGCACCGGCACACGGCCGTGGCGTTCGAGTTCGATCGTCAGGTCGGTGGGCGTGGCCTGCGTGTCGGTGAGGGCGGTGCGGAGGGCGCCGGCCAGGAGCTCGGTCAGCCCGAGGTCCAGCGCGGTCGGGGCGGTGTGGACCACGCGGGTGGTGATGTCGGCGGCGAGGGTGACGGTCACCTCGCGCTGGTTCTGGACCCGCGGGGTGAGGGGCGGGGCGTCGAGGGTCTCGATCCAGCGGGGGAGGTCTTGGCCGCTTGAGTGTGCGGCCAGGGTGAGGGCGCTGGAGTAGGTGCTGAACGGGGTGGTGGTCGGGGCGAGCTCGCTGCCTTGGACGGCGGCCGTGATGTCGTCGAGGAGGATCAGCCAGGAGACGGCGTCGACCGCGAGGTGGTGGACGACCACGACGAGGGTCTGGCTCGCCTCCAGGTAGGTGAAGGCCGCGAGGACGCCGGCTTCGGGGTCGAGCCGGTCGGCGGCCTCGTTCGCCGCGGCCTGCGGGTCGGTGGTGCCGGCCAGGACGAGGGCACCTGGGCCGGCCTGGCCGCCGTCGTCCTGGGCACCGCTGGTGCTGCCCGAGCCGTGCGCCGCGGCACTGGTGCTGCCCGAGCCGTTCGCCGCGGCACCGCTGCCGTCGGCGCTCCTAAGCCGCGTGGCGCCCCCTCCGATGACACCCGGTCGGGTGGTGGTGACGAGACCGGCGTCCAGCCCGCCCCGAACGGCGCCGAAACTGTCAGACCCGATTGAGACGATAGGAGTGGGGACCCGATCCCCCCAGGGGGCCCGCCAGTCCGGATCGATTCCGAACGACCACACGCCGTGCTCGACCGTCAGCCGCATCCGCAGCGCCGGGTGTGCCTCCAGCACGGCTCGCGCCGCCCGTTCGGCGGCCTCGGGCGTCGGACACTCCACCGCCCGGGCCTGCGCGAACCGCCGCAGCTCCCCGCCCAGCTCCCGCTGCCGCAGCACGATCGGCGTCGGCACCACCGGCCCGTCCGCGACCTCGGCCACGGTCGGCACCACGGGCGCGGCGAAGAACTCCGATGCCAGCGAGCGCGGCGTCTTGTGCACGAACAGGTCGCGCGGCGCGATCCGCAGACCGAGCGCACGTGCCCGGTTCACCACCGAGATCGCGATGATGCTGTCGCCGCCCGCCGCGAAGAAGTCCGTGTCGGCGTCCACAGTGGACCCCGGCAGCACCTCGGCGAACAACGCCACCAACGATTCCAAAGCCGGCGACCCCGAAACGACCGCCGGCCCGGGAACGCCAGAAACGCCAGAAACGCCAGAAACGCCAGAAACGCCAGAAACGCCAGAAACGCCAGGAGCGTCCGAAACCCGCGCCCGCTCCTCCAAAGCACGACGGTCCAGCTTCCCGTTCACCGTCAGCGGCAGCGCGTCGAGAGCGAGAACCCGCTGCGGCACCATGTGCACCGGCAGCTTCGCCCGCAGCACCGAAGCAAGATCGACCGCAGAGCCGACGACGTGCGCGACCAGGTGATCGCGGGAGTCCGCCACCGTCACCGCCACGTCGACCACGCCCGGCACGGACCGGATCGCCGACTCCACCTCGCCCAGCTCGATCCGGAACCCCTTGAGCTGCACCTGGTCGTCGGCCCGGCCGACGAACTCCAGCGAGCCGTCCAGCGCGCGCCGGGCCAGGTCGCCCGAGTTGTACATGCGCGCGCCGTCCCCCGCGAACGGGTCCGCCACGAAACGGCACGCGGTCAGCGAAGGTCGGTCGTGGTAGCCCAGGGCGAGCTGGGCCCCGGACACGTAGATCGCGCCGACCTCGCCCACGCCGACCGGGCGCAGCGCGGCGTCCAGCAGGTACGTGCGCAGGCCGGGGATCGGGCCGCCGATCGGGCTCACCTCGCGGCCCGACGCGAAGTCGGCCTCGTCCAGGACGCGGTGCGTCACGTGGACCGTGGTCTCGGTGATGCCGTACATGTTCACCAGCTCGGGCCGCGCGGTGCCGTAGCGCTCGACCCAGCCGCGCAGCCGGGACAGCTCCAGCGCCTCGCCGCCGAAGATCACCCGGCGCAGCGCTGGCAGCGGCTCGCTCAGCCGGTCCGCCTCGATGAACTGGTAGAACGCCGACGGCGTCTGGTTCAGCACCGTCACGCCCCGCGCGCGGACCAGCCGGTGGAAGTCGACCGGCGACCGCGTCAGGCCGTGGTCGGGCACGAGCAGCTCGCCGCCGTGGGTCAGAGCGCCCCAGAGTTCCCAGACCGCGAAGTCGAACGAGTACGAGTGGAACTGCGTCCACACGTCGTGCGGCCCGAAGTCCATGTCCGGCCGGGTGTTGGCGAGCAGCGCCACGACACTGGCGTGCGACACGACGACGCCCTTGGGCTTGCCGGTCGAGCCGGACGTGTAGATCACGTACGCCGGGGTGCGCCAGTCGAACTCCGGCAGCACGCCCTCGCCCGGCACCTCCTCGCCGTACACCAGCACCCGCGCCGGCACCCCGGCATCGGCCAGCAGCCGCTCGAACCGCGCGCGGTGCTCCGGCGAGACCAGCACGACCTCGGGAGCGGAGTCGGCGAGCACGTACGCGAGCCGCTCGTCCGGGTACGCGAGGTCCAGCGGCACGTACGCGCCACCGGCCGACACGATCGCGACCAGGGCCACGACCTGCTCCACCGACCGGGGAATCGCGACCGCGACCCTCTTGTGCGGCCCCACCCCGGCGTTCACCAGCGAGCGGGCCAGCCGGGTCTTGGCGTCGGCCAGCATCCCGTACGACAGACCCTCCGAACTGCCGTCGAGGTGGCACATCGTCACGGCCCGCGCCGACGGGTCGCGCTCGGCGGCCGCGTCGAACAGCCCGGCCAGCGTCACCGGCGTGATCTCGGCGGCGGCCCGCCCGCCGGACAGCTCCGGCGTCGGCACGTCCTCCAAGCGCAGCAACGAGTCCAGCGTGTCCGCGAACGCCTGCAGGATGACCTCGGCGCCGCGCACGACCGTGGTGTCGTGGATGAGGTTGAACCGCAACGAGCCGTCGCCGGCGCGCTCGACCACCAGCGTCAACGGGTAGTGCGGCGCACCCTCGTTGACGACCTCGGCGATCGTGAACGGACCCTGCAACGACGTCACGTCGGTCGCGACGTCGAAGACGACGAGCGTGTCGAACGCCGACCCGTGCGGCGCCTGCCGCCCGATGCGGGTCAGCGAGACGTGCTGGTGCGGCAGCACGGCCGTCTGGTGCGCACGCACCGAGTCCAGCAGGTCGTGCGCCGACGTCGACCACGTGCAGCGCACGGGGATCGTGTTGATGAACAGCCCGACCATCTCGGCGATACCCGGCACGTCGGCGTCACGCCCGGACACCGTCGACCCGAACACCACGTCCTGCCGGCCCAGCAAGGCACCCAGCGTCACGCCCCACGCGCTGTGCACGGCGACGCTCAACGACACCCCCGCCGCGCGCGTCCGGTCGTCGAGGTCCGGCGCCGCGTCGAGCACGGTGTCGGCGAACAGCTCCGACGGTGTGTGTCCCTCCGCCACCAACGAAGGACCGGGTAGTCCGGCGAGCTCCGCGGCCCACACACGGTCGCTCTCCGAGGCATCGGCCTGGACCAGCCAGCGCACGTAGTCGGCGTAGGAACCGCGCACGTGCACCGAACCCGGCTTGTCGTACTCGGCCAGCAACGCGCGCAGCATCGGCGGCACCGACCAGCCGTCCGCGATGATGTGGTGCACGGTCTGCACGAGCACGTACCGCTGCGGCGCCGTCCGGATCAGCGTGAAGCGCATCAGCGGGCCGCGGGCGAGGTCGAACCCGGCCACGCGGTCGCGTTCGGCGAGGACGGCGATCTCCTCGCCGGTCATGCCCTGACCGTCCACAGTGGAGAACTCCGGCCGCACCCCGGACTCCAGCGCGGAGACGACCCGTCCGTCGGCCAGCGAGACGAACCGCGCCGCGAGGTTCGGGAACAGCTCCAGCACCCGCGCCGCCGCGGCTTCGAGCCTGCGCGCGTCGACGGACCCGGTCAGCGTCAGCAGCTGCTGCTCCACGTACCGGTGCGCCGACTCGTCGTCGAAGACCGAGTGGAAGTACAGGCCCTCCTGCAACGGCGTCAGCGGCAGGACGTCGCGCAACGCCGGGGAGTCCAGCGCGTCGACGTCGGATTGGGCGAGCGGCACCAGGTCGAAGTCGCTGGGCGAGTGCCCACCCCGCGTCAACGCCGCCAGGGCCTCCAGCGCCTCGACGAAGTACTCGCCGATCGTCGTGATGTCGGCATCGGCGAACACGCCGAGCGGCCACGAGAGGACCGTGACCAGCTCCAGCTCGCCATCCGCACCGGGTTCGGCGGAGGCGTTGAACTCCAGTGCGCGCGGCAGCCGCATCGCCGGGTCGCGCTTCTCGCCGAGCTGGCCCGCGTTCTCCGCGAGCTGCCAGTCGCCGGTGGTGCCGCCGGAGAACCGGCCGAGGTAGTTGAACAGCACCTGCGGCCGTGGTGCGTCGAACTCGTGCTGTCCCAGGTACTTCAGCGCGCCGTACGAGACACCGTTGCTCGGCACGCGGGCGAGATCTTCCTTCACCCGCTTCAACGCCGCGCCGAGATCGTCGACGTCACCGGGGTCGACGGTGACGGGGAACAGCGTGGTGAACCAGCCGACCGTCCGCGACAGGTCGGGATCGAGCGGCACGAACCGGCCCTCGCGGCCGTGGCCCTCCAGCTCGACGTGCGCGAACGTCTGGTCCTGCCCGATGTCCCGCCGCCAGCGGGCCAGCGCGACCGCGAGACCGGTCAGCAGCACGTCGTTGACCTTGGCGTGGAACAACGCGGGCACGTCGCCCAGCAACGCCGTCGTGACCGCGGACCCGACCGTGACCGTGCGGACCTGTTCGTGCGCCACGACATCGGTCTCGTGCAGCTCACGCCGTCCGAGCAGCTGGTCGGCACCCGGCAGCGGGCGCTCGTAGTACGCGCGGTCCGCCTCGAAGCCGGCCTGCTCCAGCAGCTGCGTCCAGCGCCGGAACGACGTGCCGACCGGCCGCAGCTCGACGGGAGCACCGGACGACACCTGCTGCCACGCCAGGGCGAGGTCGTCGAACAGGACGCGCCACGAGACGCCGTCGATCACGACGTGGTGGACCACGACCACGAGCTGCCGGGCCCCGGGCCGCCACACCGCGCGCAGCATCACGCCCGCATCGGGGTCCAGCCCCGCGGTCGCCGCCGCGACGCACTCGTCGAGCGGCGCGGCGCTCTCCTCCCACAGCGCCCGACCCTCGGAAGGAATGTCGAACGACCAGTGCTCGCCCCGAACCAGCCTGGCGCGCAGCATGTCGTGCCGCTCGACGACCGCGTCCAAGATCTGCGTCAACGCGTCGCCGGTCAACGCAGCAGGCGTGTTCAGCACGACCGACTGCACGAACCCGTCGACGGCATCGGTGGTCTCGCCGAGCCACTGCACGATCGGCAGCCCCGCCACCGGTCCGGTCGGCACGTCGTCGTGGTCGACCGCCGAGGCGCCGTCACGGGACGCGACGGTGGCCAGTGCCCGCGGGGTCCGGTTGACGAAGATCTGCGTGGCCGTGACGAACACGCCCTGAGCGCGCAACGCCGACAGCAGCGAGATCGCCAGGATGCTGTCGCCGCCCAGCTCGAAGAAGTCCTGGTCGGCGCCGACCTGCTCCAGGCCCAGCACGGACGCCACCGCGGCGCAGACCGCGGCCTCGTCGTCGTTCTCCGCGGCCGTCACCGGACCGGTGTCGGCCACCGGCTCCGGCAGCGCGCGGCGGTCGAGCTTTCCGTTGGGCGTCAACGGGAACTCGCTCATCACCACGACGTGCGCGGGCACCATGTACTCGACGAGGTTCTCGGCCGCCCACTGCTTCACGGCGTCCGAGGTCAGGCCGTCGTCGGACGGCACGACGTACCCGACGAGGTAGTTGCCGCCCGCCGAGTTCTTCCTGACCACCACACAGGTGTGCCGCACGCGCGGGTGCTCGGCGAGCGCGACCTCGACGTCCTCCAGCTCCAGCCGCATACCGCGGATCTTGACCTGGTTGTCGACGCGGCCGAGGAAGTCGAGCGACCCGTCCGGCGCGAACCGCGCCAGGTCACCGGTCCGGTACAGGCGCGAGCCGTCGGACGCGAACGGGTTCGCGACGAACCGCGACGCCGTGAGCCCCGGCGCGTTCACATACCCGCGCCCCAGCAGGAAACCGCCGATGTACAGCTCACCGCCGACACCGACGGGGCACGGCCGCAGCTGGTCGTCGAGCACGTACAGGTCGGTGTTCGGGTTGGCCCTGCCGATCGACGTCGACAGCCGCTCGGCCTCGCCGCGGTAGATCACGTGCGAGACGCCGATCGTGGCCTCGGCCGGGCCGTAACCGTGGTACATCGGGATGTCGAGCTGCGTGCGGAACCGGTCGTACAGTTCGGGCGTGAGCACCTCGCCGCCGCACCACACGTGCCGCAGGCTGGCCAGCTCGCCGTCCTCCGCGATGTTCAGCAGCACGTCCAGCATCGACGACACCAGGTACACGAACGTCACGCGGTGGCGGTCGATCGTGTGCAGCAGGTGGTGCGGGTCGCGTTCGCCGCCGGACCGCACGACGACGGTCCGCCCGCCGCACACCAGTGGCAGGAAGATCTCGTTGATCGAGATGTCGAACGACAGCGGTGCCTTGAACAGCGACGCGTCCGAGTGTCCGAAGTGGAGGATCTGGTGCACCTGCCACAGCAGGCGCTCGCTGATCGCCTCGTGCCGGATCATCGCGCCCTTGGGGCGGCCGGTGGAGCCGGACGTGAACATCACGTACGCGAGCTGCGCGCCGGCGATCGCGACGTCGGTCGGCTCGGGGGAGTACTCGGAGAAACCCCACGAACCCAGATCGACCGCGACGGCCTCGGGTTCGCCCTCCTGGCCGCTGCCCAGCAACGACACGACCCGCGCGTCGGTGATCACGGACTCGCGGCGCGACGCCGGCCACTGCGGGTCGAGCGGCACGAACGCGCCCCCGGCCTGCAGCACGGCGAGCAGGGCGACGACCATCTCCGCCGAGCGGTCGAGCGAGATGCCGACGACCTGCTCGGTCCGCAGTCCACGGTCGAGCAGGTGGCGGGCCAGCTGGTTGGAGCGGGCGAGCACCTCGCCGTAGGTGAACGCGCGGTCGCCGTCGTTGAGCGCCACGGCGTCCGGGCGTTGCCGGGCCTGCTCGCGGAACAGCTCGACGACGCTCGGCCGGTCGCGGGAGAACTCGTTGTCGTTCCACCGCGCCAGCTCCGCGAGCCGCTCCTCGGTGGTCTGCGCGGTGAGCGTGCCGATCGTGCGGTGCGGGAACTCGGCCAGGTCGTCCAGCACCCGTTGCGCCGCAACGGGATCGATTCCCTCGGGCAGTGGAACGGCCCAGCCGTCCGTGGTTTCGGTGACGTCCCAGTGCTGGCCCTTGTCGGCCCACACGAGCAGGTCGCCGAACGGCGTCGCGGAGGTCAGCTCCAGCCCGTCGACCACGAGGCCGGGGTCCGCCCAGCGGGTCAGTGCGACGGCGCTCGCGACCGCGATGGTCCGCTGCGGGTACTCGCCGGCACGACGCCGGACGGAGGCGATGCGGGCGGTCGAAAGCAGCACCTGATCCATAAAGGTGAGCCTAACCTAACTGCTTGCGGAACCGAATCGCCAAGCAGCCCAAAGTGCCGCGTAACGCCCGTCACGCGCGACAAGTTCCTCGTGCGTGCCCTGTTCCAGCACACGACCGGCGTCGAGCACGGCGATCCGGTCCGCGGCGATCGCCTGGGTCAGCCGGTGCGCCACCAGGAGTGTGGTGCGGCCCCGGCACGCCGCGAGCGCGGCTCGTTCCAGCGCGGCGGCACCCTGGCTGCCCGCCTCTGCCGTCGACTCGTCGAGCACGACGACGGGGGAGCGCCCGAGAACCAGGCGTGCCAGCGCGATCTGGGCGACCTTGGTGACGTCGAGGCGTTCGCCGCCTTCGCCCACGTCGGTCTGAAGTCCTCGCGGCAGCGCCTCGACCCACCCGTCGGCGCCGACGGTTCGCAGCGCGTCCAGCAGGTCGTCGTCGGTCGCGTCCGGCGCCGCGAGCCGCAGGTCGTCCGCCAGCGGACCGGCGAAGACGTGGGCCTCCTGGGTGAGGATGCTGACCACAGCCCTGGCGCCGGCCTCGTCGACGTCCGCGAGGTTCGTCGGTCCGATGTGGACGGACCCGGTCCGCGGGGTGCCGGTGCCGGCGACCAGTGCCGCCAGCGTCGTCTTGCCTGCGCCGGTCGCGCCGACCAGTGCCAGCGACGTGCCGGCCGGGATCTCCAGGTCGACGTCGCTCAGGACGTCGTGCTCGGAATCGGGGTAGCGGAAGGAAAGCCCGCGCACCGAGACCGGCAGCGGCCGTGCGTCCGCGTCGACGGCGACCGCGCTGCGCACCAGCTCGTCGCCGTCGGACTCGGTGGTGACGCCGACGAGTCGCGTCAGTCCCGCGCCGGACTTCTGCGCCTCGTCGAAGAACGCCATGATCAGCCCGAGCGGCACGAACAGCTTGTGGAACAACAACGCCGCGACGGAGACCTGGCCCAGCGACGACTGGCCGTTCGTCACCAGCAGGTAGCCGACGACGATGATCAGGCCGAGGCCGATGAACTCGGCGCGGTTCTCCCTGCCGATGAACCGGCCGAAGAACCGGAAGACGTCGATGCCGATGTCGCGCACCCGCCACGACTCGGCGGTGACCCTGTCGCGGAACGCGCCCTCCAGCCGGTAGGTGCGGACCGTGGCGATGCCGTCGAGTCCGCTGATCAACGCCTGGGCGCGGTCGGCCTGCGCCTCCGAACGGGCCCGGTAGAGCGGCTGCGACCGCGGCAGGTACCAGCGCAGCGCGAGCCAGTAGGCGGGCAACGCGCTGGCGCCCGCGAGACCGAGCCGCCAGTCGAGCCCGAACATGCCCGCGGTGGCGATGACGACCAGCACGACCGCCGAGAAGATCGTCGGGATGGCCGTGCGGAAACCCTTGGAGATCACGGCGACGTCGTCACCGACGCGCGAGAGCACGTCACCGCGGCCGACCTGCTCGATCCGTTCGCTCGGCATCCCGAGCACCGCGCGCACCGCGCCTTCCCGCAGCCGCGCCAGCATCTCGGCGCCGACCCGGCCGACGAGGTAGGTGGACACCGCGGTCATGACCGCGCCGAGCAGCGCGGCCACGACCGTGGCGGTGCCGATCGTCCACAGGACGGACGGGTTCCTCCCCCCGGCGACCCCGTCCACCACGGTGCCCAGCAGGAACACCGGGACGACCTGCAGCACCGCCCCGGCCACCGTCGCCACCACGGTGGCGACCGGCAGGCCGGGAGCGGACCGGCAGTGGTCGAGCACCCAGCGGAGGGCTTCCCGTCCGGACGCGGTGCGCAGGATCTTCGCGGGCGCGCCGGAGACGGTCGTCGTCACAGGGGGAAGCCTTTCGCGGGGTGGGACCGTCAGGCAGCCGACTTGGCGGCCTTCACCAGTTCGTCGACGGCGTACGGCATGGACGCGAGCGTCGCCTGCGAGATGGCGGCACCGATGGCGGGACCCTCGCTGTCGAGCAGCCAGTGGACCTTGCCCGCCTTCACCGCGGGCAGGTTGGTGAAGAGCGCGAAGCCCTTCAACGACTTCTGGTCCGCCTCGTCGGCGATCACGAAGATGCGGTCGACGTTCATCACGTCGATGCGCTCGGGGGACAGCGTGACGAAGAACTTGCCGGCCGCCAGCTCGTCGACCTTGGTGTTGCCCTTGAAGCCGATGCCGGTGATCACCTGGCCGCGCACGTCGGTGGTCGAGAACGGCGCGACGGCGTCCTTGTACCAGGACGTGACGACCGCGGTCTCGTTCGCCCAGGCCGGGTTCGCCTTCTTGGCCTCGGCCATCTTGTCGTCGACGTCCTTGATCATCTTGGCGCCCTCCGCCTCCTTGCCGAGCGCCTTCGCGATCTGCAGGGCGTTGTCCTGCCACTTCGCGGAGAACGGCTCGGTCTCGGCCTTGGTGCGGCCGACCACGGGGGCGATCTTGGTGAGCTTGTCGTACCAGGACTGGTCGGCCTCGGAGTAGACGGCGATGATCAGGTCGGGCCGCAGCTGCGCGATCTTCTCGTAGTTCGGCTCGGTGTCACCGTTCTTCATGACGACCTCGGGCGTCGTCGAGCCCCACTTGTCCTTCACCCAGGCCCACTGGGTGTTGATGTCGGGCGTCTTGCCCTCGGGGTTCGGGTACTGGTCGACCATGCCGACCGGCACGGTGCCCAGCGCGAGCATCGTCTGGTCGTCGGTGTAGCCGAGGGAGACGACGCGCTTGGGCGCCTCCTTGATCTCCGTCGTGCCGAAGAAGTGCTCGACCTTGGTCGGGAACGTGCCACCGGAGGCGCTGCCCGAGTCCGGCGTCGTGGCGGGCGTGGAGGAACCGCACCCGGCGAGGACGCTGGCACCGACCACCACGGCTGCTGCCACGGCGGTCAGTCGCTTCCAGGTCATGGTCGTTCTCTGGCCCATTCGGCACCTCATTTTTCGCTGCCCACGCGGCGGGGGAAATTAGGACAGCCGAACCTTATCACCCAGTTAGGGCAGGCTAACCTAGTCCTTGGTCACTCTTCGGTACCACGTGCGTCCGCCCGATCGGCACGATCAACGGCCGCTCGCTCACCGGGTCGTCGATCACCTTGGCCTGCAAGCCGAACGTGTCCAGCAGCAGCTCGCTCGTGATCACCTCGCCCGGATGCCCCTGCGCCACGATCGAGCCGTCCTTCATCACGACGAGGTTGTCGCTGTAGCGCACCGCGAGGTTGAGGTCGTGCAACACCATCACGATCGTGCAGCCGCCCTCGTGCAGGTCGTCGACGAGGTCGATCACGTCGATGGCGTGCGCGAGGTCCAGGTACGTCGTCGGCTCGTCGAGCAGCAACAGGTCCGTGCCCTGCGCGAGGGTCATGGAGATCCACACCCGCTGCCGCTGCCCGCCCGACAGCGAGTCGACGGGCCGGTGGGCGAGGTCCGCGACCCCGGTCATCCGCAACGCCTCGGCCACCACGTCGGCGTCGTCGCTGGACCACTGCCGCACCCAGCTCTGGTGCGGGTGCCTGCCCCGCGCGACCAGGTCGGCCACCGTCAGGCCTTCCGGCGCGATCGGCGTCTGGGGCAGCAGGCCCATCCGCTTGGCGACGTCCTTGGTCCTGAGCCGCGCGATGTCGTGGCCGTCGAGCAGCACCGTGCCCCGGCGCGGTTTGAGCAGGCGCGACAACGTGCGCAGCAGGGTCGACTTGCCGCAGCCGTTGGGGCCGATGACCGTGGTGATCACACCGGTCGGGATGGTGACGTCGAGGTTGTCGAGGACGACGCGGTCGGCGTACCCGACCGTGACGCCTTCGGCGCCCAGGCGGGCGGCATCGGTGCGCAGCGCGGTCATGAGGTCAACCTTACTTCGGTGAGGCTGCCCTCAGGGCGTGGCTATCGTGAGGCGGTCGCCACCTCCACCTCGACGGTGATCACCTCGGTCTCGTCGGCCGGACGGGTGCCGGGAGCGGAGCTGATCCGGAAGACGGCGTACGTGTCGTTCGTCCGCATGCAATAGAACGCCGACTGCTTCACCGGCACCTGTGAGCTGCTGTAGCCGACCCTGTCGCGGCAGGTCTCGGGGTCGGGTGAGTCCGTCGACACCAGCGCCGCGCCGTTGACCGGCTCGACGTAGTAGGAGATCGCCCGGCCCGGTGTGCAGTTGGCCCGGAAGTCCACCGGGTCGCGGCACTCGATGGCGAAGTCGGCGCTTTTCTCCGTGCTGCTCACCGGGAATGTGAGTGTTTCCAGGTCGATCGAGTTCTGCGGTGGTTTGTAGGCCATGTGGAGTGGCATCCTCAGCGATTTCACCGGAAGAGAGGTGGTCGTCGTGGGAGCTGTCGTCGGAGAAGCGGGCGTTCCCGGACTCGATCCGGGATCCGGCGGCTTGACCCACCCGCGGACCCGCTCCGGCCCGACGACGGCGACGGTCAGGACGACCGCCGCGACCGCCAAGATGATCAGGCCGATGCGCAGGCTGCCGCGAAAGCGCGTGGCTATCGTCCCGATGCCGAAGAGGACCGCGATCGCGGCCACCACCGCCGCCAGTGCTCCCCAGCCTTCGAGGGCGACGGCCACGACGGCGGCCACGTCCGCGACCATGCCGGTGCCGCTGAACACCTTCGCGCGTGCGGACGGGCGCGCGGCGGCCACGTCCTCGGTTTCCCGGCCCTGATCTCGAGTGTGCATCGGAATTCTTGATCGCCCGCCGCGAATATTCGGGGAGTTCTGGGGAAAGTGCGGCGAGAATGATGGCACGGCCGGGACTTCGGCCGCCAGCACGAATGCCCGCGATTCCCGCTACAGGCGATTCCGGCGAACGGCACCCTCAGGCGGCGCGCTTCACGTTCGCCCGCACCAGCAGGTACACGAGGAACGGCCCCCCGATGATCGCCGTCACGATCCCCACCGGCAGGTCGTTCGGCAGCACAACCCGCGCAACCAGATCCGACCCGATCAACAGCAACGCCCCGAACAACCCGGAAGCGATCAACGGCGGCACTGGCGTCCGCAGCAGCCGCATCGCGATCTGCGGCCCGACCAGCGCCACGAACGGCACCGGCCCGGCCGCGCTCACCGCGACACCGGCCAGCAGCACCGCGCACAAAAGCAGCACCGCCCGCACCGCCCCGTACCGCACGCCGAGACCGGCGGCCACGTCGTCGCCGAAGTGCATGGGACGCAACTGGAACGCCACGAACCCCACGACCAGGACCAGGGCGATCATCAGCCACAGCGACGTCCACACCTCGGTCCACGACCGCGCGTTCAGCGACCCGACCAGCCACGCCTGCGCGCGGGCGACGTCGCGGATGTCCGCCAGTGCCAGCAACCACGTCGTGAGCGCCTGCATGGCCGCGTTCACCGCCACGCCGACCAGGATCAGCCGGAAGCCGTCGATGCCCTTCCGCCACGCGAGGAAGTAGACGAGCAACCCGGTCAGCAGGCCGCCGGCCAGTGCCGCGGCCGGCAGGCCCACGGAGTTGCCGATGACCGCGCCGCCGCTCGCCGTCACGATGAACACCGCGGTGGCGCTGGCGCCGGAGGTGATGCCGAGGACGTCGGGGCTGGCCAACGGGTTGCGGGCCACCGACTGCGTCAGGGCACCGGAGACGCCGAGGGCGATGCCCGCGATCAGGCCCACCAAGGCGCGGGGCATGCGCAGGTCCATGATGACGAACTCGTCGACCCGCTCGCCCTGGCCGATCAGGGTGCGGAACACCGCGCCGAGCTCGATGGTGAAGTCGCCCACCGAGATCGACACGCAGAAGACCAGGAACGTCGCGGCGGCCAGCGCCAGCGTCACCAGGGCGATCCACGGGCGCCAGACCCACGACCAGCCGCCGACGCGGACACCGGGGTGCATCTGTGCGCTCATGCCTGCCTGAACTTCCCGAGCCAGACCAGCGCCGCGAAGAACGGGGCGCCGATGAGGGAGATCACGATGCCCGCCTGCAGTTCGGCGGGACGGACGACGAGCCGGCCGGCCATGTCGCCGAAGAGCAGCACCAAGGCCCCGAGCAGACCCGCGTACGGCACCAGGAACCGGTAGTCCGGGCCGGTCAGCCAGCGGGCGACGTGCGCGACCATCAGGCCCAGGAACGCGATCGGCCCGCACGCCGCCGTGGCCGCGCCCGCCAGCAGCGTCACGGCCAGCACGCCGACCGTCCTGCCCAGCGCGATGTTCACGCCGAGTCCGCGCGCCACGTCGTCGCCGAGGTTCAGCAGGTTGATCGCGGGCAGGTTCAGCGCCGCCAGGACCAGCCCGACCACGACGAACACCGACGCCACGGCGATCACGTCCCAGCCGACGCCCTGCACCGAGCCCGCGTTGAAGAACCGCAGCACGTCGAGCGCCTGCTTGTCGGCCAGCGCGAACGCCCCGGTCACGGCGGTGAGGAAGATCGTCACGCCCTGGCCGGCCAGCACCAGCGTGAGCGGGTTGCCGGCCCCGCGGCCGAGGCTCGACAGCCCGAACACGACCACGCCGGCCGCCGCCGCGCCCAGGAACGCGAACCACAGGTACTGCAGCGGGCTCTGCAGCCCGAACAGCGAGACCGCGAGCACCACCGCGAACGACGCCCCGGAGTTCACGCCCAGCAGGCCGGTGTCCGCGATCGGATTGCGGGTGTGGCCCTGGATCACCGCCCCCGCGACGCCGAGCGCGAGGCCCGCCACGATCGCGAGCACGGTCCTCGGCACGCGCAGCGTCCGCACGATCAGCTCGATCTCGACGAGCCGCTGGTCGGTGCCGGGGTCGCCGAACAGGCCCTGCCACACCTCGGCGGGGGACAGCGCCCGCGCGCCGATGACCAGCGACAGCACCGCCCCGGCGGCGAGCAGCGCCAGCAGACAGGCCAGTCCGGTCAGCCTGCGCCGGCGCACCGCCGGTGCGGGGTCCGGTCCGCGCTGCTCCACCACGATGCTCACGACCGGGTACGTTAGCCGCCGATCACCCCGTCGACCCAGGGCACCCTTACCTAACCCCTGGCCTCGACCGCGCGGACCGTCTTCTCGAGCGCGCCGCCCAGCACCTTCTTGCCGAGCAGGCCCAGGGAGGCGCCCAGCAGGCGGCCCTTGAGGTTCTTGCCTTCGCGCACCACGGTGGCGTGCACGAGCGTGGTGCCGTCGGCCTGCCTGGTGAACGTGTAGGTGTGTCCGGACCGCCCACCCCAGACGTTCGAGTCGACCGTGCGCAGGACGACCCGGCTCGGGTCGGACCAGTCGTAGTGCAGGCGCTCCCAGATGCCGCCCGACCCCTCGGTGACGTCGGCGTACGCGTCACCTCGGTCGTGCACCCGCAGGGCGTCGTCGGCGCTGTTGGGGAAGAGCTCCGCGCGGCCGGGGCCGAAGTCCGTGAGTCCCGCGATGAACTGCTCCGGCGTCGCGGTGGTCGGCTGGGTCAGGGTGATGGTGGGCATGTCCTCGGCTCCTCGAAGTCCTGTGTGCTGGACCCAGGTTCGCCGGTCGGGGGCCTCGTTCGCGCCAGGGAGACACCCTGGTCGGTCACTGCCCGGGGAGCGCGGCCAGCCGCTCGCGCAGGTGCGCGGCCTCGTCGTCACGACCCTGCCGCTCGAACATCTCGACCGCCTCCCGCCACACCTCGGCGGCGCGGTCGTGCCTGCCCAGCTCCAGGAGCGGGTCGCCGAGGTTCGAGAGCACGTTGGCGGTGGTGTAGTCGTCGTCCTCGGCCCGGTAGAGCGCGAGCGCTCGGTCGTAGAGGGCGATGGCACGGGCGTGGTCACCGTCCTGCTGCTCGATGTGGGCGAGCGTGTCCAACGCGGACGCCTCACCCTGCCGGTCGCCGAGCTCGTGCAGCATCGTCCACGCCTTGGACGACGACTCGCGGCCGCCGGCGAGGTCGCCGACCTCCGCCGCACAGTGGCCGATGTTGTTGTGCGCCACCGCGATCAGCATGAGGTTGCCGGTCTGCTCGTAATGCGGCAGCGCGGCCCTGGCGTGGTCGAGCGCCCGGCCGAACTCCGACCGGCCGGCCCACAGCCAGGAGAGCGACCCGTGCGCGGTCGCGATCTGCAGCGGTTCCCCGATCTGCCCGGCGAGCGCCAGCGCCCGGTCGAGGTGGTGCAGCGCCTCGTCGAAGCGCTGGACCTGGCCGAGGCTGCCGCCCATGATCCGGTGCGCGACGGCCTGCTCTTCCGGGTTCCCGGCCGCGTCCAGGGCGGTCTGCCACATCGCGAGCTCGTCGTCGAGACGGCCGCGCAGCTGGTGGTAGGCGTGCGACACCCTGGCCAGCAGCACGGCCCCACCGTTCCAGCCGTGCGCCGCGGCGGCCTGCTGGACGGCCCTGCGCGTGTGCCGTTCCGCGTCGAACCAGGCCAGCGCGCCGGCCTTGTCCGCGGCGGGGGTGATGTGGGCGCCGGGAACCGCGTCGGCGAGCTCGACCACCGGACGGTGCGGGTCGATCAGCCGGTCGTTGGCGTGGGCCGTGTGCACGTGGTGGTCGACTAGCCTGCGCAACGCCCCGGCGCGATCGCCGACCTGCTGCCCGGCCGCGTAGGCGCGGACCAGGTCGTGCATCCTCACGCGGAACCCGCTGCCGACCGACACGAGCGACGCCTCCTCCAACGCGCGCAAGGTGACCCGTGCGTCCTCAATGGACAGACCGGCGAGGCTGGCCGCGGCCGGGAGGCCGACGTCCTCGCCCGGCGCGGTGCCCAGCAGCGCGAACATCTCCTGCTGCCGGTCGGTCAGCGCGCGGTACGACCACGACAGCACGACCGCCACGCTCACGCTCGGGTCCGCGTCGAGCGCGCCGAGGCGGAGCTCCTCGAGCTGCCGGGCGATCGCGGCGAGCGAGAGGTCCGGCTCGGTGAGGACGCGCGCGCCCACGATGCTCAACGCCAGCGGCAGCCCGCCGCAGAGATCGATCAGCCGTGCGGTGGCGAGAGGTTCGGCGGTCAGCCTGGTCTCGCCGATGCGCCCGGCCAGCACCGTGCTCGCATCGGCGTCGGCCAGCACGTCCAGCGCGACGACCCCGGCGGCCAGACCCGGCAACCGGTTCCGGCTGGTCACGAGCACCCGGCAGCTGTCACCACCGGGCAGCACGGGCACGACCTGCGTCGCGTCCGCCGCGTTGTCGATCACGACGAGCATCCGCCTGCCGGCGGTGAGATCGCGCAACGCCGCCGCCCTGGCGCGCGGGGCGGCCGGGACGCGGTTCGCGTCGAGGCCCAGCGCGTGCAGGAACCCGCGGACCGCGACGTCCGGTTCCATCGGCGTCTCGTCCGGGCTGAACCCGCGCAGGTCGACGAACAGCTGGCCGTCGGGGAACCGGTGCGCGTTGTCGTGGGCCCACCGCAACGCGAGCCACGTCTTGCCCATGCCGCCCGCGCCCGCGATCGTCGCGATCCCGGCCGTGCGCATCACCTCGTCCAGCTCGGCCAGGTCCTGGACGCGTCCGGCGAACGGCGCGGGCGCGGACGGCAGCTGCCGCGGCACCGACACCGGCTGCTCGTCGCGAAGCAGTTCCTCGTACAGCGCCTGGAGGTCCGCGCCGGGTTCCGCCCCGAGCTCGGCGACGAGCAGGGCACGGGTGGCGCGGAACCGTTCGAGCGCCTCGGCGATCCGGCCGGCCTGCGCGAGTGCTCGCATGTGGTGCGCCGCAAGGCGTTCGTCGAGCGGCCAGGTCTGGGACCGGGTGGCGGTCGCCGCGACCAGCTCGGGACCGTGGCCGAGACGCAGCCTGGCGTCGACGAGGTCCAGCTCGGCGGCGGTGCGTTCCTCGGCGAGCTGCTGGCGGGTCAGGTCGGCCCACTCACCCCCGATGCCGGTCAACGGCTCGCCGTGCCACAGCCGAAGTGCCTCGGTGAGGGCCTCCGGCCGGCCTCCCGCGTCGTCGCGCAGCTTCCTGAACCGCTGGAGGTCCACGGAGGACTCGTCGGCTTCGAGCACGTAACCGTTGGGGCCCTTGGTGAGCGCGACCGCGCCACCGAACGCGTGCCGCAGGCGTGACAGGTAGCTGTGGAGCGTGGCCCGCGAGGTCGGCGGCGGCTCCGCGCCCCAGACGCGGTCGGTCAGCTGCTCCACCGAGACGGGCCTGCCGGCGTCGAGCGCCAACGCCGCGAGCACGCACCGCTGCCGCGCGGGCCCCAGGTCGAGCGGGTGACCGTCGACCCGCGCGCTCACCTCACCGAGCAGTGCGATCTCGACCGCCACCCGCGAACCTCCCTAGGGCCTGTATCGAAGTCCAAGTCCGCGATAGCCGGGCCTGAGGCGGCCCCTGGCGGCACGGCCGGACGACCCACATACAACACCGGTATGCGGCTCATCCGGCCGCACCACCAGGAACCACCTCAGGCGCGACTCTCATCGAACAGGACTTCGATACAGGCCCTTGCTGTCCTTCTTGGTCGCGACCAGCGACACGATCGCCAGCCCCGTGTTCACGGCGGAGATGATCGTGGTCAGCTTCGCCGCCTTGGCCGGCAGCTCACCGCGCCTGCCCGCGTAGACGGCGGCGGCCGTGTCCGTCGCGTGGATCAGCACGGCCTGGCCCAGCACCCGGCGGGCGTTCGGCGCGTCCGGGCGCAGCGTCAGCAGGTCGACCCCGAGGACGAGCGTGCGGATGCCGAACATGCGCGCCGGGTAGACGAACCGCTTGTCGTCCTTCAGTTCGTCGCCGAGGCTCGCGGCCATTCTGGACGCGGCGAACAGGCCCAGCGCGCCGTTGAAGATCCGGACGCACGCCAGTGCGGTCCGCGTGACATCGCCCAGCTTCATGTCGCCACCTCGTGTTGATCTTTGATCCGCGAGAAGTCTAGGAGAGCCTCTCGGTGAGCCACCGCTCGATGTCCCGCCGGGCCGCACGGGCCATCCCGGTGTCGCGGTTGGTGAACCCGTGCTGCGACTCCGGGTAGACCTTCAGGTCGACCTCGCCCACGGCCGCCACCCGCGCCGCCATCGCCAGGTTGTCCTCCAGCAGGACGTCCAGCGCACCGACGACCATCAGCACCGGCGGCAGGTGGCGCAGGTCGCCGTACACGGGGGAGATGTCCGGCACGGTGCGGTCGGGCACGTGGCCCGCGTAGGCCTGGATGAAGTACTCGTCGGCGATCAACCTGCCCGCGGGCGTCCGGCCGCTGAGGTCGTAGGTGCCGAACTGGAGCGCGGCACCCGCGAACCGCGTGGCGCGGTCCTCCAGCCGGAGCAGGGTGGCGACGGCGAGCGTGGCGCCCGCGGAGAAACCGCCGATCGTGAGCCTCGTCGTGCCGAACCGCTCCCCGGCGTGGTCGAGCAGCCAGAGCGCCGCGGTCTCGGCGTCGTCCGGCGCGGCGGGCCAGGGGTGCTCCGGGGCGAGGCGGTAGTCGACGCTCACGACCACCACGCCGAGCGCGGCCGCCAGCCGCCGGGCGCGGTCGGCGTCCTTGGCGGTGGCACCGAGGTAGAAGCCTCCGCCGGGGAGGTCGAGGTGGACGCCGCGCGGGGTGCCCTCCGGCAGGTGGACCCGGACGGCCGCCCGCCGGCCGCCCGCCTCGGCGGTCGTGGCGCCGCCGGGCGGGGGTGTCCGTGCAGCCAGCACCTCGCCGTGGTTGGCTGGACCTCGCCTGACGCCTCGTCCGGCGTTCTCGGCGCGGGCCTCCTCGGCGTGTGCCGCGAGGGCCGGGTCGATGAAGCTGTTCAGGTCCACTGGCCGCCTCCCGTAGATCAGGGATGATCCCAGCGACCGGTGTGACGGACTTCGAGGGGCTTGGATCTCATGGCCAGCGACAACACGGCACGGCTAGCGGTGCTGATCGACGCGGACAACGCGCGCCCGTCGATCACCGAGGGACTGCTGGCCGAGGTCGCCAAGTACGGCACCGCCCACGTCAAGCGGGCCTACGGCGACTGGACCGGCACGAGCCTCAAGGGCTGGAAGGACCACCTGCTGGCCCAGTCGATCCAGCCCATCCAGCAGTTCGCGTACACGACCGGCAAGAACGCCACGGACGCGGCGATGGTCATCGACGCGATGGACCTGCTCTACTCGGGCCGCTTCGACGGCTTCTGCATCGTGTCCAGCGACAGCGACTTCACCCGGCTCGCCGCCCGCCTGCGCGAGTCCGGCCTCACCGTCTACGGATTCGGCGAACGCAAGACGCCGCAGCCGTTCGTCGCCGCCTGTGACAAGTTCATCTACATCGAGAACCTGCTCGCGCCGCCGGTCGAGGCCGCGCCGAAGCCGAAGACCACGTCGGCCGCCGAGCAGCTCAAGGCCGACAAGGCGCTGGTCAAGCAGCTGCGCAACGCGGTCGAGGCGGCGTCGGATGACGACGGCTGGGCGGCGCTCGCGTCCGTGGGCAGCATCATCACCAAGCAGCGCCCGGACTTCGACTCGCGCACCTACGGCTACTCGAAGCTCAGCGACCTGATCACCGCGACGACGTTGTTCGAGTTCGACCGCCGCAGCCCCGGTGACGGCAAGTCGGCCATCATCTACACCCGGGACAAGCGGCGCAGGCCGGTCGCCTAGACCAGTTCGAGAACGACGTCCAGCAGCTCGTCCGGCGTCTCCACCTGCGGCAGGTGTCCGCTGCGGGGCACGAGCGTGAAGGTCGCGCCGGGGATCGCAGCGGCGAACGCCTTGCCGTACTCGACGTCGACGATGCGGTCGCTCTCGCCCCACACGACGTGCACCGGGACCTTCACCTCGCCCAGGCGCGCGGCGAGCGTCGGGTCGGCCATCGCGGGGCCGGTGTAGCCGATCAGAGCCATGATGTCCGGGCTTGGGCCGGGACCGCCGGTGGGCCGCGGTGCCTTGCTCGGGTCGTGCCACGACAGCTGCTGGATCTCGGCGATCGACAGGCCCTTGACGTCGGTCTGCGGGTGGCCGTCCACCTCGACGCCGACGCCGTTGACGACCACGGCGGCGTGCACGCGCGGGCTGCCCAGCAGGGCGATCTCGGCGGCCACCCAGCCGCCGAACGAGTTGCCGATCACGGTCACGTCGGTCAGGTCCAGCTCGTCCAGCAACGCGACGTAGGTGCGGGCCAGGTCCGTGACGCCGGCCAGCTCCGCGGGTTTCGGGGTGCCCGCGAAGCCGGGGTGGGTGGGCAGCAGCACGCGGGAGTGCGTGCGGTCGGCGAGCAGGTCGGCGAACCCGGCCATCGTCGGCACGCCGCCACCGCCGTGCAGCAGCAGGTAGGGCCGGGTGCGGTCGCGGTCCTGGACGGTCAGCGGGACCGAGCCGAGGGTCAGTTCGAGGGTGGAGGTCATCGTCGCTCCCAGCGAGGTCAGGTTGCTTAGATAAGGAACCTTAGATCAGCTTCCTTATCTAAGCAACCTGAGTAAGGTGGGGTAGGCTCCGGCCATGCCCCACCAGCCCGCCGAAGTCGCCCTGGCCGTCAAACGCCTGCAGCACCGTCACCACCGCGCGCTCAGCAAGGCGCTCGCACCGCTCGGGCTCTCGCTGGTGCAGTGGGACGTGCTGCGCCACCTGAACCGGAACCCGGACGCCTCGCTGCACGACCTCGCCGTGCTGACGTTCCAGACCGACCAGTCGTTCGGGACGCTGGCCACGCGCATGGCCGACCGCGGGCTGGTCGAACGGCTGCCGGGACCCGGACGACCGGTGCGGCACCGGCTCACCGACGAGGGGGAACGGCTGCGCGCGGCCGGTCAGGAGCTCGTCGACGGTGTCGTGCAGGCGTCGTTCCAGCACCTCTCGGCCACTCAGATCGAGCAGCTGGGCGCGCTGCTCGACGTGGTGCTCGCGACCGACCCGACGGCCTGACTCAGCCGAGGAACGCCGTCAGCTCGGCGAGCAGGGCGTCCGGGCGGTGCTGCGGGATGATGTGGCCGCAGCCGGGCAGGACCACCCCGCGCACGTCGTCGGCCACGGCCTTGAGCTGCCGGAACGTCGCGTCGCCGACCGGTGCGGCACCCACCGCCAGCGTCGGCACGGCGAGCCGCCGGCGCGCGACGGCCTCGGCTATCTGCCGGCCACTCTCGGGCAGCGCCCGGTAGTGCTCGAACGCCGACCGCAGCGCGTCCTGGCCGAGGTAGGCCTCGTGAACGGCTTCCCGGAACCGCGGCGTGACGCCGTCGCCCGACGTGCCCAGGAGCAGGAAGAAGTCGAGGTACTCGCGCTCGTGGCCGGGCAGGACCGTCTCGGCCAGCCCGGGAACGGCGTGGAAGCCGAACCACCACGGCGGCCCGCCGCGCAGGAAGTCCTCCGCGCCCGGCAGCGTCCCGACCAGCGCCTCCATCAGCACCAGGCGCCGCACCCGGTCCGGGTGCTCCAGACCCAGCAGGAACGCGGGCGGCGTCCCCAGGTCGATGCCGACGACGTCCGCGCGGCCGATGCCCAGCTCGTCGAGCACGCCGACCACGTCCGCCGTCACCTCGGCGACGGAGCAACGCGACTCCGGACGGGACGACGCACCGAGCCCGCGCAGGTCGGGAGCCACGACGGTGTGCCGCTCGGCCAGCGCCGGGATGACCGGCTCCCAGAGCTGCCAGGTGTGCGGGAAGCCGTGCAGCAGCACGATCGCGGGCCCGGCACCGGTCACGGCGACGTTCAGCTCCACGCCGTTGGTCGGGATCTTGCGCACTTCGATCATGCGACGACCGTAGGAACGGCGCTGACCAGGCGGAAGACGGCACTTCCCGGTCAGGTGGTTTCCCCGGCGTAACCGCGGGCCCTGTCGATCTCGGCCATGTGCGTCTCCGCCCAGTCCCGCAGCCCGGCCAGGTGCACCTCGAGCGACTGGCCGAGCGGGGTGAGCCGGTAGTGCACCTTCGGCGGCACGGTCGGCTCGACCCGCCGCGCGACCAGGCCGTCGTTCGTGAGCGACCGCAGCGTCGAGGACAGCATCTTCTGCGAGACACCGGGCATCCGCCGCTGCAGCTCGGCGAAGCGGACCTCGCCGTCACCCGCCTCGGCCAGCAGCTTCACGACCATCGACGTCCACTTCGTCCCGATCCGGTCGAGCAGCAGCCTGGTCGGGCAGGCGGGGCTGAAGAGGTCACCACGACCGGTCGGGGAGGTCATCCTCCGAGCCTAATCACCAGCCACGAAGACGCGGCCACGTCGCGAGTGGAACGCCGCCGCTCACGACCTCGTAGCGGTCGTGCTGGGCGGCGGTCGCGCACGCGTGGTTGGGGAAGATCCGCAGCCGGGTGCCGATCGGCAGGTCGGGCACGGGCGAGCCGTCGCGCGTGCTCAGGACGCCGTGCTCCTGGCTCGCCCCCGTCATCAGCAGACCGGGGACCAGGTCGCCGCCCAGGCGTGCGACCAGCCCGTAGCCCTGGTCGACGGCCTGCGCCTGCGTGCCCCGGTCCCGCGAGGTGGCCATCCAGCCGCCGTCGGTGAGCACCCGGTTCTTGTCGGGCTGGTGACCGATCACGGTGACGACGACGGACAACGCGAGGTCGTCCGTCGTGCACACGCCGATCCCGGCCATGACGAGGTCGAAGAAGACGAAGTTGCCGGCGCGGACCTCGGTGACGCCGGTCAGGTCGGTCGCCGCGTGGGCCGTGGGGGTGGACCCGACGCTGACGATCTCGCACGTCAACCCGTTGTCGCGCAACGTGGTCGCGGCCGCCACGGCGACGTCCCGCTCGTTGTCGGCGGCCTTCCGCAGTGCTTCGGGCGTGTAGGCGAAGTAGGACTCACCGGCGTGCGTGAGCACTCCCGCGAGGTTGGCGCCGAGTGTCCGGCCGATCGGAACCAGGCCGGGATCGGCAGGCAGGACGCCGCCGCGGTGGCCGTCGCAGTCGATCTCGATCAGGGCGGGCACGCGAAGACCCTGCGCGGCCGCGAACTCGGCCACCGCCTCGGCCTGCACGAGCGTGTCCAGCAGCACCGTGAGCGTCACGCCACGACGCAGCAGGGCGGCGACGCGAGGCAGCTTGTGCGGGGCGATGCCGACGGCGTAGAGGACGTCGCGGTAGCCCGCGTCGGCGAAGTGTTCGGCCTCCGCGAGCGTCGACACCGTGATCGGGCCGCCGTCGTGCACCCGGCGGGCGACGTCGACGGACTTCGCCGTCTTGACGTGCAGGCGCAGCGGAACGCCGAGCGAACCCAGGTGGTCGCGCAGCCGGGACGCGTTGCGGTCCAGGCGATCCGCGTCGACCAGCGCGTAGGGAGTGTCCGAAGTGGTCACTGGGCTCCTCCTGAGGAACGGGACAGCAGCGCGGCGGCGAGGGTGAGGTCCTGGAGGGCGAAACCGGAGCTGTCGAACACCGTCACGTCGTCGTCCGACCGGCGGCCCGCGGCCTTGCCCGTGAGCACCGCGCCGAGCGCGACGGGCACGGAGGACGCGTGCTGGAACTCGCCGATGGCCCGCGACTGGTCCGGCAGGTCGCAGAACAACGACGCGCGCTTGTACAGCGCGATCGGCAGCTCCTGCTTGCCGGGACCGTCCGCGCCCATCGCGGAGATGTGCGTGCCGGGGGCGACCCAGCGGGCGTCGAACAGCGGTTCGCGTGCGGTCGTGGCCGTGACGAGGACGTCCGCGGCGGCGACTCCGGCCGGTGCGTCGACCGGTTCGGCGGGCAGGCCGGTCGCGGCGGTGACGTCGGCGGCGAACGCCAGGGCCGCGTCGGCACGCCGGCCGATGACGAGGACCCGGTCGATCGGCCGCACCCGGCTGACGGCACGCACCTCGTGCAACGCCTGGTGTCCGGTGCCGATCACGGTCAACGTGCGGGAGTCCTTGCGCGCCAACGTCTCCACGGCGAGCGCGTCGGCGGCGGCGGTGCGGTAGGCGTTGGCCGCGGCGGCCTCCACCACGGCGCGCAGCCGGCCGGTCGCGGGGTCGAGCAGCACGATCGTCGAACTGTGCCGCGGCAGTGCGGTGTTGCCGGGCCAGAAGCTGCCGACCTTCACGCCGACCAGGTCGCCCGCCGAGCCGGACTTGAGGGTGAACCTGTTCTGCGGCACCGACGAGTGCCCGATCACGACCGGGAACGACGACCCGGTGGCGGTCGCCAGGAACGCCTCCCGCGCGGCGGCCAGCGCCAGCTCGTCGTCGACGAGCGCCGCCGACTCGGACTCGCTGAGGAAAACCGGGGTCATGACTTGTCCTTCCTGAGCTCGGCGAGGTCGTTGTAGAGGCCGGTGCGGGAGATCCCGAGGCGCTTCGCGATCCGGCCCGGCGCGCCGCGCAGGCCGAAGACCCCGGCCTCGTTCAGCGACCGGACGAGCGCCAGCCGGTCCTCCCGCCCGAGTGCCGTCACGGGCACGGCGTGGGTGCGTTCGGCGCGTTCGACCAGGGAGTCGACCACCTGGTCCAGATCGCCGGAGAAGTTCGTCGTCGTGCCCGAGTCCTCCACGGAGGACAGTCCGAGCAGGTCCGAGAGCACGCCCGTGGCGCGGTTGATGGCCGAGAGGTCGATGTTGACGCACAACGCGCCGATCAGCGTCCCGTCCACGTCGCGCAACGGCAGCGTCGTGCACTTGAGCAGCCGCCCGTCCTGCGCGCGGGTGACGTACCCGACCTCGTTGCGGGCGTCGTCCCCGGCGGCGAGGACGCGCAGCCCGATCTCGCTCATCGCGTCGCCGACCTCCCGGCCGGTGACCGATCCCGCTACCGCGACGACCGAGCGCTCCGGGTCGCGGTAGTCGTGCAGGACCACCTCGCAGCTGCGTCCGAACGTCGCGGCGATGCCCTCGATCACGGGGGACATCGCCGCGAAGACGGCGTCAGCGGTGCTGCTGCCGGGCACGGCACCTCCAGGTCTGAACAAACTGTCAGAAGCTGGACGAAGTGTCACACGCGCCGGCGCCGGCTGTCACGTCAGGAGTGGGCGACGCCACGCAGAAGGGCCTCCAGGTCCCGCTCGCCCACCACCGTCTGGGCTCCGGTGGCCATCGCGCCGCTCATCAGCCGTTGCGCGGCGGGACGGGTGACCAGCGACGCCCAGGCGTCGTTCTCGGTGACGAGCCCGGTCCCGAAGTCGGTGGGAGGCAGCGCGCGCTTCGCGGCGGCGACCACCCCGTCGGCGAGCGAGGCGATGTTCCGCGCGACGCGGCTGACGTGCTCGTCCAGCTCGGCGGCGGGCACCGCCCGGTTGACCCAGCCGTACGCCTCGGCGGTGCGGGCGTCGACCAGCTCGCCGGTCAGCACCAGCTCCAGGGCGCGGTTGCGGCCGACCCGCTCCCGCAGGTACTGCGTGCCGCCACCACCGGGCGTGATGCCCATGAGCGCCTCGACCTGTCCGAGCCCCGCGGTCTCGACGGCGGCGAACGCCAGGTCGGCGGCGGCGACCAGCTCCGCACCGCCACCACGGGCCTTGCCCGCCAGCTTCACGATCGTGACCTGCGGCTGGTGCCGGATCTGCTCGCCGACGGCCTGGAACACGTTGACGCCTTCGGGCGCGGCGGCGGCCAGCTCCTCCAGGACCTCGCGCTCGTCGAGGATCGCGATGTCGACGTGGGCGAGGAAGAACTCGGGGTTGGCGCTCTCGAACACGACGACCTTCACCGAGTCGTCGTTCTCCAGCCCTCGCAACAGATCCCGCAGCTCGCGCATGGTCGTGGCGCCGAGCGCGTTCACCGGTGGGTTGTCGAAGACGACCGTCAGCACGCCGTCGTCGGTGCTCGTGCGCAGCGTGGGGTTCATGTGCGGATCCGTTCGGGGTAGGTATGCGATGAATACCTAGGGTCGAATCCGCTGCTAGCCTCGCGCAAGAACGCACTTTCGGAACACCAGGGATCCTGGAGGACACCACCGTGCCGGAGGACCCCGTCTTCAGCCCCGACTGCCCGAGCCGGCCGATTCTCGACCAGATCGCCGACAAGTGGTCGATGATGGCCATGGCCGTGCTGGAGAAGCCGACCAGGTTCAACGAGCTGAAGCGCCGGCTCGGCGGTGTCACGCAACGGGTGCTGACCCAGACGCTGCGCCGGTTGGAGCGCAACGGGATGGTGAAGCGGACCGTGCTGCCGACCTCACCGGTGGGTGTCGTGTACTCGCTGACGCCGATGGGGGAGTCGCTGCGCGTCCCGTTCGGCCACCTCTACGGCTGGACCGTCGAGCACAGCGAGCAGATCCGGCGCTGCCAACGGGAGTACGACGAGAGTCAGGTCGTCGCGTCGAACGTCTGAGCGCCCAGGACGTTCAGCAACGCCAGCGCCTCCGCGTCACGGGACCCCTGCGGCGCGCTGTAGAGCACGAGGTACTGGTCGCGTTCGCTGAGCTCCAGGGTGTCGCACTCGACGGTCACCTTCCCGACGAGCGGGTGGTCGAACGACTTCGTGAGCACGGCCGTCGCCTGCACGTCGTGGCGCTCCCAGAGCCGGGCGAACTCGGGGCTGCCGGCGAGCAGGTCGTCGAGCAGCCCGGTGATCGCCGGGTCGGACGGGTAGCGCGCGACCACCGCCCGCAGCCGCCGGACGACGTGGTGCCGGAACTCCGCGGCGTCGGACACGCCGTACAGGCCCTCGCCGAGGAACGCGCGGCGCGCCAGGTTGCGGTCGCGCGGGGCGAGCTTGCGGAAGTCCTCCATCAGCGCGGCCGTGAGGTCGTTGCACGCCAGCACCTCGAACGCCGCCGACACCACGAACCCCGCCGTCTGCGGCAGGCGGTCGAGCAGCGTGAGGATGCTCGGCCGGACGTCGCGGCGGTGCAGCCCGGACCGGTTCGGCGTGGTGCCCGCGAGGACGTGCAGGTGGCCGGACTCGTCGTCGGTGAGCAGCAGCGCGCTCGCGATCCCGCCGAGGACCTCCGCCGACGGGCGCGGCGCCCTGCCCTGTTCGAGGCGGACGTAGTACTCGGTGGAGATGTGCGCGAGGACCGCGACCTCCTCGCGGCGCAGGCCGGGCGTGCGGCGGCGCGGACCGGAGGGCAGGCCGACGTCCTCCGGCCGCAACCGCTCACGGCGGCTGCGCAGGAACTCCGCGAGCTGCTGCTTGTCCATGACCCGAGTATGGCCCCGGCGCGACGGCGGAGCCTGGTACCGCCTGTACCTGTATCCGCCCGTGGAACGGATCGACGCTGGTTCCCATGACGAACAACAACTCCGCCGGTCTGCTGACCGGCAAGGTCGTGCTCATCACCGGTGCCAGCCGCGGCATCGGCGAGGCGGCCGCCCGGCTCTTCGCCGAGGAGGGCGCCTCCGTGGTGCTGGCCGCCCGCGGGGTCGACGCCCTCGACACCATCGTGAAGGAGATCCGCGCCGACGGCGGCACCGCCGACGCGGTCGCGATCGACCTCGGTGACCGGGCGAGCGTCCGCGCCGGCGTGGCCAAGGTCGAGGAGCTGCACGGACGGCTCGACGGTGCCTTCAACAACGGCGCGGTGATCCAACAGCCCGGACCAGTCGACCAGACCAGCGACGAGGACATCGACCAGCAGTTCGCGGTCAACTTCCGCGGCCACTGGACCGCGATGACCGCCGAGGCCGCCCTGATGCGCCGCGGTGGTGGCGGCGCGATCGTGAACACCTCCAGCATCGGCAGCCGCCGGGCCAACCCCGTGCTGCCCGCCTACGGCGCCATGAAGCGCGCGCTCAACAGCCTCACCGAGAGCGCGGCCGTGACCTGGGCTCCCGAGGGGATCCGGGTCAACGGCATCACGCCCGGCGGCACCGCCACGGCCATGATCGACGAGTGGGAGGCGGCGACGCCCGGCGTCGTCGAGCGGATCGGCAGGACCGTGCCGATGGGGCGCATGGCCGAGCCCCGCGAGGTCGCCGAGGTGGCGGCGTGGCTGCTCAGCGACCGGGCGTCGATGGTGACCGGCGCGATCGTGCCGGTCGACGGCGGCGCGGGCGCCTGACGCAGGGGCGGGGACGGGCGGCCCGGTCCGGGCCGCCCACCCGCGTCACCGCTGCTGGAGCTTCGCGAGGGTGAGGACCTCGCCCCGGATGCCCCAGCCGCCGTCGACGACCTCGTCGACGAGGACCATGGTGTTGGCACGGGCGGCGTCCCCGAACGTCTCGGCGTAGAGGTCGGTGACCTTCTCGACGAGCGTCTGCTTCTGCTCGGCGGACAGCGTGCCGGCGGGGACCTTCAGGTTGGCGAACGGCATGACGTGCTCCTTTTCGTTGTGCCACCCACACTTCCCGCCGGGCAGGACCGCTACCAGTTGCCGGTTACCCCGGGGTCGGCGTCCCCTGGCTGCGACACCGCCGGTCGCGCAGACTGGACACGTGAACCTCGCGGAGCTCGGCCTGTTCCTGCAGTCGCGGCGCGCTCGCATCACGCCCGCCGAGGTGGGCCTGCCGACGGGCTCGCGCCGCCGCGTGCCCGGACTGCGCCGCGACGAGGTCGCCCAGCTCGCCGGGGCGTCGGTGGACTACTACATCGAGCTGGAACGCGGCCGGGGCGCGCAGCCGTCCGTGCAGATGCTCGTGGCGCTGGCCAGGGCGCTGCGGCTGGACAACGACGAACGCGACCACCTGTTCGTGCTGGCCGGCAGGCCCGTGCCGCCCGCGCACGGGGTCTCGGCGCACGTCGCGCCCGCCATGCTCGCGTTGCTCGACCGCCTCGACGGCACCCCGGCGCGCATCATCACCGACCTGCACGAGACGCTGGTGCAGAACCGGCTCGGCACGGCGCTGCTCGGCCCGGCGTCGCAGGAGAGCTTCATCGCGGAGTGGTTCACCGACCCCGCCGTGCGGGCGATCTACCCCGGGGACGACCACCCGCACCACTCGAAGGTGATGGTGTCCGACCTCCGCGCCGCCGTGGCCCGGCACGCGCCGTCCGGTGCGGCGGCCGCGATGGTCGCCCGGTTGCGGCAGGCCAGCGAGGAGTTCGCGGCCCTGTGGGACACCGGCGACGTCGCCGTCCGGCGGGGCGAGCAGAAGCGGATCGTCCACGCCGAGCTCGGGGTCGTCGAGGTGCACTGCCAGAACCTGTTCAGCGAGGACGGGCACCAGCGGTTGCAGTTCTTCGTCCCGGTGCCCGGCACTCAGGCCGTGGACCAGCTGCGGCTGCTCGACGTCATCGGGGTGCAGCAGTTCGCGCGGTGACGGTCACCAGGGCAGGACCTGGTTCTGGTGGTCGACGAAGTGCAGCCCCTTCTCGCCCGCACGCGCCTCCACGGTGTCGACCACGCCGGGAACGCTCTCGTCGATCTCCAGCAGCGCGCCGGGGCCGCCGAGGTCGGTGCGCACCCAGCCCGGGCTGATCAGCAGCAACGTCCGCGCACCCGCGGCACGGGCCGCGTAGCTGCGCATGAGCTGGTTCAGCGCGGACTTGCTGGCCCGGTAGACCTCGTGGCCGCCGTTGGTGTTCATCGTGAGGCTGCCCTGCCTCGACGACATGACGGCGATGGTCCCGGTCTCGGTGACCAGGGGGCCGAGCGTCTCGACCACGCGCAGCGGGCCGAGCGCGTTGGTGACCATGACCTCGGTGAACGACTCGGTGGTGACCTCGCCGACGCCGATGTTGTCGTGCGCGATGCCCGCGTTGACGAACAGCAGGTCGAGACTCCGCCCGGCCAGCCGGTCGCCGAGGGCGTGGATCTGCTGCTCGTCGGTCATCTCCAGCTGCTCGACCTCCAGGCGGTCGGCCGCGAGGTCGTGCAGGCCGGTGTGCCGCTCACCGCGCACGGTCCCGATGACGTGCCAGCCGCGGCGGTGCAGCTCGGTCGCCACCGCCAGCCCCAGGGTGCGGGAGGCGCCGATGACGAGAGCGGTCTTGGTCATGGTGAGGCTCTTCCTCTTGCGAAACCCGAATATCGAAACACGGTGTATCGAAACCGTAGCGGTTGCGATACACCGTGTCCAGTTATCCTGTCGCCGTGACCAGTTCCGGTGGGCGCCCGCGCAGTGAGGAGGCACGGCTCGCTGTCCTGCACGCCGTGGACGACCTGCTGGTGGAGGTGGGGTACGCGGCGATGACCATGAAGAGCGTCGCCGAACGGGCCGGCGTCTCCCGCGCGACCGTCTACCGCTGGTGGTCCACGAAGGCGGAGATCCTCTTCGAGGCGAGCGTGCTCGACTCCGAGAAGGAGCTCGCCGTCGCGGCCACGGGCGACCCGCTCGCCGACCTCACCGCGTACCTGGAGGCGCTCGCGGAGTTCCTCCGGTGCTCACCGGCCGGCATCGCCTACCGAGTCCTGCTCACCGAGGCCGCCGCCGACAGCGCCGTCGCCGAGCTGCTGGGGTCGAAGGACGTGCTCGGCGATTCCGCCAGGACCGTGCTGGACCGAGTCCTGCCGGACCTCGACCCGTCCACTGCGGACCGTGCCGCCGCGGCGCTGGTCGGCCCGACCTTCTTCTGGGTCACCAGCGGCCGCGACCCGGCCAGGCTCGACGCGCGCGAGCTCGCCGAGGCGTTCCTGCGCTCAGCGGGCCGCTGAGAACCGCTCCTGCAGGAACGCCACCGCTCCGGCGACGCCGACCGTCTGCTCGGCGCCGTGGGTCTGCCCCTCGTGCTCGACCATCACGACGTCGGCGCCGCGGGCCCGGTACTGGGCCGCCAGCTCCCGTGCCGCCGAGATCGGCAGCAGCTCGTCGGCCGTGCCGTGGTACATCAGCACCGGTGCCGTCGGGGTGCCGCCCATGCCGACCGGGCTGACGCCGTGCGCGAGGTCGTGGAACGCGCCCGAGGTGAGCGATCCGGGCGACGCCTCGAACTGCTGGACCGTCGCGAAGTGCGGCCCTCCGACGATCGCGGCGCCCGCGCACCCGTGCGCGACCTTGTCGGCCGACTCGCGGCCCAAGGTGTTGAGGTACTGGTCGACGTTCGCGCGCGGGTGGGCGTTGCGCAGCGCCGCGAACCCGAACGGCAGCCAGCCGGAGAACACCTGGCCGCTGAGAGCGCCGATGGCCGCGTTCACGTCGGCCACCACACCGCCCTCGGCGATGCCGGAGATCTCCAGCTCGGGCGCGTACCGGGCCTGCCGTTGCGCGGCCGCCGCGGTGGCGAGCCCGCCGCCGGAGTAGCCCCACAGCCCGATCGGGGCGTCGCGGTCCACGCGGGCGAGCGGGAACGACCGCGCCGCGCGGATGCCGTCGAGCACGCCGTGGGCCGCGGCCTCGGTGCCGAGGAACTCCGACCTCGGGCCCTCGTAGTCCGGGACCATCACCGCCCAGCCGCGGTGCACGGCGTCCGCGACCTGGTCGCGGTCGAACCGGGCCTGCCCCTCGGACGGCTGGTCGTACGTCACCGACCCCGCGCGCAGCAGGTAGGACGGCGCGCACGTGGTGGCCAGGCCGTCCTCGGGCGTCTGGTACGACAGCAGTGGTCGTTCGCCGCCACCGGTCCAGCCGGCCGTCGGCACCAGCAGCGTGCCGACCGTGGCCGTGGGTTTTCCGGCGTTGTCCCGGGTCTTGTAGAGCAGCTGCCAGACGTGCGCGGGCGCCGGGACCGCGAGCGCGCTGGACGGCAGGCGCCGGAACCGCAGCACCGTGCCGTCGCGCTTGGTGTCCAAACGGGACGGTACGGCGTAGAACGGGTCGTCGTCCGGCGCCAGGACGTCCGCGGCCGAGGCCGGTGACGCGGTGACGGCCGGCGCGACGAGCGTCGTGACGGCGAGTGCGGCCACGAGGGTGAGTTTTCGCAAGCGGGCGAGCATGTGTCGGCTCCTCGTTCGGGTGCTGTCCACTCGCGAACCTAGGGAGCTTCCGCCGGACCTCGGTTGTCCCGGTTTTCCTGGGAATCCGAGACCCACCTTCCCATCGCGGCCCGCTGGCACACTGGCCGCATGACCAGCAAGCACCTGCACGCCCGCGAGCTCGGCACGTTCCTGCGCGCCCGGCGCAGCCGCCTGCGCCCGCAGGACGTGGGCCTCGAGCCCGGCGGCCGGCGCAAGGTGCCGGGCCTGCGCCGCGAGGAGCTGGCGCTGCTGGCCGGCCTGAGCACCGACTACTACCAGCGCATGGAGCAGGGCAGGGAGGTCCGGCCCTCCGACGACCTGCTCGACGCGCTCGCCTCCGCCCTGAACCTCGACGACGAGGAACGCCGGCACCTCTTCGCCCTCGCCGACGCCGTGCGCCGCGGCCGGCCGGAAGCGCAGGACCCCGGATCCCAGGACAGCGTCCCCGCCGCCACCCGGCACCTGCTGCAGACCATGGGCACCCCGGCGTTCGTGCTGAGCCGCCACCTCGACGTGCTGGCCTGGAACCGGCCGGCGGAGGCCCTGCTCGGCCACCCGGCCGGCGTCCGCCCGGAACAGCGCAACCTGCTGCTGGCGCTGTTCCTCGACCCGTCGGTCCGATCCCGGTGCGCGCACTGGGAAAGCTTCGCCACCCAGTACATCAGCATGCTGCGCGCCACCGTCGCCGCCGACCCGTCCCACCCGCGCGGCACGGCGATCGTCGGCGAGCTGAGCATCCGCAGCGCCGACTTCCGCCGGCTGTGGGACCAGTACGACGTGCACGCGCCCGTGCAGGGGCGCAAGGTGTTCCACCGCGAGGGGATCGGCGACATCACCGTCGACTGGGCCACCTACCCGCTGCCCGGCAGCCCCGGCCCGGTGCTGATGGTCTACACGGCCGAGCCGGGCAGCGTGGACGCCGAACGGCTGCGGCGGCTCGGGGCGTTGAGCACCTAAGCCAACGGACCGAGCAGCCACGCCCCGGGCCCGTCCGGGTCCTCCGAGTAGTAGTAAGCCCGAAGCGCCGCCAGCAGGTCCTCGGTCCCGATCAACCCGTCACCGTCGTGGTCGAGCCGTGCGTGGGCGGCGCGCGCGTCGGCGGGGGAGACGTTCATCAGCGCCTCCGACCACCGCACGTGCTCCTCGACGCCGATCTGGCCGTCCCCGTCGTGGTCGGCGACGGCCAGCAGTGCGTCGAGGTAGGGCACGTAGATGTCGTCGAACGCCTCGGGACGGCCCAGCAGGCCGTCCGCGAACGCCGTCTTGTACTCGGACAGGCTGATCCTGTCGTCGTCGTTGACGTCCGTCACGGCGGCCAGGTGGTCCCAGACGCCCAGCAGCTGCTCGTGGAACCGCTTCGCCGGCAGGTCGTCCTCGCGCAGCCCGAAGGCCTTGGTGAGGCGGTCGCTCGCCAGGTCGAAGTCCTCGCGTTCGACGTAGCCGTCCCGGTCGGTGTCGTAGGTGGCGAACCTGCGGCCCAGCCTGAGGTCCAGGAACGGCGTGATCGTCATGCCCCCTTGGTACCCGTTCAGCGCTTCCTGCGTCGAGCCGGGGCTCCCACGTAGTCCGCCAGGTGTTCGCCGGTGAGCGTCGACCGGCCCGCCACCAGGTCGGCGGGCGTGCCCTCGAAGACGACCTTGCCGCCGTCGTGGCCGGCGCCGGGGCCCAGGTCGATGATCCAGTCGGCGTGCGCCATCACGGCCTGGTGGTGCTCGATCACGACCACCGACTTGCCCGACTCCACCAGGCGGTCCAGCAGGCCCAGGAGCTGTTCGACGTCGGCCAGGTGCAGGCCGGTCGTCGGCTCGTCGAGGACGTAGACACCGCCCTTGTCCGCCATGTGCGTGGCCAGCTTCAGGCGCTGGCGCTCGCCGCCGGACAGGGTCGTCAGGGGCTGGCCCAGCGACAGGTAGCCGAGGCCGACGTCGTTCAGCCGCTCCAGGATCGCGTGCGCGGCCGGCGTGCGGGCCTCACCGGCGCCGAAGAACTCCGCCGCCTCGGACACCGGCATCGCCAGCACCTCGGAGATGTCGCGGCCGCCGAACTTGAACTCCAGCACGGCCTGGTCGAACCGCTTGCCCTCGCAGACGTCGCACGGCGTCTCGATCGTCGCCATGATGCCGAGGTCGGTGAACACCACGCCGGCGCCGTTGCAGTTCGGGCACGCGCCCTCGGAGTTCGCGCTGAACAGGGCCGGCTTCACGCCGTTGGCCTTGGCGAACGCCTTGCGGATCGGCTCCAGCAGGCCGGTGTACGTGGCCGGGTTCGACCGCCGCGAGCCCTTGATCGGCGTCTGGTCCACGACGATCGCGCCGGAGTCCTTGGGCAGCGACTGGTGGATCAACGACGACTTGCCAGACCCCGCCACGCCCGTGACCACGGTCAGCACCCCGAGCGGGATGTCGACGTCCACGTCGCGCAGGTTGTTCGCGGACGCACCCCGGATCTCCAGCACGCCGGAAGGCGACCGCACCGTCTCCTTCAACGACGCCCGGTCGTCGAGGTGGCGCCCGGTCACGGTGTCCGACTTGCGCAGCCCCTCCAGCGACCCCTCGAAGCAGATCGTGCCGCCGTTGCGGCCGGCGCCGGGGCCGAGGTCGACGACGTGGTCGGCGATCGCGATCGTCTCGGGCTTGTGCTCGACGACGAGCACGGTGTTCCCCTTGTCCCGCAACCGCAGCAGCAGGTTGTTCATCCGCTCGATGTCGTGCGGGTGCAGGCCGATCGTCGGCTCGTCGAACACGTACGTCACGTCGGTCAGCGCCGAGCCGAGGTGCCGGATCATCTTCACGCGCTGCGCCTCACCACCGGACAGCGTGCCCGCGGGCCGGTTCAGCGACAGGTAGCCGAGACCGATCTCGACGAACGAGTCCAGCGTGTGCGCCAGCTTCTCCACGAGCGGCGCGACGCCCTTGTCCTTCACCCCGCGGATCCACTCCGCCAGGTCGGTGATCTGCATGTCGCACAGGTCCGCGATCGACACGCCCTTGATCTTCGACGACCGCGCCGCCTCGGTCAGGCGGGTGCCGTCGCAGTCGGGGCAAGTCCCGAACGTCGCCGCGCGGTCCACGAACGCGCGGATGTGCGGCTGCAGCGCCTCGCGGTCCTTCGACAGCATCGACTTCTGCAGCTTCGGGATGAGGCCCTCGTAGGTCAGGTTGATGCCGTTGACCTTGATCTTGACCGGGTCCTTGTACAGGAAGTCGTGCAGCTCCTTCTTGGTGTACTTGGCGATCGGCTTGGCCGGGTCGATGAAGCCGGACTGCGCGAACGTCTGCACGGTCCACTGGTTGTCGACGTTGTAGCCGGGCACCTTGATCGCGCCCTCCAGGATCGACTTCGAGGCGTCGTACACCTCGGTGAGGTCGATGTCGGAGACCTTGCCGCGGCCCTCGCAGCGCGGGCACATGCCGCCGGTGATGGAGAACTCGCGGCGCTCCTTGACCTTCTGGCCCGCCTTCTCGATCGTCACGGCACCCGCGCCGGAGATCGAGGCGACGTTGAACGAGAACGCCTGCGGGCCGCCGACGTGCGGCGTGCCGAGGCGGCTGTACAGGATGCGCAGCATCGCGTGCACGTCGGTCGCGGTGCCGACGGTCGAGCGCGGGTCGGCGCCCATCCGCTGCTGGTCGACCAGGATCGCCGTCGTGATGCCCTCCAGGAGGTACACCTCCGGGCGCGGCAGGGTGGGCATGAAGCCCTGGAGGAACGCCGAGTAGGTCTCGTTGATCAGCCGCTGCGACTCCGCGGCGATGGTGCCGAACACCAGTGAGCTCTTGCCGGAGCCCGAGACGCCCGTGAACACCGTCAGCCGGCGCTTCGGGATCTCGACGTCGACGTCGCGCAGGTTGTTCACCCGCGCGCCCTGCACGCGGATCAGATCGTGGGTGTCCGCGTCGTGCGGCGCCGGTGCTGTCCTGGTCATGGCGCAAAACCTAACTCGCAGGTCCGCGTCCTGCCTTCTTGATTCCTGATTGCTTATGCACGGATCCGATAGTGGTACGTGCACACCTCGCGGAAGCCCGTCCGCTCGTAGAGGCGGAACGCGGCCACGTTCGACTTCACCATCTGCAGGTACATGTGGTTCGCCTCGCGCGCGGCCGCCCACGTCGCCAACGTCGCGAGCACGGACCGTGCGGCACCTTGCCCACGTGCCTCTGGCAACGTTGCCATGCCGAACACACCGGCCCAGCCGTCCTCGTCCACGGCCCGACCCACGGCCACGACCTGGCCCTCCACCGCGGCGTACGCGTACGCGCTGGGGTGCTCGATCCGGCTGAGCAGGTCGCGTTCGGCACTGACGTCCCGTCTGCTGACGGCCTGCCACGCCGCGAGCCACTCGTCGGTCGGCCGCGAGCTCACCTCGCCCACGTCGGCGTGGGTCTGGCGCAGCACGTCGGCGGTCGACGCGATCTGCAACGACATGTCGTGGCTGCGCTCGTACCCGCGGTCGCAGAGCCGTTCGTCGAGGTCGTCCGCGCACACGCCCGGCGTGATCTGGAACCGCACCTGGGACCCGAGCGAGGTGCAGAACGTCTCGGCGAGGTCGACCCGGTCCTCGCGGTCGTGCGGCAGCACGGACCCGACCCACCAGGCGTCGCCGGGGGAATGCCGCAACCACCAGCCGCCCGCCTCCTCGACGAGCGCCGCCGGCTGGGCCCGCGCCGCGCACTCCTGCAGTGTCTTCAGCAGCACGTCTGGTCAACGACCCCCGGATGCGGTGCTCTCCATGAGTCCCTTGTACCGCATCCGGCCGCCCGGCAACACGTCTCAGTGCCTGCCCAACCCGCCCAGCGCAGCGGCCACGACCGCCATTCCGATGACGCTGATGATCGCCGTGACACCGCCGACCGCGGGTTTCGACACCTGCTGGACGTGCGCGACGGGCTTCGGCGGCGCGGGCTGGTCCGGGGTCGGCGCCGGCGGCTCCACCGGCGCGGCCACCGAGGCGATCCGCACGACGGCGCTCTCGCTGACCGCCTGACCGGCACCCGCGCCGGACACCGTCAGCCGCGAGCTCACCGGCGCGACGACCCGGCAGGTGTAGGTGAGGCGTTCGCGGGGTTTCAGCACCGGGAACGTCCGGCGGCACGCGGCCGGCTCGCCCTCGACGCGGACGTTCTCGATCGCGTGCTCGGACGGGTTGCCGACCGTGATCGTCACCGTCACGACCTCGCCGTCCGCCGCGCGGTCCTTCGACCAGACCGCGGCGATGGTCAGCCGCGGGTAGATCACCTTGACCCGCACCGACGCCGAGGCCTCGACCTTGCCGCCGAGCTTGTCCGACGCCGTGACGGTCGCGGTCAGCGCACCGGTCTCGTCGCCCGCGGAAGCCGTGCAGTCGACCTTCGCCGTCGCGCCGGGGTCGAGCTGGCCCTGCATCGACGTGCATCCCGACGCAGCGCGCGCGTTGAGGCCGAAGAGCGGCGTGTCACCGGTGTTCGTGACGGTCGTGGCGAACGTGACGGCCTGGCCGGGCAACGCGGTCATCGGCTCCGCGGCCGTGGTGGCCTTCAGCGCCGGGTGCAGCACGTCGACCGTCGAGGTCCGGCTGGCGGCGAGGAGGTCGCCCGCGAGGCTGGCCCCGCTGACGGCGACGGTGGCCGGGTAGTCGTCCTCCGCGGCCGTGGACGAACACGTGCGGCTCACCGTGGCGCGCGGTGCGATCGTGCCGACCTGCTGACCGCACACCAGGACGTCCGCGGCGGGCGCGTCACCGGTGTTGGTGACCTTCGCGGTCTGCTGCACGGTGCCCTTCGGGTGCGCCGCCGGCTGTTCCGGGTCGACGGCGAGGGTGAGCTCGGGCAGCGGGAACGACCAGGCGACGCTCTGCATCAGGAACGCGTCGTCGTCCCGCTTGAACGTGAGCTCGGCGCTCTTGGTGCCGGGCTTCAACGCACCCTCGTCCACCGTCAACGTGCGTGCGTCCACGCTCATGTTGTTGGGGTGCTGCGCGCCCTGGGCGGACGAGACGAACACGTTGCGGCCGCCGACGGGCGTGCCGTTGACCAGCAGCTGGTCGCCTTCACTGGCCCAGTCGCCCTCGTAGGCGGTGATGCCGAGCCGGACGACGCCGCCCGCGGGGTGGGTCGGCGCGACGGGGGTGCGCAGCGACGGCACCTTCGTGGGGAGGCGGACGTGACCGCCGTGCACCGCGACGTGCCGCTTCGCCGGGGCGGCGGGGGTGGCGTTCGCGAACTTCCACACGACGGTCAGCGACCAGCCGCCGAAGCAGTCGAAGCCCTGCGGCGTCCAGACGTTCCCGACGGTCACGGTGCCGGCCCCCACGAGCCGGGTGACGTCGGCCTCCGCGCTGTAGAAGGCGTTGTCGGTGCTGGTCAGCTCGTCGGGGGAGTCGGCGCGGAACTCACCGGGGCTGACGGCCGTGCCGTTGAACACGACCGGGTCGCGCGGGGCCCCGGGAGGCGCGGCCGCGTCGCGGCACGCGGAGTTGCCCGCCCAGCCGAGCTTGGCGTAGGCGACGGTCGCACCGGCGGGGAGCTCGAGCCGCGCGCTGGAGGAGTTGAACGTCGCCGGGTCGGCGTCGACGTCGGTCCACGACATGCGGTGCGCGTTGTTCTGGGCGGACGGCCCGCGGCCCCTGCGGTCCAGCGCGTCCACACAGGACTGCGGCGGGTACTTCGGCTGCGGACCGGCCTGCTCGGGCGTCGGGCAGGTGAGCACGGCGTTGCCGACGACCACGACGTCCCCGTACACCGCCTCGTCGAACTGGGTGCGCCACACCTGGGCCGCCTCGACCGGCGGACCGGGCGTGAGGAGCGGGACCAGCAGCACCACGGCGATGAGGATCGGTATGCGCATGCCACGCCTTCCCGTCGGGGTCGGCACAGGTTGGCACGCGCGGTCGTGGTTGTCACCGCCCGATGATCACCGCGTCCTCACTCTCCGTCGAGGACGGTGCCGCGGCGGTTCTCCTGTTCGTGTGCACGGCTTTCCGGCGCTGCGTCCGATGTGGACGGGCTGTGTCCAAGATCCACCGCCGGTTGGTCTTGTCGGGCGGGAGAGACCGCCGGGAAGCGTGGTGTTGGTGGTCAAACGGCGTGCGGCTGTGGGGAGATGGAGGACATGTGGACAGCGCTGGTCATCGTTCTCGCCTCGGTGGTCGTGACCGCCGTCGCCTGCATCCTGTTCGGGCGCTCGCGCTCTCACGAGCAGTCCGATGACCGGGACGCGGACTCGCGCGGGTTCCTCGGCGCCGTGATCAGCGGCCTGTTCATCGTCGCGCTGGCGTTCTACGTGGTGATCGTCTGGGAGGAGAACGGCGCCGCCGAGGACAACGCCTCCCGCGAGGCCGCCGCCGTCGCCGACGTCTACTGGCAGACGTCGGTCATGCCGCAGCCCCAGCGGGACCTCATCCGCGGCCTGCTGACGGAGTACCCGAAGCTGGTGGCGGAGAAGGAGTGGCCGCAGCTCGCGGTGGGGGAGTCTGACCAGGAGACCGCGGCGGCGCTGAGCTCGTTGCACGCGGAGATCCTCAGCCTGCCCGCCTCGCCGGACGAGGTGAAGAGCGCGCGGGAGCGGGCGGTGGAACGGCTGCGGGAGATCACCGACCTGCGGCGCGACCGGATCGACTCCGCGAGTGGCCTCGACGACACCGGCAACCTGATGCTGATCGGCACCATCGTCGGCGCGGTGGCGATGGTCGTGTTCCCGTTGCTGATCGGCTTCACCGCGCGCCGGCGGCACGTGCTGCAGATGTGCCTCACCGCCGCGGTGCTCGCCTTCGTCTGCGTGCTGTGCCTGGGGATGACGCAGCCGTTCGACGGGATGCTGCGGGTGGACCCGGACTCGTTCACCAGCCTCACCGACGAGCTCGCGGGCATCCCGGTCGAGCAGAGCAGGTGAGACGGCGCCGCCCCGCGCGCCGGGGGCACGCGGGGCGGCGGTCACGCGGTCGTGGTCACCAACCGCGGTCGGGCATGATCACCCACAGCACGAGGTAGACGACGAACTGCGGTCCGGGCAGAAGGCAGGACAGCAGGAACAGAAGGCGCACGGTGCCCGCCTTCATGCCCCAGCGCTGGGCGAGCCCCGCGCACACACCCGCGATCATCCGGTTGGTCCTGGGCCTGCTCAAAGCGACTGTCGTGGTCATACTTCGAGGATGCCCGTTTTCCGCGATCTGGTGCATCGGGACCAACCCTGATTTGACCCCGAGGGGGCAGGCCCCACCTCCCGGGGTGGGGTGAGCTCTACCCCACCGACGCCGTGGACAGCTGGTCGACGAACCGCAGGCAGGTGGTCCGCATGACGTCGACCGTCATGGCCCGCGAGCCGGCCAGCACCTGCAGCGCCAGCCCGTCGAGCATGCTCACCAGCATGTTCGCCAGCTCGACCGGGTCACCCGGCGTCAGGATGTCGCCGGACGCCTGGCCGTCGCGGAAGATCGCCGCCACGATGTCGCGCCACTCGCCGTAGAAGCGCTCGTTCAGCTCCTGCAGCTCGGGGCTGCGGATGGCCTCGACCCACAGCTCGGCCCAGACCTTCCACGCCTCGACGGTCTCCGCGCCCTCGGGCAGGTAGGACTCCACGACCATGCGCAGCCGCGAGAGAGGCGGTTCGTCGGACTCGAGGATCCACCGGCGGCGGGTCACCGACTGCTGGAAGCAGTGCTCGAACGCCGCGTCCGTCAGCTCGCGCTTGGTCTCGAAGTAGTAGTGGACCGTGCCACCGGAGACGCCCGCGTCCTTCGCGACGTCGGAGACGCGGAGGTGGCGGAAGCCCTCGGCCGCGATGACCTTGCAGGTCGACGCGAGGATCTGCGCCTTGCGTTCTGCTTCCACGCTTGGACGGGGCATCCGCCGTCACCTCCTGATTTGCGTTGAACCTTACCGAAACAGTGAACGCAGTTGACGCTTGTCGACCTTTCCGACCTTCGTCAGGGGCAGTTGAGGCAGGATCGTGACCCCCCTGGGCTGGTAAAGCTCTCCCAGTTCGGCGACGACCGAATCGCGAATGCTGTCGAAATCGACAGCGTTGTCGTCGTCCACCACCAGGAACAGGTGCACGACCTCGCCCAACGCTTCGTCCGGTCGGCCCACGGCCGCTGCCTGCCGAATGCCGGGCAACGTCACGAGAAAGTCGTCGAGGAGTCGTGAGTAGACGTTGTCCGAGGTCCGCCCGGTGACGATGACGTCTTTGCTCCGGTCGTTGAGGTAAAGGTAACCGTTGTCATCGAAATAGCCCATGTCCCCGGTGTCGAACCAGCCGTCCGCCGTTTCGCGCAATGGCGGTTCGCCCCAATAGCCCTCCATGACCATCGGGCCGCGCACCCACACGTCGCCGTCGCGGACCTCCACCTCCATGCCGGGAACCGGCTTGCCGACCGTGCGCAGGGTGTCGGGCCGGGCCAGGTCGACGTCGGCGGCCGGCATCATCGAGATGCCGAGCGCCTCCGTCATGCCGTAGGCCTGGAAGACCACCGGTCCCCACTTCTCCACGGCCTGCCGCAGCCGGTGCGGGGAGAGCATGGCGCCGCCGACGCTCACGCCGAGGAACTGCGGGCCGGGGCAGTCCGGGTGGTCGAGGACCTCGTACATCATCGGCGGGACGAACATCGTCATGGTGATCTTCTCGTCGACGGCGAGCCGCACGAAGGTGTCCGCGTCGAACGTCGAGGGGCCCAGCACCAGCTTCGAGCCGACGACCAGCGCCATCCTCGACACCCCGGCGCCGCTGCCGTGGGTGATGAGGGTGTTGCACAGCATGGTCGACGGGGGCAGCTGCCTCAGCGCCTCCCACCTGGTGCTCGTCCGCTCGTGGTGGACGGCGAGCTTGGGCAGGCCCGTGGTGCCGCCGGTGTAGCTGACGGTGGTGAAGCCGGGCGCCGGGGTGCGTTCGACGGGGTCGCCCGGCAGGTCCTGCAGGTGCCAGCCGTCGAGGCGGTCGCTGAAGGTGGGGTCGACGACGACCGCGGCAACGTCGGCCCTGCTGATCAACGCCGCGAGCTCCTTCGGTCCCGGCTCCGGCGGCACGTGGACGAGCCGGCAGCCCAGCAGGTGCACGGCCACGGTGAGCAGGAGCGCCTCCGGCGTGTTGCCGATGAACACCGCCACGCCGTCACCGGGGCGCACGCCACGCCGGACGAGGCCGTCGGCCAGGCGGAACAGCAGGTCACGGGCCTGAGAACGGGTGAGTCTGGTGTCGCCGCCGACCAACGCCTCACGTTCGCCGTCCGTCGAGAGCTTCTGCAACACAAGATCCACGTAGGTCATGACGTCCTGTGTACTCCAGGCCTCGTAGGCTGATCGGGTGGTCGCACCCCCCATCGCGCCGGAATCGTCGGAATTGCCCGCGCGTAGGCGGAAACTCAGTCCGCCGTTGCTGTTGCGCCTGGCACTCGCCGTCGCCGGCGGTGTGCTCGTGTACCTGTCGTTCCCGCCGCGGCCGCTGTGGTTCCTGGCGCCGGTCGGGTTCGCGTTGCTGGCCTGGACGATCCACGAGCGCCGCGCGCGGGCCGGGTTCGGCTACGGGCTGCTGTTCGGGCTCGGGTTCATGGTGCCGCTGCTGCGGTGGACGGGGGAGTTCGTCGGCCTGGTCGCCTGGCTGCCGCTGGCGCTGGCGTGCGCGCTGATGATCTCCATCGGCACGACCCTCATGGCGGTCGTCTCCCGCGTGCCGGGGTGGCCGGTGTGGGCGGCGCTGCTGTGGGTCGGCGACGAGGCGCTGCGCGGGGTGTTCCCGTTCGGCGGCTTCACCTGGGGCAAGATCGCGTTCGGGCAGCCGGAGGGCTGGTACCTGCCGCTCGCGTCGCTCGGGGGAGCGCCGCTGGTGTCGTTCGCGGTGGTGCTGACCGGGTTCGGGCTCTTCTGGCTGCTGCGCAACTGGAAGCTCGGCGCGCCGCTGGTCCTCGTGCCGCTGCTGGCCGGGTTCGCGGTGCCGGTGGGCGTCGACGCGTCCGGCGGGACCGTCACCGTCGCGGCGATCCAGGGCAACGTGCCGCGCGCCGGCCTCGACTTCAACGCGCAGCGCCGCGCCGTGCTCGACAACCACGCCAAGCGGACGCTGGAGCTGGCCGCCGACGTCGCCGCCGGCAAGGTGAAGCAGCCCGACATCGTCATCTGGCCGGAGAACTCCTCCGACATCGACCCGTTCCGCAACGCCGACGCCGCCGCCGTGATCGACGCGGCCGCCGACGCGATCAAGGCGCCGATCGCGGTGGGTGCCGTGGTGGTCGACCGCAACGACAACCTGCCGCGCAACACCGTGGTGCTGTGGGAGCCGGGCAAGGGGCCGACGGACACCTACACCAAGCGCAAGCTGCAGCCGTTCGGCGAGACGATGCCGATGCGCTCGTTCTTCCGGCTGTTCGCCTCGGAGGTCGACCGGGCGGGCGTCTTCCAGCCCGGCACCGACCCCGAGGGTTTCGTCATGGGGCCCGCGAAGGTCGCACTGGACACATGTTACGAAGTGGCGTTCGACTCAGTCGTCCGCGACTCCGTGACGGCCGGCGCGACGATCATCGCGATCCCGACGAACAACGCCACGTTCGGCTACACGGAGATGACCTACCAGCAGCTTTCCATGTCCCGCCTGCGCGCGGTGGAGCACGGCAGGGCGGTCGTCGTGGCGGCCACGTCGGGGGTCAGCGGCATCGTCGAACCGGACGGTTCCGTCACTCAGAAGACTGGGCTTTTCGAGCCGGGAGCCCTGGTGGCGACGTTGCCACTTCGGACGCAGACTACGCTGGCGACTTGGCTAGGAGCCTGGCCCGAGTGGGTGATGTCCGCTGCGGGCCTTGTGGCGTTGGCGCTGGGCTTCACCCGACGACGGAAGGACTCGAATGGCGCGGCAGCCTGACCAGGAACTCGGGCAGGTGCTGGTGGTGATCCCGACCTACAACGAGCGGGACAACATCGGAAAGATCGTCCAGCGGCTGCACACGGCACTGCCCGACGTGCACGTGCTGGTGGTCGACGACGGCAGCCCCGATGGCACCGGCCGGCTCGCCGACGAGATGGCGGCCGCCGACGACCGGGTCAACGTGATGCACCGCACCGAGAAGGCCGGGCTGGGCGCCGCGTACGTCGCGGGCTTCCAGTGGGCGCTCGACCGCGGCTACGGCGTCATCTGCGAGATGGACGCCGACGGGTCGCACGCCCCCGAGCAGCTGCACCGCCTGCTGGACGCGCTGCCGAAGGCCGACCTGGTCATCGGCTCGCGCTGGGTCCCCGGCGGCGAGGTCGTGAACTGGCCGATGCAGCGCAAGGTGCTGTCGCTGGGCGGCTCGCTGTACTCGCGGGTGGCGCTCGGCGCCAACGTCCGCGACATGACGGGCGGCTACCGGGCGTTCCGCGCGGACACCCTGCGCAAGCTCAACCTGGCGTCGGTCGCGTCGGCGGGCTACTGCTTCCAGATCGACCTGCTGTGGCGCACGATCGAGCTCGGCTTCCGCGTCCGCGAGGTGCCGATCACGTTCCTGGAGCGCGAGTTCGGCGAGTCGAAGATGAGCGGCAACATCGTCCGCGAGGCGCTGATCCGCGTGACCAAGTGGGGCCTGCGCCGCCGCGGCACGCAGGTCAAGGAGCTCTTCGCCGGGAAGAGGAAGTAGGACCACCGCAGCGCCGCAGCGGCCCCGTGACGGGCCGCTCCGGCGTCCGCGCATTACGATTCGGAATCGTTGCGGCGGAGGTGAGCGGTGGAGTGGAGTGCGGGAGCGGTGGCGCGGATGCTCGGCATCGCGCCCACGACGCTGCGCACGTGGGACCGGCGGTACGGGCTCGGTCCGAGCACGCGGCAGGAAGGCAAGCACCGCCGCTACAGCGACGACGACCTGGCACGGCTCAAGCGCATGGTCGAGCTGACCGGGTCCGGTGTCGCCCCCGCGTCGGCCGCCGCCACGCTGGTCGCCCCTGACGACCTGGACTTCGTCGCCGCCGCCGACCGGATGGACGCGGCGGGGATGCGCAGGGTGGCCGCCGACCTGATCGCCCGCCACGGCGTCGTGCACACCTGGGACGCGGTGCTGGTCCCGTTCCTGGTCGAGATCGGCGAACGGGTCGCGTCGACCGCGGTGGGCGTCGAGATCGAGCACGTCGCGAGCGGCAGCATCACCGACGCGATGCGCGCCTCCGGGGTGGCCGTCGGCACGCCCGCGGTGCTGCTGGCGTGCGCGCCCGACGAGCAGCACAGCCTCCCGATGGACGTGCTCGCGGCCGCGCTGGCCGAACAGGACTGCGTCGCCCGCAACCTCGGCGCCCGCGTGCCGGCCGCCGCCCTGGTGAGCGCCGTGCGGCTGCTGCGGCCAGAGGTGGTGGTGGTCTGGGCCCACGATCGGGTGTACGCGGACCAGGTGCCGTTCGCGGACCTGCGCGACGTCCCGGTGCTGGTAGCGGGCTCGGGCTGGAACGACGTGCCGCTGCCGCCCGGCGTGTCGGTCGTCGACACGCTGCGGGGTGCGGTTGAAACGATTCTGAGTCGAATCTAGACTCGGACCATGGGCCTCGCCGACCGCATGATCCGCCTGCTGTGGGCGGCGGGAGGCGAGGACGTGGCCGAGCGCGTCCTGCGGGCGCACTGGCGGGTGCTGCCGACCGACGACGCCGCGGGGCGGGCGTTGCGGACCCGGCTGGTCGAGGTGCTCGTGCGCGAGCTGCCCGGCCGGTTCGAGAAGATCCGCCAGGCCGTGCTCGCCGACGAGCTGTCCCTGCTCGACGACGCCGAACGGGCGGCCCCGAGCCGGTCGACGGTGCTCGCCATCATCCGCGCACTGCCTGTCGGGGGTTCTTGATGACCGCGTTGCCGATGCGCCACCACCCGGTGCGCGTCCTGTTGCTGTTCATCGCCGCGGTGGTCGTCACCGCCGTGGTGGGATCGTTGTTCTCGGTGTCCGCGGGCGACGACTACCTCGCGCTGCAACGCCCGTCGTGGGCACCGCCCGCCTGGTTGTTCGGTCCGGTGTGGACCGTCCTCTACGGACTGATCGCGGTGTCGGGCTGGCTGGCGTGGCGCAACGGGGCCACCCGCGGCGAGCTGACGCTGTTCGGCGCGAACCTGGTGCTCAACGCGCTGTGGACGCCGCTGTTCTTCGGGCTCGGCTGGTTCGGGGTCGCGTTCGCCGAGATCGTGGTGCTGTGGCTGACGATCGTCGCGCTGGTCGTGGTGTTCTCGTGGCGCAGCAAGGTCGCGTCGGCGCTGCTGGTGCCGTACCTGGCGTGGGTGAGCTTCGCCGGGGCGCTGAACATCTCGATCGCGATGCTCAACTGACCGGCCGCGTGCCGGCTGGTGTGCGCCCGGCCGGCCCCGGACCGCTGTCCCGGCGCGACCACGCCGCTCTCCTGCCGCGAGTGGCCGTGGCCTCCTCGCCGCCGTGAGCCCAGCTCAGTTCACCGGCGAGCTGCTCCGCCGCCGCTCCACCACCGTCACCGCGATCCCGAGCAGGATCATCGCCGCGCCCAAGCCCAGGTGCAGCCAGTTGTCGGCGGTGTTGACCGGCAGGAAGTTCGTGTCGGAGTGCTCGCCGATCGCCGAGCCGTACACCCACAGGAACACGTAGATCCCGCCGCCGACGACGAGGAACGCACGCGCGAACTGCGTCGTCCTGGCGGCGAGCAGGCCTGCCACGCCGAAGAGCAGATGCACGAGGTTGTGCAGCACCGACACGGAGAACAGGCCCAGGAGCAGGGCGCCGGAGTGGCCGGCGGGCGCGAGCTCGTCGTAGTGCGTGGTGATGCCGGGGATGAACCCGAGCACGCCGACGAGCAGGAACGCCGCACCGACCACCGCGGAAGCCTTCTGAACTGGTCGCATGCGCCTCGGCTACCCCGCGAGCGCCGGAGTGAACTCCCGCAGCACCTCCATCCCCCTGATCGAGGGCGCGCCGGAGGGCTCCGGGCCGAGCACGCGGGCCAGGACCGGGCCGAGCACCTCGCGGAAGAACCGGTCGGCGTGCTCCTGCGAGTCCCACACGGCGATGACCTGGAACGCGCCGTCGGCCCGGCAGGCGTAGCGGGCGCGCAGGCCGTCCGGGGCCGTCGCTCCCAGGACCTGGTCGAGCCGGTCGAGGTCGGGCACGGGCGGGGTCGCGATGGTGAGCCACATGATGTCCTCCTTCGTCGTGGTGACCACGAAGGTAGGCAGTTCGCGCTGGTCAGCCATCCGCCGGAGTACTCGGACGGGTACTCATCCACGCCGCGACCTGGCTGCGGGTGCGGAAGCCGAGCTTGGTCAGGATGTGCTGGACGTGGTTCTGCGCGGTCCGCTCCGAGATCACCAGCCGCCGCGCGATCTCCCGGTTCGTCAGGCCCTCGGTGACCAGCGCCGCGACCTCGTGCTCCCGGCTGCTCAGCTCGGCCGTGGTGAACGCGGTCATGCCCAGTGCCCGGATGGCCCGGTCGGCGGCGCGCTGCACGGCGTCGGCGTCGTCGCCCCTGGCGCGCAGGGCGGCAGCCAGGTGCCAGCGCGCCTCGGCCGCGAACGCCGCCGCGCCCGCCCTGGAGGCCTCGTCGACGGCGGTGGTGAGCTCGGTGACGGCCTGGTCGAGGTGCCCAAGCGCCATCCGGCCGCGGCCGAGCGCCAGCGTCACCGGGCCCATGTACGCGACGCCGTTGCCGGCCGCGTGCTCGCCGCGGAAGGGCTCCAGCCGCGACAGGACCAGCTCCAGGTCGCCGGTCAGCCCCAGGGCCGAGGTCACCAGCACGGCGTCGACCAGCCCGGGGAGCACGAAGAACGCGGGCAGGTCCCACTCCGCCACCGGGCCGCAGCGGCGGTAGTGCTCCAGCGCCTCGTCGCGCAGACCCGCGCCCAGCAGCAGGTACGCGCGCGTCAGCTTCGACATCAGCCGGAAGCGCGGCGGCGGGTCGTGGAAGTGGCGGGCCAGCGCCAGGCCGTCCTCGGTGGCGTCGAGGTGGCAGGACAGCCCGCACTGCAGGGCGAAGTACGCGCCGGACGCGGGTTCGCGCTCGATGACCCGCATGCGGTCGTAGGCTTGCCGCCCGGCCTCCCGCGCCTCGGCGAACCGGCCCTGCGCCTGGGCCAGGCACGCCGTGACGACCCCCAGGTGCCAGAGCGGGACCTCGCCACCCACCCGGTCGCAGGCGAGCCTCAACGCGGGCAGCTCCTCCTGCGCCGCCGCGAGCTCACCGCTCTCGACCAGCGCGTGGATCCGCCACAGCGCACCCCACATCGCGCCGCGCGGGCTGTGCGTGCGGTGGGCGAGGTCGATCATCTCGGCGGCGAGCCGCAGCCGTTCGGTGCGCCCTGACGGGCCGGGGCACGCCTCCTGCCGCGCGTGCAGGGCCTCGGCGAGCGCGCGGTCGTCGCCGCTGCTCCTCGCCAGGTCGAGCGACTCGCGGCTGAGCTCGTCGAGGCGGTGTTGCTCGCCGCGGTAGAACGCGAGGTGGCTGCGCTGGGCGAGCAGGCGGGCGCGGGTGGCGGGGCCGACCTCCTGCCGCAACGCGTTGTCGCACAACGGGGTCGCGATCGCGTTCACCCCGGCGCCGGGCGCGGCCTCGAGGACGAGCGCCGCCTCCGCGGCCTCCTCCGGCGTCCGCGCGAGCTCGGCGGCGCGCTGGGCGGCCTGGACGCACGTCGTGAGATCGCCCGCGAAGTAGGCGGCTCGGCCCAGTGCGACCTGGACGTCGTTGCTGTCCTCCAACTCGGCCGCGGCGCGGTAGAGGCGGACACCTTCCTCGTAGGCGAGCCTGGTCACGGCGTCCCCGGCGGCGCGGATCGTCCACGTCCGGGCCTCTTCCGTTGCGCCGCAAGCGTTCCAGTGCCGGGCCACGTCCGCGTAGCGCGTGCTGCCGGTCATCGCCTCGGCGATCCGGCGGTGGATCGCGCGGCGTTCACCGGGGGTGAGGGCCGCCTCGACGGCGTCGCGGGTCAGCGCGTGTGTGAACCGGTGCCCGGTCGCGTCGATCAGGGTCGTGGCCGCGTCGAGCGCGCTGATCGGCAGACCCGACGCCGCGGCGGCGAGGTCGAGGTCGAAGTCGCGGCCGATCAGCGCCGCGGTCGTGACCAGCGCGCGCGTGTCGGCGGGCAGCCGGGAGAGCCGGGCGGTGACGATGTCCCGCACGCTGCGGGGCGGCCGGTCCGCGCGCCACGTGCCGTCGTCGACCGCCCGCGCGATCTCCGTGACGAACAACGGGTTGCCGCCGGTCAGCTCGTGGATCGTGGCGGCGTGCTCCGCCCCGGTCAGTTCGGCGACCTCGGCGGCGGACAGCCCGTGCAGGTCGAGGCGGACGGCCGAGCGCATCAGGTCGGCGACGGCCGGGCACGGGTCGCGGAACGTGGCGAACACCAGCACGTCGCCCGGCTGGGTCGCGAGGTGGGCGAGCACGAGCAACGACGCCTCGTCCGCCCAGTGGACGTCCTCGAGGACGATGACCAGGCCGTCGCGGTCCAGCGCCGCGGCCACCGCGTCGAACACCCGGAACCTGTCCTGCGGCACCTCGGCGTCGTGGGCCAGCACCCCGTCGGGGTCCGCGCCGACGGCCTTCAGCACCTGCCGCCACGGCCAGAACGCCGGTGCGCCCGCGGTCTCGACGCAGTGCCCCCAGACGACCTCACGGCCGAGCGCGAGCGCGTGCCCGGCCACCTCCTGGGCCACCCTGGTCTTGCCGATGCCGGGCTCGCCGGCGCACAGGACGAGCCGGACCGCCCCGTCGCCCAGCCACGACCGGACCGCGGCGAGCTCACGGGAGCGCCCCACCACCTTCACGCCCGAGATATCGCCCGCGGTGCGGAGCGCGTTTCCGATAATCGGTTGATCGGGTTCGTGAAGAAGGGCGATGATATCGATATCAGTGCAGCTCAGAGGCCATTGGAATTGAGCTCGCGCATTGGTGGAGATGGGGCTGTGGAGCCCCGCCCGTCTGTAAAACGGGAGCCATGCGCAAAGGCGGTTCGACTCCGTCCTCCACCACTCGTTGCTCCACCGGGGTGAACCCCGGCAACACCCCTTCCTCCCGGCACGACCTTGCAGGCGAGGGAAGGGGAGTCACATGTCCATCGATGTGCAGCAGCCGAGACCGCTCGGCCTGGTCGGGAGCCACGTCCAGATCGCCGGCACCGCGGGCGGGGCGTTCGAGGCGCGGTTCGGCTACCGGATCCACGAGGGGCACGACGAGGTCTCCGGCGGGTTCTCCGCGGGGGACGGGGGCGGCGGCCACGGCCAGTTCCAGGTGGACGTCGACGTGTCCGGTGCGTCGTTCGCGCTCGACCGGCTCTTCGTCGAGGTGTTCTGGTCCTCGCCGAAGGACGGCGCCGAACTGGACAAGGTCATCGTGCCGGTGGTCTACGGGCCGCGGATCGTGCCCGGCTACAGCGTCTACGACGAGTACGAGATCAAGTCCGGCGACACGTTGTGGGGGATCGCCACGCGGTTCTACGGCTCCGGCACCCTCTACACGCGACTGGTCAGGGCGAACCCGCACGTCATCACGAACCCGAACGTGATCCACGCCGGGGACGTGATCCGGGTCCCGCGGTCCTGAGCCTCGGGCCTCTCTCGAAGCGGACATGAGGGAGCACTCGCCGGGTGAGCTGGGACACGGGCCTCAAGCGAAGCTGTGCCGAGGACCTGGTGCCTTGTTGGTTTCATACAAAGCACGCTGCTCAACTCGCTTCGCTCCAGCGGTTTTGTTACCGGGTAGTAGTCGGGAGTGTGTACATCGATTGGGCGGCGACAGCCGCTGAGGTCGTCATGTCCGCGAGGAGTCAAGTCGTTGTTCAGTCGTGTAGCGATCGTCAACCGCGGGGAAGCCGCTATGCGGCTGATCCACGCCGTCCGTGAGCTCGCCGCCGAGACAGGGGAACGGATCGAGACCGTCGCCCTGTACACCGATGTGGACAAGTCGGCGCCCTTCGTCAGGGAGGCCGACCTCGCCTACAACCTCGGCTTGGCGGCCGATCGTCCATACCTCAACCTCGAGGTTTTGGAGACCGCACTCGTCGAGACGAAGGCCGACGCGGCGTGGGTCGGCTGGGGCTTCGTCGCCGAGATCCCCGAGTTCGCCGAGCTCTGCGAGAAGGTCGGCGTCACGTTCGTCGGCCCGTCCGCCGAGGCGATGCGCAAGCTCGGCGACAAGATCGGCTCCAAGCTGATCGCCGAGGAGGTCGGGGTTCCGGTCGCGCCGTGGTCGCGCGGTGCCGTCGAGAACCTCGAGCACGCGCTGAAGGTGGCCGAGGAGGTCACCTACCCGTTGATGCTGAAGGCGACCGCCGGTGGTGGCGGCCGCGGCATCCGGAAGATCACCTCTCCCGCCGAGATGGAGGAGAACTTCGAGCGCACCAGCCTGGAGGCCGCGCGCGCGTTCGGCTCCGGCGTGATGTTCCTGGAGCGCCTCGTCACCGGCGCCCGGCACGTCGAGGTGCAGGTCATCGCCGACGGCCAGGGCACGGCGTGGGCGCTCGGCGTCCGCGACTGCTCGGTGCAGCGGCGCAACCAGAAGATCATCGAGGAGTCGGCCTCCTGCGTGCTGGAGCCCGCGCAGGTCGACGAGCTGAAGGCCTCGGCGGAGCGGCTCGCGAACGCGGTGGGCTACCGCGGCGCGTGCACCGTCGAGTTCCTCTACCACCCCGGCGAGAAGCTCTTCGCGTTCCTCGAGGTCAACACCCGCCTGCAGGTCGAGCACCCGATCACCGAGATCACCACGGGCTTCGACCTGGTCAAGGCCCAGCTGCACGTCGCGGGCGGCGGCAAGCTCGACGGTGCCAAGCCCGTCGAGCAGGGCCACGCCGTCGAGGCGCGCCTGAACGCCGAGGACCCCGACCGCGACTTCGCGCCGTGCCCCGGCACGATCGTCCGGCTGGAGCTGCCCGCCGGCCCCGGCATCCGCGTCGACACCGGCGTGGCCGAGGGCTCGCAGATCCCCGCCGACTTCGACTCGATGATCGCCAAGATCATCGCGTACGGGCGCGACCGCGACGAGGCGCTGGGCAAGCTGCGCCGCGCGATGGCTGAGACGACCGTCATCATCGAGGGCGGCACGACCAACAAGAGCTTCGTGCTCGACCTGCTCGACGAGCCCGCCGTGATCGACGGCTCCGCCGACACCTCGTGGATCGACCGCGTCCGCGCCGAGGGCGGCCTGGTCTCGCACCGGCACTCCGCGATCGCACTGGCCGCGGCCGGCATCGAGGTGTACGAGGACGAGGAGCAGATCAACCTCGCGCAGCTGCTGGCGTCCGCCCGCGGTGGTCAGCCGCGCACCAACCACGAGGGCGCGAGCAAGCTGGAGTTCGTGCTCCGCGGCCAGCCGTACGTCGTCCAGGTCGCGCGCATCGGTGCCACCAAGTACCGCGTGGGCGTGTCCGCCGCCGACTCCGACACCGTGCTGAGCGGGGACGTCGACGTCGAGCGGTTCGACCACCACGTCGGCCAGATCACCGTCAACGGCACGCGGTTCCGCGTCGTCACCGGCACGCACGGCCCCGTCCACCAGGTCGAGGTCGACGGCGTCACCCACCGCGTCACCCGCGACGAGGGCGGCGTCCTGCGCTCGCCGATGCCCGCGCTGGTCGTCGCGACCCCGCTGGAGGTCGGTGCCGAGGTCGAGGCCGGTGCCCCGGTGCTCGTGCTCGAGGCGATGAAGATGGAGACGGTGCTGCGCGCGCCGTTCCGCGCCCGGCTGAAGGAGCTCAACGTCGTCGTCGGCACGCAGGTGCCCGCCGGCGGCGCGTTGCTGAAGCTGGAGGAGGTCGAGGACGCGGACGGCGCCGCCGAGGTGGCCAAGCCCGAGTCGTCGGTCGAGCTGGAGCTGCCGGCGCCGCGCACGGACGTTCGTCCCGAGGAGCTGGCCGCCCGCGGTCAGGACGACCTGCGGGCGTTGCTGCTCGGCTTCGACACCACCGCGGCCGACACCGACCGCGTCCTGACGGACTACCTGCGCGCGCGGGAGGACCTGAGGGAACGGCCGCTCGTCGCGGAGGCCCAGCTGCTCGGCATCTTCGCCGACCTGTGCGACCTCTCGCGCAACCGCCCCGCCGGCGAGGAGACCAAGCCGGAGAACCACATCCACTCGCCGCGCGAGCACTTCCACACCTACCTCAAGACGCTCGACGCCGACCGCGCCGCGCTGCCGGAGGGCTTCCGCGCCCGGCTGACGAACGTGGTCGGCCACTACGGCATCACCGAGCTCGACCGCACGCCGGCGCTGGAGCAGGCCGTCTTCCGCATCTTCGTGGCGCAGCGCCGCGGGGTGTTCGACGCGGCCGTCGCGACCGCCCTGCTGCGCCAGTGGGTCGAGGAGGCGCCGCCCGTCGAGTCCGAGCGGGTGCGCGTCGGCCTGGTGCTGGAGCACATCATCGCCGCGACGCAGGTCCGTTACCCGGCGGTGGCCGACCTCGCCCGCAGCGTCGTGTTCACGTGGTTCGCCCAGCCGCTGGTGCGCCGCAACCGCGCCCGCGTGCACACCGAGGTCCGCAGGCACCTGATCCACCTCGACGCGCAGCCGCAGGCGGCCGACCGCGAGGAGCGGATCGCCGCCATGGTGGCGTCCGCGGAACCGCTGGTGCGCCTGCTCGGCCAGCGCATCGGCAAGCCCGGTGCGGACAACACTCCGTTGCTGGAGGTGCTGGCCCGCCGCTACTACACGAAGAAGGCGCTGGCGAACCCGCGCGTCAGCGGGGCGTTCTTCCTCGCGGAGAACGAGCCGGAGCAGACCAGGCTCGTGTCGACCGCGGTGGAGTTCCCGCAGCTGACGGACGCCGTCGGCGACGTCGTCAAGCACGGCGAGGGCAGCGCGGTCGTCGCGGACCTCTACGTCAACTGGGCCGACGGACCGTCCGACCAGGACGAGATGGCCGCCGGTCTGGGTGCCGCCCTGGCCGCGCACCAGCTGCCGCCGACGATCACCCGCATCACCACCACGGTGGCGGGCCGTCGCGGTGAGTCGATGCACCACCACTTCACGTTCCGCCCGTCGTCCAACGGGTTCGCCGAGGAGAGGCTGGTGCGCGGGCTTCACCCGCGCATCGCCGAACGCATGCAGCTGGAGCGCCTGCGCGAGTTCGACCTCACGCGGCTGTCCTCCGTGGACGAGGACGTGTACCTGTTCCGCGCCGTGGCCAAGGCGAACAAGTCCGACGAGCGGTTCGTCGCGCTCGGCCAGGTCCGCGACCTGACGCCGCTGCGCGACGACGACGGCCGGATCGTCGCGCTGCCCGCCGCGGAGGACGTGCTGGCCACGTGCCTCGACGGCATCCGCCGGGCCCGCGCCCAGTCGGGTGGCCGCACGCGGCTCGCGACGAACCGCGTCGTGCTGTACGCGTGGCCGCCGACCGAGCTCGGGTCGAAGGACCTGGACGCGATCGGCCAGCGCGTGCTGCCGACGACCGCGGGCCTGGACCTGGAGGAGGTCCTGTTCCTGGCGCGCCGCAGGGATCCCGTCTCCGGTGAGCTCTCCGACATCGGCGTGCGGATCGCCCAGGACGCGGGCGCCGGCGTGTCGTTCTCGTTCGTGCAGCCCCCGACCGACCCGATCCAGCCGCTCGACGACTACCGCCAGAACGTGCTGCGGGCCCAGTCGCGCGGCACGATCTACCCGTACGAGCTGGTCGACATGCTCGTCGGCGACGGCGGCTCGTTCACCGAGCACGACCTCGTCGACGGCGCGCTGGTGCCGGTGGACCGCCCGCGCGGTGGCAACAAGGCGGGCATCGTCGTCGGCGTGGTGACCACGCCGACCCCGGCCTACCCCGAGGGCATGAAGCGCGTCGTGCTGCTGGGCGACCCGACCAAGTCGCTGGGCGCGCTCGCCGAACCCGAGTGCTCGCGCGTGATCCACGCCCTCGACCTGGCTTCGGAGCTCTCCGTTCCGCTGGAGTGGTTCTCGCTCTCGTCCGGCGCGAAGATCTCGATGAGCTCCGGTGTCGAGAACATGGACTGGGTGGCCGCGGCGCTGAAGCGGATCGTCGAGTTCACGCAGGACGGCGGCGAGATCAACGTCGTCGTCAACGGCATCAACGTCGGCGCCCAGCCGTACTGGAACGCCGAGGCCACGATGCTCATGCACACCAAGGGCATCCTGGTCATGACCCCCGACTCGGCCATGGTGCTGACCGGCAAGCAGGCGCTGGACTTCTCCGGCGGCGTCTCGGCGGAGGACAACTACGGCATCGGCGGCTACGACCGCGTCATGGGCCCGAACGGCCAGGCGCAGTACTGGGCCCCGAACCTGCGTTCGGCGTTCGACGTCCTGCTGGCCCACTACGAGCACAGCTACATCGCACCGGGCGAGGCCGGCCCGCGCCGGGTGTCCACTTCGGACCCGTCGTCGCGCGACGTGTCGTCGTTCCCGCACGTGGTCGGCGACAGCCCGTTCACGACGGTCGGCGAGATCTTCTCGGTCGAGGCGAACCCGGACCGCAAGAAGCCGTTCGACATCCGCACGGTGATGCGCGCCCTGTCCGACCAGGACCACGAGGTGCTGGAGCGCTGGGCGGGCATGGCCGACGCCGACACCGCGGTCGTCCAGGACGTCCACCTCGGCGGCATCCCCGTGACGCTGCTGGGCATCGAGTCGCGCGGCGTGTCCCGCACCGGCTTCCCGCCCACCGACGGCCCGGACACCTACACCGCCGGCACGCTGTTCCCGAAGTCGTCGAAGAAGGCGGCCCGCGCGATCAACGCGGCCTCGGGCAACCGCCCGCTGGTCGTGCTGGCGAACCTGTCGGGCTTCGACGGCTCACCGGAGTCGATGCGCGAGCTGCAGCTGGAGTACGGCGCGGAGATCGGCCGCGCGATCGTGAACTTCCGCGGCCCCATCGTGTTCACCGTGATCTCGCGGTACCACGGCGGCGCGTTCGTGGTGTTCTCGAAGGCTTTGAACCCGTCGATGACCGTGCTGGCCGTCGAGGGCTCGTTCGCCTCGGTGATCGGTGGCGCTCCGGCCGCGGCCGTGGTGTTCGCCCGTGAGGTCGACGGGCGCACGGCGAACGACCCGCGGGTGAAGAAGCTGGAGTCCGCCGTCGCGGAGGCTTCCGGTGCCGAGCGCGCTGCGCTGACCGCCGAGCTCGCCGTGACGCGGCAGTCGGTGCGGACGGAGAAGCTGAACGAGATGGCGGCCGAGTTCGACCGGGTGCACAGCGTGCAGCGCGCGGTGGAGGTCGGGTCGGTGGACGCGATCATCTCGGCGGCGGAGCTGCGGCCGGCGATCATCAAGGCGATCGAGGACGGCCTGGCGAAGTAAGTTGTGCGGTGAAGGGCCCGGTCACCTCGTGGCCGGGCTCTTCTCGTTCCGTCAGGCGGCGTCCAGCTTGAACGGGTCGTGCTCCGCCAGCAGCTTGTCCAGCCGCGCCCGGTCCACCCGGCTGGAGATGTAGGTGTCCTCCTGCCGGTCCCGGATCACCTTCGCCAGCGTGAACGCCGACGTGACCGTGTAGAGCATGGCGATGCCCAGGAACGCGCGCACCCACCCGTCGACGGGCAGGAACACGACTCCGATGCCGACGGCGGTCATCGAGAGGCCGAACGACAGGACGGCCTGCACGTAGAAGGCGCCGGACGTCGGCGTGTTCGCGGGCTTCGAGGTCATGGACTCAAGAGTCCTGGGTCACACCAACGTTGTCATGAGTACGGCTACTCATTCGAGACGCCGAACGGGACGTGCACGCACGGCACGGTCTCGACCAGGTGGCCGCGCTGGTCGTCGAAGAAGATGTGCGGCCGCAGCACGTCGAGGATCGGCCCCTTCTTCAGCCCTCCCAGGAAGAACGCGTCGTTCACCCGCAGTCCCCACGCCTTCAGGCTGTTGATCGCGCGTTCGTGGGCGGGGGCGGAGCGGGCCGTCACCACCGACACGCGGACCCGGTCCTCGGCGACGCGCTGGATCCGGTTGATGCCGGCCAGGAAGCCCTTCAGCGGTCCGGGATCCAGTGGCGTCACGACGTTGCGCGCCTCGTGCTCCTGGAACCGGTCGAGCCCGCCGGCCTGGTAGATCCGCTCCGAGGCGTCCGAAGCCAGCACCCCGTCGAAGTCGAACGCGATCCGCAACGCCGGATCGTCGTCGTCCAGGAACGACGACTTCAGCACCTGACCGGCGGGCATCCCCGCGAGCGAGGCCCGTCGGACGTCCTCGGCGTGAGCGGACAGGAACAACGACATGTTCAGCGCCGGCATGAACTCGTGCGGCGCCCGGCCCTCCGTGAAGATCGCCCGCGTCATCGGCAACGAGTGGTGCGCCGCCGACCGCAGGATGCGCAGGCCGGTGTCGGGGGAGTTGCGCGACAGCACGATCACCTCGACCAGCGGCCCGAACGAGTTGAGTCCCAGCAGCCGGCGGATGAACGGGAACGCGACGCCGGGCGCGAACGGCTCGTCGAGGTGGGCCTCCTGGTACGCGCGGTAGGCCTGCTCGCCCTCGGTCGTGAACACCGCGTCGGACGCGGACAGGTCGAACAACGCGCTCGACGCCACGCCCACGACCAGCAGGTTCTCCAGGCTCGGTGGCACAACCGAGATCGTAGCGAGCGGTTCTGGTACGGTCGTACCAATGTACTGGGTGGTGCTGGTGGCGTCGGGCGTGCTGGAGGCGGTGTGGGCCACCGCGCTCGCGGCGTCGAAGGGGTTCCGGCGGCCGTGGCCGGTGGTGGTGTTCGTCGTGTCGATGACGCTGAGCGTCGTCGGGCTCGCGTGGGCGATGCGGGAGATCCCGGTCGGCACGGCGTACGCGGTGTGGGTCGGCATCGGAGCCGTGCTCACGGTGCTCGTGGCGGTCGTGCGCCGCGAAGAGAGGCTCACCGTGGCGAAGGCGGTGCTGCTGGCCGTGTTGATCGGCTGCGTCGCGGGCCTGAAGGTGGTGAGCTGATGTACTGGGGTGTGCTGCTCGGAAGCGCTGTGCTGGAGGCGGTCTGGGCGACGGCACTGTCCGAAGAGGCCTATGTGCTGTTCCTCGTCGCCGCCACGCTCAGCATGGTCGGGCTGTCGTTCGCGATGAGGAAGATCCCGGTCGGGACCGCCTACGCGGTGTGGGTCGGGATCGGCGCGGCGCTGACCGTGACGTGGGCGATGATCACCGGCGGGGAAGCGGTCTCCGTCTGGAAGATCGTGTTCCTCACCGGGATCATCGCCTGCGTCATCGGGCTGAAGTTCCTACGCGAACGTCCAGCGCTGGTTGGCGGTGGCGGCGCAGTCCCAGAGCTGGAGCCTCGTGCCGTCGGCGGAGGAGTTGCCGGTGGCGTCGAGACACCTTCCTGAGGCCGAGTTGCGGAGCTGACCGTTGGACTCGAGCGTCCAGCTCTGGTTGGCCGCACCGGTGCAGTCCCAGATCTGGGTCACCGCGCCGTTGGCGGTGCCGTTCGCGTCCAGGCACTTGCCCAGGGCGCGGACGGTGCTGCCGTTGCGGGACCACTGCTGGGCGTTGGTGCCGTTGCAGGTGTAGAGCTGGACCGCCGCGCCGTTGGCCGAGCTCGCGGCCGCCACGTCGACGCACTTGCCGCCGAAGCCGGTGATGGTGCCACCGGTGGGAGGCGTGGTGCCGCCGTTCGCGGTCTCCCAGATGGCGTTGAGCAGGCTGGTGCTGCCGGTCGTGTCCTGGGAGAGCTCCCAGTTCATGATCCCGCCCGCGTTCGCCAGCGCCCACGACGTCTTGCGCTTGATCGTGGGGATGCCGTTGTACTGGTTGCCGTTGTAGCTGTCGCGGTTGGCGTTGGCCGGGTCCTGCGCGACCAGGTCCCTGTAGGAGATGTAGGTCGGCCGGCTGTAGAACGGCACGCCGAGCACGGCCTTGCTCGCGGGCAGGCCGCGCCCCTTCCAGAAGTTCACGGAAGCGATCGACCAGTCGTAGTTCGCGTGCGGGCTGCCGCCGTCGTAGGCCATGATGTTCAGCCAGTCGACGACGCCGAAGACCGCGGTCTGCACGCCGTTCGCGGTGCCGCCCTCGCTCACGACCGCGGCCGTGAGCAGCTTGCCGCGGTTGTGCAGCTCGTTGCCGAGCTGCGTCATCAGCGCCGTGTAGTTGTTCCCCGACGTGCCGGGGTCCGGGTACTCCCAGTCGATGTCGACGCCGTCGAGGTTGTACTGGTTGACCAGGTTCACGAGGCTGTTCACGAACGTCGTGCGCGAACCGGAGTTGCCTGCCAGCTGCTCGAAGCCCGAGTCGTTGCCGTCGTTCCAGCCGCCGACCGCGATCGAGACCTTGACGCCGTTCTGGTGGCCGAGGCTCACCAGCTGCTGCAGCTTGCCGGGGTCGGGAACGCCCTGGAGCGTGCCGTTGCCGTTCGGCAGGACGAAGGAGTAGTTGATGTGCGTGAGCTTGCTGTACTGGATCGAGCCGACGTCGCCGGACCACGACGGCAGGTAGCCGACGCTCTTGAACCCGGCGGGGTAGGCGGCCTGCGCTGCAGGCGCCATGACGGTGATCGTCGCCGCGGCGGCGGCCAGCGCGAGGCCGGTTGCGCCGAGGCGTGAACGGAGAGAACGCATTGCAGGGGTTGCCTTCCACTGTCGTCGAGCGCCCACGGCGACGGTAGTGGTCTAGACCGGTTGACGGGAGATCAACACCGGACCGGAACTGGTTCCGGTCGACCGGTCCGGCATCAGCGCAGGTAGGAGGCCCCGTTCACATCCATGATCGTGCCGCTGGCCCAGGTCGCCGCCGGGGACACGAGAAACGCCACCGCCGCGGCGACTTCCTCGGGTTCGGCGACGCGCCCGAACGGGCTCTGCGCGCGGATCGCGTCACCCCGCTCGCCGGCGAGGAGGCCGGCGGCCATGTCCGTGGCGACGAACCCCGGCGCGACTCCGGCGACCGCGATGCCCTGCGGCGCCAGGGACTGGGCGAGCGACTGGGTCAGCGCGTGCAGACCGGCCTTCGCCGCGCCGTACGCGGGGGCGTCGGGCTCGCCGCGGTAGGCGCCGCGCGACCCGACGTTGACGATCCGCCCACCGGCGGTCATGTGCCGGACGGCGTGCCAGGTGAGGTCCGCCGGGCCGTACAGGTTGAGCTCGACCGTGCGGCGCCACGCCTGCTGCCACTCGTCGAAGCTCGTCGTGGCGATCGGGTGGTGGAAGTAGATGCCCGCGTTGTTGACGAGCACGTCGAGGCCGCCGAGCTGCTCAACGGTCTTCGCGACGACCCGCTCCGCCTGGTCGTCGCCGAGGTCGCCTTGGACGGTGACGTGACCGTCGCCGGGGAGCGCGTCGGCGACGGCCCGGGCCTCGGCGGCACCGGAGCGGTAGTGCACCGCGATCCGGTGGCCGTCCGTCGCGAGGGCGTGGGCGATGGCGGCACCGATGCCGCGGGAGGCTCCGGTGACGAGCGCGCGTCGGGTCATGCCCCCATCATCCCTGGCTGTTGATCAGCCACTTGCCGTTCTGCTGCACGAACGTGAACGTGGCCGTCTCGGTCTGGGCGACGCTCTGGCCCTGCATGTACTGCAGCGTCGCGGTGACGGCGTTGTCGCCCTGCGGCACGAAGTTCGACAGCTGCACCGAGGTGTACTGGCGCCAGAACGACTGGTAGCTCTCGAAGCTCAGCCCGCGTCCCGACTTGAACGAGTCGGTGAGCAGCGACCAGCCGGTCTGGAGGTCGCCGGGGATCAGTGCGTAGTAGGAGGTGAGCGCCTGCTGGGCGTTCTGCGGTCCAGCCGGGGGCTGGGCCTGGCCGGGGTTGCTGGCCGGCGGGTTCGTCTGGGTCTCGGGCGGGGGCTGCGTCTGCGTCGGCGTGTCGGACGTGGTCGTCGGCTGCGACTGCGTCTCGGACTGGCTCGTCGCGGGCGGGTTGGTGCTGGAGGTGCCGCCGGACGGGGTGTTGTTCGCCTGGTTGTTCTTCTCGCCCTTGGGCCACAACAGGAACGAGCCGACGCCGACCGCGATCACCAGGAGCACGATCGCGATCGGGACGAGCGGGAACTTGCGGCGGTTCTCGTCGGACTCGGCAGGCGGCGGCACCGGCGGGCTGCTGGGCGCGGCCTCGCGCATCTCCTCCCGCGAGGGCGCGGGGAGGACGGGCGTCGGGTGGACCGGGGCGGGCTCGGGCGTCGGCACGGGGGCTGCCGCCGCGACCGTGGTCTTGTCCTCCACGGGCGCCGGTTCCGGCTCTGGTTGCGCCGCCGGCTCTTCCGCGACGGGTTCGGGCTCGGGCTTCGCGGGCGGCGCGGTCAGACCGGCGGCCTCGGCGGCCGCGGCACCCGCGACCAGTCCGGCGGCGGCCGCACCGGCGCCCTTCCTCGCCTTCTCCTCCGGCTGGGCCTCGGCCGGCAGCTCGACGGTCGACGGGATGACCACCGTCGCCTCCGACCCCTTCGGCGACTCGTTCACCACCGACGCGAGCAGGTGGACGGCCTCCTCCATGGACGGCCGGCGCTCGGGTTCGTTGGACAGCAGGCGGAACAGCACGGGGGCCAGCAGCGGCCCGGCGTTGGCCGGCGGCATGATCGAGCCGCTCGCGACCCGGTGCAGCATCGCGATGGTGTTGTCGGCCGTGCCGAACGGCGGGCCGCCCTCGACGGCGTTGTAGAGCGTGGCGCCGAGGGAGAACACGTCGGAGGCGAGTCCGGCGTCCTCACCGCGGGCGACCTCGGGGGAGAAGAACGCGGGCGTGCCGACGGTCCCGGTCGCGGTGGCGGTCGCGTCCTCACCGGTGGCGCGCGAGATGCCGAAGTCCGTGATCTTGACTTCCTGGTCGCCGATCAGGACGTTGCCGGGCTTCACGTCGCGGTGCTGGATGCCGTGGCGGTGCGCGGCGGCCAGCGCGGCGGCGGTGTAGCAGCCGATCCGCGCGACCTCGCGCGGCGGCAGGGTGCCCTGCTCGGTGATCACGGCCGCGAGGCTGCGGGAAGGGAGGTACTCCATGATCAGCCAGGGCTGCCCGTCCTCCTCCACGACGTCGTAGACGCGGATGGCGTTCGGGTGCTCCAGCCGGGCGGAGAGACGGGCCTCGCGCATGGCTCTCGCCTTGGCGCGCGCGATCCTGTCGTCGTCCAGACCGTCGAGGGCGAGCAACGCCTTGGCCGCCACGACGCGGTGAAGCTGCTCGTCATAGGCCTGCCAGACGACTCCCATCGCCCCTTGGCCGACCTTCTCCCTCAACCGGTAGCGGCTCCCGATGAGCCTGCTGCTCTCCTCCACGCCTGTGCCCGTCCCCTCTGATCACCCACAAGTGTGACGGTTGCCGCGTTCGCCGTTGACCATAACCCTATATGGGGGTACATATGGGGTTATGCCTAAAGTCAACGTGTACCTGCCCGATGACCTGGCCGAAACGGTCAAGGAGCTCAACCTTCCGGTTTCCGCGATTTGTCAGCGCGCGTTGGAGGTTTCGGTCAAGCGGCTCGCCGCCGTGCGAGGCCTCACCGTCGCCGACCTGGACGGTGAGAAGGGTGCCCAGCTCACGCAGCGCCTACGCACCGTGCTGAGACTTGCCGCCGAGTCACCCGTCGTGACCACCGCCGAGCTGGCGCGGGCGATGGTCGACGAGGGCGGCAACCTGGCGCTGGACGTCCTGCGGGCGATCGACGTCGACCCGCGGGCGGTGCGCTTCGACCCGTCGTCGATCGAGGGGTCCGGGTTCGCTCCGGACGCGGTGAACGCGCTGGAGCTGGCGGTCGTGGAGGCGATCGCCCTGGGACACAACTACGTGGGCTGCGAGCACCTGCTGCTCGGGCTCGTGGCCGAACCGGACGGCGAGGGCGGCGAGCTGCTGCGCTCGCTCGGCGCGGACCTCAAGGGCACGCGGCGGGCGGTGCAGACCGCGCTCGCCGGCATCATCCACCTGCAGAAGCAGCAGACCTCGGCGCCGGACCCGGCGAAGGTGCTGCAGATGATCATGTCCCGGCTGGACCGGCTGGAGAAGCAGGCCGGTATCGGCTGACGAGCTCCGCGCCGATGGTGGCGAGGTGCTCCGCGACCTCGGGCGACTCGACGGTGACCAGGCCGCCCCACCCGGCGACGTTGCGGGCGATGTCGAGCGGACGGGGCGCGGTCAGCTCGACCCTGGTGTGGTCGCCGACCTCCTCGACGACCGTGCAGTGGCGGCCGTGCTGGTGCCGGAAGACGTCCAGGAAGCGCGTGGGGACCAGGACCGTCGCCGACGTGGCGGACCGTCGTCGCTCGACGGCGGTGACGACCTCGTCCCACGCGCCCGCGAGCTCGAAGCCGGGCGGCCGCGCGGAGGGGGTGCCGGTGAGGACCGCGCCGTGGATCCGGTCGAGTCGGAACGTGCGCTGCCCGTCGGGTGTGCCCGCGATGAAGTACCAGGTGCCGTCCTTGTCGACGACTCCCCACGGGTCGACGACGCGTCCCTCGGGTGCCTGGCCCCGTTTCTGGTAGGTCAGCCGGACCTTGATCTGCTTCACCACGGCCGTCTGCAGCGTGGTGACCAGGCCGGGTCGTTCCCTGGTGTCCTCGCCCCACGCGGCGGTGTCGATGATCGTCGCCTCCGCGGCGGCCTCGGCGTCGGCGCGGAAGGTCTGCGGCAGCGCGCGTACGAGCTTCCTCAGTGCTGACTTGATCTGCGGCGCCACGGACGCCGCCGGACCGGCGATGAGGAACAACGCCTGGGCTTCCGCTGACGTGAGCCCACTGAGGTCCGTGCGCGCGCCGCCGACCAACGACCAACCGCCGCCACGGCCGGGTTGGGGGTACACGGGCACGCCCGCCGCGGAGAGCGCCTCCAGGTCCCGACGGGCCGTGGCGCTGGAGACCTCCAGCTGTTCGGCCAGCTCAGCGGCGGTGATCCGGCCGCGCGACTGCATCAGCAACAGCGTGGCCACGAGTCGGTCTGCGCGCATGTCCCCAGGTTTCCGCCGAAAGTGCTCACTGGATGAGCACTTTACGGCCGAAGCTCCACCCATACCCACCAAGTGTTTTCTGGAGGCAGTCGTGTTGCGAGGAATGTCGACCGTGTCGTACTTCGCGGATGACGTGGCGCAGGCCCGTGCCTGGTACGCGTCGTTCCTGGGGATCGACGCGTACTTCGAGCGGAGCACCCCGGACGGCCTGCTCGCGTACGTCGAGTTCCGGATCGGCGACTACCAGGCCGAGCTGGGGATCGTGCACCGCGCGTTCGAGGTGACGCCGTCGGCGGGGCCGGCGGGGGAGATCGTCTACTGGGCGGTCGACGACCTGGAGGCGGTGCTGGCGAGGCTGGCGGAGCTCGGCGCGCGGGTGCACGACGCACCGAGGGTGCGCGGGGAGGGGTTCGTGACGGCGTCGGTCGTCGACCCGTTCGGCAACATCCTCGGCGTCATGACGAACGTCCACTACCTGTCGGTCCTGGGGTCGGCTGCGGAGGCCGTCCGCGAGCAGGCAGGGGAGCCGGCCGCGGCGAAGATTGCCCGCTGAACCTCGCCGTTGCCGCTTATCCTGCACAGATGCAGCTCGCCATCACCGGACACCGCGGTCTCTCCTCCGACCTGGAGGCGCGGGTCGACCGCATGATCCGGGACGCCGTCGCGGCCAACGGCGACGTCGTGGGGGTGTCGTGCCTGGCGGACGGCGCGGACGCGGTGTTCGCGCAGGCCGTGCTGGACGCGGGCGGGTCGCTCGTGGCCGTGCTGCCCGCGTCGCGGTACCGCGAGACGTTGCCGGAGGAGTACCGGCCCGTCTACGACCGGCTGCTGGCGCGGGCGGGCAAGGTCGTGCAGCTGCCGTTCGTCACGCCCGACCCGCACGCGTACATGGAGGCGGGCAAGCGGATGATCGACGAGTCCGACTCGCTGCTCGCCGTGTGGGACGGGCAGCCCGGCCGTGGTCCGGGTGGTACGGCCGACGTGGTCGCCTACGCGCGGTCGCGGGGTGTGCCGGTCACCGTCCTGTGGCCCGAAGGCGCGATCCGCTGAGCACACGCCACAAGACCGCCGGTGCGAGCAGTTTCACCGGACGGTCGGCCATCTGCGTGACGCGGACGTACGCGCGGTAGACGCGTGTGCTGCCCGGGATGGCCTGGGTGAGGCGGCGCGCGTACCACTGCCGCAACCGGGTGCGCAGCGGCGGCTTCCTGTCGCCCCAGCCGAGGTCGGCGGTCGTCACCTCCTTCCAGGCGACCTGGACCGTCCTGGCGACCGCGCGCTGGAACAGCAGCGGTTCCTTCGCCAGGTCGTGGCCCTGCAACAGGTGGTGCAGCTCGGCGCAGTGCAGCGCGGCGAGCGTCATGCCGTGGCCGTGGACGGGGTTGAGCGAGGCCACGGCGTCGCCGAGCGCGAGCAACCCGCGCGGCCAGTCCTGGACCTGGTGGTAGCGGTTCCAGCGGCTGCGCAGCGTGCCGGAGCGGTGGATCGCCGACGCCGGGCTCGCGGTCTTGACGATCTCGGCGATGTCCTGGCACTGCAGGGTCGCGGCGTACTCGGCGAACCCGTCCTCGTCGTCCGGCGCAGCGTCGCCGTCCGCGCCGGACAGCGAGACGAACCAGTGGCGTCCGTCCACTTCGGACACCGTGCCGCCGCGCCGCGTCCGGGGAGCCTGGGTGAGCTCGCGGGCGGTCTTCCAGTCGAGCTCCAGGTCCTCGGTGAGGTGGTAGAGCCGCGACGTGCAGGTGGTGTGGCCGTTGACGATCATCGGTGCGGGGCAGTGCACGCCCTGCTCGGCGAGCCACGGCACGAGCTTGCTGCCGTGCCCGGACGCGTCGACCACGAGGTCGGCGTAGTCGGTGAACGGGCGGTCGTCGCGGGTGCCGTGCACGCCGGTGACCGTGCCGCGGTCGTGGAGCAGGCCCTCCACCGCGACACCGTCCACGATGGACACGTTCGGGAGCTTCAGCACCCGCCTCCTGATGGTCCGCTCGATCGTCACCCGCGTCGCCGAGAGCACGCTGAGACCGAGGTGGTCGCGCGGGGCCCAGCCGGTGGGGAAGCGGACCAGGTGGTCGCTGCCGACGTCCGCGCGGACCGCGCCCGCGTCCACGAGCTCGTCGCCGAACCGGGGGAAGAGCGCGCTCAGCACCTCGGCCCCGCGCGCGTGCAGAGCGTGCGGGTGGTGCGCCTGGGGCACGCCGGAGCGGTACCGGGTGTCCGCGGCGAGCCGGTCCCGTTCCACCACGACGACGTCGCCGTACGACTCGGACAGCACCCTGGCCGCCAGCAGACCCGCGAAGCCGGCGCCGATGACCAGGGCGCGGTCGGAGTACATGGCGGCCATGCTGACACGGCGGGGCGTCTCGGACGATCCGCCGAAAGTCCTTTCCACCGACAGCTCACCGACAAAATCCGCGCGCCGGACCGCGCGGCGGGCCTAGGATCCACGTCTACGACTGCACGGGGGACTGCTGGTGAAGACTGTGGAACTGCCCGACGGCGCCGTGATCACCGGTCGCGGGCTGCGGGACGGCAAGCTCGTGGAACCGCACCCGGACTACGGCGTCTACCTGCAGCCGAAGGCCGTCGACGTGCCGTGGCCGCACGACTGGATCGACTGGCCGGACTTCCGCCTGCCGCGCGACCACGACGCCGCCATCCGCCTGATCCGCGCGCTGCACGCCCGCGCGTTGTCCGGCGAACGCGTCGAGGTGGCGTGCAGCGGCGGCATCGGGCGCACCGGCACCGTGGTCTCGTGCCTGGCCGTTCTCGCCGGCGTGCCCGCGGCCGAGGCCGTCGCGTGGACGCGCGCGAACTACCACCCGCGCGCCGTCGAGACGCCGTGGCAGAAGCGCTGGGTCCGGAACTTCCCGGCGGTCTAGACCGCCGTGCGCCGGTGCACCAGGTCGACCACCTCGGGCGGCACGGAGTCGCCGGCCTCCAGCAGCCGCGGCAGCAGGTCGGCCTCCGTCAGCACGGCGCGGAAGAACAGCTCCACCGTGACGTCGTGCTCCGGCCGGTGCACCACCGCGATCTCGTCGCCCGCCGCGACCAGCCCCGCCTCCAGCACGCGGAGGTAGGCGCCGGGCCGCGCGACCTCCGTGAACCGCTTCACCCAGCCCTGCCGGCCGAGGAAGCCCGCGAACGTCCGGCACGGGATGCGCGGCGCCGTGACCTCCAGCAGCGCGGTGCCGACCCGCCACCGTTCGCCGATGCGGGCGTGCGTCTGGTCGATGCCGCGCGTGGTGAGGTTCTCGCCGAACTGGCCGTTGCGCAGGTCCGCGCCGAGCTCCGCCTGCCACCAGTCGAGGTCTTCGCGCGCGTAGGCGTACACGGCCTGGTAGTCGCCGCCGTGGTTCGCCTTGTCGGCGATGGCGTCCCCCACGACACCACTACCGATGACGCCACTGCTCGAGACGCCACTGCTCTTCGCGCCGGGCGCGCGGACCTCGAGCGGACCGTCGACCGGGCGCTTGTCGATGCCGGTGGCGCCCTCCCGGGCGTAGTCGACCGGGACCGTCCGCTGGGCGATGTTCAACGAGAGCACGACAGCCATGAGCGCGAGGCTATTGGCCGACGGCCTTCGCGGCGATCGAATTGACGTAATCCTGGTAGAGCCCGACCTTGTGCGTGATCAGCTCCATGCACTCCTGCAACTGCTCCATCTGCCGCGCGACGCGTTCCTGGTGCTCCTTGAGGATCGCCAGGCGCTGCAGCTCGTTGCCGTCCCCCTGCCGGACCAGTTCGGTGTAACGGCGGATCTCCGGCACCGGCATCCCGGACATGCGCAGCATGATGCACATGCGCAACCAGTCGATGTCCTGCTGCGTGTACACCCTGCGGCCGCCCGGTCCTCTGTGGACCTGGTGGGCGAGGATGCCTTCCTTCTCGTAGAACCGCAGCGCGTGCACGCTCAGCCCGGTGCGTTCGGCGACCTGTCCGATGCTCAACTGCATGGTTCCGAGCATAGGTGTCCCACGCCGCCGGAACCGGGCGCGCCGAACCCGCCAGCGCCGAACCCGCCAGCGCCGAACGCGGCTGCGGCGGACCTGCCCGCACCGATCCTGCCTGCGCTGAACCTGCCCGCGCCCAACCCGTCTCCCGCGCCAGGCCTTCCCAGCCCCGCCGCCTTCCCCGCACCCCCGCTGCCCGCACCGCCGCTGCCCGCAACCGGCGCACCCCCGCAGCCGTCGGCACCCCCGCTGCCCGCACCCCCGCAGCCGGCGCCCCCGCAGCCGGCGCCCCCGCAGCCGGCGCCCCCCGCCGTCGGCACCCCCGCGGTCCACCCTCCACCCGCGGCGCTTGACCTAGAGTGCCCTCTAGTTCCTAGGTTTGCCGCATGAACATGCGCTATCGCGTACTCGGGGGAACCGGCATCGAGGTCAGCCACCACTGCCTCGGCGCCATGATGTTCGGCTCGGTGGCCAACAACGACCGCGAAGAAGGCGTGCGGATCATCCACCGCGCCCTCGACGCGGGCATCAACTTCGTCGACACCGCCGACATGTACTCGGCGGGCGACTCCGAAGAGATCGTCGGCAAGGCTTTGCAGGGCAGGCGCGACGACGTCGTGCTGGCCACCAAGGTGCACTTCCCGCTGGGGGAGGGGCGCAACCGCAGCGGCAACTCGCGGCGCTACGTCGTGCGGGCGGTCGAGGACAGCCTGCGCCGGCTCGACACCGACTGGATCGACGTCTACCAGGTGCACCGGCCGGACTACACCACCGACGTCGAGGAGACGTTGTCGGTGCTCACCGACCTGGTGCGGGAGGGGAAGATCCGGGCGTTCGGCTGCTCGACGTTCCCGGCGTCGGAGATCGTCGAGGCGCACCACGTCGCGCTGAACCGCGGGCTGATGCGGTTCCGCACGGAGCAGCCGCCGTACTCGATGCTGGCGCGCGGCATCGAGCGGACGGTGCTGCCGACCTGTCAGCGGCTCGGCATGGGTGTGCTCGTGTGGAGTCCGCTGGCCAGCGGGTTCCTGTCGGGCAAGCACCGCAGGGGCGCGGCGCACGAGGCGTTCCGGGCGACGCTGTCGCCGGAGCGGTTCGACGAGTCGTTGCCGGGCAACGCGGCCAAGTTCGAGGCCGTGGAGCAGTTCGCGAAGCTCGCCGACGAGATGGGGGTGACGCTGCCCGCGCTCGCCATCGCGTTCGCGACGACGCACCCCGCGGTCACGTCGGCGATCACCGGGCCGCGCACGATGGAGCAGCTGGAGTCGTTGCTGGAAGGCGCTTCCCTGGTGCTGACCGACGACGTGCTGGACCGGATCGACGAGATCGTCCCGCCCGGCACCGACACCTACGACGTGCACGGCGCCTGGAAGCCCGCGGCACTGGTGGACGTCCACCAGCGCCGCAGGCCTCTCGACCAGCGCTAGCGACTACCAGGCCTGGGTGCTCAGACCCGTGCCGAGGTAGATCTGGTCATACCCGTTGCCGTCGTTGTCGTCGGTGTAGACGACGGTGACGCGGCCCCACGGGTCGACGCCCACGGCGGGTTCGTCCTGCCTGCCGGTCGCGGTCGAAACCGTGAGCTGCCGTTCAGGACGGCCCGTCGTGGTGCCGTCGGGGTTGTAGACCTGGGTGTGGACGTCCTGCGACTCCGTCGTGGTCACCGCGACGCCGAGCTGGTCGTCGATGCCGATCTGCGGGTCGGCGCCGGTGGTCGCGGCGACGGCACCGCGCGGCGCCCCGGCCGGGGTGAACGACTGCGAGCGGACCCCGGACTGCTCCCAGGCGATGGCGAAGTCGCCGTTGAAGTTGGCGGCCACGGCGGGACGTTTTCCCTGTCCCGTCGTGGTTTGCGCCAGCGCGACGCCACCGGCCGCGGTGACGATCTTGCGGGCGACGTTCCCGTCCGCCTCCCAGACCACGACCGCGTTGCCGGCGGCGCTCATCGCCACCCGCGGCTTGGCGTGGGTGCCGCCGGAGTTGTTGACCTGGGCCTCGTAGGACTTGGAACTGATCGACGCGAACATGCCCACCCGCACGGTCGGCGCCGCCGTGCCCTGCTGGTCCTCCCACGTGACGGCGAAGCCGCCCGAGTCGGGATCCGCCGCCACGCTGGGGAAGTACTGCTGGCCGTCGGCGCTCGCGTTGGCCGTGCCGGAACCGGAGACGGTGCCGGACGCGCTGATGGAGCGGACGGCGATGTTGTAGTAGCCGTTGCCGTCGGGGTCCTCCGACCAGACGACGACCGCGGTGCCGTTCTCGTGCAGCGCGACGTCCGGCTGCCAGTGGCGCCAGTTGCCCGTGCCGCCGGTCGAGAGCTTCTTCTCGTAGACCGACGCCCCCTCCTTGTAGAGGCGGATCCAGACGTCGGAGTGGATCGGGTCGGCGGGGTCGGTGGTGTCGCGGTCGTCCTCCCACACGACGGCCGTGTAGCCGTTGCGGGTGGCCGAGACGGCCGCGTTGTCCTGGTCGCCGGTCGAGTCGCTGTTGACCGTGGACCACGTCATGGGGGCGGGTGCCAGCAGGAGGCTCGCGATCAGCAGTGTCTTCACGGCGCCTGCAATCCGGGGTTGGTGGACTCGATGACGTAGCTGCCGACAGTCTTCACCGGGTAGTCGCGCACGCTGACCTTGTCGACGGCGCGGAAGTCGACCCGCATCTCGGTCGACGTGGTCTGCGTCTTCACGTAGCCGCGCAGGTTCTTGAAGTACTTCACGTGCGGGTTCAGCGTCGGGTTGAGGCTGTTGTCGGCCGCGTTGCCGTCACCGCCGGACGTGACCGACGTCGTGACGAGCTCGGTGCCGATGATCCGGTTCTGGGTGCTGTAGTTCTGCATCAGGTTCGCGGCCCAGCTGCGGTGCACGTCGCCGGTCAGCACGACGGTGCCCTTGTTGCCGTTGGTGTCCCACGCGTTCTGGATGCGGGCGCGGTTGGCGGTGTAGCCGTCCCACGCGTCCATGCTCTTCGACCCGTCGGAGGCGGCGAGGCGTTGCGCGAAGAACACCTGCTGGCCGAGGAGGTCCCACGTGCCGAGCTTCTGCCGCAGTCCGTCGATCAGCCACGACTCCTGCGAGCTGCCGGTGAGCGTGCGGGCCGTGGCATCGGCGTCGGGGCAGACCTTCGTGCCGTCGCCGCACGCCTGGTCGTCGCGGTACTGGCGGGTGTCGAGCATGTGGAACGTGGCGAGGCTGCCCCAGCGGACCCTGCGGTGCAGCAGCATGTTCTCGGCGCTCGGGGCCTGCGCGCTGCGCAGCGGCATGTGCTCGTAGTAGGCCTTGTACGCGGCCGCGCGGCGGGCCTTGAAGTCGCCGGTGGGGGTGCTGTCGTTGCGGACCAGGTTGGCGTAGTTGTTCTCGACCTCGTGGTCGTCCCACACGACCAGCCACGGCGCGGTGGCGTGCGCGGCCTGCAGGTCGGGGTCGGTCTTGTACTGGGAGTGCCGGACCCGGTAGTTGGCCAGCGTGCTGATCTCGGCCGACGGGGCGAACTGGCGGACCTTCGTGGTGGTCGCGGCGCCCTCGTAGATGTAGTCGCCGAGGTGCAGGATCAGGTCGGGGTGCTCCTCCGCCATCCGGCGGTAGGCGGTGAAGAAACCCTCCTCGTAGTGCGAGCACGAGGCGAAGAGCATGGACAGCGCGGGGGAGGTGCCGACCGCGGGGGCGGTGAGCGCGCGGCCGGCGGGGGAGATGTGGCCACCCGCGCGGAAGCGGTACCAGTACTCGCGGCCCGGTTCGAGGCCGGTGAGGGTGACGTGCACGGAGTGGGCGTTCGCCTGCTGCGTCGTGAAGGTGCCGGTGCGGACGACCGCGGTGAAGCGCTCGTCGGTGGAGACCTGCCACTCGACGGCCGTGTCGGTGTTCGGCATGCCGCCGAGGCCGTCGGCGTTGAGGGGGTTCGGGGCGAGGCGGGTCCAGAGGACGAACCCGTCCGCCGCGGGTTCGCCGGACGCGACACCCAGGGTGAACGGGTAGCCGATGGCGTTCGCGGGTGAGGTGGCCGCCAGCCCGAGGCCGGCTCCGGCGCTCGCTCCCGCGAGGCCGCCCACGATGAACGTACGTCTCCGTAACGTGGTCATGACCAGCAGGCTTACCGAACGCGGGTAAAGGTCCGCCTAACGCTGTGGGGCTTCAAAGTGGTTTCCCACCAAGCAAAAGCCGCGTGGTCGTCGGTGTGGATGTCGAACGCGTCCGCGAGCAGCTCGGCGGCGCACAGCGGGATGCCGGTGTCCTGCACGGCCCGGTACAGCAGGGCGACGTGGTCGCGCGACCACGCTTGCAGGCGCAGGCCGGGTAATCGCTCGGCCGCGCAGCACGGCTGGGCGCACACGACGATGTCGAACCACTCGTCCGCGCGGTCGTTGAACGAGACGGTGACGCCGAACCGGTCCGGGCACAGCGCGGTCACGGTGCTGTGCCGGGTCTCGTAGTGCAGCGCGCAGGGGAGGGCGGCGAGCCGTTTGGCCGCGTGCCGGTCGGGGCCGGAGATCCGCACGGTCTCGTGGTGCGGGCCGTGGTCGAGCACGACGACGTCCCACGCGCTGCGGGTCAGCCGGAGTGCGGTCGCGAGCCCGGAGATGCCGGCGCCGACGACGAGTGCTGTGGCCATGACCAGCCCCTTCCCCTAAGATTGAGGCTAGCGAACTTTCAGAAATTTCTGAAGACAGGGGCGATGTGACGCGCGAGACAGACCGCAGGCAGGCCGCCGAGCACCTGGCGCTCACCCTCGTCGGGGCCGGGATGCAGAGGATGGGGGCGCGGGTGCTCTCGGCGTTCATGTTCGCCGAGCAGGAGTCGATGACGGCGGGTGAGCTCGCCGACGAGCTGGGGGTGAGCGCGGGATCGGTGTCCGGCGCGGTCAAGATGTGCGCGCAGATGGGGCTGGTCGAGCGGATCCACGTCGCGGGCAGCCGCCGTGAGCACTTCCGCGTGCGCGACAACGCCTGGACGACGCTGTACTCGCGTCAGCACTCGGTCGTGGACGACGTGCTGCGCGCCGTCGAGAAGGGCGTCGAGGCGGTGGGGCCCGGCCACGCGCGCAACCGCCTCGAGTACATGCGGGACTTCTACACGTTCCTGATCAGCGAGGCGCCGATGCTGGTGGAGCGGTTCGAGCGGGAGCGGGCTCGGGCCGGGCACCGCGGAGGACCCCGTCCATGATCAGGTCCAGCATCCGCTGAGCCTGCTCCGGGTCGCCGTTCTGCGCGACGCCGACCAGCAGTGCCATCAGGTCCACCGGTTTCGTCCGCGCGCCCAGCGGGGTCAGCAGGACCTCGACCGCCTCGGTCATCTTCGCGCGGCTGTGCTCGAACGGGTTCACACCCAGGGCGATCACGGCCTGCAGCGCTTCCTTGAGGTCGTGCTTCGTGGCCGCGTAGGCGATGAAGCGGTCCATCCACTCCCGCAGCGCGGCTTCCGGGCCGTGCTTCTCGAGCAGCTCGGGCGCCGCGTCGCAGAGCTTCTCCAGCTCCGTGCGGTAGACGGCCTCGATCAACGCCTCGCGGGTGGGGAAGTGCCGGTACAGCGTGCCGATGCCCACGCCGGCCTTCTTCGCGATGGCGCCGAGGGTCACGTCCTTCTCGTGGGTGAACGCGTCGAGCGCCACCTCGATCAGCAGCCCTCGGTTGCGGACCGCGTCTGCACGCACTTCGTCACTCCTATGGGGTACGTCACTTGCTAACCGGAGGCTCCTCCGTTTACGGTGGAACCCGAACCGGAGGCACCTCCGTTTCAGTGTACGACACAGGTTGGGGAAATCAGATGAGCGAGCGCATCACCACCCCGTTCGGCTTCGAGACCACCGCTCTCGAGGTCGTCGAGGGCGTCGACCTGTCCGGCCGTCGCGCCGTGGTCACCGGTGGGGCGTCCGGCATCGGCGTCGAGACCGTGCGGGCCCTGGCCGCCGCGGGCGCCGAGGTCACCATCGCGGCGCGCGACGTCGAGGCGGGGCGCCGGGTCGCCGCCGAGCTGTCCGCCGCCACCGGCAGCGAGAAGATCCTCGTGGCGCCGCTGGAGCTGACGTCGCAGGAGTCCGTGAAGGCCTTCGCGCGGGCCTGGGACGGCCCGCTGCACCTGCTGGTCAACAACGCGGGCGTCATGGCGCCGCCGCTGACCCGCACGCCGGAGGGCTGGGAGCTCCAGTTCGCCACGAACCACTTCGGCCACTTCACGCTGACGCTGGGCCTGTTCGACGCGCTGCGCGCCGAGGGCGCCCGCGTCGTGAACGTCAGCTCGGCCGGCCACCTCTCGAGCCCCGTGGTGTTCGACGACATCCACTACGAGCGCCGCGAGTACGACCGCTGGGCGTCCTACGGCCAGTCCAAGACCGCCAACATCCTGTTCGGCGTGGAGGCCGGCGCCCGCTGGGCGTCCGAGGGCATCACGATGAACGCCCTGATGCCGGGCGGCATCCTCACGGCGCTGCAGCGCCACATCACCCAGGAAGAGCTGGACGAACGGCGCCGGCTGCGCGGCGGCGGCAGGCCGTTGACGTTCAAGACGCCGGAGCAGGGCGCGGCCACCACGCTGGTGCTCGCCGTGTCACCCCTGGTCGAAGGCCGTTCGGGCCTCTACTTCGAAGACTGCAACGAGGCACTCCCGCATGTCGCGGGTGGCACCAGCGGGCTGGCCGCCTACGCGGCCGACCCCGAGGCCGCCGCCCAGCTGTGGAAGGTCTCCGAGGAAACGCTGAAGGTGCAGGCATGATCAACACTGGTTTCGGTTTCGAGACGACCGCCCTGGAAGTGGCACAGGTGGCCGACCTGGCGGGCCGCCGCGCCGTCGTGACGGGCGGAGCGTCCGGCATCGGCGTGGAAACCGTCCGAGCACTCGCCGTGGCGGGCGCCGAGGTCACCATCGCCACCCGCGACATCGACGCGGCCCAGCGCGTGGCGGCCTCCCTGACCAGGTCCACGGGCAACAAGCACATCTCGATCGCCCAGCTCGACCTGGCCGACCAGGCCTCGGTGAAGGCCTTCGCCCGCAACTGGGACGGCCCGCTGCACCTGCTGGTCAACAACGCGGGCGTGATGGCCACCCCGCTGACCCGCACCCCGGAGGGCTGGGAGCTCCAGTTCGCCACCAACCACCTCGGCCACTTCAGCCTGACGCTGGGCCTGTTCAACTCACTGCGAGCCGAGGGTGCCCGCGTGGTGAACGTCAGCTCGTCGGCCCACCTCATGAGCGACATCCACTTCCACGATCTCCACTTCGCCCGCCGCGCCTACGACCGCTGGTCGGCCTACGGCCAGTCCAAGACCGCCAACATCCTGTTCGGCGTGGAGGCCGGCGCCCGCTGGGCGTCCGAGGGCATCACCATGAACGCCCTGATGCCCGGGAGCATCGCCACCGGCTTGCAGCGCCACGTGAGTGCCGGCGAGTTGCAAGAGCGCATCCGGTTGAGCGGGTCCTCCGGGCGTCGGGTGAAGACCGTGGAGCAGGGGGCGGCCACCACTCTGGTCGTGGCCACTTCGCCGTTGCTGGCCGGTGTTTCCGGTCGCTACTTCGAGGACTGCAACGAGGCTGTTCCGGCTTCGCCTGGGTCTCACGTGCGTGGGGTTGCTGCTTACGCGCAGGACCCTGGTGCTGCCGCTCGGTTGTGGGAGGTTTCCGAGCAGACGCTGTGGTCTTTGCGTCCTGCTGCTTAGGTTTTGTTCCTGTTGCGTTGGCGGTTTTGGGGGCGCTGCCCCCCAAGCCCCCGACACTCCCAAAGGAGCCCCTCCGACGCCGCTCGCAGGTAGATGGCACGCCTGTTTGTGTTGGGCGGCTTGCTGTTGGGTGGGTGGTTCCGGTGCGGTGGTGGCTCCCCCGTCCAGCACGACACGAGCGAGCCACACGTGAGGAGGGGTGTCAACTCGACGAAAAGCGTGTCGAGTTGACAC
>NZ_JBHYGW010000003.1:0-67500 GCF_042738015.1 Lentzea sp. NPDC059081
GCAAGCCGCCCAACACAAACAGGCGTGCCATCAACCCGCCGGCGGCGCTGGCCGGTCTTTGATCAGTTGGCGGGGTCCGGGGCAGAGCCCCGCGCCCGAAACAGAAACCCGCAACGCAAAACGCAACCCACCCGCCAAGCCGCGGAATCAAAGCAACCCACCCAACCGGCGACCACTAAACCGGCGACACTAAACCCCACGCCGCCGAGAAGGAACAGCCGTCAACAACGTGAACAAAGCCGCCGCCCCCTGCCCCAACAACAAAAAATCCCTCAAGCTGGAAGACATCGAAACCCGAACCTCAGCCCGCTCAGAAGGCAACGGCACCCCCACCAAATGCCCCCAAGCCCGCACCACGGGCACCTGAACGGAGTCCACGAACACCTCCCACCCAGGCTCGTCCTCAGCGGCCAGCACGAGCACCCGCCCCTCCCCACCAGGCGAAACCCGAACAGCCACCTCGGGCAACGACACGTTGACCGGCGACACCCCGTCAGCCCCGACCACAGCAGCCGGCTCCCCACCCGTACGAGCCCGCCGAGCCAAATCAGGCGCCAGCAAAACCCCGGTGTCCGCAGCGAACCGCAACCGCAAAACCGGCCGCCCATCAGAAGCGACAGGCGCCAACGAAACCAATTCCCCGGCCGCAGAAACAACCCGAGAAGCCACATCAGCAGAAGGCAGGACGACAAACACAACCCCGGACGAAGCGGCTTGGGCCAATGCCGTCTTCACCACCTCGGGCGACCCCTCCAACACGGACGAGTTCCACCGCCGCAACCGAGCAGGCGACGACACGGTGGGCACCAGGTCGTCGTCCCCGAAGGCCGGCATCCGCCCGGCCACCTGCCGAACGGAAGGCCCCAGGATCAACACCGACCGCCCGGTCCGCTCCAGCTCCGCGATCAACGACGGCCCGAGACTCACCCCGCCATCGGCTTTCAACGGGCCGGTCCGCAGGTCCAAGAACCCGGCCACGGTCAAGCTGACCAGCGTGACCACACCCACCAAGTACACCGCACGCCGCACCGAAGCCTGCCCGGCGACCCCAGGAGCCACCCCGCGCTGACAAGCCGCGAGCACCACCCAGACGAGTCCCCAAGCCAGCACGACGAGAGGCGCCCCTGGCCACGCACCGACCGCCGCAACGGCCGCCAGCGCCCCGACGGCCAGGACGATCACCAGCACACCGGGGAGCATCGAGACGTTCGGACGCAGCACGGCAGCCGCGAACCCGGCCGCCGCGAACACCGAGCACACGATCAAGTTGGGCGGAGGAGACGAGAACGCCGCCCCCAGTCCGTTCAGGACCATCTCCGGGTGTTGCAACAACACGGCCGGCCAGGGCAGCAACAGAGCCATCGGCAGCAGCACGATCGCGAACAGACCGGCGATCCGACGGGCCCCGCCCGTCACCGCGACGAACCCGGCCAGCGAGCCGACGATCACCACGACGTGGGTCAGCGGCGAGAACGCCCCCAGCACGGCGACGCCAAGAGCCGTCCCGGAAGCCATCGGCAGCCAGGCGTTGGTGGACGACGCGCGCAAGACCGCGTAAACGCCGGCGAACACGAGGGGTGTCACGACGTGGACGACGACGACATCGAGGCGACCTTCGGCCACAGCCGTGGTGGCGACGGGCAGCAGTCCGTAGAAGGCCGCCACCACCGCGCGCACGGAACGGCGTACGCGCAAGCCGCGTGAAGCGATGTAGGCAGCCAACGCGGCGAGGGGGATATCGCCGAGCATGAGCATCGCCACGGCGAACGACGGGCCGCCCGGTACCAGGCCCAGCACGGCGAGTGCGGCGGGAGCCGGGGCCGCGGTGCCGCCGGACACCGGATGCCACGACGCGAGGTAGGTCGACCACACCTCGCCGAGCGAGCCGACCGGGAGCAGGCGGCCGCCGGCGAGGTCCAGGCCGAGGCGGGACCAGTTCAAGATCACCGCAACGAGTGACAAGGTCAACACCAACAGGACCGGTGGCGCCAGCAACAGCGACCGCAGCACGCGCGACTGGTCGACCTCGACGAAGATCCGGTCGGCACCGGCGCGCGGTCCCGGCGACGGACGCGGGCGTGGTGAGGGGCGGACGGCACCCGGCGTCTCGGCGTCCAGCGACACGACCACCGCGGGCCGGCGCAGACCGGCGACGCGCGGGCGGCCGCGGGACGCTCCCGCGGGCAGCGCGGACGGGCCGACGAGCGGCGAGTCCACTTCGGACGGATCGAGCCACGTCGAGCCGGAATCGGTTGCGGGCAAACGACCCAGCGCGGCGTCGGCCTGCACGCGGCGGCGGATCAGGAACGTCGCGCCGGCGCGCAGTGCGTTGCGGAACCTGGTGAGCCTGCTGGTGAAGAGGCCGGGCACGACCGCGGAGCCGCGCCGGGTGCGGCGGCCTTCGCGCAGCCGGCCTCGGGTCAGGAGGTAGCGGGCGGCACCGGCTTCGGCGTGTGCGTCGGCGAAACGCCGGAGGAACAGGAACCCCAGGGCGCGCAGCAGCGACAGCAGCACCAGCCGCGGAAGTCCGATGAGGAACGAGAAACCTGAACAATTGACCAAGAATGTGCGCATGCCGTGCGCGCGGTCGACGCCCCGAAATGACGGACCCGGCCGAGCCATGGCCGCGTCCAAACGGCGGGCGCCTTTAGTCGCGGCCCGCGCATGACGCATGCGTGCGACCGGTACGCACAGGACCAAATGACCCGAGCGATTAGCGCGCCAGCCGAAGTCGAGATCATCGCGGAGCAACGGCATCGCCTCGTCGTAACCGCCGAGGGAGTGCCACACCTCACGTTTGATCAACGAACCGGCCGACGAAACGGCAAGCACCTCAGTGCTTTGCTGGAACGACGCGGAGTGCTCCGCCGACGAAAGCCCCGTCTGTCGATGTCCTGAAGAATCCGTCGACAGTCCCGCTTCGACGACGAGCCGGGAATCCACCCAATCGAGGCACAGCGGGCCCAGCACGGCAGCCGACGGCGACACCTCGGCCGCGGTCAGCAGAGCGGCCAGGCAGTCGGGTTCGGGCGCGCTGTCGTCGTGCAGCAACCAGAGCCATCTGCCCGGGTCACCCCACCTGTCGACGGCGTGTTCGACGGCGACGCGCACGGCGGTGCCGAAACCCGTGCCACGTGGCAAGGTCAGCACGCCGTCCAGCAGGTCCCCGGCTTCCGCCAGCAGCGCCTTCTTCAGCACGGCCGGCGTGCGATCTGTCGATCCCGTGTCGACCGCGATCACGTGCCTGGGACGGATTCGCTGGCGCCGCAATGCAGACAGCGCCGTGCTGAGCCACTGGTCGCCGTCGTGGCAGACCAGGACGCACAGCACCGGCGCTGTCCGGAGCCTCGGGTGAGGACTTGTCACGTCCTCAAGTTAAGGCACGAAGATCACGCTTTAGACGGCTCGCTTCTTGAGTTTGCGACGCTCTCTCTCCGAGAGACCGCCCCAGATGCCGAAGCGTTCGTCGTGCTGGAGCGCGTACTCCAGGCACTCCGAACGAACCTCGCAGCCCAGGCAGATGCGCTTGGCCTCCCTGGTCGACCCTCCCTTTTCGGGGAAGAACGCCTCAGGATCGGTCTGCGCGCAAAGCGCACGCTCCTGCCAGTCCTGCTCGTCGGCAGGGTCGAACAGGTACGACAGCTCGCCCTGCACGACCGGCTGCGTGACGTGATCTTCTTCGAGCTCTTCGAATTCCTGCATTTCGTCCGCCTCCTCGCCTTCCGCTCTCCCCGGTTGGCGGACGCCAGACGCCGTTCCCACAACGACGAATGACACCGATGTGATTACACCTGCGTCACAGCGGGCGGTCAAGCGGAGTCCACACGTCGGGGGATATTCGCGCGGATGGCCGCAAAAACCTTGACTGACTGCACGGACGGTGATTCAGGTGTCGCAACCCGTCCCCGAACGGCCCACCACGCCAGCCGACACGCCACACTGGTGGGGTGAAGCGATCAGCGGTTCGCCCCAGCCCACTGTTCCTCGGCCTGCTCGCGGCCACCGTCGCCGGAGCGGCTCTCACCCTGCTCGAGGGTGACGTCGCCATCATCTCGGGCACCATCCTCTTCGTACTCGCCGGGTGGGCGGTGACGCTGTGCCTGCACGAGTTCGGGCACGCCGCCGTGGCGTACAAGGGCGGCGACTTTTCGGTACGCGACAAGGGTTATCTCACGCTCGACATCCGCCGTTACACCGACCCCGTGCTGAGCATCGTGCTGCCGCTGGTGCTGCTGGTCTTCGGCGGGATCCCCCTGCCGGGTGGCGCGGTGTGGATCAACCACCACGCCCTGCGGAACAAGAAGGTCGAGTCGCTGGTCTCCCTCGCGGGGCCGTTCGCGAACCTTCTCATCGGCGTCCTGCTGGCGCTGGTCGTGACCTTGTTCTCACCGCCGCTCGCGCTCGCCGCCGCGATTTCGTACCTGGCTTTGTTGCAGGTGATCGCGTTCGTCCTGAACATCCTGCCGATCCCCGGCCTCGACGGCTGGGGCGCCATCGAGCCGTTCCTGCCCTACGAGGCGCAGCGGTTCGGCGCGAAGGCCAGGCCGTGGGCGCCGCTGATCCTGTTCGCGGTGCTGATCGGCTTCACCGAGGTCAACCTGCTGTTCTTCCAGGCGGCCGGCGCGGTCTTCGAGGCGATCGGCGGCGACCTGAGCGACGCGGGTTCCGGTGCGGCCGCGTTCATGTTCTGGCGCTACCTGTAGGCGTTCCGAGGCCTGCTGAGACGCTGTGGAAGCATGGCACGGCGTGAAGGTCGTAGCACTGGTCGGCGGGGTCGGCGGAGCGCGGTTCCTGCAGGGACTCAAAGCTCTGGGAGCGGACGTCACCGCGGTGGTCAACACCGGCGATGACGTGTGGATGCACGGGCTGCGGATCACGCCCGACCTCGACACCTGCATGTACACGCTGGGCGGCGGGATCGACACCGAGCGCGGCTGGGGCCGCGAGGGCGAGTCGTGGACCGTCAAGGAGGAGCTGGCGGCGTACGGGGCCGAACCGACGTGGTTCGGTCTCGGTGACCGCGACATCGCCACGCACCTCGTCCGCACCCGGATGTTGAACGCGGGCTACCCGCTGTCGGCCGTCACCGAGGCGCTGTGCGACCGGTGGCAGCCGGGCGTGCGGCTGCTGCCGATGTCCGACGACCGGGTCGAGACGCACGTCGTCGTCGAGCTCGACGGTGAGACGAGGGCCATCCACTTCCAGGAGTGGTGGGTCAAGCACCGCGCCGCCCTGCCCGCGAAGTCGTTCGCGTTCGTCGGCGCCGAGAAGGCCGCGCCCGGCCCCGGCGTGCTGGACGCGATCGCCGAGGCCGACGCCGTCGTCCTGGCCCCGTCCAACCCCGTCGTGAGCATCGGCACGATCCTGAACGTGGCCGGCGTGCGCGACGCGCTGCGCAAGACCGAGGCCGGTGTCGTGGGCCTGTCGCCGATCATCGGCGGGAAACCGTTGCGGGGCATGGCCGACGCCTGCCTGGACGCGATCGGCGTGGAGACCTCCGCCGAGGCGGTCGGCCGGCACTACGGCTCCCGCAAGTGCTCGGAGGACGGCATCCTCGACGCGTGGCTGGTGCACACCGGCGACCGCGCCGACGTGCCCGGTGTCGCGGTGCGCGCCGTCCCGCTGCTGATGTCCGATGTGGACGCCACGGCGCAGATGGCCCGTGACGCGCTGGAGCTCGCCGGAGTCGACGTTGACTGACCACGCCGCGGCGGCGCTGGAGCTGCTGCCGGTTCCCGGACTGCCGGAGTTCCGGCCCGGTGACGACCTGGCCGGCGCGATCGCGGCGGCCGCGCCCTGGCTGCGCGACGGCGACGTGCTCGTCGTCACGTCCAAGGTCCTGTCCAAAGTAGAGGGACGACTGGTCCGCGTGCCCGCCGATCCCGAGGAGCGGGACCGGATCAGGCGCGAGCACGTCGCCGCGGAGTCGGTGCGGGTGCTCGCCCGCCGGATGCGCACGCTGATCACCGAGAACAAGCTCGGCATCGTGCAGGCGGCGTCCGGAGTGGACGCTTCGAACGTGGCGGGCGACGAGATCGCGCTGCTGCCCGTCGACCCGGACGGCTCGGCCGCGGCGTTGCGCGGCGCCCTGAAGGACCTGCTCGGCGTCGAGGTGGCCGTGGTCGTCACGGACACGATGGGCCGCGCGTGGCGGGTCGGGCAGACCGACGCGGCGATCGGCTCGGCCGGCATCCGCGTGCTGCACGACTACGCGGGCTCGGTGGACGGGCACGGCAACCAGCTGGCCGTGACGCTGGTCGCGATCGCCGACGAGATCGCGGCGGCGGCCGACCTGGTGAAGGGCAAGCTCGGCGCGGTGCCGGTGGCGGTGCTGCGCGGGTTCGACGTGGTCGACGACGGCTCCACGGCCCGCGACCTGGTCAGGGCGACCGGCGAGGACCTGTTCCGGCTCGGCACGGAGGAGGCGCTCGCCCAGGGCCGGGCCGAGGCCGTGCTGCTGCGCAAGTCCGTGCGGTTCTACCGCGACGAGCCCGTCGACCTCGGCGTGCTGAGGCGGGCCGTCGGTGCGGCACTGACCGCGCCCGCGCCGCACCACACGAAGCCGTTGCGGTTCGTCCTGGTGCGGGAGAAGCGCGCCGAGCTGCTGGCGGCCATGCGCGAGCAGTGGGTGAAGGACCTGCGTGGCGACGGGTTCACCGAGGAGCAGATCGCGCGCCGGGTGCGGCGTGGCGACCTGCTGGTGGAGGCTCCGGAGGTCGTGGTGCCGTTCCTGGTCCGCGACGGCGCGCACGCCTACCCCGACGTCACGCGCTCCGAGGCCGAGAAGACGATGTTCACGATCGCCGGTGGCGCCGCCGTGCAGGCCCTGCTGGTGGCGCTGGCCGCCGAGGGGCTCGGCTCGTGCTGGGTGTCGTCGACGATCTTCTGCGCAGACGTGGTGCGGTCCGTGCTGGGTGTTCCCGGCGACTGGGAACCGTTGGGCGCGGTAGCGGTCGGCCACCCGGTCGAGCCGCTCGTCCCGCGCGAGCCGTTGGAAGGGCTGATCGAGCTGTGACACTGCACGACGACGCGGTCTCCACCCTGAGCCGCTTCACCGGCCAGGACGCGTTGAAGGAGGCCTACCTTGGCTTCCTGGCCGCACGCGAGGACGCCTGCCGGCGTTCCTGCGAGCCCGGCCACCTCACGGCCTCCGCGCTCGTCCTGGACGCCACCGGGGAGCACGCGCTGCTGACGCTGCACCCGCGCGTGGGCCGGTGGCTGCAGCTCGGCGGCCACTGCGAGCCGGAGGACGAGACGCTGGTCGCGGCGGCGCTGCGCGAGGCGACCGAGGAGTCGGGCATGCGCGGGCTGCGCATCGAGCCGACGCCGATCCACCTCGACGTGCACCCGATCACGTGCTCGCTGGGCAAGCCGACGCGGCACTTCGACGTGCGGTTCCTGGTGCGCGCACCCGTTGGCGCGCAACCGGTCCGTTCGGCCGAGTCCGTCGACCTGCAGTGGTGGCCGCTGGACTCGCTGCCGGACAACGTGGACGACCTGCACCCGTTGATCGAGAGTGCTCTCGCGCGTCTGCGCTAGAACTTGCGGTAGTCGCGCGGCGAGAACCTCGGTGCTCGCCGCGGCCGCTGCAACCCCGCGGCCTGCAGGTACATGACGGCGCGGTGGCGTTGTGGCTGGTAGGGCGACAGCAGCTCCATCATCTGGTCGTCGTCGCCCGGTGTGCCGGTCAACGCCCAGGTGACGTTCTTGGCGACGTGGTAGTCGCCGACGCTCACGGCGTCCGGGTCGCCCCACGACCGTTGCGCGACCTCGGCCGACGTCCACACGCCGATGCCGGGCACCTTCTCCAGCAGCTCGCGGCTGCGCATCTCCGCGGCCTTCTCCAGCCGGTGCGCGACCTGCGCGACGTTGACCAGCGTCCGGCGGCGGGCGCCGTCGAGCCCGCACTGGTGCCACTCCCAGTCGTGCAGGCCCAGCAGCCGTTGCGGCGTCGGCGGGACCTTCAGCGGCTTCGGTCCCGGCGCCGGCTCACCGAACCGGCGGCCGAGCTCGCGCCACGTGCGGAACGCCTCGACGCCCGTGACCTTCTGCTCGAGGATCGAGGCGAACAGCAGGTCCCAGACCCGGTTGGTCGCCCCGAGCCGCAGTCCTGGCCGCCGTCTTCGCGACTCGGCGACGACCGGGTGGTGGGCGATGAACTCGTCCACCGTGTCGTCGGCGCCGAGCAGGGCGGGCAGGCCGTCCAGCAGCCACAGCCCGCCGTCGCCCCACGCCTCCGCCTCCACCACGTCCGTGCGCCGGATGTGGATCGTGCCGGGTCCGCACGGCGTGTTCGCCGCGAACCAGACGCCGCCCTCCGTGCTGAAGGACGGATCGCCCGGTCCGCGGCGCAACGGCAGGAGCACCGCTCCCAGATCGAGTGGGAACGGTGGTGTCCAGGTTCTGCTAGGCATCCGTCGAGAAGCGCACGCCGGCCTCGGGCAACACGACCCCCGGCCAGACCCGCGCTCCGCCGATCAGCTCACACCGAGCACCGATCACGGCGCTGTCACCCACGACGGCGTCCCGGAGGACGGCACCGGCCTGCACCAGCGCACCCGCCCCGACGATCGACCGTTCGACCACGGCGTTCTCCCCGACCACGGCCCCGTCGAACAGGATCGCGCCGTCGAGCACCGCGCCCTCCGCGACCGTGCAGTTCGACCCGACCGTGCTGCCGCCCCTGACCGTCGCGCCCTCGTGCACGTTGGACCCGTCGAGCACCAGGAAGTCACCGGCCTGCGCCACCGCCGCCGACGGCGCCACCCCGCGCACGAGGTCCGCCGACCCCTGCACGAACGCCTCGGGCTTGCCGAGGTCGAGCCAGTACGTGGCGTCCACGTGCCCCTGGAGCCGCTTGCCCGCTTCGAGCAGCCCGGGGAACGTCTCGCGCTCCACCGACACCGGCCGCCCAGCGGGAATCGCGTCGATCACCTCGCGCCGGAACACGTAGCACCCGGCGTTGATCTGGTCCGTCGGCGGGTTCTCGGTCTTCTCCAGGAACGCCTGGACGCGCCCCTCGTCGTCCGTCGGCACACACCCGAACGCCCGCGGGTCCGCGACCTTGACCAGGTGCAACGTCACGTCCGCCGCGTGCTCGCGGTGCGTGTCGACGATCCCCGTCAGGTCCACCCCCGACAGGATGTCGCCGTTGAACACCATCACGTCGGGCTCACGCAGCTTGTCCGCCACGTTGCGAATGGCGCCCGCCGTGTCCAGCGGCACCTCTTCGACCACGTACTCGAGCTCCAGCCCGAGCCGCGACCCGTCCCCGAAGTACTCCTCGAACACCTCGGCCTTGTAGCTCGTGCCCAGCACCACGTGGGTGATGCCGGCCTCCTTGATCCGAGACAGCAGGTGCGTCAGGAACGGCACCCCCGCGGTCGGCAACATGGGCTTGGGAGCGGACAGGGTCAGCGGGCGAAGACGAGTGCCCTTGCCCCCGACCAGCACCACAGCTTCGACGCCGTGCACCTTTTTCCTCCTCCGCGTTACAGCAAGCCGTTCGACGGAATACTCTGACACGAAGCAGATCGTCATACGGGATCTGGTCCCGGCAAGGAGCAAAATCCGACATGGACCCCCGCGACCGGGCCGACGCCATGCTCGCCCGCGCCCGCGCACGTGGGCGGAACATCGTGACGCCGGACAACATGACGTCCCCGATGGACGCGTCAGACACCCAGCAGATCCCGAGAACGCTGGTCAACGCCATGGACCCGCGCCGGGACCCGGACTCGACCATGATCCTGTCCGCAGCGCAGATGGGCCAGCAGAACACCGCCCGCCCACCCCAGCAGCGCCCCGGCCAGCCCACGCCGACCACCCCGATGCCCGCCCAGGCGCCCGCGGGAGATGACGCGGAGATCACTCAGGTCGTCCAGCCGGGCGTGATCCCGACCGTCTCGAACCACAAGCAGAACCGCAACACGCTCTCGCAGAGGCTCAGCGGCGACATGTGAGCCGCCCCGCGCTGGGCCGTACGGCGCAAGGGGTTGCCGGATCGCCGACCGGGCAGGGTGCGAAGCGAGCCGCCTCAGCCGCGAGGCCGAAGGCGAGCCGAAGCGAAGGCGAAGCCGAGCCGCTCTTGGCTTTTGCTCTTGGCTTTTCCCATGCGCTCGGGTGGGGTGGTCCCGTCACGAGCAGTGCTGACGCGTTTTGCCGCGCCCGAGGGGTGAGGTCAAGTCGCACGCTTTTCGCGACTTGACCTCACCCCTCGGGTGTGGCTGCATCCTGCACTGCTCGTGACGGGACCACCCCACGGAATCGCGCCCCACCTACGCAACAGCAAGCCGCCCAACACAAACAGGCGTGCCATCAACCCGCCGGCGGCGCTGGCCGGTCTTTGATCAGTTGGCGGGGTCCGGGGCAGAGCCCCGCGCACGAAACCGGCACCCGAAAGCAAAAACGCAACCACCAACGCAACCCGATCAGCCCCGGTTCAACAACCGAACCCGCAAAGCCAACCCAGCCCGAACAGCAACCCGAAGAGGAGCCCACAAAACCCCCCGATGCCGATCAGCCAGGTACCGATAAGCCGAAAGGTGATGCTCCCGAAGCATCCGAGCAGAAGCCCGAGCAGTCGAGTGCCCCCCGATGTGCACGACCTCCGCATCAGGCACGTACACGTTCAGATACCCCGCACGCCCGACCCGGTCCCCGAGATCGACGTCCTCGAAGTACATGAAGTACCGCTCGTCGAACCCGCCGACAGCGTCGAACACCTCACGCCGCATCAAGAAACAGGACCCCGACAACCACTCGGCAGCCCGCTCGACCGGAGCCTGTTCCTGCCGATAGGCACGGGTCCACGGATTCGACTTCCACACCACCGCGAACAACGCGTGCCCGAGCCCCCGCCCGAGCGAAGGCAGCAACCGGGCAGACGGATAAACCTCCCCGGAAGGCTCCCGGATCAACGGCCCGAACATCCCGCCGGAAGGCCACCGGGAAGCCGCGTCGATCAGAACGTCAACCGCCCCAGGCAGAAACTCGATGTCCGGGTTGGAGATCAGCACCCACCCGACGTCGGGCCCCAACGCCGCGACGCCGCGGTTCGCGCCACCGCCGTACCCGAGATTTCCCCCGGTGGGCACGAAGGACACCCCGTCACGGGATGCCGCCACGGCTTCGGGCACGCCGTCGGTCGAGCCGTTGTCGGCGAGGATCACCTGCACCGGGCGGGTGGTCGCCTTCGCGAGGGTGTCCACGAACGGTGCCAGCGTCTCGCCCGGCGAGTACGTGACCGTCACGACACCAAGTCCGTCGCCGTAGTTCACGGCCGACACACTAGTGGTGTCCGATTCACCGTCGGCGACGCACCAGAGACGCGCGCTCGTAGGCCACGCGGTGGCGTTCGGCGCTCACGGCCCAGGAGAAGTCCTTGGCCCGTTGCTGGCCCGACGCGGCGAGGGCCGCGCGGCGGGCCGGGTCGTCCAGCAGGTCGGCGATCGACGCGGCGATGTCGCCGGCTCCCACGCCGCAGTAGGCGACGGCTTCGCCGCCCACTTCCGGCAGCGACAGTCTTCGGGTCGTCAGGACGCACGCGCCGCACGCCATGGCCTCCAGCACGGGCAGGCCGAAGCCCTCGCCCAGCGACGGGTAGGCGACCAGGACCGAACCGCCGAGGAAGCCCGCCAGCTGTTCGAACGGCAGGTAGCCCGCCCGGATCACGCGGATGCGGTGCGGGACGGAGTCCAGGGCTCGTTCGACCTGGCTGTCCCAGCCCGGCTGGCCGGCCAGCACCAGGGCTGGCGGGTCGGCGCGGCCCACCATGGCCTGGGCGAAGCCGCGGATGAGCGCCGGCACGTTCTTGCGGGGTTCCAGCGCGCCGAGGAACGCCACGTACTGCGTGTCCCCCAACGACAACGTGCGCCGGACGGACATGATTTCGTCGGGCGACGGCGGGTGGAAGCGCTCGGTGTCGACGCCGTGCTGCGCGATGTGCAGGACGCGGCGGTCGGCTCCCGCCACGCGCACCAGCTCGTCGGCGGTCGCCTGGGACGGGACGACGCACAGCTCCGCCCGCTTCAGCGAGGCGCGGGTCCAGGCGCGGAAGAAGCGCGCCTTCACCGACGAGTGCAGGACGGCGTCGGTGAAGAACGTCGCGTCGTGCAGCGTCACGACCGAGGCGGCCTTGCCGGCCAGCGGCAGCGTGTAGTGCGGCGAGTGGACGACGTCCACGTTCAGCGACCGGATCAGCCTAGGCAGCGTGGTCTGCTCCCAGGCCAGCCGCGCTGTCCTGGTCGCCACGGCCTCGGCCGCCCGCACCACGCGGGCGTTCGGCGCGATCTTCGTGAACAGGTCCTCGTCGCGCGGCTGGCACACGACGGAGAGCTTCGCCCCGTCCGCGTCCAGCGCCGCGACGAGCGAATCCACGTAACGGCCGACGCCACCTCGGTCCGCGGGCACGGCGGTGGCGTCGATCAGCACGCTGGGTTCGTCGGTCGACACGATCAGCTAGCGTAATGTCATTTGCGAAAGCGTTAAGAGGGAATGCGCTAATCCGGCTGTACAGCGTGGGCGCTCCAGACACCCTGCGCGGTCTTTTCCCAGGTGAACTCACTCGCACGGGTGATCCCGGCCTCGACGGTGTGACGTGGATCGGCCAGAACGGCCCTCAGACCTTCCGTCAACGACGCCAGGTCGCCCCTCCGGACGACGGTCCCCGCGCCGCCCGCCACCTCCACCAGAGCGGGGTCGTCGGAGTGCACCACGGGCACCCCCGCGGCCATCGCCTCCAGCACCGGCAGCCCGAACCCCTCGGCGAGACTGGGCGCGGCCAGCAGCGACGCTCCTGCCAGCACGGATGCCAGCCGTTCGTCGGAAACGCGGCCGAGCAACGTCACGTGCGGAGCGCTCAACGACACCCCGCCCCACCCCTGCGGACCGACGACGACCAACGGCACCCGCAGCCGTTCGGTCGCCCGCACCAGGAGCTCGAACCCCTTGCGCGGCTCGATCGTCCCGATCGCGAGCACGTACTGAGACGGAAGATCCGCCGAGGGCGAACCGACGAGCCGGGTCACGCCGTTCGGCACCACGTGCACCGGGACCTCGACGCGGACGCACTCCTCCAACTGAGACGCAACGGCTTTCGTCGGCACCACCAACGCGCGGGCCTCGCGCGCCGCACGACCGATCACCTTGCGGTGCCACGCGACACCACGCGGCGTCAGCGTCTCCGGATGCGTCCACGGCACCACGTCGTGCACGGTCACGACGGCTCCCGGCAACGGCGCGAGCGGCGTCGGGGCGTGCACGTGCGATCCGAGCCTGGGCGGAAGACCGCGCTCCCACAACGCCACCAGCGCGCGCCGGGGCAGCCGGATCACGCGGTCGGCGTGGGCCGTGGCCGCGGAGACCACGGCCCAGCCGGCGGGCGCGGTCCGCGTCAACGCCTGGAACAGCTCCGCCGTGTAGCGGCCGGTACCACCGGGGACCGGCGCGCTGAGTTGCTCGGTCAGCACTACTAGCTCGGGCACGTCGCGTACCGTCTCACGCCGTGTCGGCACTCAGCACCGTGGTGGTCGTGACGTGGCGGGGCCGTGACCACATCACGGCGTGCCTGGACGCCCTCAAAGCCCAGAAGAGTCCACACAGGACGATCGTCGTGGACAACGCGTCCGACGACGGGACGGCCGCGCTGATCAGCGGCCACGAGGTCGTCAGGCTCCCGCGCAACCGCGGCTACGCCGGTGGGCTCGCCGCCGTGCTCGGAATGGTCGACACCCCGTACGTCGCGTGGCTCAACGACGACGCGGTGCCCGACCCGGCCTGGCTGGCCGAACTGGAGAGCGCTCTCGCGAAGGACCCCGGAGCGGCCGCCGCCACCTCGTCGATCCTGCTCACGGACGGCTCGACGCAGTCCGTCGGCGTGGCGCTGACGGCGGACGGCCACGGGAAGGACGTCGTGCTCGCCGGTCGCGAGGTGTTCGGGTTCTGCGGTGGTGCGGCGCTGCTCAGGACGGCCGAGCTCAAGGCCGTGGGCGGCGTTCCGGCGAGCTTCTTCTGCTACTACGAGGACACCGACACGGCCTGGCGGCTGCGGCTCGCCGGGCACCGGGTCATCTCCGTCGGACCGGCGCGCGTCCGGCACAGGCACGGCGCCAGCACCCGGCCAGGCTCGAAGCCCTTCCACCGCTGGAACGAGCGCAACCGGCTGCTCATGCTCCTGCGCTGCGCACCGGCGAAAGTCGCGGTCGCCGAACTCGCCCGGTTTCTGGCGATCACCGCATTGTTGCCATTCCGTAAAAACGTTCCGGACGCCGCGAACTTTCGCGTGAGTCTCCGCGCCCGGGTGCTCGCGGAGGTGTTCCTCCGGCTGCCCGCCACCCTCGTCCAACGGCTCGCCATCACGACCACGACGAAGCGCGGCGAGGTCTGGCAGGACTGGGCGGGCCGCTGACCACGCGATGGAACCTCCACGGGGTCACAGGCGTCCCCGCAGCGATGACTCTCCTCTTCCCGGTCGCCCGGCGGCAGCCGTGAGGCGCCCGGCACCGCTCATCGCCTTGGGACTCGTCGCGATCACCGCGGCGGTCGTGCTGGGCGCCGTCGTCCCGGAGCACCACCGGCTCGCGGTGATCGCGCCGTGCTGCCTGGGCTCGCTCGCGTTCGCGTGGGGCGTCGGCAAGCTCGGGCCGAACTGGCTCGTGCTCCCGGCCCTCATGGTCGTGGTCCCCGGCACCGCCGTGCTGGCGAGCGACGGTCACCGCGCGTTGATGGACCTGCTCGCCACGCGCGAGACCTGCGTGATCCGCGGCGTCGAGGACGTGCCCGGACCGGACAACCCCGCGTTCGCCCACGACATCACCTGCCAGGACGGCGCACAGCTGCGGATCGTGGTGCCCGGCGAGCAGGAGAAGAAGATGCTGCCTGGTCCGGCGACCGTGCTGCGCCACCCGGTGATGCGCCCGCTGCTCGCCGACCGCAACGACTGGTCGACGGAGTGGGTCTTCGGCGTGCCCCTCGCGGTCCTGTTGCTGATGATCTGCGCGACCGCGCTGCGGGCGCGCAGAGTGATGAGGCAGGCTTAGCACGTGGAACGAGCATCACTGCCCGCCGTCTCCGTCGTCGTCGTCAACTACCGCGGCGCCGAGGACACCATCACCTGCGTGCGCGGCCTGGCCGAGGTGGACTACCCGGCCGAGCTGCTCCAGGTGGTCGTCGTCGACAACGAGGCGCACGACACCGCACGGCTGAAGGCCGAGCTCGGGGGGCAGCCCGGCGTCAAGATCGTCACCGACGACCGGAACCTCGGCTTCGCCGGCGGGTGCAACCTCGGGGTCGAGCACGCCACGGGCGACGTGCTCGCGTTCCTCAACAACGACGCGCGGGCGGACCGGAACTGGATCAAGACCGCGATCAGGGTCTTCCACGCCGAACCGGCGGTCGGCGCGGTCGCGAGCAAGGTCCTCGACTGGGACGGCAAGAAGATCGACTTCGTCGACGGCGGCCTGACCTGGTTCGGCATGGGCTACAAGCGCCACGTCGGCACGGTCGACGACGGCAGCCACGACGCCCCGCGCGACGTGCTGTTCGGCACCGGCTCCGCGCTGTTCGTGCGCGCGGAGCTGTACCGCGAGCTCGGCGGGTTCGACGAGCGGTTCTTCATGTTCTACGAGGACGTCGACCTCGGCTGGCGGCTGAACCTGCGCGGCTGGCGGGTCCGCTACGAACCGGCGTCGCTCACGTTCCACCGCCACCACGCGTCGATGAGCTCGATCGACCACAGCCGCGAGCTCTACCTGCTGGAGCGCAACGCGCTCGCGACCCTGTACAAGAACTTCTCCGACGAGACCCTCGCCCGCGTCCTGCCCGCCGCGCTGGCCCTCGTGGTCCGCCGGGCGACCGCGCGCGGCGAGATCGACGCCAGGCAGCTGGAGATCACCCGCCGCCCGGCCGACCCCGCCGACGACCGCGGGCCCGCCGAGATCCCCCGCCAGTCGCTCGCCGGCTTCCTCGCGATCGACCAGTTCGTCGAGATGATGCCGAAGCTCGCCGAGTCGCGGCGGGTCGAGCAGGCGTCGCGGCGGATGTCGGACGTCGACCTGGTCCCGTTGATGCGCAAGGCGCTGGAGCCCGCGTACGACATCCCGCGCTACCTCGTCGCGCACGACATCCTGGTCGAGGCACTCGGGATCGACGAGGTGTTCGGCAAGCCGCGCAAGGTGCTCGTCATCACCGGCGACGCGATCTCCGAACGCATGGCGGGCCCTGCGATCCGCGCGTGGCACATGGCGGACGTGCTGTCCGGCGAGCACGAGGTCCGGCTGATCACGACGAACCCGTTGTGCGACCCGCCGGACGCGCCGTTCACCGTCGAGGGCGTCAAGCTCAAGCAGCTGCCCGAGAACGTCCGGTGGGCGGACGTGATCGTGTTGCAGGGTCATGCGCTGGAGATGGCTTCGGAGCTGAAGCAACCGGGTAGTACCAAGATCGTGGTCTGCGACATCTACGACCCGATGCACCTGGAGCTGCTGGAGCAGGGCAAGGACGACAGCGACGAGAAGCGCGCCGCCGACCTGAAGAGCGTCACGCGCGTGCTGACGAACCAGCTGGAGCGCGGTGACTTCTTCCTGTGCGCGTCGGAACGGCAGCGGCACTTCTGGCTCGGCCACCTGGCCGCGCTGGGCCGGTTGACGCCGACGTTGTACGACAACGACCCGACCACCCAGTCGCTGCTCGGGATCGTCCCCTTCGGACTGTCGGGCAAGCCGCCGCAGCGCACCGGTCCCGCGATCAAGGGCGTGGTGCCCGGTGTCGAGGACTCCGACAAGGTCGTGATCTGGGCGGGTGGCGTCTACTCGTGGTTCGACCCGCTGTCGCTGATCGAGGCGATGCACCACCTGCGGCAGCGGCAGCCGTCCGCGAAGCTGTACTTCCTCGGCATGAAGCACCCGAACCCCGAGGTCCCGGACATGGACATCGCCGGCCAGACGCGGGCGCTGTCCGCGTCGTTGGGGCTGACCGGCGAGAACGTGTTCTTCAACGACGGGTGGGTGCCCTACACCGAGCGGCAGAACTGGCTGCTCGACGCGAACTGCGGTGTCACCACGCACTACGAGCACGTGGAGACCACGTTCGCGTTCCGCACGCGGGTGCTCGACTACCTGTGGGCGGGGCTGCCGATCGTCACCACGTCCGGCGACTCGTTCGCGGACCTGGTGCAGCGGGAAGGACTGGGCGTCGTCGTGCCGCCGGAGGACCCGGAGGCACTGGCCGGCGCGCTGGAGAAGGTGCTCTACGACGAGGAGTTCGCGGCTTCGTGCCGTGAGCGCATCGCCGTCGTCCGCGAGCGGTTCACCTGGGAGACGGCGCTCGCGCCGCTGGCGGAGTTCTGCCGCAACCCCAGGCCCGCGGCGGACCGTCTGTCGGGCTCCGCGCCCATGGTGCGCACACCGGGGCTGAGCACGACGGACAAGGTGAAGCGGGACCTGCGGCTGGTGCGCGAGTACCTGGACGCGGGCGGCCCGACCGAGTTGGCCAAGCGGGCGTCGGGGCGTCTGCGCAAGATCGCGCGTGGTGGCAGGTAAATGGCGAGATCCCCGAAACCCCTCAAGGTGCTGCTCGACGGCACCCCCCTGCTCGGACATCGCACCGGAATCGGCCGCTACACGGCCGCACTGGCCGAAGAGCTGGCTTCCATGCCGGACGAGGTCGACGTACGGGCGGTCGCTTTCACGTTGCGCGGCTGGCGCGCGTTGCGGACGGTGCTGCCGCACGACGTCACGGCGCGAGGCCTGCCCGTCGCGGCACGGGCGCTGCGCCAGATGTGGCTGCGCGCCCCGTTCCCGCCCGTCGAGTTCCTGACGGGCTTCTCCAACGTCATGCACGCCACGAACTTCGTGCTGCCGCCGACGTTGCGGGCCGGCAAGGTCGTCACGATCCACGACCTGGCGTTCCTGGACGCGCCCGGTGACCTGCCGCCGTCCGACCGCAGGCTGCCGGAGCTCGTGAAGCTGTCGGCGCAGCGGGCCGACGTGATCTGCACGCCGACCGCGGCCGTGGCGAACGTCGTCGCCGACCGGTTCTCGGTGCCGCTGGAGAAGATCGTCGTGACGCCGCTCGGGGTCGACCCCGCGTGGTTCGCGTCCCGGCCGCCGTCGCCGACGTTGCGCGGCCGGCTGGGCCTGCCGTCGGAGTACCTGCTGTTCGTGGGTGCCGACGGGCCGCGCAAGGGCCTCGAGTACCTGGTCAAGGCGCACGCGTCCGACCCCTCGCTGCCGCCGCTGGTGCTCGTGGGACCAGGACGGTCCGGTGTGGACGGTCGGGTGCTGCGGACCGGCTACCTGTCGGACGTGCACCTGCGGTCGGTCGTCGCCGGTGCCACGGCACTGGTGCTGCCGTCGCGGGACGAGGGCTTCGGGCTGCCGGTGCTGGAGGCGTTGGCCTGCAACGTCCCCGTGGTGTGCTCCGACGTGCCCGCGCTGCGGGAGGTCGCCGGAGGCCACGCGCTGCACGTGCCGGTGGGCGACGTCGCCGCGCTGGCCGAGGGGCTCGCCCAGGCCGTCGCGGCGCCCGCCACGCCGGAGGCCCAGTCCGAACGACGAGCGCACGCCGCGGAGTTCACGTGGCGGCGGTGCGCCGAGAAGACGGTCGAGGCGTACCGGCGGAGCAGGGCCTGAGGGTGCGTTCGGAGCGGGGCGTCAGGAAAGCCTGACGCCCTCTCGTCGTCACCGAGTGCGTGGCCTCGGCGAGTGCTTGTCGAGCTGGCTCATCGACACCTGCCGCGAGCCCGTGACAACAGCAACGCACTTCAGGAAGCGCTGCCGATCGGAATCCGTTGTCGCGGGCCGCGCAGGATCGCGCCCGGAGTCGAACATGCCGAAAAGGTTCTCGTACTCGGCACGGCCGTGCCAGACCGGTCACTCCAATGGCGCAGCACCCGCACGCGGAGCGACCACTCCCGCCCGGAAAGCGTCCGTCAGGGCGCTTCGCCAGTGCGGCAACGGACGCAGTCCCGCTGCTGCCCAAGCTTCGCCGGACAGCACCGAGTAAGCGGGCCGCGGCGCCGGGCGCGGGAAGTCGGCCGTGGTGCAGGGCAGCACCCGGTCCGGATCGGCGCCCAGTTCTTCGAAGATCGCCCGCGCGAAGCCGAACCACGTCGTCTCGCCGGCTCCGGTCGCGTGCAGCAACCGCTGCGACGGCAGCACCGAGGTCAGTTCGAGCAGTCCCTCCGCGAGGTGGTGCGACCACGTCGGCGAGCCCACCTGGTCGTCCACAACGGACAACGAAGGCCGCGAGGACTCCAGTGCCGCCATGGTCTTCACGAAGTTGGAACCGTGCACGCCGTAGACCCACGCGGTGCGCACGACCCAGCCGCCCGCCTCCAGCACCCGGCGTTCGCCTTCGAGCTTCGTGCGCCCGTAGGCGGTCTTCGGGCCGACGGGGTCGGACGGCTCGTACGGCCGGGTCTCGTCACCGGAGAACACGTAGTCGGTCGAGACGTGGATCAACGGGATGCCCGCGGAAGCGCACGCCTCGGCCAGCAGACCGGGACCGACGGCGTTGACCGCGAACGCGCGATCCTCGTCGGTCTCGGCCGCGTCCACGGCGGTGTACGCGGCGCAGTTGATCACCGCGGAGGCGCCCGCGAGGTCGGCGGCCGTCACCGAGGTGACGTCGAGCTCCGCGGACGACACCGCGCGGACGTCGGAGGACAGGGCGGCGAGGTCGTGACCGAGCTGGCCGCGACCACCGGGAACGAGGATCAACGCTCAGCCCTTCGCCAACTGGGCGCGCTCCTTGAGCGGCTCCCACCAGGCGCGGTTCTCGCGGTACCACTCGACGGTGTCCGCGAGCCCGACGGCGAAGTCGACCTTCGGCGCGTAGCCCAGCTCGGAGGCGATCTTGGAGATGTCGACCGAGTAGCGGCGGTCGTGGCCCTTGCGGTCCTGCACCGGCTCGACGGCCGACCAGTCACGGCCCGTGGCGGCCAGCAGCCGCTCGGTCAGCTCGCGGTTGGTGAGCTCGGTGCCGCCGCCGATGTTGTAGATCTCGCCGGGCCGGCCGCCCTCGGCGACGAGCTGGATGCCGCGGCAGTGGTCGTCCACGTGCAGCCAGTCGCGCACGTTCAGGCCGTCGCCGTAGAGCGGCACCTTCCCGCCGTCGATCAAATTGGTGACGAAGAGCGGGATCACCTTTTCCGGGAACTGGTACGGGCCGTAATTGTTCGAACACCGGGTGATGCTCACGGGCAGTCCGTGAGTGCGGTGGAACGCCCGCGCCAGGAGGTCGGAAGAAGCCTTCGAAGCCGAGTACGGCGAGTTCGGCTCCAGGATGTGGTCCTCCGACCACGACCCGTCCTCGATCGAGCCGTAGACCTCGTCGGTCGAGACGTGGACGAACCGGCCCACGCCCGCGTTCAGAGCGCCCTGCAGGAGGGTCTGGGTGCCGAGGACGTTCGTGAGCACGAAGTCGGCGGACCCGGCGATGGAGCGGTCGACGTGCGACTCCGCGGCGAAGTGCACGACGACGTCGACGCCCTTCATCTGCTCCTCGACCACGGCCGGGTCGCAGATGTCACCGCGGACGAACTCGAACTTGCCAGCGACGGCCGCGAGGTTGGTCTCGCTACCCGCGTAGGTGAGCTTGTCGAGCACCACCACTTCGGCACCGGCGAACGCCGGGTAGGACCCGCTCACCAACTCCCGCACGTAGTGCGAGCCGATGAACCCGGCCCCACCTGTCACCAGTACTCGCATGCCGCTTCCTCCCGTGGTGGATTTTTTCGCAGGCAGTCTGTCACACGGCCGATCGCTGCAACCCACAGCAACGTCACGTCGTTTGTCTTATAAAAGACTAAACTCGGAGTGGTGGGGGAGGAAACGGCTGTGGAAGGCAGAAGCCTGCCGGTCAGGGTGGTGGTCGCCCGGCCGTCGGCGGCTTTCCGCGCCTTCCTGATGACGGGGAAGATCTTCGTCTCGCTCGTCTCGGTGGCTGTGCTCCTCGTCACGTCGTACGGCTGGGTCAAGCTGCGGTCGGCCAACGACGGCATCGTGAAGACCGAGGTCATCTCGGAGGAGCTCGCGAAGCAGGGCCCCAAGCCGCTCGACGGCGCCGTGGACATCCTCCTGGTCGGCATGGACAGCCGCACCGACGCGCAGGGCAACCCGCTGTCGGAGGAGGTGCTGGCCATGCTCAACGGCGGCGTCGCCGACGGCGAGCAGAACACCGACACCATGATCCTCGTGCACATCCCGGTGGACGGCACGCGCGCGGTCGCGATCTCGTTCCCCCGCGACTCCTACGTCGAGATCGCGGACGGGTTCGGCAAGCACAAGCTCAACTCGGCGTTCGCCCGCCAGCGCAACACCGTCGACCAGGAGCTGCGCTCACAGGGCGTGACGGACGAGCAGCGCATCCGCACCGAGTCGATGGCCGCCGGCCGCAAGACGTTGATCAAGACCATCGAGGGCCTGTCCGGCAACCAGGTCCGCATCGACCGCTACGCCGAGGTCAACCTGGCGAGCTTCTACGAGGTGACCAAGGCCATCGGCGGCGTCGAGGTGTGCGTGAAGGAGCCCACGCTCGACTGGGACTCGGGAGCGAACTTCCAGGCAGGCCCGCAGATCATCGAGGGCGCGCGGGCATTGTCGTTCGTGCGCCAGCGCAAGAACCTGCCCGGCGGCGACCTCGACCGCATCGTGCGGCAGCAGGTGTTCATCGGCGCGCTCGCGAAGAAGGTGCTGTCGAGCGGCACGCTGACCGACACGACCAAGCTCAACGGGCTCGTCGAGGCCGTGCAGAAGTCGGTGATCCTCAGCAGCGGCTGGGACATCACGACGTTCGCCGAGCAGATGCAGGGCCTGGTGGGCGGCAACTTCGAGTTCAAGACGATCCCCGTGGGTGAGCCCACGGACACCTACAGCGACGGCAACGTGCTGCCGGTGAACCCCGCCGAGGTGCGCAAGTTCCTCACGAGCCTCGCCGCGGAGAAGCCCTCGACGAGCGGCTCGGCGCCGGTGACGACGACCACGCTGCCCGCTCCGCCCGCCTCGTCGATCACGGTGAGCGTGTACAACGCGGCGAACGTGCAGGGCCTCGCGAGCCAGGTGATGAACGCCCTGTCCGCCAAGGGCTTCCAGCGCGGCCAGCTGAGCTCGGCGCCGCAGGTGAGCGACTCCACGGTCGTCCGGTACGCCGCCGGCGAGGAGGGCTCCGCGCGCAAGGTCGCGGCGGAGCTCGGGCCCGACGTGACCGTCGAGGAGAGCGCCTCCGTCCACAAGGGACAGGTGCAGGTCTTCGTCGGGACGGACTACCGGGCGCTCGACGACTCCGAGGACGTCGACCCGCAGAACGCACCCGGTACCCCGTCCGCTCCGGTCACGAGCAGCACTCCCCCGATCACTGCCGGTGGACTCGTCTGCGTGAACTGAAATCCCCGCGTAACGGCCCTCCGATAGTTACGCTGAGAGAGCAGAATCAGCACAGGAGGACCGACGTTGAGCGCCGCCGCACGCGCGAAGAAGACCGCACTGGTCGCCGGCCGGACGGTCGTCGCGCTCGTCGCCGTGACAACGCTGGCGTTCTCCGGCTACTTCTGGACGGCGCTGCGGCTGGTCAAGCAGAACACCAACACCACGCAGATCCTCGAGGTGCTGGAGGACATCCCGAACTCGCCGCCGGTCGAGGACGGCGCGACCGACATCCTGCTGGTGGGCAGCGACAGCCGGACCGACGCGCAGGGCAGGCCGCTTCCCGCGGACGTGCTGCGCAAGCTGCGCACCGAGGGCACCGACACGGTGAACACGGACACGATCATCGTGCTGCGCGTGCCCCGCAACGGGGGCAAGGCGAGCGCGATCTCGATTCCGCGCGACACGTACGTCCCGATCGCCGGCTACCGCGAGGACAAGATCAACTCGGCGTACGGCGCCGTGAAGTACCTCACGGCCGAACGACTGCAGGCCGAGGGCGTGAGCGACCAGGCCGAGCGCGAGCGCAAGTCCGACGAGGCGGGCCGCAAGGCGTTGGTGCAGGCGGTGCAGGACCTCACCGGCATGCGCGTCGACCACTACGCGGAGATCAACCTCTACGGCTTCTACCTGCTGACCGAGGTGATCGGCGGCGTGCAGGTGTGCCTCAGGGCCGGCACGTCGGACCCGAACTCCGGCGCGAACTTCCGCGCGGGACCGCAGACGATCTCGGGCGGTGACGCGCTGTCGTTCGTGCGGCAGCGGAACATGCCCGGCGGTGACCTCGGTCGCATCGCGCGGCAGCAGGTGTTCATGTCGCAGGCGATGAAGCAGCTCCTGTCCGCGGGCACGTTCACCGATCCCGGCAAGCTGAACGGCCTGCTGGACGCGGTGTCGAAGTCCGTGGTCGTGGACGAGAAGCTCGACCTCGCGACGCTCGCGGCGCAGGCCCAGGGCCTCGCGTCGGGCAACGTGGAGTTCGCCACGATCCCGGTGACCAGCATCGACGCCCGCAACGAGCGCGGCCAGAGCATCGTCACGGTCGACCGCGAGGCCGTGAAGGCGTGGGTGGCGCAGCTGATCGGCGAGACGCCGAACCCCGTCCCGTCCTCGACGACCCCCACGTCGCCCGCCCGGTTCGGTCCTGGGAAGCTGCTCTCGCTGGACGGCTTCCGCGCCGTCGAGGCGGCCCGCCAGGACGTCCCCTGCGTCGACTAGGAGTGAGCACGTGAGCGTGACCGAGATCCTCTTCACGCCTCTGCTGAAGGCCGACTCCGGCCGTCCGCTGATCACGCACTACGACGACGCTGCCGGCTCGCGGGTCGAGCTGTCCCGCGCGACGGTGAAGAACTGGGCGGCGAAGACGGCCAACTGGCTGCGCGACGAGCACGACGTCGAGCCGGGCGACACGGTGGCGGTCCTGCTGCCCGCGCACTGGCAGACCGTCGGAGTGCTGCTGGGTGCGTGGTGGTGCGGTGCCCGCGTGGTGGTCGGCCCTGGTGCGGAGGCCGCGAAGGTGGCCGTCGTGGCACCGGGTGGCACGGCGGACGCGGACGTCGTGGCCGTGGCGTCGTTGCACCCCCTGGGTCTCGGATCCGGCGCTCCTGTCGACTACTCCGACGACGTGCGCGTGCATGGCGACGACTTCCTGCCGTGGGAGCCGGTGCCCGGTTCGGCGCCGGCGCTGGTCGACTCCACTGTGGACGAAGTGGTCGCGGCGGCGCGGGAGCTCGGTGCGCAGCTCGGCGACGAGCCGCGCGTGTTGTCGACTCTGGAGTGGGACTCGCCTTCCGCTGTGCTGGAAGGGTTTCTCGCGGTGCTCGCGGCCGGCGGCTCGATCGTGCAGGTGAGCAGTCCCGACGCGGGCAAGCTCGCCGCGCGCCGGGACGCCGAGAAGGTCACCCGGGAGATCACGCCGCAGCTGGGTTGAGCACCTTGTTGTTCTTGAACAACAGGCGGTCCAGCGCGTAGGCACCACCGTTGAAGCCGAGGGCGAGCGAAGCCGCGCCGAGCACGATCACCTCCGCCGCACCGCCCTCTCCGATCAGGCCGTGCGGCAGGTGGACGATCATCCAGGCGCCCGCCATGTTGAAGGCGAGCAGCACACCGACGACCGGCAGCGCGACACCGGCGATCATCGCCATGCCGCCGGCGAGCTCGACGCACGCCGAGAACCACGCGGACAGCGACGGGAGCGGAACCCCCATGCTGTCGAACGTCGCTGTGGTGCCCGAGATGCCGAACTCGGTGAACTTCTGCCAGCCGTGCGCGACGAAGACGATGCCGACGGCGAGACGCCCGATGAGTGCGGTGATGTCCTTGACCATGTTCTTGCTCCCCGATCCTGTCGTTCCACTGTCGGTCGTTCAACTCCGAACCACAAGCTAGTGCAGGTTTGAACGACCTCATGGTTTCGACAGGAACCGCACAGCAACCCCTTAGGTTGCCAGGTCAGCGACCGCTACTTCGCCAGCCCGACACCGGAGCCGTCCGCGGTGGTGAGCGTCAGCTTCTTACCGTCCACTGTGTACTTCACGGTGCCCTGAAGTGTCTGCGTCACAGCTTTTTCGACCGCCATCTCCTCCGGTCCGCACGCCTTGTCCGTCAGCACGAGCTGCTCGAACGTGATCTCCTGACCTGCGGTCCGGTACCCGGCGGAACCGGAGTTGCACCCGGCCGCCACCTCGGCCCGCCCGTCCTGGAAGGCAAGCGTCGCAACGACTCCGCCCGGTACCGACGACGCGGCGTTCCCGGTGAGCAGCGTGTCGACCGTCCACTTGCCACCTTCGAGCGTCGCGGGAACCTCCTGCGCGAGCACGATCTCCGCGTCCGGGCCGGTGACGACGAGGTTCGCGCCGTCCATCCGCCACGACGGCGTGGCGGACAGGAACTTCGAAAGCCACTCGTCCTGCGTGTGCAGGGCCGGGTCGGGACAGCCCATCGCGGTCATGCCGAGCTCGGACACCGCGAGCTTGCCGTCGTCCAGCGAGACCGGGCCCTGCATCTGGTTGCAGCCGGCGTTGGCGAGCAGCCGCCCGTCGTCGGTGAACCTCAGCTGCACCCTCGTGCCCTCGACCAGGGCGCGCGGCTTGCCCTGCTCGGTGACGGACGTGGAGTGGAACACCTTGCCCACCACGTCACCCCCTCCTCCAGCGGACCTGCTCCCGCACGCGGCGGCCAGCAGGGCGACGGCGACGACGAGAACTACGCGGCTCATGTGACGAGGACGGAACCCGCGGCCTCCCTGGTTGCCCGAGAGGCCGCAGGTTCTCGACGTGGTCGGCATCACGGCGAGAGCGACTCCGCGAAGTCGTAGAGGCTCTTGATGTCGTTGTCGAAGTACGGCCCGTCCATCTGGCTCGCATCGGAGTGCCGGTGGCTGACGACGCTGTTGATGTAGCCCAGCCCGTTCTGGTCGTTGTACTCCTGCAGCCATGGACCGCCGCTCGAGCCGCCGGTCATGTCGCACCAGGCCCGCACCTGCTGGTTGTGGCCGTTCCACGTCGTGCCCTGGCAGAAGTACTGCAGCTCACCGGTGAACGGCGCGGCCGCGGGGTAGCCGAGGATGGTGACGTTCACCGAGTAGCCCCAGTTCCAGCGCAACCCGTTGCCGCCCACGACGCTGACGATCGGGCTGCCGCCGAGGGTCTGCATGATGACGATGCCCATGTCCTCGTCGCTGTTGCTGCTGTTGATCCACGCGGTGCGCGACGTGAGCTGGTAGGCGCTCCACGTGCCGAACGGCCGCGCGCCGTTGCGGTAGCGGGGGACGAACACCCAGTTGGTCATCCACTGGCCGCCCGACCCGCCGTGCACGCAGTGCCCGGCCGTCTGGACCAGCTTCTTCCTGCCACTGTTGAGGGTCGCGCCCGAGCACACGTAGTTCAGGCCGTTGACGGGGTTGGTGAAGAACACCTTCCCGACGGTCTGGGACTCGTTGAGCAGGATCCCGATGCCCTGGGCCTGCTCGGTCTCGACCTTCACCGACGGCGCGGCGCCGTCGATGCTGCCCGCACGCCCCGAGGGCTGGGGTGCGGACGTGGCCTTCACCGTGGCAGGAGCCTGTGCGGGGATGGCGTTCGCCATGCGTTCCGGCGTCCAGTACGCCTCGGCTGCGGCAGCCGTCTGGACCTTGTCGTCGGACGTCCTGGCCAGGCTCGCGCTGCTCCCGCTCGGCACCGCCTGCGCGGCCGGCACGAACACGGAAGCGGCCAGCACGAATCCCAAGGAAATGGAGATCGTTCTTTTCGGTCTCATTCGATACATCCCACCAAACCTGTTCGAATTGCGGCCCGACGACCGTAGCCAGGCCCCTGAACAGCGGTCCAGCCGAATTGTTGAAGTTGCTCTGTTCAGCAGAACGCCGATTCCATGCCCACCAGAAATGGGTTCCGGCGGACCAGTGGTTGTTTTTATGTGCAGAATTCGAGCTGGTCATCCAGTGATCTTGATCTTGATACCGGGGCTTGACAGCGGACCGGTCATCCGTCTTACTTAACCCAGAGGTTAGATAACCAAGTGGTTAGGTACACCCGATGGACGAGCTGAGCGCCACCTTCGCCGCACTGGCGGACCCGACCCGGCGGGCGATCCTCGCGCGGCTCACCGAGGGTCCCGCGACGGTGAAGGAGCTCTCCGAACCGTTCGACATCAGCGGCCCGGCGATCTCGAAGCACCTGCGCGTGCTGGAGAAGGCCGGCCTGATCACCCGCGGCAGGGAGGCCCAGTGGCGTCCCTGTCAGCTCGACGCGACGCCGTTGAAGGAGGTCGCCGTGTGGGCCGAGAACTACCGCCGCTTCTGGGACGCGAGCTACGCGCGCCTGGACGCGCTGTTGACCGAGATGAAGGAGACAGACCAATGACCACGGTGAAGTTCGGCACGACCGTCACCCTCCCCTCCGACACCGAGATCGCGATGACCCGCACGTTCGACGCCCCTGCGGCGTTGGTGTGGAAGGCCTTCACCGAGCCCGCGCTGCTGCGCCGGTGGCTGCTCGGCCCCGACGGCTGGGAGATGCCGATCTGCGAGGTCGACCTGCGCGTGGGCGGCAAGTGGCGCTACGGCTGGGCGCAGCCGGACGGGTCTTCGGCCTTCGAGATGCACGGCGAGTACACCGAGGTCACACCGTTCTCGCGGATCGTGAACACGGAACTGTTCGAGGACAACCCGCCCGGGGTCACGACCGTGACGTTCGAGGAGGTCGACGGCCGCACGACGATGACCTCGACGATGACGTTGCTGTCGCAGGAAGTCCGCGACGCCGTGCTGGCGACGGGCATGGCGGACGGCGCGGGCCGTTCGTACGAGCGCCTGGGCGAAGTTCTGGCCACGCTCTGACCACGGCGCCTGCCAGACTGCGCGGGTGAAGACGTCGGCCTGGGAAGCGGTGACACGGGCCATCACGGAGTCGCCGTACCGGATCACCGTGCTGGCACCGGCACAGGTGGCCGACGACGGCACAACCCCGGACTCGTGGCTCGGCGCGGTCATCACGCACACGGGCGGGCTGCTCGTGGACGGAGGCCGGCTGCGGGTGTTCGGCAGCGGCTCCGGGTCGGTGCCCGCCGTGCACCCCGCCGAGACCGGCGGCCTCGTCGTCGCCGACAGCGTGCGCGGAGACCGGTTCGCCTTGGTGGTGAACGAGAAGGGGCGCCAGGTGATCTGCCACCTGGCGCCCGGTCTCGTCGGGGAGAGCTTGGACCTCGGTTACACGAACTGGCTGGGCGCGATGCTCGCCGGTTCGCTCGACGAGATCTAGCCGTTCAGGACGGCGCGCGACATCACGACGCGCTGGATCTGGTTCGTGCCCTCGTAGATCTGCGTGATCTTCGCGTCCCGCATCATCCGCTCCACGGGGAAGTCCCGCGTGTACCCGGCCCCGCCGAACAGCTGCACGGCGTCGGTCGTGACCTCCATGGCCACGTCGGAGGCGAAGCACTTGGCGGCAGCGGTGATGAAGCCGATGTTCGGCTCGCCGCGCTCCGCCTTGGCGGCCGCGACGTACACCATGTGCCGGGCTGCCTCGATCTTCATGGCCATGTCGGCGAGCATGAACTGCACGCCCTGGAAGTCCGAAATGGACTTGCCGAACTGCTTGCGGTCCTTGACGTACGCGACCGCGGCCTCCAGGGCACCCTGTGCAATGCCGACGGCCTGGGCGCCGATCGTCGGACGCGTGTGGTCCAACGTCTTCAAAGCGGTCTTCAGACCGGTCCCGGGCTCCCCGATGATCCGCGAAGAAGGGATCGTGCAGTTCTCGAAGTAGATCTCGCGAGTCGGCGAGCCCTTGATGCCGAGCTTGCGCTCCTTGGGACCGACGGAGAAGCCGGGGTCGTCCTTGTGCACGACGAACGCCGAGATGCCGGCGGACTTCTTGGCGGCGTTGGGATCCGTCACCGCCATGACGGTGTACCAGGTCGACTCGCCGGCATTGGTGATCCAGCACTTGGTGCCGTTCAGCACCCAGTCGTCGCCGTCCAGGACGGCGCGCGTGCGCATCGACGCGGTGTCGGAACCGGCCTCGCGCTCGGACAGCGCGTAGGACGCCATGGCCTCGCCCGAGGCGATGGACGGCATGACGAGCTGCTTCAGCTCGTCGGAGGCCGAGAGCAGGATCGGCATGGTGCCGAGCTTGTTCACGGCGGGGATGAGCGAGGAGGAGGCGCAGACGCGGGCCACCTCCTCGATCACGATGCAGGTGGCCACCGAGTCGGCGCCCTGGCCGTCGTAGGACTCGGGGACGTGGACGGCCGCGAAGCCGGCCTTGACCAGGGCGTTGTGGGCTTCTACCGGGAAGCGCTCGTTCTCGTCGACCTCGGCCGCGAACGGCTTGATCTCCTTCTCGGCGAGCGAGCGGACGGCCTCTCGCAGCGCCTCGTGCTCCTCGGCGAGCTGGTAGGTGCCGAAGCTCGGGTTCACCTTGTTACCTCCCGGTAGCGAGTACTCGGCACGATGTTAGCGCCCGTTCACCACGGGCGCCGGTGTGCCGTTGAGCACTCAGAGGGACTTCTGCAGAGCCGCGTCCTTGTCTAGTACGAGCTGCTCGAGTTCTGCCTGGAAGCGGGCCATGCGCTCCTGCAGTGCGACGTCCGAGGAAGCCAGCATCCGGACCGCCAGGAGACCCGCGTTCCGGGCTCCGCCGACCGAGACCGTGGCCACTGGAACGCCCGCCGGCATCTGCACGATCGACAGCAGCGAGTCCATGCCGTCGAGGTACTTCAGCGGCACCGGGACGCCGATGACCGGGAGCACGGTGGCCGAGGCGACCATGCCGGGCAGGTGGGCGGCGCCGCCGGCACCCGCGATGATCACGCGCAGACCGCGGGACGCAGCCGAGTTCGCGTAGTCCAGCATGCGTTGCGGGGTGCGGTGGGCGGAGACGACGCTCACCTCGAACGGCACGTCGAACTCGGCGAGCGCCTCGGTGGCGGCCTTCATCACCGGCCAGTCCGAGTCGCTGCCCATGATCACGCCAACCTGAGTCACTCCGAGCTCCCGTGAATGTCGTATCCGTCCGACCAGACGCCGGTGGACAGCCAGTCCGCCGCCAGCCGCGCCCGTGCGCGGACCGACGCCATGTCGTTGCCGAGGAACGTCACGTGCCCGACCTTGCGGCCCGGCCGTTCCTCCTTGCCGTACAGGTGCACGTGCGCGTCCGGGAACCGGGCGAACAGGTGGTGCACGCGCTCGTCAGGGCCCATCGCCGGGGTGTCGGTGGCGCCCAGCACGTTCGCCATCACCACGGCCGGCGCCATCAGGTCGGTGCGGCCCAGCGGGTAGTCGAGCACGGCGCGCAGGTGCTGCTCGAACTGCGACGTGCGCGCGCCCTCGATCGACCAGTGGCCGGAGTTGTGGGGGCGCATGGCGAGCTCGTTGACGACCACGCCGTCCGCGGTCTCGAACAGCTCGACGGCCAGCACGCCGACCACGCCCAGCGCGTCGGCGACCTTCAGGGCCAGCTCCTGCGCGGCGTCACCGTCCAGTGCGGGAGCCGGGGCCAGGACCTCGACGCAGATGCCGTCGGACTGCACGGTCTCGACGACCGGCCACGCCGCGCCCTGCCCGAACGGCGAGCGCGCCACGACGGCGGCCAGCTCGCGGCGCATCGGCACGCACTGCTCGACCATCAACGGCGTGCCGGCCTCCAGCAGCTCGGGCACGACCCGCTCCGCGCTGGAAGGGGTGTTCAGCATCCACACGCCGCGGCCGTCGTAGCCGCCGCGGATCGACTTGAGCACGGTCGGCCAGCCGTTCGCGGCACCGAACTTGAGCACGTCGGCCACGGAGTGGACCTCGGCGAACGGCGGCACGGGCAGGCCGAGCTCGGCGAGCTTCACGCGCATCTTCAGCTTGTCCTGCGCGTACTGCAGCGCGTCCGGGCCGGGGTGCACCTTCACGCCCTCGGCGACGAGCGTGCGCAGGTGTTCCTGCGGCACCTGCTCGTGGTCGAACGTCACGACCTCGCAGCCCTTGGCGAACGAACGCAGGGCGTCGACGTCGGTGTGCGTGCCGAGCACCACGTCGCGGGCCACGAGGGCGGCGGGGTCGTTCTCGGAGACGGCGAGCACGCGCAGGGACTGGCCGAGCGGGATCGCGGCCTGGTGCGTCATGCGGGCGAGCTGCCCGCCGCCGATCATGCCGACGACGGGGAGACGGGTACGGGAGTCCACGGTTCAGGCATCCTACCTGCGGCTTCACCCGCGCTCATCAGCAGAGCCAGCCGCCGCTCGGTGACGCTGCCCGCGCGTGCGACGTGGATCACCAGGCGCTGGTCGTGCTCCGGCGCGCCGAGCACCTCGCAGTCGAACTCCAGCATCCCCACGACCGGGTGAAGCAACCGCTTGCTGGCCGTGCGGCGCACCGCCACCTCGTGCTCCGCCCACAGCCGGGCGAACAGCGGGGCCGCCATCAGCTCGTCGACGAGCGCCTGCGCGGCCGGGCGGCGGGCCAGCGTGATCCGCAGGTCGGCGACGTGCGCGCGGGCCGACGACTCGCGGTCCTCCTCGGGGATCCAGCTCGCGGGCCCGAGGAAGAACCGCCTGAGCAGGTTCTCGCCGACGACGTGCCCGAACACCAGCTCGGCGCGGGGGGTGGCGGCCAGCACGTCGCCCAGGTCGGAGATCACGACGGCGAGGTCGTCGCGCAACCGGTCGAGCAGCAGCCGCACCCCGGGACGGACCGAGGTCGTCGGGGGCTCCTCCGGCACGGCCTCGCCCGCCAGCCGGAACAGGTGTGCGTGCTCGTCCGCGTCGAGCTCCAGCGCCCGCGCGATCCCGTTCAGCACCGACACCGACGGGTGCGGTCCGCGTGCCTGTTCGAGACGTGCGTAGTAGTCGACCGACACGCCCGCGTCCGCCGCGACCTCGTCCCTGCGACGTCCCGGCGTGCGCCGCCGGCCACCGCGCACCGGGTCCAGCCGCTCGCGCCGGCTGCGCAGGAAGTCCGCCAGTTCACGCATTCCTCCACGGTAGCCGCGCACAAACAGTCCCTGGCTGCCCCGCAAGCGCCCGAACACGCTGGAGGACATGAAGATCGCGATCACGGGGACGACCGGACGGGTCGGCAGCAGGCTTCTCCCCCGCCTGCGCGAGCTGGACCACGACGTGCGGACGCTCAACGGCAGGCTCGAGGACACAAACGCGGTGCGGGAGTTCGTCGACGGCGTGGACGCGGTGGTGCACGTAGCCGCCGCTCTCCGCACGAGCACCGACTTCGAGGGCGTGAACGTCCACGCCACCAGGGCGTTGGCGGAGGCGAGCAAAGACGTGCCGCTGTTCGTCCACATCAGCACGAACCTCGTCTACCCCGGCGGACTCGGCCGCCCCGCCACCGAGGACGACCCCGCCGACCCCGACCAGGCGTTCGGCGACTACCCGCGCACCAAGGCCCTCGGCGAACGGGCCGTGCTCGACACCAGGGAGGCCGCGATCCTGCGGCTCGCCTTCGTCTACGGCGACCGGGACCCGCACCTCGAGGAGTCGCTGCGCTGGGCGTCGACCTGGCCCGGCCACCAACGGCTGCAGCTCGTGCACCACGTGGACGTGGCCCAGGCGGTCGCGAAGGTGCTGGAACGCAACGCGACCGGGATCTTCAACATCGCCGACGACAGCCCGCTCACGTCCGTCGAGCTGCACCAGCTGAACGGCCTCACCCCCAGCGAGGCCGTTCAGCAGGACTTCGACCCGTGGCAGGGGATCGTCAGCACGATCCGCGCGCAACGGGAGCTCGGGTTCCGGCCGCGCTACCCCTCTGCCTGGGCGGCGGCGGTGTCCGACGCGCTCTGATCAGCTTCCCCGTCCGGCTTGCTCTGAGCGTCCGGCTGCTCATCCGGCTCGTTCTGAGACTCCGGCCCGCTCTGAGCGGCGTCCGGCTCGATGCGGCGGTGGGAGCGCGTCGGCTTCCACCCGCCGCTCCGGCGCAGGATCCGGAACGTCACCACCAGCAGCACGGCGGTCAGCAGGACGAACAGGCCGGTCTCCATGAACTGGAAGAGCCCGATCCGGTCGAGCGGCTGGTAGTCGACGTACCTGCCGACCGCGGCGCCGGAGCTGCGCATGCAGGTGTTCACGTTCAGCGCCGCGCACCGATCCGTCACCGCGACCGGGTCCAGGTCGGAGTCGACGAAGCCCGTGCCCAGCGTCAGGGCCCCCTCCGGCACTCGCGGTGTGCTCTCCCAGCGGACGATCTCCCGTTCGACGGGCAGCAGGTGGACGCGGACCAGGGTGGACGTCAGCCCGCGCACGACCGTGTAGAACACCAGGGTCGCCGCCATCGCCGTGACCACGTGCCGCGTGAGCAGACCGACCAGCACGCCCAGGGCGAGGCCGAAGACCGCGTACCCGGCCTGCAGTGCGGGGTGGGCCTCGAACGAGTTCCACGTCCGCTCGGGATCACCGGTGAACCCGTCGCCGATCCCGATGACCGCGCCGAGCACCGCGGCCAGCAGGCCTAGCACGACCACCTTGCCGCGCAACCACTCCACGGCCGTGACGTCCTGGCCCCACGCGACGAAGTAGGTGCGGTCCTCGAGCTCGCGGGCGATCAGCGGAGCACCCCAGAACACGCCGATCACCCCACCGAACACGAGCTGCACGACGATCGCGTAGAAACCGGGCAACATCAACGCGCCCACGACCTGATGTTCGGCCCCGGTCGCCAGGAGGGCGTAGGCGGCACACAGGGCGAGCACGGTCACGCCGGTGACCGGCCACCGGTGCTGGCGCCAGGTCAGCCAGAGGATCGAAGAGACGTTCACGCCGCACGCTCCAGGTGTGCCACGACCAGTTCCTCCAGCGTCACGAACCGCGCTGTCCACGGCTCGTCGATCCGGGTGCCACCGGAGCGCACGAGGTACGAGGACTGCGAGACGCCGTGCTTCGCCAGCACGACACGTCCTTGCACCGGGGACTTGGACGCGTGCGGGCCCGTGTAGAGGACGTGCTGCTCCAACAGCTCGTCGGTGTCGCCGTCGATCAGCAACCGCCCGCCCGAGAGCAGCAGCAGGCGGTCCGCGACGCCACTGATCTCCGCGACGACGTGCGTGGAGAAGACCAGCGTCGTGCCGTTGTCGCTCACGTCGGTCAGCAGCGCCTTCATCACCCTGGTGCGCGCCAACGGGTCCAGCTCCGCCAGCGGTTCGTCGAGCAGCAGCACGTCCGGGCGCGCCCCCAGTGCCAGCGCCAGCGTCACGTGCGTGCGCTGGCCTCCTGACAGGTCGCCGAACTCCAGCCTGCGCGGCACCTTGAACCTGGTGAGCCACTCGTCGGCGCGCTCGTGGTCCCAGACCCTGTTCATGCGGCGGCCGAACGTCAGCACGTCGGCGACCTTGAAGCTCTTGTACATCGGCTTGTGCTGCGGGACGTAGGCGACGCGGCCCGCGACCGAGCAGTGCCCCGAGTACGGCGGCAGGTGCCCGGCCAGCACGTTCAGCAACGTCGACTTCCCGGAGCCGTTGGCCCCCACCAGCGCCGTGACACTTCCGGACGGCAGCTCGAAGGAGACGTTCCGCACCGCCCACTTCGACACATCGGCCGCAACAACGCTCATCGCGCTCCCCCGCTCAGCACCTCGCGCAGCAGCGCGTAGATGTCCTCGTCCTCCAACCCGGCGGAGCGTGCCTCCGCGACCCACGCGGCGAGCTTGTCGCGCAACGGGCCGAGGTCCTCGGGGGCGGCGGACCCCAGGGACGCCTTGACGAAGGTGCCGGAGCCCTGCCTGGCCTCGACGAGACCGGCGAGCTCCAGCTCGCGGTAGGCCTTGAGCACCGTGTTCGCGTTCACGCCGCTCGTGGCGACGACGTCGCGGACCGTCGGCAGCCGATCGCCCGGCTGCAGCCAGCCGAGCCTCATGGCCTCCCTGACCTGCTGACCCAGCTGCAGGTACGCGGGAAAGCCGCTGCCGCGGTCGACGTGGAACTCGACCACGCACACTCCCCAGATTGTTCTAGTGAACTAAGACAATAGAACACTTCTGGGGGCAGGCGGAAGTGACCCCGGTGGGGACGCGGGGAGACCCGCGGGCGCGGGACAGGGGTCGATCAGCGCCCGAGCGAGGTCAGCAGCGCACGAGCCTCGTCGTGCGTGTCCGGCAGTCCTTCGATCCAGACCTTCGCGGGCCCGGCCGGCCGGACGTTCGGGTCGTCGGCGAGCCGGTCGGCCGCCAGCACCCGCAGGTTCGAGACTCTTCGCGCGAGCGACTCGTCCCGTCTGACCAGCACCGCGGCCACGCACGGGCCGAGGGTCGCCAGCGTCTCGCCGCCGTCGAAGACGGTGCGCAACGCGTCCGACACGAGGGTCATGGCGACGACCCGCGACCACCCGGACGCGCGGTGCACGTCGAGCCGCAGCAGCACGAGCGCGTAGTCGAGCGACGCCACCGGCGTCTCCCGGTACACCTCGCCCAGCCGCGTCCGCAGGTAGGCGGCGGTCGCCAGCCCGGTCAGCGGGTTCTCGGCCGTGCAGTCGCCGGCCTGCTTCATCACCACGTCCGCCCAGCCCAGCGCCGTCGTGCGCAGCATCCGCGAGGGAAGCGCGTCGACGTCCGGCGACACCATCGGCGACGCGTCGGTCAGCACGGCGTGCAGCGCGGCGAGGTCCAGCAGCGTCTCACCGAGCCCGGCACCCGCCTCCGCCCTGGCGCGACCGAGCCGCACCAGCGCGTCGCCGGGGTCGGCCTCCTCGAGCATCGCCGCGCACACGTCGTCGACCTCGGCGAGCGGCCAGTCCGCGGGGAACGCCCAGCCGGCGGCCATGGAGGCGGTCCGCCACCTCGACTTCAGCAGGCGTTCCGCTTGTGCGACACCCACCCGGTCTCCCTTCGCTCTCCCGATTCCAGCTCCCGGTTCCAGGGGGAGACGCACCCGTCGCCTGATCGTGACGCAACCCGCGCGGGGGATTGAGATGACTGTCCTGGACGCCGTAAGTCAGACTGAGCGCCGCGAGGAGGGAAACGAAGACTGTGGCGACCGTTCCTGCAGATGTACAGGGGCCTAGCGACGCGGAACTGATCGAGTCCGTGCGCGAAGGGACCATCGACGCCTACGGCCAGCTGTACGAACGCCACGTCTCGGCGGCCTACAACCTCGCCCGCCAGTTGGCCCGCTCGCAGGCCGAGGCGGACGACCTCGTGTCCGAGGCGTTCGCGAAAGTCCTCGACACGCTGCGCGCCGGCCGCGGTCCCGACTCCGCCTTCCGCGCCTACCTCCTCACGGCGCTGCGCCACACCGCCTACGACAAGACGCGCCGCGACAAGAAGATCGACCTCACCGAGGACATGACCGAGGTCGCGCCGGCCGTGGCGTTCAGCGACACCGCCGTCGCCGGTCTCGAGCGGTCGCTGGCCGCCCGCGCGTACGCCGCGCTGCCGGAGCGCTGGCAGATGGTGCTCTGGCACACCGAGGTCGAGGGCCAGTCGCCCGCCGAGGTCGCCCCGCTGCTCGGGCTGACGGCCAACGGCGTGTCCGCGCTCGCCTACCGCGCCCGCGAGGGCCTCAAGCAGCAGTACCTGCAGATGCACCTGGCCGAGACGGCCGCGGAACGCTGCCGGGCCACCGTCGACCGGCTCGGCGCGTGGACCCGCGACGGCCTGTCCAAGCGCGAGGCGACGCAGGTCGAGACGCACCTCGACGAGTGTGGCCGGTGCCGCGCGCTCGCCGCCGAGCTCGCGGACGTCAACGGGTCGCTGCGGCTCTTCGTCGCCCCGCTGGTGCTGGGCGTCGGCGCCACCGCGTACCTGATGACCGCGGGCACGACCACGGCCGTCGTCGGCGCCGGAGCCGCCGCGGGTGGCGCGGGCGCGATCGGTGCCTCGATCCCCCGCCAGCTGGTCACGGTCGGCGGTTCCGCGGCCGCCGTCGCCGCCGCCGTGGTGATCGCCCTCGCCTCGGGCAGCAGCGAACAGCCACCGCCGCAGGTGCAGGCAGAGCCGCCGCCCACGACGCAGACCCAGGTCGTGCAGCCGCCGGCGCCCAAACCGGTGCCGCCCGCGCCCACCCCTCAACCGCCGGTCCAGACGCCGGAGCCGGAAACGCCTTCGCCCGCGCCGGAACCGCCGGTGCCCGCGCCTCCCGCTCCGTCCCCGGCTCCCGAACCCGCGCCGGAACCCCAGCCAGAGCCGCAGCCCCAGCCCGCGCCGCCGTCGCTCACGCCGACCACCCCGAGCGGGTACACGCTGACGCCCGGCGAGGAGGCGAAGGACTTCCCGATCACCGTCAGGAACACCGGCGGCACCGCCTCGCCGCCCGCGAGCATGCTGCTGACGCTGCCACCGGGCGTGCTGTCGACGGGCGGCCCGTCGTCGTTCGCCGCGCGGGCCCTGCAGCTCGACGGCGCGGCGGACCAGACCGTGAACTGCCCGGCCGGCAGCGGTGTGATCACGTGCGTCACGCCCCAGGGCATCGCGCCCGGCGGGCAGGCGACGTTCCTGTTCCGGCTGAAGGCGACGCACGAGGCGATGCCCGGCCGCATCACCGGCACGATCAGTGCCGGGTCGTCGATCTCGGTGAACGTCGACGTCGAGGTCAACGTGCCGCCGGTCAACGACGACTTCGAGCTCACCGTGTCGACCTGGCACCAGGTCTACTGGGACCCGCGGGTGGACGTGAAGGTCCGCAACACCGGCCCCCGCGCCGGCACGCTCAAGCTCGAGGTGTCGTCGTCGGAGCACATCGTGCTCTTCACGCCCTACCGGGAGTGCTCGCGCTCGGACAAGAACACGATCCGCTGCGTCGCCGACCTGGAGAAGGACGGCCGGTTCCGGATGTCGCTGTGGGCGTTCGGGCTGCCGCACCGCGGCGGGACGGTCACCGTGAAGGCGTCGCTGGGCAACGCGACGAAGTCCGTGACGGTGCCGGTGAAGGGCCACCCGGACCGCCCGCCGGTCGTCGAGGAGCCGCCGGCGACGTCCACGCCGACCGTGCCGCCGACGACGACCACGACCACGCCGCCGACGAAGCCGGCCGAGCCCACCAAGCCGGGCACCCCGACGGTGCCGACGGTTCCCACGCTGCCGACCGTGCCGGGACTGCCGCCGGTGCTGCCGCCGTCGACGACCGCGCCCTCCGAGCCGCCTTCGTCGTCGCCGCCTTCGTCGCCGGTGCCGACGGAGCCGCCTCAGACGGAGGAGCCGTGCGACCGGGGCGGCGTGCTGCCGCCGGTGGTCCAGGACCTGCTCGGACTGCCCTGCCCTCCGCAGCGGAGCTGAGTCGGCCGCGACCGGAGTTGATCAAAAGTTGATCTTTCTTCGTCACGGAACGTGCAGCTCATGATGCTCACGGTTGCTTTTGGTAACACCCGGAGGCTGCCACCGTCACCTTGATCCGTAAGCTGGCGCGGTGCTGCCAGTCGTCCGCCGGGCCATGAGCCGGTTGCCAGAACCACTCCAGTTCTTGCTGCACAAGCACCGCGAGATGATCCGGTTCGCCGTGGTCGGCGGTACGACGTTCCTCATCGACAACGGCGTCTGGTACGCGCTGAAGCTCACCGTGCTGACCGACAAGGTCGTCACGGCGAAGGTCATCGGCGTGCTGGTGGCGATCATCGCCTCGTACGTGCTGTCCCGCGAGTGGTCGTTCCACACCCGCGGCGGCCGTGAACGCCACCACGAGGCAGCCCTGTTCTTCCTGGTCAGCGGCCTCGGCGTGGCCATCAACATCCTGCCGCTGTGGCTGTCGCGGCACCTGTTCGGCCTGCAGGCGCCGTTCGTGTCCGCCCTGACCGAGGAGATCGCGGACTTCGCGTCCGGCTCGGTCATCGGCATGCTGCTCGCGACGGGCTTCAAGTTCTGGGCGATGCGGCGCTGGGTGTTCCCGGACGCCGGCGCGCGACCTGACCGGCACGTTCACTCGATCTCCGTAGACTCACCTCGTGTCCCTAGGCGAAACAGTGATCTCGCGGTTTCCGGAGCCGATCCGGTCGATCGCGCTGAAGCATCGTGAACTAGTCAAGTTCGCCCTGGTCGGGGGCACCTGCTTCATCATCGACACAGCCCTGTTCTTCGGGATCAAGACCGTCGTCCTGCCGAACAACCCCGTGACGGCGAAGATCATCGCGACCCTGGTCGCCACGATCGTGTCGTACATCCTCAACAGGGAGTGGTCGTTCCGCACCCGCGGTGGCCGCGAACGCCACCACGAGGCGCTGCTGTTCTTCTTGGTCAACGGCATCGGCATCGTGCTGAACTCGGCACCGCTGTACGTCGCCCGGTACCTGTTCCACCTGCAGGAACCGCACGTGTCGCGGCTGACCGAGGAGATCTCGGACTTCCTGAGCGCGCAGATCATCGGCACGCTCATCGCGATGGCGTTCCGGTGGTACGGGTACAAGAAGTGGGTGTTCCCGGAGCAGAACGCGCGGGTTCGGCGGCCGGTGGAGGACGACCGGTCGATCGAGGAGGAGAAGGAGCTCGGGCACTCCTGAGCGGGCCGGGCTGCTGGGTGGGGCCTGCCGAGTTGGGTCGCCGGGTTGGGTCGCCGGGTTGGGTCGCCGGGTTGGGTCGCCGGGTTGGGTCGCCGGGTTGGGTCGCCCGGCAGTCAGGCCGGGCCGCTGGGGTGGGCCGTCAGCCTGGGGCTTCGAGGGCTGAGGTCGCCGGGTAGGGCTGCCGCGTGCTGTGGCCGCCTGCCGGGTGAGTTCCACGCCGCCCTGACCCCTCACCGCGCCGCAACCCCCTCGCGCCGCAACCCCCTCGCGCCGCAACCCCCTCGCGCCGCAACCCCCTCGCGCCGCAACCCCCCTCGCGCCGCAACCCCCCTCGCGCCGCAACCCCCCTCGCGCTGTCAGCGCGGCGTGCTCGGCGCCTTCCACGGGATGCCGACCACGTCCTGTGCCTTGGGCACCGGCAGGAACACCGCGAACGTCGCCGGCCGCGCCGTCGACAGCTCCAGCCGCCCGCCGTCCGCGTCGACCAACGCGCGCGCCAGCGCCAGGCCCACGCCGGTCGAGCCGCCGCCGGACACGCCGCGCTCGAAGATGTGCGCCGCCAGCTCGTCCGGCACGCCCGCGCCGCCGTCGCTGACCTCCACCACGACCGTGCCGTCCTCGCCCCGTGCCGAGACGACGACCGAGCCCTCGCCGTGGCGCAAGGCGTTGTCCAGCAGCACACCGATGGCCTCGCGCAGGCGTGCGGGCGTGGCGCGGGCCAGCAGGCCGTCCGGCACTCGCACGCGGATCGCCCGTCCCTGCGACTTGACCTGCTCGCGCCACTCCTCGGCGATCGCGTTCAGAGCAGGCCGGAGCTCCAACGGCTCCGCGCCCACGGCACGGGCCGCGCGGGCGGCCGCGAGCAGTTCGTCCAGCACCGCGGCCAGGCGTTCGGCCTGTTCGAGGGCCGCACGGGCTTCGGCGGCGGTGTCGGGTTCGGGGTGTTCGGCGAGGGCTTCCAACCGCAGCTGCAACGCCGTGAGCCGGCTGCGGAGTTGATGCGACACGTCGCCGACGAGCTCGCGTTCGCGTTGGACGAGGCGGGCGAGGGCGGTGGCGGAGGTGTCCAAAGCCTCGGAGACGGCGTCCAGTTCCTCGATGTTGTAGCGCTGCTCGTCGGCGCGGAAGTCGCCGGCGCCCAGGCGGGACGCTCGGGCCGCCACGTGGCCGAGTGGGCGGGCAAGCGTTTGCGCCGTCACCAGGGCCACGACGGTGCCGGTGCCCACCGACAGGGCGAGCAGGAGCAGCACCAGGCCCGCCACCTGGGCCTGTGAGGTGTGCATCGGGCCCGACGGGATCTCCAGGCGGACGGTGCCCTGCTGCGCGATCGGCAGCTCGGCGGTCACCGGGTCCTCGCCCGGTGAGGGGCCGACGACCCTGGTGGCGCCGCCCGACACGACGGTGAGGCGGCCGTCGGTGGGGATGGCGATCCGGACGGCCTCGATGTCGATCTCGCGCCGGTTCGCCAGCTGGTCGTCGAGCGTCGTCGCGATCTGCTGGGCGCGTTCGGTGAGGGCGCCGCGGGCGGTGTCCTCCACCAGCTGCAGCGCCGTGTAGCCGAGCGGGATGCCGAGCACGAAGCCCGTCACCGCGACGGCGAGCAGGATGGCCCGCAGGATCCGGCGGCGCATCAGTCGGCGTTGAAGCGGAAACCGCGGCCGCGGACGGTCGCGATGCGGCGCTCGGCCGAGTTGGGGGTGCCGTCACCGAGCTTCCGGCGCAGCCACGACATGTGCATGTCGAGCGTCTTGCTGCCCTTGAGGTCCGGGTCGTTCCACACCTCGGAGAGGATCTCGTCGCGGCTCACGACCTGGCCCGCGCGCTGGATCAGCACCTTGAGGAGCTCGAACTCCTTGTTGGCGAGCTGGATCTCACCGCCGTCGACCGTGACGCGGCGGGCGGCCAGGTCGACGCGCACGCCGTTGACCTCCAGCGTGCCCGGTGCCCGGCGGCGCAGCAGGGCGCGGATGCGGGCCATCAGCTCGGCCAGGCGGAACGGCTTGGCGACGTAGTCGTCCGCGCCCGCGTCGAGACCGACCACGAAGTCGACCTCGTCGGCACGGGCCGTGAGCATCAGCACGGGAATGCTCCTGCCGCTCTGGCGGAGTCGGCGGCACACCTCCAGCCCGTCCATGCCCGGCAGGCCGAGGTCCAGCACCAGGAGGTCGATGCCCCCGGCGATGGCGGCTTCGAAGGCGCTCGGCCCGTCCCCGACGACCTGCACCGAATAGCCCTCCCGCGTCAGTGCGCGGGAGAGCGGTTCCGCGATGGCCGGGTCGTCCTCGGCCAGCAACACCACGCTCACGGCCCCAGCGTATTCGTGGAACGATCGCCGCGTGTCACGCCACGATGCTGATCTCGAACTCGCCCTCCGCCTCGCCGACGCCGCCGACGCGATCACCGCGACCCGCTTCCGCGCCCACGACCTCGCCGTCGAGCGCAAGCCGGACCGCACGCCCGTCACCGACGCCGACGTCGCCGTGGAGGACGCGATCCGGTCGGTGCTGTCCGCCGAACGCCCGGACGACGTCGTCATGGGCGAGGAACGCGGCGGCACCCTCGACGCGGCGCGCGTCTGGGTGCTCGACCCGATCGACGGCACGAAGAACTTCCTGCGCGGCGTGCCGATCTGGGCGACGCTGATCGCCCTGGTCGTCGACGGCGTGCCGGTCGTGGGGGTCGTGTCCGCGCCGGCGCTGGGCCGACGTTGGTGGGCTGCCGCAGGCGGTGGCGCCTACGCGTCCGATGCCGCCGGAGAACGCGCTATCTCCGTGTCCGGTGTGCGCTCTCTCGAAGACGCCTACGTGTCGACGACGGACATCAAGTCGTGGGTGAAGTACCACTCACGCGAGGCGTACCTGCGTCTGGTGGACGCGACCTGGGAGAGCCGCGCGTTCGGCGACTTCTACCAGCACTGCCTGGTCGCCGAGGGTGCCATCGACCTCGCACCGGAGTGCGTCGCGAACCCGTGGGACATCGCCCCGTTCCAGGTCCTGGTGACCGAGGCAGGTGGCCGTTTCACCTCGCTCGACGGCGAGGAGCGCTACGACGGCGGCAGTGTGCTGACGTCGAACGGCCACCTGCACGAGGCAGCTCTCAAGCTGTTGGCACGGTGAGGGTTCCGCGCGCGACCTGGGCCCAGGCGAGCCGGCCGAAGAGGTAGTGGCACGCCACGCCCTCGTCGTCGAACCGGGCCCAGTCGTAGCGGTTGCCCTGCTCCTGCCAGAACACCTCGTGACCCGTCTCGTCGGTGAGGAGACACCAGCGGCCGTCCGCCTCCTCACCGATGCTGACGACGTCGTCCGGCACGCCGATCCTGGTCAGCCACTCGGGCAGCGACTCGACGTTCATGCGGTGATCTCCGTGAGGTAGCCGAGCGCCACGAGGTCGGCGACCGGGTAGGTGGTGCGGTACCGGCTGCCGCCACCGGGCTGGCCGAACCAGGGCGCGCTGATCGTGCGGTGCACGGGCAGGTCCTTCTCGACCCGGTAGCGCCGGTAGCCCTCGTCGAGGACGTGCGGCGGCAGCGAGCGCTGGACGAACGGTGTGCCCGTCGTGCTCAGGACACGGCCCTCGGGCGTGCCGAACCGGTCGAGCTCGGCGCCGGCCGCGAGCACCTCGGGCTGCGGGTCCTCGTAGCCGCCCTCGCGTTCGACCGGCCAGCGCGGCGTGCCGTCCTCGTGCTGGAAGAGGCCCTCCCAGTCGCGTTCGTGCATGCCCGCGAGCGCGTCGTAGCCCTCCAGCAGCTCCTGGACGACCGGGTGATCCTTGCCGAGGCCATCGGACTGCTCCGATGGCTGCGGGTCCGCAAGCTCGACGAGGTCGGCCCGCGGGTGGTCGTTGGGGGCGAACCTCGGCGTGACCTGCTCCTCCTCCTGCACCGGCGGCGGGAGCTGCCGGGCGGGCTTCGGCGCGAGCCGCGGAGCCTGGCCACCGGACAGGAAGATCGCCATGAACCAGCTGCCCGCCGCCACCGCCGTGTAGGTGTGGCGGATGAGGTCCCCGGCGAGACCGGGGTCGACCAGCGCCAGGGTCTCGCGGTTCTCCAGCCGGTCGGTGAGCGAGCCCGACATCGCGTGCCCGCCGTGGTCGACGGTCGCGATCGGTCCGGAGGCGGCCACGTCGCCGACGGGCGCGCCGCCGGGGGACTGGGACGGTCCGTCACCGAGCTCGGCGTCGTCGAGCAGGGAGGGGTCCTTGGCCGGGTCCTTGAGGAGGGTGTCCTTGCCGACCGACGTCTGGGCCGCCGCCTGCGTGCTCCCCGACTGACCGGGGGCCTGGGTGCCGGTCTGGTTCTGGACGGTGGTCTGGCCACCGGACTGACCCGCCTGCACACCGGGTGCCTGACCGGTGCCGGACACCGCACCGGGCGCACCGGACTTGCCCGCGACGGCCGGCGCACCGGACTTGGCGTCGCCCGTCTTGGCCTCACCGGACTTCACGTCAGTGGCCTTGGCATCGGCGGCCTTCGCGTCCGCGGCCTTCGCGTCCGCGGCCTTGGCGTCGGCAGCCTTCGCCGCGGCCTGCTGCTGCGCGGCCTGACCCTGCTGCGCGGCGGCCTGACCGGGCGCCTGGGCGGCGGTCTGCTGCCCCACGACCGCACCGGTCTGCGAGGCAACGGCGGCCGGAGCACCAACGGCACCGCTCACGGCGCCACCGACCGGTCCGCTGACGGACGGGCCGCTCATCGCCGGCCCGGCAGGAGCGGCGGACGCGGCAGGCGCGGCCTGGGCAGCAGCGGCCTGAGCAGCGGCAGCGGGTGCGCCGTGCACGTCACCACCGCGCACGAGCGGCTGGTCGAGCACAGCGGCGGCCGAGGCCTGGGTCGTGCCCTCGGCGATCGGCCCGAGGTGCCCGTGCACGCCGGGGATGGCGTCCGCCACCGGCGCCGCGACGGGCGCGACGACCTGGTTGACCACGCCGGGCAGCACCTGCGGCCCGCCCTGGCCGGGACCTTGACCGGGTCCCTGGCCGGGCCCCTGCCCGTGACCGGGCCCGTCCCCACGACCATGTCCGTTGCCGGGGCCATCTCCAGGACCGTCGAAGACGGGTCCCGCGACATCCCGGCCACCGGGCACCGCGTCGACCACCGGCTGCACGACAGCGGCAGCGGGCGCCGTGACGGGCGCGGCGGCGTCCAGGACAGGAGCGGCGACATCGGTCACCGCACCGACAACAGGCGCGACGGGAGCCGTCACGGCCCCGAGAACAGGAGCCACCGGAGCGGTGGCCGCCCCGACGACCGGCGCGACCGCCTCGGTCACCGGCGCGACCACGCCGGCGACGGGCTCGACGACCGGCGCCACGACCTGGGCCACCGGAGCCACCACACCCGCGGCGACGTCCGTGACCGGCGACAGCAACCCGCCCAGGCTCGGACCGCCGCCGCCGGGCCCGTGGGCACCGGGCGCGGTGTTGACGGGCTGCGAGCCGTGCGTCATGTCCACACCGCTGTCGAGGCGGATCGCCGACGACAGCGTGTTCTGGAGGTTCGCGACGTTGGCCGCGGCCCCCTTGGTCAGCGTGTCGAGGCCGAGCAGCGCGTTCGGGTTGCCGGCCTTCGCGGACGTGTTCGCCGCGTCGGTGTTCTTGGCCAGCGTCACCAGCTCGCGCACGATCTCGACCTTCGCGGCCCCGACCTGCTTGGCGGCGTGGTCGAGCCGGTCGGCGGCGGCATGACACCCGCGAGCAGCGCGCTGCAGCTCCCCGTCCGGCGCCACGACCTTCGCCCACCGTCCGCGAGCCGCGTCACCGGTGGCGCCCTTGACCCCGTCGAGCGCACGACCGGCGGCACCGTCGGACGACGTGCCCAGTCCCTTGATCTTGTCGCCGGCCTCGCGCCACGCGGCGGCGCTGGACCTCATGGCGTCCTCGTCGGCCTTGGGCCACGTGACACCGGCCTTGGCCGCGACGGCCGCGAGTTCGGCGGGGAGCTCGATGCCCATGTCAGCCTTCCAGCCTCTTCATCGCCGAAGCGTTGCTCTGCTCCACGTGCCGGTACGTCTCCGCGGTGGCGGCGAGCTTGTCGCCGACGTCACCCAACGTCGTGGCCAACGCGCCCACCGCAGCGGCAGCGTCCCCGGACGGCTTCTCGTGCGAGGCGGCAAAACTCTGCCCGACGGCGTCGTCACCCCAGCAGGCCCCGAACCCGGCCAACGCCCGCTCGAGCGTCCCCTTGATCTCGGTGGCCTGCCCGGCGAAGCCCTTCAGGTCCCGCGCCCCGGCGTCCAACCGCTCGAGGTCGGCCTCATACCCGGTCATCGCACCCTCCTGTCGATGAGCTCGGAGTCGAGCCAGCTCTCCCGCTGCTCGTTGTCCTCGTCGTCGTCCACCCGGCGACGAGCAGGCTGCTGCACCAGCTCGGCCTCGTACTCATCGGGCTTCAGGTCAGCGGTCCCGGCCACCAGGGCAGCGGGATCGGTAGAACTGGGCAACACGGCACCAAGCGCCTGATAGGTGTCCTCGGCAGCAGAAGCAGCCGCGGCCCCGACCGTCCGCACGATCAACTCGGCCAGCTGCTCGGGCCGATGCCGCCGATAGGCGAGCTCGGACAGCTCCAGCTCGACGAGCTTCCCGCCCGTCCCCACGGTCGCGCTGACCGTCCCGTCGGGACTGGTGGCCCGCCCGGCCACGGCAGAGAGCTCCCGCTGGACGGAAACCAGCTGCTCACGGCTGCGCCGGTAGTCGGCAAGCAGCTCCTCGACCTGCGCACGGTGGTCGTCCACCGAGTCCCCCTCACACGCATAGCCCGGGCCTCGGGCTCTAGGACGCCGTTGCCCTTAGATCGGTTCCCGGCGGATTCAGTTACTACGATCAACGCATGATCGCCTTCGAGGATCTGCCGGCAGGCAGAATCATCCCGCTCGGCGAGGTAATCGTCGACCGGGACGACATGCTGGACTTCGCGAGGAAGTTCGACCCCCAGCCCTTCCACCTGGACGAGGAGGCGGGCAAGAACTCCATCTTCGGCGACCTGGCCGCCTCCGGCTGGTACACGGCCTCGCTCTGGATGCGCCGCTGGGTGGACGAGGTCCTGGCCGACTCCACCTCCCAAGGATCCCCGGGAGGCCGCGAGCTCTCCTGGCTGGCCCCGGTCTACGCGGGCGACGAGCTGACGTTCGAGGCAGAGGTCCTGTCCGCACGCCGGTCGAAGAAGCGCCCGGAACTGGGCCTGGTGGAGTTCGAGGGCAGAGCGAGGAAGGGCGACCAGCTGGTCTACCGCTTCATAGCGACGGGCCTGTTCACGGCAAGAGGCTGACAGCGAAGCCGAAGGCGAGCAAGGCGACGGCGAAGCCGAGCTGCTTTGGCTTTGGTTTTGGCTTGAACAGAAGGTTCCGGTGGGGTGGTCCCGTCACGAGCCGTGCCCAGCACTCGCTGCACGTGAGGAGGGGTGTCAACCCGGCACGCTTTTCGCCGGGTTGACACCCCTCCTCACGTGTGGCTCGCTCGGACTCGGTTCGTGACGGGACCACCCCACCCGAACCGCACCACGCACGCAGCAGCAAGCCGCCAAAAGCAACAGGCGTGCCATCAACCCGCTAACGGCGCTGGGGGTCTTTGATCAGTTGGCGGGGTCCGGGGCAGAGCCCCGCGCCCGAAACAGGCACCCGAACGCAAAACGCAACCAACTCACTTGGAAAGCGCCCGAACAACCCGAGAAGGACTGGGCCGCCCCAACTGCTCAGCCATCCACACGGAAGTCTCCACCAGCTTGTCCAAGTCGACCCCGGTGGAAACCCCCAACCCCTCCAACATCCACACAAGATCCTCAGTGGCCAGGTTCCCGGTGGCCGACTCCGCGTAGGGACACCCCCCAAGCCCACCAGCGGAAGAGTCCACAGTGGTCACCCCACACCGCAAAGCCGCCAAGGTGTTGGACAACGCCTGCCCGTACGTGTCATGAAAATGCACGGCAAGCGAAGAAACGTCCCGGAACCCTTCCAACAAAGACTCGACCTGCCCAGGAGTGGCAACCCCGATGGTGTCCCCCAACGACAACTGAGAACACCCCATCTCCAACAACCGCTCCCCCACAGCCACAACCTGAGACCGAGCAACAGGGCCCTCCCAGGGGTCCCCGAAACACATCGACACGTACCCGCGAACATCAAGCCCAGCCTCAAGAGCCCGCGACACCACCGGCGCGAACATCTCGAACTGCGATTCCAACGTCCGGTTCAGGTTCCGAGAAGCAAAAGTCTCCGTGGCGGAAGCGAAGATCGCGATGTGCGAGACCCCGGCCTCCAACGCCCGGTCCAGCCCACGCTCATTCGGCACCAGAACGGGATAAACCACCCCAGGACGACGCTCAAGCCCGTCCAGCAGCTCAGCGGCATCAGCCAACTGCGGCACCCAAGAGGGATGCACGAACGAGGTGGCTTCCAGAACCGACAGGCCGGCGTCCGCCAGCCGGGAGAGGAACTCGAGCTTCACCGACACCGGCACCACGACGGACTCGTTCTGCAGCCCGTCCCGGGCCCCGACCTCCCAGATCGTCACCGAGGACGGCAGCGACCCGGAACGAACGACGTCGGGCAGCCCGACCGAACGCGCCGACATCAGACGTCCAACGGGCGGTAGTCGTCAGAAGGGTTGTCGTTGACCTCTCGGTACAACATCGTGTGCACCTTCTCCACGGACGGGATGTCGTCGAACTCGAGCGGCTCGTCCGACGCCGACTCGATGATCAGGGTGCCGCAGCCCAGCACCCTGTCCATCAGAGAGTGCTCGAAGCGGACGCTGTTGACACGGGCCAAAGGGATGTCGAGCCCTGTGCGCTTGAACACGCCCTCGCGGTACATCACGCGGTCCGACGTGATGATGAAGTGCGTGGTGCGCCACCGCAGCACGGGCGCGACCGTCAGCCACACGACCAGCACCAGGCCGACCACGGCCAAGGCGATCAGGGCGATGAAGGCCCACGACTGGTCCGCGACGAGCCCCGCCAGGTAGGTGCCGAGCGCGACCACCACCAGCAGCCAGAACACCGGGAAGATCAGCATCTTCCAGTGGGGGTGCTTGTGGATCACGACGTGCTCGCCTGAGCTCAGCAGGTCGTCCGGGTAGGCCATGAGCCCAACCCTAACTACGCCGAGCGCAAATGCACCACGTCACCAGCGGACACGCCGTGCTCCACGCCGTCGTCGCCGCGCACGGTCAGCGTGCCGTCGGCCTCGACGCGCTGCGCCACGCCTTCGAGGGCCGCGCCGCCGGAGAGCTCGACCCGCACGCGCGAGCCGACGGTCGCCGAGTGCTCCAGGTACTCCTCCAGCAGGCCCGACTCGACGGCGTCCCCGTCGTTCTTGCGCCACACGCCTTCCAGCCCGGCGAGCTCGACCAGCAGCCGGAACGCGAGCTCCTCGTGGTCCAGTTCGGCGGCACCCGCGTCCTCCAGCGACGTCGGCGCGAGACCACCCGGTGCCGGCTGCACGTCGGACGGCAGCTTCGCCACGTTCAGGCCCATGCCCACCACGACCGCGCCGTCGGCGGTGATCTCCGACAGGATCCCCGCGCCCTTGCCACCGCCGAGCAGCAGGTCGTTCGGCCACTTCAACGACGCGTCGACGCCGACGGAGGCGGCCACGCGCACCAGGGCCAGGCCGGCGATGAGGTTGAGCCACGGCAACCGGGCGGGCGACACCCCGGCGGGGCGGAACAGCACGCTCACGTAGAGGCCGCCGACCGGCGACGACCAGCCGCGGCCGCGCCTGCCCTGTCCCGCGGTCTGCTCCAGCGCGATCAGCACGGTGCGGTCGGCGGCACCGGTGGCGGCGGAGAGGTCGGCGTTGGTGGACGGCGTGGACTCCACGACGTCGAGAGCGGCGTACGGGCCGTTGGGGGCGACGAGCCGCGAGCGCAGCGCATCGGCGTCGAGTGCGGTGGTCATCGCGCCAGGCTAGGGGAACGGAAGAGGGTACGTGCGATCAAAGGCGACCAACAGGTTGCCGTGACCTGGACAACTGCACGGAGCGGTTCAGCAATGGCGTCGTTAGGCTGCGGCCTCATGAGCAGTGCGACCGAGCCGATCGGGACCGTTCCCGCAGACGCCTCCTCAGGCGCCCCGGACGTCCACACCACCGCGGGCAAGCTCGTTGACCTCTACCGGCGCAACGACGAAGCGGTGCACGCCGGTTCGGAACGCGCCGTCGAGAAGCAGCACGCGAAGGGCAAGAAGACCGCCCGCGAGCGCATCGACCTGCTGCTCGACCCCGGTTCGTTCGTCGAGCTCGACGAGCTGTCCCGGCACCGCTCGACGAACTTCGGGCAGGAGCGCAACCGCCCCTACGGCGACGGCGTGGTGACCGGGTACGGCACCGTCGACGGCCGTCCGGTGTGCGTGTTCTCCCAGGACGTCACCATCTTCGGCGGCTCGCTCGGCGAGGTCTACGGCGAGAAGATCGTCAAGGTCATGGACATGGCCATCAAGACCGGCCGCCCGATCGTCGGCATCAACGAGGGCGGCGGCGCGCGCATCCAGGAGGGCGTCGTCTCGCTCGGCCTGTACGGCGAGATCTTCTCCCGCAACGTGAAGGCCTCCGGCGTGATCCCGCAGATCTCGCTGATCATGGGCTCGAACGCGGGCGGGCACGTCTACTCCCCCGCGCTGACCGACTTCGTGGTGATGGTCGACCAGACCTCGCACATGTTCATCACCGGCCCGGACGTCATCAAGACCGTCACCGGCGAGGACGTCACGTTCGAGGAGCTCGGCGGCGGGCGCACGCACAACACCAAGTCCGGTGTCGCGCACTACCTCGGCAGCGACGAGGAGGACGCGATCGCCTACGTCAAGGAGCTGCTGAGCTACCTGCCGTCGAACAACCTCTCCGACGCGCCCGCGTTCGAGGGCACCCTCGCGGCCGGTTCGATCTCCGACTCCATCACCGACGAGGACCGCGAGCTCGACACGCTCATCCCGGACTCCGCGAACCAGCCGTACGACATGCACGAGGTCATCAACCGCGTGCTCGACGACGGCGACTTCCTGGAGGTCCAGCCGCTGTTCGCGCCGAACATCCTGGTCGGCTTCGGCCGCGTGGACGGCCACAGCGTCGGCGTCGTCGCGAACCAGCCCACCCAGTTCGCCGGCTGCCTCGACATCGACGCCTCGGAGAAGGCCGCGCGGTTCGTGCGGACCTGCGACGCGTTCAACATCCCGGTGCTGACCTTCGTGGACGTGCCCGGCTTCCTGCCCGGCACCGACCAGGAGTGGAACGGCATCATCCGCCGCGGCGCCAAGCTGATCTACGCCTACGCCGAGGCCACGGTCCCCCTCGTCACCGTCATCACGCGCAAGGCCTACGGCGGCGCGTACGACGTCATGGGCTCCAAGCACCTCGGCGCGGACATCAACCTCGCGTGGCCCACGGCGCAGATCGCCGTCATGGGCGCGTCGGGTGCCGCGAACATCGTGCACCGCAAGACGCTCGCGGCCGCGGCGCAGAACGGCGAGGACGTCGACGCCCTGCGCGCGAAGCTGCAGCAGGAGTACGAGGACACCCTCTGCAACCCGTACGTGGCCGCCGAGCGCGGGTACGTCGACTCGGTGATCCCGCCGTCCTACACCCGCGGGTACGTGGCGCGGGCGCTGTCGATGCTGCGGGACAAGCGCGAGACGCTGCCGCCCAAGAAGCACGGGAACATCCCGCTGTGACCGCGCCCGAGGAATCCCAGGACAGGCCCCTGCTCAGGGTCGTCAAGGGCACGCCGGACGACTACGAGCTGGCGGCGCTGACCGCCGTCGTCGCGGGCCTGGCCTCGGCAGCGCCCGTCGAGGACGCGCCGGAGCGGCGGTCGGAATGGGCGAACCCGGCACGACGGGTGCGCAGGCCGGTGCAGCACGGACCGGGCGCCTGGCGCGCGTCCGGGTTCCCCGGCTAGCAGTCCACCCGACGACTCGTCACGGTCAGGCCGACGGCGACCTCCCGGCACCGGGTCTCGCCGTCGACCTGCAGCTTCAGCGTCCAGAACGCGCTGCCGTACGCGGTCGTCCGCCGCAGCACCTCGACGCCGGCCTGCTCGAACGGCACCCCGGAGCGCACCGCGGGCACGACCTCGGCGAGCAACGCGTTCTCCGCGCGGTCGGCGGTGTCGGCGAACGGCCAGACGGGCACCCCGTAGCCGATCGGGTCACTCGCGAGCACGCTTCCAACTCCGAATGATCCAATGAGCCCGCCGAGCACGACGAGCAACGCCGCGATCCGTCTGCGCTTGCCTTCGCGATCGGAGCCGCGTTCGGTGAGGACAAGCACCCAGCGCTTCACTCTGCCGAGAGTGCCGACCGAAGAGGTGATCGCGCATCAGCAGTACTACTCAAACGGACCGGGCTGCTCGAACGGACCGGGCGAACTGGCGGACCGTGTACGCGTTGTGCATCGGCTTCTTCATGACGCTGCTGGACACGACCATCGTCAACGTCGCGCTGCCGTCGATGATCACCGACCTGGGCGCGTCGCTGAACGACGTGATCTGGGTGGTCAGCGCCTACCTGCTCGCGTTCGCGGTGCCGTTGCTGCTGACCGGGCGGCTCGGTGACCGGTTCGGGCCGAAGCGCCTCTACGGCATCGGGCTCGTGCTGTTCCTGGCCGCGTCGCTGGCCTGCGGTCTCTCGACCAGCGCGGAGGCGTTGATCGCCGCCCGCGTCTTCCAGGGCCTGGGCGCCGCGGCCATGACTCCGCAGACGATGGCGTTCATCACGCACCTGTTCCCGCCGGCCAAGCGAGGCGCGGCCCTGGGCATGTGGGGGTCGGTGGCCGGGCTGGCGACGGTCTCCGGGCCGCTGCTCGGCGGGGTGCTGGTCACGCACCTGGGCTGGGAGTGGATCTTCTTCGTGAACCTCCCGATCGGCGTGCTCGCGGTGGCGCTGCTGGTCGTGTGGGTGCCTGACCTGCGGCCGAACCGCGCGCCGAGGTTCGACGTGCTGGGCGTGGTGCTGTGCTGCCTCGGGCTCGGGCTGCTGGTGTTCGGCATCCAGAACGGCGAGCACTACCAGTGGGGCAGGGTGGCCGGTCCCATCACGGTCGCCGAGATCATCGCGGCCGGGGTGCTGTTCCTCGCGCTGTTCGTGCTCTGGCAGGCGTCCGCGCGCAACCCCGAGCCGCTGATGCCGCTGCGGATCTTCCGCAACCGCAACTTCTCGCTCGGCAACGTCGCGAACATCGCGATCGGCATCACGGTGACCGGTGTGTTCGTGCCGCTGACGCTGTTCCTGCAGACCGTGCCGAAGCTGTCGCCGCTGATGGCGGGCCTGGTCACGGCACCGGCGTCGCTGATGTCCGGGGTCGTGGCGATCTTCGCGGGACGGCTGTCGAACCGGGCGGACGCCAAGTTCCTGCCGATCGTCGGGTTCGTACTGATGGGCGCGGGCATCGTCGCGATGACGTTCCTGCTGAGCGACGGGTCGCAGTGGGTGCTGCTGCCGTCGATGGTCGCGCTCGGCATCGGCATGGGGCTGGTGTTCTCGCCGCTGACGAACATCTCCACGCGGACGCTCGACCGGTCGCTGCTGGGCGCGGGCTCCGGCATCTACAACACGTCGCGGCAGTTCGGGAACGTGCTGGGCAGCGCGGCGACCGGTGCGGTGCTGCAGATCGTGCTGGCGTCGACCGGTGACTTCACCTCGGCCGTGCGGGCGGCGTTCTACCTGCTGCTCGCGGTGCTGGCGGTGGGGATCGCGGCCGCGTTCGCCTTCCGCCGGGTCGCCGCGCCGAGCGTGACAGACTCGCCGCGTGCGTCTGATCCTGGCCTCCCAGTCTCCCGCCCGTCTTAGCGTCCTGCGGTCCGCGGGCGTCGAGCCCGTCGTCCGCGTGTCCGGGGTGGACGAGGACGCGCTGGTCGCGTCGCTCGACAACCCCACGCCCGAGGAGACGGTCGTCGCGCTGTCGGCGGCGAAGGCAGAGGCCATCGAGCACGACGACGAGTGCGTGGTCATCGGCTGCGACTCGATGCTGTTGTTCGAGGGTGAGCTCGTCGGCAAGCCCGGCACGGCCGAGGTCGCGCGCGAGCGGTGGCGCCGGGTCGCGGGCAAGAGCGGCGTGCTGATCACCGGCCACACCGTGCTGAAGGTGTCCGGGGGCGTGGTCGTGGACCGCGCCTCGGCCGCCGAGTCGACGACCGTGCGGTTCGGCACGCCGTCGGACGAGGAGCTGGAGGCGTACATCGCGACCGGTGAGCCGTTGCACGTCGCCGGAGGCTTCACGATCGACGGGCTCGGCGGCTGGTTCATCGACGGCATCGAGGGCGACCACACGTCCGTGATCGGCATCAGCCTGCCCCTCACCCGCCGGCTGCTCGGCCGGCTGGGTGTTCCTGTGTCCACACTCTGGTAGACCCTGGTCACAGTTCACCTGATCAGGGAAGACTGCCCTCACCGCGAGCGTTGGGGGCAAGTGGTGAACGAGTACTTGACGCGGCGCAGGCACATCGACCTCGCACGCAGGACGAGCGCGGGCTGTCGGAGCTAAGAGCTCCCCTCAGCCCCTTTTCCGCCACCCCTGTGCAGGAGATCCCTGTGTCGTTCGTCCAGACATACCGCAAGCCGAAGGTCTTCGGCTTCACCGTCCTCGGCGCCCTCGTGCTCGGCGCGCTCGCCGGCTGGCTCGGCAAGGGCACGTGGCTCGCGCCCGTGCTCGCCAAGATCGGCTCCACCTTCACGGCGTTGCTGCAGCTCACCGTCATCCCGCTGGTGTTCACGGCGATCGTCGTCGGCATCGCGTCGCTGCGGAACCTCGGCGGCGGCCGCACCGCCGCCCGGCTCGGCGGCAAGACGTTCCTGTGGTTCGCCATCACGTCGTTCATCGCGGTGCTGATCGGCATCGCGGTCGCGTCGGTCTTCCGGCTCGGCCAGGGCGTCCAGATCGAGCCCGCCGCCGGTGCCGTCGACAAGCTCGCCAAGCGGGCGTCCGGCTCGTGGCAGGCGCTGCTCGACAACCTCGTGCCGACCAACATCTTCAGCGCCTTCACCGAGGGCGAGGTGCTGCAGGTCGTGTTCATCGCCGTGCTGGTCGGCTTCGCCGCCTACGCGCTGGGTGACAAGGCCGCGCCGTTCACGAACCTCGTGCGCTCGTTCTTCGACATCATCCAGAAGGTCGTCGGCTGGATCATCCTGCTGGCGCCGATCGGCATCTTCGGCCTCATCGGCAACGCGGTGGCGTCCTACGGCAACTCGTTCGTGAAGCCGCTGTTCTCGCTGATCCTGGCCGTGTACCTGGGTTCGGCGCTGGTGCTGTTCGTGGTCTACCCGATCCTGCTGAAGTTCGTCGGCAAGACCTCGCCGGTCGAGTTCTTCCGCAAGGCCGGCACCGCGCTGCAGTTCGCGTTCGTGTCCCGCTCGTCGGGCGCCACGCTGCCGCTGTCCCGCAAGGCCGCCACCGACCTCGGCGTGCCGCAGGAGTACGCGAACTTCGCCGTGCCGCTGGCCACCACGACCAAGATGGACGGCTGCGCCGCGGTCTACCCGGCCGTCGCGACGATCTTCATCGCGAACCTGTTCGGCATCCAGCTCTCGGTGTGGCAGTACGTCGCCATCGTGCTCGTCGCGGTCTTCGGCGCTCTCGCGACCGCCGGCACGACCGGCTGGTACACGATGCTCACGCTGACCCTGAGCGTCGTCGGGCTGCCGCCGGCCGTGATCGCGACCGGTGTGGCCGTGGTCTACGCGATCGACCCGATCCTGGACATGATGAGGACCGCGACCAACGTGGCCGGTCAGATCACCGTCCCGGTGGTCGTGGCGCGCAGCGAGAACCTGATCGAGGAGCCCGCCGCTCCGGCCGAGAAGGACCTCGTCAACGCCTGATGGTCCAGGGGGCGAAGAGCGGTCTTCGCCCCCTCAGTCCACCGGTGGCCAGGGCTCCGGATAGCGCGCGTCGAAGCCGAACCCGGAGAGCTCGGCCTCGGTGGACCAGAGGACGCCCTGCTTGTGCAGCGCCTCCAGGTAGGTCGCGTCCCCGACGAGCTTGCGCTTCGGCGCGTTCCAGCACGCCAGCTCGGGGTCGTCGAAGGGACCTTTCCGGCTCATCTTCGCGATCATGACGCTGGGCGGCTCGGTGCCCGCGATCCGCGACCTGAGCGCCTCGACGTCGAGCGGGCCGACGTCGTCGACCTCGCCGATGAAGCTCTCGAACGTCGCGAGCACGACGCACAGGCTGCGGAACGCCTCGGGATACCCCTCGGCGACCCAGCGACCGTGCCGGGGTGGCGGCAGCAGCACCGTCGTCCTCGTCTGGAACCCCCGCCGGGTGATCTGCCCGACCTCCCACTTCAGCCCGTCCCGCACCTCCTGGCCCGGCGGCAGGACCAGGACGATCGAGTGGGCACGGGCGATGAGCGCCGCCACGGGCGTCTTCCACTCGGCTCCCGCCCGCAGCCAGACCGGTCCCGGCGGGGCCTTGCGCAGGTCCTGGTCGACGATGGCGTAGGTCGTGAAGCCGAGGCTGCGCCGCACGGCCTTGGCGACCACCTGCTCCAGGGTGGTGTTGGGCACGAACCAGCTGGAGTGCGGTGCCTTCATGCCGGCGCCGTCGGGGAGGGTGATCCGCCCGTCCTCGCCGAAGGCCCGCAGGACCAGGCAGTACTCCTCGCGCGACCGCACCAGTGCCGGGACCACGTCCTGCCACCGCTCGACCTTCGCCGGCCTGCGGTAGCGGCCCCAGCGGACGAGGATCCACACCACCGGGACCACCGTCAGGACGAGCCCCCGCCACATGCCGGGCTCCTCCGGCGCGACGACGACACCGACCGCGAAGAACACGAGGACCAGCAACCCCAGCCCGCCGAACGTGGCGCGCTGCAACCGCTTCCCCGCCGGCGACCTGCGCTGCCGAACACCTTCCGACATCCAGCCCCCTCCCCGAGCGCCAGGGCTCCACCATCGACCAGGCGAGCCCGGCCGCGGGGCGATCACGGCGTCCGCCACCCGGACGGCGGAGTCTCAGGAGTCGGCGCAGGGACGCAGCTGCGACATCTTCGGCGCCGGGGCCGGCCAGCCGGGGAGCTGGTCGCGGGCCGCTGCCGCCGTCGTGCACCCGAGGTCCGGTCCCAGCACCGAGAACACCTGCACGAACGCGTCGGCGCACTGGCCGTCGCACGCGAGCTGGACCGCGACGACGTCCGCCGTGCCGTCCTCGTTCACGTCGTGCAGGCCGAGGAACCCGCCGGTCGCCAGGTAGGCCTGCGCGCGCGACCACGTGCCGTCCTTGCGGACCAGCACCTCGCCGAGCAGGTCGGTGCCGCGCGCGCCGTGCACGAGGCAGACGCTGACCTGCGCGTCGACGCACTGCAGCGACTTGTCGGTCACCACGGCACCGGACTCGGCGATGGTCATCTCGAACACGAACGGGCCGGACTCGCCGCTCATCCGGATGCGCCCGCCACCCGTTCCCCCGAGCAGCTCGACGAGGTCGCCGCCGACCGACCTGCCGATGACGACCTGGCAGACGGTGGTGCCGCAACGCATTCCGGTGTCGTTGCCGTATTGATCTGAATCGGTGTTGTCCGGTCTGCGGAAATAGGCGAACGCCAGCCCCGCGATGACGATCAAGGCAGCAACGACTGCGGTCACCTGCACAGACCTGGACGCACCCACATCCCGAGATTGTGGCCGATGCGCGCACGACCGTGGTGAAGTGAGCCGTCTCTCCCTCTCCGAGATGGTCTATTTCCGTAGACTGCGGCACCAGTCAGAGCCGTAATTACCGGTCCAGCAGGAGGTACGACGCCGTGTCGCTGCGCAAGGTCCTCATCGCCAACCGCGGTGAGATCGCCGTCCGGGTCATCCGCGCCTGCCGTGACGCCGGTCTGACGAGCGTCGCCGTCTACGCCGACCCCGACCGCGACGCGCCGTTCGTCCGGCTCGCCGACGAGGCGTTCGCGCTCGGCGGGAACACCCCCGGCGAGAGCTACCTGTCGATCGAGAAGGTGCTGAACGCCGCCGCTCAGTCCGGCGCCGACTCCGTCCACCCCGGGTACGGCTTCCTGTCCGAGAACGCCGAGTTCGCCCAGGCCGTGCTCGACGCCGGTCTGGTGTGGATCGGCCCGACCCCGCAGGCGATCCGCGACCTCGGCGACAAGGTGACCGCGCGGCACATCGCGATGCGCGCGGGCGCGCCGCTGGTGCCCGGCACCAAGGACCCGGTCAACGGCCCCGACGAGATCATCGCGTTCGCCCGCGAGCACGGTCTGCCCGTCGCGATCAAGGCGGCGTTCGGTGGTGGCGGCCGCGGCCTGAAGGTGGCGCGGACGGAGGAGGAGATCCCCGAGCTGTTCGACTCGGCGGTCCGCGAGGCCGTCACGGCGTTCGGCCGCGGCGAGTGCTTCGTCGAGCGCTACCTGGACAAGCCGCGCCACGTCGAGGCGCAGGTCCTCGCCGACACCCACGGCAACGTGATCGTCGTCGGCACCCGCGACTGCTCGCTGCAGCGCCGCCACCAGAAGCTGGTCGAGGAGGCGCCCGCGCCGTTCCTCACCGACGAGCAGCGCGCCACGATCCACTCGTCCGCCAAGGCGATCTGCCTGGAGGCGGGCTACCACGGCGCCGGCACCGTCGAGTACCTCGTCGGCCTCGACGGGTCGATCTCGTTCCTCGAGGTCAACACCCGCCTGCAGGTCGAACACCCGGTCTCGGAGGAGACGACGGGCCTCGACCTGGTGCGCGAGCAGTTCCGCATCGCCGCGGGCGAGAAGCTCCGGTACACCGAGGACCCGCCCGCCCGCGCGCACTCGATCGAGTTCCGGATCAACGGCGAGGACGCCGGTCGCGGCTTCCTGCCCGCACCCGGCACGGTCACCACGTTCACCGCGCCGTCCGGTCCCGGTGTCCGCGTGGACGCCGGTGTCGAGAGCGGCTCGGTGATCGGCGGGCAGTTCGACTCGCTGCTGGCCAAGCTGATCGTCACCGGCGAGACCCGCGAGGACGCCCTGGCCCGTGCCCGCCGCGCGCTGGACGAGATGGTCGTCGAGGGCATGGCGACCGTGCTGCCGTTCCACCGCGTGATCGTGCGCGACGCGGCGTTCACCGCCGAGAAGCCCGAGGGCTTCACCGTGCACACCCGGTGGATCGAGACGGAGTTCGACAACCGGATCGAGCCGTTCTCCGGTGGCGCTTCGGGTGCCGAGGACGAGACGCCGCGCCAGACCGTGGTGGTCGAGGTCGGCGGCCGTCGCCTGGAAGTCTCACTGCCGGGTGACCTCGCGGTGGGGTCCCGTCCCGCTGCCGCCGCTGCCTCGAAGAAGCCCAAGGCGAAGCGCGGGGGTGGCGGTTCGGCCGCCGTGTCCGGTGACGCGGTGGCGGCGCCGATGCAGGGCACGATCGTGAAGGTGGCCGTCGAGGACGGGCAGACCGTCGAGGCGGGCGACCTGATCGTCGTGCTGGAGGCCATGAAGATGGAGAACCCGGTGACGGCGCACAAGGCCGGCACCGTGACGGGTCTGGCGGCCTCGCCCGGCGACCCGATCACCCAGGGCACCGTGATCTGCGAGCTGAAGGACTGAGCCCTCGGGTCGCTCACCTACGATTGGGTGCGTGAGCGACCCGTCCAGGGACATCCGCGTCGGTGACGCCGAACGCCAGCAGGCGTTGCAGGTGCTCGGCGAGCACATGAGCGCGGGCCGCATCGACATCACCGAGTACGGCGACCGGTCCGCGAAGATCACCACCGCGAAGACCCGCGGCGACCTGATGGCGTTGTTCCACGACCTGCCGGACCCGCGGCCGCAGTTCGCGACCCCGATGGCGCTGTTCCCCGAACCGTCCCGCGCCCCCTCCCGCCGGTGGGAGGGCGCGGTGATCCCGGTGGTGGGCGTGGCCGTGGTGATCGCGTTCTTCGTGCTGGTGAAGAACCCGTTGATCTTCCTGCTCATCCCCGCGGTGGCACTGCTGTGGGGTCAGTGGAACGGACGCCGGCGCTGAAACCGTTGCTGCTGCTGGGCCTCGACGGCGTGCTGCGCACGGTGGGCGGTGCGGCGATCCCCGAGGCGCTGGCGTTGGTGCGCACGGCCAAGCAGCAGTGCTTCGTCGCGGTGCTGTCCGACACGGCTCACTCCGACACCGAGATCGACACCGAGGTCGACGCGGTCTTCAACTCGTCCCGGCTGGGCCTCGCGAAGCCCGACCCCGCGATCTACCGCCGGGTGCTCGCCGAGTTCGGCTACTCGACCGGCGTGTTCTGCGACGACACGGCCGAGAACGCGGCCGCCGCGCGGGAGGCGGGACTCGACGGCGTGCACGTGCCGGACACGGCGACGTTGCGGACGGCGCTCGCGGTGCGCGGCCTGATCCCCGCGACCGTGCTGCTGGTCCTCCCGGACCGCGACGAGGCCGAGGAGCTGGCCTCGTCGTTGCTCGAGGACGGCTGGGGCCCGTGCGAGGTGCACCGGGACATGCTGGCGGGCGAGGACGACGCCGAGGACGTGGACTGGGTCGTCGAGCTGACCACGGCCCCCGACGGCACGCCGGCCTCCGCGCACCGCGAGGAGCTCGACGATCTGGCGGAACGGCACGACGGGTTCACCAGCGAGCACTAGTGTCGTCGCGTGGAGCCAGTAGAGATCAACGCGGGCGAGTACTACCTGCGCGCCTTCCGCAACGACGACCGCATCAGCGACGTGGCAGCGCTCGTCGAGATCCACGCGGACCCGTCGACCGCCCGGTACATGAACCGCATGATCATCAGCGGCCCGCCGGCCGCGGAGATGTTCATCCAGTTCATGACCATGGGCTGGGAGAAGGGTTACCGCTTCTCGTGGGCGGTGTGCGACGCGGTCAGCGGCGACCTGGTGGCCGGGCTCATCTTCCACAACATCGACCGTCACCTCTCCTCCGCCGAGGTCACCTGCTGGACCCACCCCGCCCACCGCGGCAAGGGCGTCCTGCCGCGGGCGCTCGACGCCGCGCTGGGCTGGGTGTTCGGTCCGGGGGAGATGCAGCGGATCGTCTACAAGCACGCCGTGTTCAACACGTCCTCGCAGCGGGTCCCCGAGAAGTGCGGGTTCACCCTGGAGGGTCGTCTTCGCGGCAGCGATGTCATCGATGACCAGCACGTCGACGAGTTGCAGTGGTCACGGCTGGCCACGGACCCGGTGCCCGAGCAGCTACCGTGACCCGCCATGCGGACCCCGGCGCTCCTGATCGTCGCGGTGGCAGTGGCCGGATGCACGGCCGTGCCGCGGCAGAGCTCGCTGACCACACCGCCGCCACCGCCCCCTCCACCGACCACGTCGGTCTCGCGGATGGACTTCCCCCAGCGGCCGCGTGAGGTACCGCTCGACGCGGTGGAGCCGTGCGCGATCCTCTCGCCGGACCAGCTCATGGCGCTGAGCCTCGACAACCCGCCCAGCGCGTACGTCGAGACGAGCTTCGGCGGGGCCAAGGCGTGCACGATCCGGAGCACGACGAGCGGGAATGTGGCGAGGATCGCACTCGTGCTCGCGTCGGGGGCCGACGTGTGGCTCTCGGAGAACGCCCAGGTCGATTACACGGTCGGGACGATCGAGGGGTTCGCGGCGATCACTGTCCGCACACCCGACGTGCACGACGTCTGCAATGTGGAAATAGACGTTGCGAATGGGCAGTTCGTCGACGTCATGTTCCGCGACGGCGGCAACTCGACCGCCGTGCCGCAGGACCACCTGTGCCTCGGCGCCCTTCGGGTGGCAGAGGCCGTGATGGCCACTTTGCTCCAGAAGCGCTGACCCACACGGGCGGATGTCACTGATCGCACTCCACAGCGTTACCTTGGGTGGATAGAGTGACGACGCGCTTGTACGCACGACCGCCGGAGGTTTCGCGATGCCGCCAGGAGGACGCAGCGGGGCTGACTCCTCGCCACCCGTCCAGCATCAGCTGAACGTGGAACCGGAGGCCATCCCGGCGTTGCGCAACACGTTCTCGGCCGCGCTGACGAAGCTCGACAAGCAGATCGAGATGGCCATCACGGAGTTCCGCGTCCGCCCGTGGGCGGGTGACCCGGTGAGCGCCGAGGCCGCCGAGAAGTTCAACGACCGGTCGATCGCCGACGGCGACTCGGCCCTGCAGGCGCTGCTGAACTACCAGCGTCAGCTCAAGACCGCGATGGACAACCTCAACCAGATCGAGCGGCAGTACAACGTGGTCGAGGGCGACAACACCGGCATGCTGAACAAGAGCGGGTGCTGACCATGGCCGATCACCGCTGGCAGGGATACAGCCACAAGGAGCTGTACGAGCGCATCCACGCAGGTCCGGGCCCCGCGGCGTCGTTCACGTCGATGGAGCGCTGGCAGGGCGTGTCGGCAGCGCTGACCGAGATCAACGACGACCTGCACAGCGGCATCACGCTGTCCGGCGCCAAGTGGTCCGGCAAGGCGGCCGACCTCGCGCAGGCGGGCCTGAACCCGATCGCGTCGTGGGCCGACAGCGCGCGCACCGGCGCGGACGTCATGCGCTACTCGGCCGAGCTGCAGGCCGGCTACGTCTCGAAGGCCCGTGCGGACATGCCGGCCCCGGTCAACGTGACCGCGGAGCAGCCGGGTGCCCTGGTCACCGGCCTCACCCACCTCTTCGGCGGCCAGACCGACCACGAGAAGCAGGAGGCGGCCCAGGACGCCGCCGAGCGCCGCGCCCGTGAGGTCATGACCACCTACGCGTCGTCCACGACGGCGAACACCTCGACGCTCGGCCAGTTCAGCCAGCCGCCGCAGCTGCAGATCAGCGGCACGGGCGTGACGCACGGCGGCGGCGCGCACATCGGCACGGCCGGTGTCTGGGGCGTCGGCCCGCACGGCTCCAACGGCGCCGTCACGGGCGGCCGCAACGGCTCGGGCACGCGCGGGTCGACCACGACCCCGCCGCGCACCACGTCGACGCCGGGTTCCACGACGCGCACCTCCAGCACGTCGACGCCGGTCTCGAACACGAAGCACCTGTCGACCACGATCACGACGAACACCGGCGGTCCCGGTGGCACGGGCACCGCGGGCGTCGGCCTGCCAGGCCAGCGCTCCGGCAGCCGGTCGAGCTCGCAGAACGGCGGCGCCGAGCAGGCGAAGTTCATGGAGGACGGCGCCACGATGTCGTCCGGTGCCGCGATGGGCACGGTCATGAACCAGGGCCACACGGCGAGCGTCGCCAACGCGGCGGGCTCCGCCATGGGCCCGATGGGCACGGTCGGTTCGCAGAACGGCGACCAGATCCACCGCAGGGCCGTGCCGATGCCGCAGTCGTTCGACCCCTTCGGCGGCATGGGGCCGCGCAAGGGTGAGGACGAGGAGGACCTGGAGCACAAGGCCGCCGACTACCTGCGCGAACGCGACGACATCTACGGCGTCGGCAGCTACTCGCTGCCCGTGATCGGGGAGAGCTCGACCGACTGATGACCCTGTTCGGCTTGGACGCCGGGACGAGCGACACGCGCGACCCGGTGATCATCTCCACGCTGGAGTTCGACGTCCTCTGGGAGCACCTGGGCCTGGAGACGATGCCGCTCGTGCTCAAGGTGCCCTCGCCGGGCAAGACCCGCGAGGAGCGCCGGGGCATCGAGGACCAGGTCTGGCGCCAGCTGGGAGCCCGCGGCCTGGGCGGCCCGCGTTCCCTGGACCCGACCCTGGAAGACCTGCTGCACGTGCTGAACCGCCCGCAGCAGGAGATCGACGCCCGCATGTGGCTGAACGAGCGCAGCGTCCGCGTCCTGGCCGCCGGCAAGGGCCAGGCGGGCGTGCTGGCGGTCCTGGACAGCGGCCAGCTGGTCCTGCGCCCCGCCGAAGCCGACGGACTGCCTCGCGAGGCCCTGACCGCACTCCCCACGGCCCAGGCGGGCGAAGGCCACTCGATCACCTTGCCCTCCACCGACCTGGACGCAGCAGCCGCCTCAGCCGCCTCCCCCGAGGAACTGGCCGAGGCACTCCGAGGCAGCCTGCGCGACGACGACGCCCTCACCCTGGCCGAGATGGTCCGCGACGCCACGAACAGGGGCCAGTTCGGCGCCGCCGCCCGCGACAAGTGGGGCAAGCGCGTGCGCCCGGACCGCGTGGTGGCGTTCTACGACACCCCGAAGGGCCGCTACCTGCAGATGCGCCGCGGGACCGAGGGACAGCAGCCCTGGTCGACGATCACGCCGGTGGACTACCGGCGCATGCACCACCACCTGGTGGAGCTGCTGGCGGAGGCGACGGGTTCGAAGTAGCGCGGACGGCCGGGCGTGTCGCGGCCTCGGAGGCCGCGGCGAGGCCGAGCGATGCCGAAGGCGTGCAGTCTTCCCGAACCCGGCTGGGCAGCGGTGATGACGCAACCAATCGCCTCGCGACGAAGTCGCGACACGCAACCACGCCGGAACTCGACGTCCCCGCTTGCCGTCAGCCCCCGGCGTGACCAGCCACGATCACGGCCCGATCCCCTGACAGGGCCGAGTCCGCAGGTCGTTCACGTAGTCGTCCGGCGCCCCAGCGGCCTCGGCGGCATCGGCGACCACACCGATGTACCGGGCGGACGGCAACCCGCCCTCGTAGGCGTCCAGCACGTAGAGCCACGCCACCACGGACCCCTCGAGGGTCTGCACGCGCAGCCGGATCTTCTTGTACAGGCCGAGCGCGCCCTCCCAGCGGTCCAGGCGCGACTCGTCGCGCGGGGAGACGTCGTAGAGCACGCAGAACGTCTGCTGGTCGGGCTCCTCGACGATCGTCGCGAGGGCGCCTTCCCAGCCGAGGTCCTCGCCACCGAACGTCAGACGCCAACCGACGAGCCAGCCGGTCCCCGCGAGCGGGGAGTACGGGGCTCGCTCCATCATCTGGTTCGGATCCATGTTCGACCCGTACGCGGCATAGAGCGGCACGTCCGACAGCGTAGCGACCCGACGATCAGCTTTCGGTACTGACGACACGCGCGATTCGGGCAACGCGTACGGTTGTGCCGGCCAGCAAGCACGCAGAAGGGAACTGATCGTGACCCGCATCGTCATCATGGGCGGCGGACCCGCAGGTTACGAGGCAGCCCTGGTCGCGGCGCAGCACGGCGCCGACGTGACCGTGGTGGAGAACGACGGGGCCGGTGGCGCGTGCGTGTTGTACGACTGCGTGCCGTCCAAGACCTTCATCGCGTCGGCGGGGGCTCGCAGCGCCTTCCGCAACGCCGGTGAGCTGGGCATTCAGACCAACAACGAGGCCGCCGCGGTCGACCTACCGGTCGTACACGGTCGGGTGAAGGGCCTCGCTCTCGCCCAGTCCGCGGACGTGCGGGCGCGGCTGCAGCGCGAGGGTGTCCGGCTGATCAACGGCCGGGCGAAGTTCGCCGACGACTCGCGCGGGCTCGCGCAGCACCAGGTCGTCGCCATCGGCGTGGACGGGACCGAGGAGGTCCTCGACGCCGATGTGGTGCTCATCGCAACGGGCGCCACGCCGCGCGTGTTGCAGGGCGCGGAGCCCGACGGCAAGCGCATCCTCACCTGGCGGCAGATCTACGACCTCCCCGAGCTGCCCGAACACCTCGCGGTGATCGGGTCCGGCGTCACCGGTGTCGAGTTCGCCAGCGCCTACACCGAGATGGGCGTGAAGGTGACGATGGTCTCCAGCCGGGACCGGGTGCTCCCCCACGAGGACGCCGACGCGGCCGCGGTGCTCGAGGACGTGTTCGCCGAGCGCGGCACGGCCGTCGTCAAGCACGCCCGCGCGGACAAGGTCGAGAACACCGGCGACGGCGTGCTGATCCACCTGGAAGACGGTCGCACGATCGAGGCGTCGCACGCCCTGATGACCGTCGGCTCGGTGCCCAACACCACCGACATCGGCCTCGACAAGATCGGCATCGAGCTCGGGCGCGGCGGCTACATCCCCGTCGACCGGGTGAGCAGGACCAACGTCAGCGGCGTCTACGCGGCCGGCGACTGCACCGGTGTGCTGCTGCTCGCGTCCGTCGCCGCCATGCAGGGCCGCATCGCGATGTGGCACGCGCTGGGCGAGGGCGTCAGCCCGATCAAGCTCAAGACCGTCGCCGCGAACGTCTTCACCAACCCGGAGATCGCGAGCGTCGGCATCAGCCAGCAGGCGATCGACTCGGGCGAGGTCCCCGCCCGCACGATCATGCTGCCGCTCGCCACGAACCCCCGCGCCAAGATGGAGGGGTTGCGCCGCGGCTTCGTGAAGCTGTTCTGCCGCCCGGCCACCGGCGTGGTCATCGGCGGCGTCGTCGTGGCCCCGAACGCGAGCGAGCTCATCCTGCCGATCGCGATGGCCGTGCAGAACCAGCTCACGGTCGAGCACCTCGCCACGACGTTCTCGGTCTACCCGTCGCTCACGGGCTCCATCACGGAGGCCGGCCGCCAGCTGATGCGGCACGACGATCTCGACTAGGGAGTGTCCTGCGGATCTTCACCTCAAGTGGAGGACGATGCAGGCCAGGATGATCTCGGCGCGGTGGTAGGCGGCTCGTTTCGCGAACCGGGTTGCCAGGCCGCGGAACTGCTTGAGCCGGTTGAAGCAGCGCTCGACCACATTGCGCAGCTTGTAGAGATCGGGGTCGAAGGCCGGTGGCCTGCCACCGGCCGAGCCCTTGGCCTTGCGGCGGGCGATCTGGTCGATGCGTTCAGGGATGGTGACCTTGATCCGTTGCTGCCGTAACGCGATGCGGGTGCTCTGGTGGGTGTAAGCCTTGTCGGCGATCACCCGCCCCACCCGCACTCGTTGCCCGTCGACGTCGATGTCGCGGATGTCGTCGAGCAGCGGCAGCAGTTGCGGGTTGTCGCCGGCCTGCCCTGGGGTGAGGATCACCGCCAGCGGCAACCCGTTGGCGTCGACGGCCAGGTGGAGTTTGGTGGTCAGTCCTCCGCGGGAGCGTCCGAGGCATTCCCCGTCGACGGCGAGGGCTTCGATCCAGTCCGCGCAGCCCCCTTTTTCCGGGCCCCGGCCGCGTGCTGATGCGCCCGGACACTGGTGGAGTCGACGCTGACGACGAACGCCACATTGTCCTGCAGCGTCCCGAGTGAGTCGTCTTTGATGATCACGTGCTCCAGGATCCGGTCCCACGTCCCGTCCGCGGTCCACTTGCGCAGCCGCTCGTGCGCGGTCTTCCACGGCCCATAGCGTTCGGGCAGGTCACGCCAGGGCGCACCGGTGCGTTCCTTCCACAGGATCGCGTTGATCACCTGCCGGTGGCTACGCCACCGGCCACCGCGCTGCCCGCTCTGCGCGGGCAGCAACGGTTCGATCACCGCCCAGGCCTTGTCCGTCAGCTCACCACGTCCGACCACAGACCATCATCTGCACACGATCATGAGAAAGATCCGCAGGACACGCCCTAGGTGACGACGGCAACCTTGCCTCGGACACGCGTGGTCATACCCACCACACCGCCGTCGCCGGCGGCGTCCGAAGTGGACAGCGGCGTGCCCGCGGTCGAAGGCGCCGGTCGTGCAGCCGAAGGGCGCTTCGCGGACCGGTGTGGGCGGCACCGGCTGATCCGAGCCGGGAAAGGTACCGGTTCTCGATCAGTCTGGATTGGACGAGCAACGAACCCACCGGATGTGCGTCAATAGGTTCGTGGGGACTCGTGTCTTGATCGCGGTGCTGACCGTGGCATTGGCCACCGCCTGTTCACAGGGCCCGGCACCGAAGCCGTCGGCGGCGACGAGCGAGGCAGCTCCGCCGCCGGTGGTGTCGCCGCTCGGTACCTCCGACCCGGTGGAACTGCGGATCGAGCGGATCGGCGTGCGGTCCTCGTTGGTCGCGCTCGGGCTCGACGCGCAGGGCGTGGTCGAGATGCCGCCGGCCAACGAGGGCATGCAGGCAGGCTGGCACCAGACGCACGCCAAGCAGTGGATCATCGTCGGACGGATCGAGAGCAACAAGGCCAGAGGCGTCTTCTACCGGTTGAACGACCTGTCCCAGGGCGACGTCGTCGAAGTGTCCAAGAAGGACGGTACGCTCGCCCGCTTCACCGTGTCCCGCACGGAAAGGGTGATCCGCGACGACTTCTTCGCCGAAGCCGTCGCGCGGGACGAGAAGGAGGAGGGGCTGCGGCTGATCACGTGCGGCACCCGCGACAACGTGATCGTGCACGCAGCTCCGGCGCAGTGACAAGCCCGGCACGCGATGCCGGACGCAGGTGACGGGAGGGGGGGAGGGGGGGGGCTAGGGGGTGCCCGTCTGGGCGTTTGGTGACACTGCCGACTGCGCGGGGGGCGCGTCGCTGGCCGGGGTCGTGCCC